>NC_023135.1:690816-1381633 GCF_000511355.1 Leisingera methylohalidivorans DSM 14336 | reverse complement strand
GCAGCGCGAGCAGATCAATGAGGCCATTGAAGAGCTGAGCGAACTGCGTGAAAGCACCCGGGCCCTGGTGAAGTAAGCCTGCTCCCCGCCTTTCCAAGACCAATCCCGGATCCGCCCTGTGTCAATCAGCCGGGCAAGCGCCTCCCGCGGGGTGGCGCCGGACGCGCGCGTTTTCCACTTCATTCCGGCCAACAAACCCGGCTTCTTGAATTTGCTGGCGCGTCGCCGAAACGCCAGCCGATTGGCAAGCGCTGGCGCGGCGGTTTCGCCTTAAGTCCGGACTGTTGGGTTCTGCCATAGCCGCGCCTTGGATACGCTTCGGCCCCGGTCTGCGCGCCCTCCAAGTCAAAACGTTGCGTCATTTTTTGTTCGTTTTGCGAACCATTCACGCCCCGGAAAATGACGTAACGTATAACTTACGTAAACGTAAAGTCAGTCTTGATCGAAAACCCGGCTGCGGCCAGCTTGGTCCTGCACCAAGCCGTAAGAGTGACGATGATGACAGAGAAAACCATGACCATCCGCGAGATGTGCGAGGCTTATGACGTAACTCCCCGCACGCTCCGGTTCTACGAAGCCAAGGAACTGCTGTTCCCGATCCGCGACGGCCAGAAGCGGCTGTTCACCAAACGCGACCGCGCCCGGCTGAAGCTGATCCTGCGCGGCAAACGGTTCGGGTTCAGCCTGGAGGAAATCCGCCAGCTGCTGGATCTGTACCATGTCGGCGACCAGCAGGTGACCCAGCTGACCAAGACCTATGAGGTCGGCCGCGAGCGGCTTGCCGATATGGAGCGCCAGCGCGAAGAGCTGACCGAGGCGATCGAGGACCTGAAAGACCAGCTGGCCTGGGGCGAAAAGATGATCGCCTCGATGCGGGCCAAGCAGGAGGCCGCCGAATAGGCAGCCGCCCCGCCCTATCCCGCCGGCCTGCCCGGCATCGACCCCAAGCAACAAGCCCCCCGAAGAGGACCGCAATGCCTTCCTATACAGCCCCCGCAAAAGACGCCCAGTTTATCCTGCATGACGTATTGAAGGTGTCCGGCAGCGACATCCCCGGATACAGCGAACTGGAGCCGGAGTTCACCGGCGCGGTGCTGGAGGAAGCTGGCAAGATCGCCAGTGCGGTTCTGCACCCGCTGAACGTGGTGGGCGATGCAGAGGGCTGCCGCCTGGAAAACGGCGTGGTCTACACCCCCAAGGGGTTCAAGGAGGCCTTTGAACAGGTCAAGCAGGGCGGCTGGACCGGGCTGGACATGCCGGAGGAGTTCGGCGGCCAGAACATGCCGTATGTCATGGGCACCGCAGTGGGCGAGTTCTTCTCGTCCGCAAACCAGGCCTTCACCATGTACCAGGGGCTGACCCACGGGGCTGCTTCGGCGATCCTGGCGCATGGCACCGATCAGCAGAAGGCCACCTATCTGCCCAAGATGGTCAGCTGCCAATGGACCGGCACCATGAATCTGACCGAACCGCATTGCGGCACCGACCTGGGCCTGATGCGCACCAAGGCGGAACCGCTGGGCGATGGCAGCTATAAGATCTCGGGGCAGAAGATCTTCATCTCGTCCGGCGACCATGACATGGCGGAAAACGTGGTGCATCTGGTGCTGGCCAAGATCCCCGGCGGCCCCGAGGGCATCAAGGGTGTCAGCCTGTTCATCGTGCCCAAATTCATTGTCAGCGCGGATGGCACCCCGGGCGAACGCAACGGCGTCTCGGTCGGCAAGATCGAGGAGAAGATGGGCATCCACGGCAATTCAACCTGCGTGATGGATTATGACGGCGCCACCGGCTGGCTTCTGGGCGAAGAGCACAAGGGCATGCGCGCCATGTTCACCATGATGAACGAGGCCCGTCTGGGCGTCGGCATGCAGGGTTTGGCGCAGGCCGAGGCCGCCTATCAGAACGCCGTCGAATATGCCAAGGACCGGCTGCAGGGCCGCGCCGTGACCGGCGCCGAAAACCCGGACGGGCCCGCCGATCCGCTGATCGTGCATCCGGACATCCGCCGCTCGCTGATGGACCAGAAAAGCTTTGCCGAAGGGGCGCGCGCGTTCCTGCTGTGGGGCGCCACCCTGATCGACCAGGCGCACCGCGCAGGCGACAAGGACGCCGACGGGCTGATCTCGCTGATGACGCCGGTGATCAAGGGCTTCCTGACCGATCAGGGCTACGACATGACCGTGCAGGCGCAGCAGGTCTATGGCGGCCATGGCTACATCGAGGAATGGGGCATGTCGCAATACACCCGCGACGCCCGCATCGCGATGATCTACGAGGGTGCCAACGGCGTGCAGGCGCTGGACCTGGTGGGCCGCAAGCTGGGCCAGCACGGCGGCAAATATGTTCTGGCGTTCTTCGACCTGGTGAAGACCTTCTGCCAGGAAAATAAGGATGTTTCAGAGACTTTCGGCAAAGACTTCATCGATCCGCTGAAGGCGGCCTCCAAGGATCTGCAGGCGGCCGGTATGTATTTCATGCAAAAAGGCATGAAGGATCCCAACCACGCGCTGGCCGGGTCTTATGACTTTATGCATCTGTTCGGACAGGTTTGCCTGGGCCTGATGTGGGCTAAGATGGGCAAGGCCGCGCAGGAAGCGCTTGACGCGGGGTCCGATGACGCGGCGTTCTATGAGACGAAACTCGCAACCGGCCGGTACTATATGGCACGGCGGCTGCCCGCGACCAAACTGCACCTGGCCCGCATCGAAAGCGGAGCGGATCCGGTGATGGCGCTGGACGCGGACGCCTTTTGATGCCTTTCGGGCGCCCCTGTCCGGGGCGTCCATCCAGCCCCGGCCGGTGCTTTGACATGCAAAGGACCACATGATGCCGAAACGTTTCCGCCTGACCCGCCGCTTCCCGGTTGCAATGACCGAGGACGGCTACCGCAAGCTCAGGAAGTTTGCCCAGGAGGCGGGGCTCGATGAAGGCGAAGCGCTGTCATTCCTGTTCGAAAATTTCGACAGCGTGACGGACTATGAAAACCTGAGCCACCGGCTGCGGCTGTTCAATGCCGAGCTGGAGGCCCGCAAGAGATAAGGCCCGGGAAACGGCCAAAGGGAGAAAGATGACCGAGACGCGCTCCGCATGGATGACGGATGAGCATCGGATGCTCAGCCAGATGACGGCCCAGTTCATCACCAATGAATGGGCGCCCAAGTTTGAAACCTGGCGCAAGCAGGGCATGATGGACCGGGAGACCTGGACCCAGGCGGGCGGCCTTGGCCTGCTCTGCCCCTCCATCCCCGAAGCCTATGGCGGTGCCGGCGGCGACTTCGGCCATGAAGCCGTGATCCTGATGGAAGGCAGCCGCGCCAATCTGGCCAGCTGGGGCCAAGGCATTCATTCCGGCATCGTTGGCCATTACATCCTGGCCTATGGCACCGAAGAGCAGAAGCAGCGCTGGCTGCCCAGGATGGTGACCGGAGAGCTGGTCGGGGCGCTGGCAATGACCGAACCCTCCACCGGCTCGGATGTGCAGGCAATCAAGACCAAGGCGGTCAAGGATGGCAATGCTTACCGGTTGTCGGGGCAGAAGACCTTTATCACCAATGGCCAGCACGCCAATCTGATCCTGGTTGCTGCCAAGACCGACCCCGCGGCGGGCGCCAAGGGAGTCTCTCTGGTGGCAGTGGAGACCGACGGCGCCGCAGGCTTCAGCCGCGGCCGCAACCTCGACAAGATCGGCTGCCATGCGGCGGACACGTCCGAGCTGTTTTTTGACAATGTGGAAATCCCGCCCGAGAACATTCTGGGCGGCGGCGAGGGCCAGGGCTTTTACCAGATGATGCAGCAGCTGCCGCAGGAGCGCCTGATCATCGCCTGCGGCGCGGTCGGCGCGATGGAAGGCGCGGTGGACCGAACCATCGCCTATTGCAAGGAACGCGAGGCGTTCGGCGGCCCGATCCTGCAGTTTCAGAACACCCGTTTCAAGCTGGCGGAATGCCTGACCAAGACCAAGGTTGCGCGCGCCTTCCTTGACGAGTGTATCGCCGATCACTTGCAAGGGCAGCTGAGCGTCGAGAAAGCGGCCATGGCGAAATACTGGATCACCGATACCCAGGGCGAGGTGCTGGACGAGTGCCTGCAACTCTTCGGCGGCTATGGCTACATGCAGGAATACGCTGTGGGCGAGATGTGGGCTGATGCCCGGGTGCAGCGGATCTATGGCGGCACCAATGAGATCATGAAGGAGCTGATTGCGCGCAGTCTATGACCCCGCAATCCGAGGGATTTGGCGCAGATGCCGGAATTTGAGTATTTGGGGAAAGTTGAAGGCAGCGGCGCGCCCTTGCCCCCAAGCCTTCGCCGAATGGGCAGAGGCGTCTTCATCTTTCACGGCCATCGGCTCTCCAGCCTGTACCGCACCTTCAGGGTATCACGCGGCAGACCCCGGCGGGGTAACGCTGCATCATCTTTGCGAAAATACTCCACGCGCGCGGGGGTGTGCCCCCCCCCCCCCGCGCCAACAGTAAAAACAGGGAACAGCAGATGACAATTGAACTGCATTGCTTTGGCGAAAGCGGAAACTCCTACAAGGCAGCGCTGGCGCTGGAACTCTCGGGTCTTCCCTGGGAGCCGGTGTTCGTCGATTTCTTCGGCGGTGCTGCGCGCACCGATGACTTCCGGGGCTTCAATCCGATGGCCGAAGCGCCGGTGCTGGTGGACGGCGATGTGACGCTCAGCCAGTCGGGCGCCATCCAGCAGTATATCACCGACAAGACCGGCAAGTTCGGCGGCCGCCCGGAGGACAAGTACGAGGTGCTGCGCTGGGTGCTTTGGGACAATCACAAGATGTCCAGCCAGGCCGGCATGACCCGTTTCCTGATCAACTTCCTGCCGGAAAAGCACCGGCCGCCGGAAGTGATCGCCTTCATGCAAGGCCGCCTGAAGGCTGCCTATCAGACGCTGGAGTCCCACCTGGAAGGCCGCGATTGGCTGGTAGGCGACGGGCTGACCAACGCCGATATCAGCTGCTGCAGCTACCTCTACTACCCCGAGCCCTTCGGCTTTGACCGCGCCGCTTGGCCCCATATCGACGCCTGGCTTAGCCGCATCAGCGCGGTGCCCGGCTGGAAACACCCCTATGACCTGATGCCCGGCAGACCGTCGGACCGGACTTGAGGAGACAATTATGACTGAAGCTTATATCTATGACGCCCTGCGCACGCCGCGCGGCAAGGGCCGCAAGGATGGCGCCCTGCACGAGGTGACCTCCGTGCGGCTCAGCGCCCTGACGCTGAACGCGCTCAAGGAGCGCAACAACCTCGAAGGCCATGCGGTCGAGGACGTGATCTGGGGCAATGTCACCCAGGTGAAAGAGCAAGGCGGCTGCCTGGCCCGCTCCGCTGTTCTTGCCTCGGATCTGGACGAACGTATTCCCGGCCTCGCTATCAACCGCTTCTGCGCATCTGGCATGGAGGCCGTGAACCTGGCCGCGAACCAGGTGAAGGGCGGCGCCGGTGATGGCTATATCGCAGGCGGTGTCGAGATGATGGGCCGGGTGGCGATGGGCAGCGACGGCGCCGCAATTGCGGTCGACCCGACCCTGGCAATGGACACCTATTTCGTGCCGCAGGGCATCTCGGCCGA
The DNA here is from genome assembly GCF_000511355.1 of Leisingera methylohalidivorans DSM 14336. Lineage (NCBI taxonomy): Bacteria > Pseudomonadati > Pseudomonadota > Alphaproteobacteria > Rhodobacterales > Roseobacteraceae > Leisingera > Leisingera methylohalidivorans. The sequence continues at coordinate 1,376,038 of NC_023135.1, read as the reverse complement.
TATCATCGCCACCGAATACGGCTTTACCCGCGACCAGGCCGACGCGCTGGCGATGGAGAGCCAGCGCCGCGCCGCCAAGGCCTGGGAAGAGAAGCGGTTCGACAAATCCATCATCACCGTGCGCGACCAGAACGGGCTGGCGATCCTGGATCATGACGAATACATGCGTCCCGGCACCGACATGCAGGCGCTGGGATCGCTGAACCCCGCCTTCCAGATGATGGGCGAGCAGATGCCCGGCTTTGACAAGGTGGCGATGCTGAAATACCCGCATCTGGAGCGGATCAATCATATCCACCATGCGGGCAACTCCTCAGGCATCGTGGACGGTGCTGCGGCGCTGCTGATCGGCAACAAGGAATTCGGCGACAAGCACGGGCTGAAACCGCGCGCGCGCATCAAAGCAACCGCCAAGATCGGCACCGACCCCACCATCATGCTGACCGGCCCGGTTCCGGTGACCGAGAAGATCCTGGCCGACAGTGGCATGACGATCGGCGATCTGGATCTGTTCGAGGTGAACGAGGCCTTTGCGAGCGTGGTGCTGCGCTTTCAGCAGGCGTTTGATGTGGACCCGGAGCTGGTCAACGTCAATGGCGGCTCCATCGCCATGGGGCATCCGCTGGGTGCTACCGGCGCGATCATCATCGGCACCCTGCTGGATGAACTGGAACGCCAGGACAAAGAATGCGGCCTGGCGACGCTGTGCATTGCATCCGGCATGGGTGCTGCCACCATCATCGAGCGCGTCTGATGCCAAAGCTGGACCTTTCCCGACTGCCCTGGCGCACCGGATCGGGCTACCCCGGCAAGCTGGCTGCGGCGGGCGACGGGCGCAGCGTGCAGCCGCTTGGCGATCCCGGCGGCCTGACCCAGTACGGCGTCAACATCGTGCGGCTGGAGCCCGGCGCGATGTCTTCCTTGCGACATTACCACATGGAGCAGGACGAATTCGTGATGGTGACCGAGGGCACCTGCACCCTGATCGACGATCAGGGTGCGCATGAGATGCTGCCGGGCGACTGCGCCAGCTTTCCGGCGGGGGATGAGAACGGGCACCATCTGGTGAACCGATCGGACAAGCCTGCCGCCTTTCTGGTGGTCGGCACCCGCACCCCGGCAGAGACCGCTTTTTACAGCGATTTGGACATGATGGTGAAAATTGCCGAAGGGCAGTTCAATTTCACCCGCAAGGACGGCAGCCCGCTGACGGCTGACCAGACCGGAGAAAACACATGAGCGATTTCAAATACGACGTGGACGCGGACGGCGTCGCAATCATCACCTGGGACGCGATCGGCAAGTCGATGAACGTCCTTACCCGCGAGGCCTTTGGCCTAGTGGAGGAATATGTTGACCGGGCGCTGGAAGACGACGCGGTGAAGGGTATCGTGATCACGTCGGGCAAGAAGGATTTTGCTGGCGGCATGGACCTGAATGTGCTGGCCACCATCCGCGAAGAATCGGGTGAGAACCCGGCCCAGGGCCTGTTCGACTTCACCATGGGCGGCCACCGGATCCTGCGCAAACTTGAGCTCGCAGGCATGGACCCGAAAACCAAGAAGGGCGGCAAGCCGGTGGCCTGCGCCATCAACGGCACCTGCGCCGGCATCGGCACTGAGATTGCCCTCGCCTGCCATCACCGGGTGATGACCGACAACCCCAAGGCCAAGGTCGGCCTGCCGGAGATCATGATCGGCATCTTCCCCGGCGGCGGCGGCACCACGCGCTATTCGCGTATGGTGGGCGCAATGGCGGCGGCGCCGGTGCTGCTCGAAGGCAAGATGCTGGACCCGAAGAAAGCCAAGGGCGCCCAGTTGATCGACGCTGTGGCCGAGGATCCGCTGGCGGCGGCCAAGGAGTGGGTGCTGAATGCCAAACCTGCCGATCTGGTGAAACCCTGGGACGCCAAGGGCTATAAAATGCCGGGCGGCGCACCCTATCATCCGGCCGGCTTCATGACCTTTGTCGGCGCCTCGGCGATGATCAACGGCAAGACCCAGGGCGCCTTCCCGGCGGCGCAGGCGCTGCTCAGCTCGATCTATGAAGGCGCGCTGGTTGATTTCGACACCGCGCTGAAAATCGAAGCCCGCTGGTTCACCCATGTGCTGATGAACCCCTCCTCCTCGGCCATGATCCGCAGCCTGTTCCTGAACAAGCAGGCGCTGGAAAAAGGGGCGGTGCGGCCCAAGGACGTGCCGGCCCAGACGGTCAGGAAAGTTGGCGTTCTGGGCGCGGGCATGATGGGCGCAGGGATAGCGCTGGTCTCCGCCCAGGCGGGCATGGAGGTGGTCTTGATCGACCGCGACCAGGAAGCTGCCGACAAGGGCAAGGCCTATTCCGCCGGCTACATGGACAAGGGCATCAAGCGCGGCAAGGCGACCGAGGAGAAGAAAGCGGCGCTGCTGGCGCAGATCACCGCGACCCCGGATCTGGACGCGCTGAAAGGCTGCGACCTGATCATCGAGGCGGTGTTCGAGGACCCGGGCGTCAAGGCCGAGATGACCCAAAAGGTCGAGGCGATCATCCCTGAGGATTGCATCTTTGCCTCCAACACCTCGACCCTGCCGATCTCGGAGCTGGCCAAGGCGTCGAAGCGGGCGGATCAGTTCATCGGCATCCACTTCTTCTCGCCGGTCGAGAAGATGCTGCTGGTGGAGATCATCAAGGGCCGCGAAACCGGCGACCGCGCGGTGGCCAAGGCGCTGGACTATGTGCGTCAGATCCGCAAAACGCCGATTGTGGTTAATGACGCGCGCTTCTTCTACGCCAACCGCTGCATCATCCCCTATATCAACGAAGGGGTGCGGATGATTGCCGAGGGCGTCAGCCCCGTGCTGATCGACAATGCCGCGCGGCAGCTGGGCTTCCCGGTGGGGCCGATCCAGCTGACCGATGAGACCTCGATCGACCTGGGGGCCAAGATCGCGCGGGCAACCAAGGCGGCAATGGGCGACGCCTATCCGGAAAGCCCCTCCGATGACCTGATTTTCTGGATGGAGGAGCAGGGCCGCTTGGGGCGCAAGGCCAACGCCGGCTTCTTCGACTATGACGAGAAAGGCAAGCGCGTCGAGTACTGGAAGGGCCTGCAGGAGAAATACCCGCAAGCCGCTGAGCAGCCTGATCTGATTGAAGTGCAGGAACGGCTGATGTTCGCCCAGGTGCTGGAAGCGGTGCGCGCGCTGGAGGAAGGTGTTCTGGAAGACATCCGGGAAGGCGACGTGGGCGCGGTTCTTGCTTGGGGCTTTGCCCCCTGGTCCGGCGGCCCGTTCAGCTGGCTGGATATCATCGGCACGCCCTATGCGGCCGAACGCTGCGATCAGCTGGCCGGACAGCATGGCGATCGTTTCGCCTGCCCGGAACTGCTGCGCGACATGGCGAACAAGGGCCAAAGCTTCTATGGCCGGTTCGACCCGGAGAAATCCGCGGCCGCCTAAGCGCAGGCATAAAACAAAAAAGGCCGGCGCCCGCACGCCGGCTTTTTCCAATCCCGGTCAAATGGTTGGACCCCGCAGCTGAAGCTACATTCTGACCGCAGGCTGCGCTGCGCCGGCGGTGGCGCCTGCCGGGCAGTACTCTTCTTCGGCTATCATCGACAGCACCAGGCCGCGCGCCTCATCCGGCGGCAGCACCCTGTAGGCGCTTTCCCCGGTCAAGAGGCGCCCGCACATCAAATTGACCGGAGCTGCGGAGAACCCCAGCATTCCGGCCTCCAGATAAATCACCTGATCCTGGGCAAACCGTAGTGTGACCAGCTCCATCTGCGCGCCGGGATGCATCCGGCGGATACCGCGGTAGCCCTCCAGCGCGGCGGCAGGCACGACCGCAAACGGATCGCCCTGAACATCTTCCACCAGATCGCTCTCAAGCAGCACGCCCTGATCCGGCATCAGCCACAGCGGCACCCGGTTCATCAGCGCATCACGCGGCACCAGCAGCGGACAGCGGGCCGGGTCAAGTTCCCCGTCGCCCGGAACGATGATTTCGCGCTGCGGCTCCACAACCGTCTGCATCCCATGATCGAATGTCAGCACCTTGTCGCCTGCAGTCAGCGCCTCGACCGGGCGCCAGCCCAGGTTCGACGCAACATGGGTGCCGACCAGAAACCCGCCCTGCCCGACTGAGGCCAGAGGAAAACCGCTGCTCAACGGCTGTCCCAGCGGGGCTTGCGAGCGTTTCAGGAGCCAATCCAGCATCCGACTTCCTTTCCTGCAGCCAAGGCAGTTCCGCCCGGGCCATTCCGGTTATTCCCGTCATCCCCGGTGCTGTCAGCCCGGCAATGCGGCAACGACCGCTCAATGTTCACTTCCAAGCGCCAACTGCCTGCCCAGGCCGGTCCGGCCCCGCGCTGGCAGCCGCAGCACTGTTACCTGTCATTGGAGTAACGGAGATTCGTTAAAAGAGTATTCAAATTGCCCGATATCTGCGGCACAGGCCCCGGCAATGGCTTCGGCGGCGGCATCGTCATAGTAGCCCCGCCAGTCCCGCTGCCGGCCGCTTTCATTGACCCGCGGCAGATCGAGGGAAAAACCGAGATGGTCGAACAACGGCCGGGCATCCTCCTGGAAATGCTCCAGCCGGATATAGAGCTGGCATTGCTCGGCCCCATCCGCACGGCGCATGTAAGACACCGCGGGGCTGCCCTGAAACGCGCTTACAATCTGCGGATGCTGCACAAAGGCGCGGAACTCCAGGGTTTGCGCCAGCTGGACCGCCGGATGGCTGAAGCGCTGTTCCTGCAGCCAGTGGTAATAGCTGACCGCCCGGTCCCAGGGGTTGCGCACCAGGGTGAACGCAAACAGCGACCGCAGAGTTTCTTTTGGCACCAGCCCGTCGATATCGGCAAGGGCGGAGTGTTTCCACAGCCGCCCGCGGGTCTGGGCGTCCTTCAGACGGCGGCGGCGCTTCAGCGCCTTGGGCGTATCCCCCAGCATCATGTCATCCGCCATGGCACGCGCCTCAAGCGCCAGGGCCAGCGCTGTGCCGCCGGTCTTGGGGATATGGATAAAGACGTATTTGCGGCCCGGCGACAGGATCATAGCCTGACCCTAGGCAATTGCTCCAAAGATGGAAACGCCGGAAATGCACCTGGCCCCGCCGGGCCGGAAAGCCGCTTGCCGGGCAGTGGGACAGGGGTAATTCTGCAAAGAAGACCAGCCGCACTCTGGCGCTTCTTTCTGGTCGGAAATATTCCGGGGTGAATTGCGCCGCAGGGGCAAGAGGGGCAGCGCCCCTGCCCGTCACCTGGAGCGCAGCGCGATGGTCGTTCCTGCGGCGATGATCAGTGCGATGCCTGAAATCTGCCATCCGTTGAGAGCCTGCCCCCAATATGCCCAGGCGACACCGGGGCCGACGATCATTACCGAGTATTCGAACACCGCAACATAGGAGGCCTCGCCCAGCTGGTAGGCCTTGGTGATCAGGAACACGCCGCCCACCGCCGCGCAGCCCTGCAGCAGAATCAGGTGTGTGATCTCCCACAGCGGCCAAACCCAGCCGCGAGTGACAAAGCCGTCCGCGCCTACCGGCACCGCCTGCGGCCAGACTTCCAGGCCTGCCAGCAGCAACGTGCCTATCGCGCCTTGCACCAGAAGATAGATGAACAGCATCGCCACGGTGCTTTCACCCTGGCAGTAAAGACCGGTGGCCAGCGACCCGAGCGCATAGAACAGACCGCCCGCAACCGGCACCAGAATCAGCCAGTTGAACGCAGCGGGATCCGGCTGCAGCACCATCAGAACCCCGGCAAAGCCAAAAAGCACGGCGCCGATCCGGACCCAGCCGATCCGCAACTTCAGGAACAGAACCGATATCACGACAATCAGGATCGGCGAGGTGAACAAACCGGCCAGCGCCTGTGCAATCGGCATCAAGGCGACAGCAGCAAAGTAAAATACCATCGCAACCGCAACCAGCACTGCACGCAGCAGCACCGCGCCTGACCTGTACGGCGCCAGGCCGCCAAACCCGGCCCGGGCCATCAGCCACAAAAACGGCAGCGCGACAATGCTCCGCAGCAAATAGAACTGGCCCAGCCCGATCTGTTCGGCCATCAGCGGCACCGCGTTGTCGGTGATGCCGATTATCATCATCGCCGCCAGCATGGCATGCGCGGCCGCCGTCTGGCTGCCGGTCTCTGCGGAAAGGGTCGCTGTTTGTTTCATACCCTTCCCATTGCCCGCAACATTCCGCAATATCTGTCCTCTAAACGACACCAAAGTGATTCAGGGGAGGAAACTGATGGGGTGGATGGCGGATGAAACCGGTCTGGAGAAGACCGCCGCGAATTATGTGCCGCTGACGCCGCTGTCGCATCTGCAGCGGGCGGCGCAGGTGTTTCCGGAACATCTGGCAGTCAGCTATGGCAAGCACCGCAAGACCTATGCCGAATACCACGCGCGCTGCAGCCGGCTGGCCTCGGGGCTGGTCAAGCTGGGTGTGAAGCCGGGGGACGTGGTGGCGACCCTGCTTCCGAACCTCCCGGCCCAGGCCGAGGCGCATTTCGGGGTGCCTGCCTGCGGGGCGGTGCTGAACACGATCAATACCCGGCTGGACGTGGGCACGGTGGCCTATATCTTCGGCCATGGCGAGGCCAAGGCGGTGCTGGTCGATCCGCAGTTCCTGGACCTGGCCGAGGCCGCGGTAGAGGAGATGGACGGCCCGGCCCCGGTTCTGATCGAGGTGGCGGACGATCAGGCATCCTGGCACGCAACCGGCCGGCACATGGACTATGAGGCGCTGCTGGCCAGCGGCGATCCTGAATTCCAGTGGATCATGCCAGAGGATGAATGGGAAAGCCTGGCGCTGAACTATACCTCCGGCACCACCGGGCGGCCCAAGGGCGTGGTTTACCACCACCGCGGCGCCTATCTGATGACCACCGGCACGGTGATCTCCTGGCGGATGGTGCTGCATCCGGTCTATCTGACCATCGTGCCGCTGTTCCATTGCAACGGCTGGAACCACACCTGGATGATGCCGCTGGTGGGCGGCACGCTGGTCTGCTGCCGCGATATCACAGCGCAGAACATTTATAACGCCATCCATTACGAGGGCGTCACCCATTTCGGCGGCGCGCCGATTGTGCTGAACATGATCGTCAACGCGCTGGACGAGGAACGCCGCACCTTTGACCACACGGTGGAGGTATTCACCGCTGGCGCGCCGCCTGCTCCGGCAACACTGTCGAAGATCGAGAACCTCGGCTTCAACGTCACCCATGTTTACGGGCTGACCGAAACCTTCGGTCATGTCACCGAATGCTATTGGAAAGCGGCCGAGTGGGACCGGCTGGACAGTGCCGGTATTGCCGCCAAAAAGGCGCGCCAGGGTGTCGCAATGCCAATGCTGGAGCCGGTGGTGGTGCGCGACAGCGAGCACAATACCCTGCCGATGGACGGCGAAAGCCAGGGCGAGATCGCCTTGCGCGGCAATGTGGTGATGAAGGGCTACCTGAAGAACCCCGAAGCCACTGCGGAGGCCTTCAAGGGCGGCTATTTCAACTCCGGCGATCTCGCGGTGCAGCACCCGGACGGCTATATCCAGATTGCGGACCGGGCCAAGGACATCATTATCTCGGGCGGGGAGAACATCTCCTCGGTCGAAGTGGAGGGCGTGCTGATGGCGCATCCGGATGTGCTGCTGGCCGCCGTCGCGGCAATGCCGGACGCGAAATGGGGCGAAGTGCCTTGTGCCTTTGTCGAGCTGAAACCCGGCGCCGCAGAAGACGCCGCGGCACTGATCGCCTTTACCCGCGAAACGCTGGCGGGCTTCAAGGCGCCCAAGAAAGTGGTGTTCCAGGAGCTGCCGAAAACCTCCACCGGCAAGATCCAGAAGTTCGAACTGAGGAAAATTGCCAAGAACCTGTAACTTTTCACGGCGAAACAGCAACAGGGGGCGGCAAAGCAATTTGCTGCCCCTGTTTTATGTGATTATTCTGGCGGCAACGATAAGAATGGGGGCCGGGCTGGCTGCATGACGGCATTAAAGGAATTCGAGCGGCTGGAGGCTGCGGGCTTGTGGCGCGCAGACCGGCAAGCGCAGCGGCGGGATGTGATCATCTCGCTGGGGGATGCGACGCTGACCATTGCCAGCATGAACGACCTGCCGCTGGCGCATTGGTCGCTGGCCGCGGTCGAGCGCGCCAATCCCGGAGAGTTCCCGGCCCTGTTCCATCCCGATGGCGACCCTGGCGAAACACTGGAACTGGCGCAGGACGAAACCGCCATGCTGGAAGCGATCGCCCGGGTGCAAAACGCCATCGGCCGCTCCCGCGCGCGGCCCGGGCGGCTGCGGGCCGTCAGTATCCTGGGCACCTTTGCGCTGGTGCTGGCGCTGCTGGTCCTGTGGCTGCCGGGGGCAGTCACCCGGCATGCGGTCAGCGTGGTTCCTGACATTAAGCGCAAGGCCATCGGCCAGGCATTGCTGGGCCGGATCGAGCGGGTCTCAGGCCCCGCCTGCGCGACCCCCGAAACCGCACCGATCCTGAAGGACCTGGCACAGCGCACCGGGGTGCGGCAGCTGGCTGTGCTTCGCTCCGGCATTCCCGGCAGCCTGCATCTGCCTGGCGGCATCGTGCTGCTGAACCGTTCGTTCGTTGAGGATTTCGAGGATCCGGCGGTGGCAGCCGGCGCCATCCTGGCGGAACGCGCCCGGGCTGAAGCCAGCGACCCGATGTTCGAACTTCTGGACGCCGGCGGGTTTCTGTCCACTTTCAAGCTGTTGACCACCGGCGAGCTGGACCGGGCTGCGCTGGATGCCTATTCCGAGGCCACCCTGGCCAGCCCGCGGCCCGAACTGCCGGATCAGCTGCTGCTGTCGGAATTTGCCCGCGCGGCCCTGCCCTCCTCGCCCTATGCCTACGCGCTGGACATCACCGGCGAGACGGTGCTGGGGCTGATCGAGGCGGATCCGATGGCTGGCCGCGACCAGGAGCCGCTGCTGAATGACCGCGACTGGGTGCAACTGCAGAATATCTGCGGCTGATTTCCCCCTTGAAATTGCCGGGTCGCTCGATAATTTAAGCACTCGAGCGAGGACGCCCTCCCCCATTCCGGGACAACGCTCCGGGACGGCCCGGCACAATCTGAGGGGATAGGCGATGCGCACCGCCAAAGACCGTTTCCGCCATGCAATTTTATTTGAAGTGTTGGGCCTGCTGCTTGTCACGCCAGTCGGTGCCTGGCTGTTTCACATACCGTTCCAGCATTTCGGAGCGGCAGCCCTTATCTGTTCTATAGTCGCTACCCTGTGGAACTACGTCTATAACTTTGCTTTTGACCGCGTAATGCAGCGTCAGACAGGCAGCACTCAGAAGACGGTAGCACAGCGTATTCTGCACGCGGTTATGTTCGAACTGGGCCTGTTGCTGGCAATGATGCCGTTCCTGGCCTGGTTCCTGGGGGTGACCCTGCTGGAGGCCTTTGTGATGGATATCGGGTTTGCCGGCTTCTACCTCGTCTATGCCTTCGTCTTCAACTGGGTCTATGATATCGTCTTCCCGGTTCCAGACGCCGGGGCGGCCGAATTTGCAAATGCCGGCTGAGCAGCCTGTGCGTCACACAAAAAAGCCGGGGCAAACCCCGGCTTTTTCCGTTTAAACAGGGTTGCCGCTACTTGCCCAGCTTGGCACCGGAGAAGCCAGCCTTCTGCACTTTGATCAGTGCGGCAGCGGCCTTGGCCTGGTGGCGGAACGGGCCTGCAAGAACCACCTTGTAGGGCTGCCCCTTACGGCTGACCGTGCCAAGACGCACCGGCAGTCCGGAAGCGGCAAGGCGGCGGGCGGCGGCTGTTGCCTGCCCGGCATCGGAAAAGGTTGCTGCCCGAACATAGAGGCGCGCTGCGGTCTGCTGCGGGGCAACCGCCTGCGGGGCAGAGCGGCTGGACAGGCGCAGACCTGAGGGCTGTGCTTCAGCCGGGCTGCGGCGTGCTCTGCGCGGCAGTGTCAGCGTGGGGCGGTCCAGCGGAAGCTGCACCAATTTGCGCGGCACGCCATCGGTCCAGATCCGCGCCATCTGCGCGTCGCCCTCGGGCGTGTGCACGCCGCGCATCCTGTTCAGGCGGCCGTCTTCACGTTCCACAGCCAGATAGCCGGCCGGGACTTGGGCAGAACCGGTCACCACTGCCGGGCGCACGGTACGCACCGCACGCTGCGGGTTCAGCCGCCCGTCGGACCAGACCGGGCGGTAGCCCCGGGGCACCGTGAAACTGTTGCTGAGCCGGCGGTCCTGATAGATATGCGTCTGCACCACGCGGGTGTTCGGGGTGAGGCGCAAGGAGGACTGTGCGCCGCTGCCCTGCCCGCCGTAAGTCACCGGCGGAACAGCTTGCGGACCGCAGCGCACGCCGGCGGCATTTGAGTATTGGCGGCTGATGTCCGAAAGGCCGGCACAAGCGCCTCCGGCTGCGGGCTGCGCTGCTGCCTGAGCGGGCACTGCCGGCGCCGGGGCTGGCTTGGGTGTCACGCGCACGACCCTCTTGGCTGCCGGTTCCGGTGCCGCAGCAGCCGCCGCGGCTGCGGGCCCGGCGCTGGTGGATTGCGGTGTGCGGCGCGGCTTGGCCGTGGTGACGACCCTGGGCGCAGCAGCAGCAGGTTTGGCTGCGGACGGTGTCCGCTTTGCCGGAGCGGGCGCGGCTGCCGCCGATTGCGCGGGCTGGCGGCCTGGCTCCAGCGTGATCAGTTCCGGCGCCGGGGCCGCCTGCTGCTGCCGCGTGGTGCCTGCCAGCTTGGTCGGCGCATAGCCGCAGATCTGCTTGCGCGAGCGGGAGACGCGCGGAACCCAGGCGACATTGCCGTCAATGCCTGCGCGGATGTAGATACAGCCGCGGCTGTCCACATATTGCTTACCTGTGTAGGAGACAGGCGGAAATTCGGCGGGCGGGCTGGTTTCACGCAGGGTTTGCGCCTGTATACCTGCTGCGCCAGATATCCCCGCGATGATGGCCAGTGCAATAATTCTAGTTATTTTCATTCCTGAGCCCCACAAAATATAGCTGCAGGATGCCCGAAACAGGCCTGTGAGTAAAGATTCTGCGGCAACAATAAGGCCGCGAGCCGGCAGTTTTAGCGCAGATTGGAACTTGTTTGCCGGCCGCAGGCGGCTGCCGGACATTCCGGCCAAGGCGCTTGGGGCTGCCCTGGCCGGTGCTTTGGATCATTTGGTGCCGAACATCCGGTCGCCGGCATCGCCCAGGCCGGGCAATATGTATCCCTTCTCGTTCAGCTGCCGGTCGAGCGAGGCGGTCACGATCGGCACATCCGGGTGCGATTCCTTCATGCGCGCGACGCCTTCGGGCGAGGCCAGCAGGCAGAGGAAACGGATGTTGTTGGCGCCGGCCTCTTTCAACAGGTCGATGGCGGCGGCTGAGCTGTTGCCGGTCGCCAGCATCGGGTCGACAGCGATCACCAGCCGGTCTTCCAGCGCTTCGGGCGCTTTGAAGTAATATTGCACCGGTTCCAGGGTTTCCTCGTCGCGGTACAGGCCGACAAAGCCGACGCGGGCCGAGGGGATCAGCTCCAGCACCCCGTCCAGCATGCCGTTGCCCGCGCGCAGGATCGACACCAGCGCCAGTTTCTTGCCGGCCAGGATCGGCGCGTCCATCTCCTCCATCGGGGTTTCGATGTTGGTGGTGGTCAGCGCCATTTCGCGGGTGATTTCATAGGCCAGCAGCTGGGTAATCTCACGCAGCAGGCGGCGGAAGCCGGCCGTGGATGTGCCCTTGTCCCGCATCAGGGTCAGCTTGTGCTGCACAAGCGGGTGATCAACAACAGTCAGGTGGTCGGTCATGGGGCACTCCTTGGAATCTGCATGCGGCGGGTCTGTTTGCAGCGCTTTTACGGGCTTGGGCGCGGCTGGCAAGCAGGTTTTGACCATCAGGTCAAAGAAAGCTTTTGCCGGGGCCCTGGGCCGGGACATTCAGATGGGCAGCGATTGAGGCCGCCACATCGGCGAATTTGACCTGCCCGATGGTGCCTGCGTCAAGCCCCGCAATCAGCACCGGCACTTGTTCGCGGGTATGGTCGGAGCCGGGCCAGCTGGGGTCGTTGCCATGATCGGCGGTCAGCAGCAGCATATCGCCCTTGCGCAATTTGCCCAGCAGGCGGCCGATTTCCGCATCGAACCACTCCAGCGCGCGGGCATAGCCGGGGATGTCGCGGGTGTGGCCGTGCATACTGTCGAACTCGACAAAGTTGGCAAAGGTCAGGCTGCCCTGCTCCGCCGTCTCCACCGCATGAAAGAGATACTCCATCAGCCTGGTATCAGAGCCCTTTTTCAGGGTGTCGATGCCGGACATGGAGAAGATGTCGCCGATCTTGCCGATGGCATGGACCCTGCCGCCTGCGTCCTGCACCCAGTTGGTCAGCACCGGCGCTGGCGTAGTGATGGCATAGTCGCGGCGGTTGGTGGTGCGGGTGAAACCCTCTTTTGCCGAGCCAAGGAAGGGGCGCGCGATGACCCGGCCCACTTTCATTGCGTGCAGGCGCGGGGCGATGGCTTTGCAAAGCTCCAGCAGGCGGTCGAGGCCGAACGTTTCCTCATGCGCGGCAATCTGGAAAACGCTGTCAGCGGAGGTGTAGCAGATCGGCTTGCCCGTCCGCATGTGTTCGGCGCCGAGGGTGTCGAGGATCACTGTGCCGGAGGCGTGGCAGTTGCCCAGGATGCCATCGGTGCCCGCCTGTTCGGCGACAAAGGCGCTGAGGTCCTCGGGAAAGGACAGCGCCCGGTCGGGGAAGTAATGCCAGTCCCAGGGCACCGGCAAGCCTGCCAGCTCCCAATGGCCCGAGGGCGTGTCCTTGCCGCGGCTGAATTCGCGGGCACAGCCCCACAGGCCCTGCGGCTCTGCCTCCAGCCCCGGGAACGGCACGGAGGACGCCAGCCGCATCGCGGCGCCAAGGCCAAGGCGTTCCATGTTCGGCAGATGCAGCGGGCCGCTGCGCCCCTCGTCTGCCTGGCCGGCGGCGCAGGCCTGGGCGATATGGGCCAGCGTATTGGCACCAAGGTCCGGCAGATCGCCGTTGAAGAAGGTCCCGGCATCCGGCGCACCGCCGATGCCAACGGAATCCATCACCACTAGAAAGGCACGGGGCATCAGGAGATCCTTTCGTGAACCAGCGGCGGCAAGGCGTCCGGCGCCTCCCCGATGGAGACAGCAGCAACAAGGGCCGCCTCCGCCATATCTGCTGCATCATCGCTGGCCGCGTGAATGCAGGCAAGGGTGTCTCCTGCGCCGACCTGCTGGCCCAGCCGGACGAGGCCCGAGATACCGACGCCCGGGTGAATGCGGTCGCTTTCCACCATCCGGCCGCCGCCAAGGCGGACAACGGCCAGGCCGAGCGCCTCGCCGTTCATGGCCGTGACATACCCTGCCGATGGCGTCTTGACCTCCCTGATGACTTCTGCGCCGGGCAGATGATCCTGCCATCTGTCTGCAAAATCCACGGGGCCGCCCAAGGCCGCAATCATCCGGCCAAAGCGATCAGCCGCGCGGCCATCCGTCAGGGCTGCGGTGATCTTGTCCGCGCCCGCCGCGGCATCCGCGGCCAGCCCTGCGTGGACCAGCAGTTCACCGCCCAGCACAGCCGAGATTTCCGCCAGCGGCCCCGCGGCTTTGACGGTCAGCATCCGCATCACCTCTGCCACCTCCAGCGCATTGCCCAGTGCGGGCGCCAGCGGCTGGTTCATGTCGGTGATCAGCGCCGAGGCTTTGCAACCCGCCGCATTGGCAGTATCGCAGAGGGATTGCGCCAGCGCGCCGGCCTCAGCCGCGGTTTTCATGAAGGCGCCTGAACCGATTTTGACGTCCAGTACCAGCGCGTCCGGGCTTGCGGCGAGTTTTTTGGACAGGATCGAGGCAGTGATCAGGTCGAGGCTTTCCACCGTCGCCGTCACATCGCGGATTGCATAAAGCCGTCTGTCAGCCGGTGCGATCCGGGCGGTGGCGCCGACGATGGCGCAGCCAACGTCCTGCATCAACCGGCGCAGGCGGTCTTCGCTGACCTGAATCGAGACGCCGGGAATGGCCTCCAGCTTGTCCAGGGTGCCGCCGGTATGGCCAAGGCCGCGGCCGGAGATCATCGGCACATAGGCGCCGCAGGCGGCCAGTGCGGGCGCCAGCAGCAGCGAGACGCAATCCCCCACGCCGCCAGTGGAATGCTTGTCCAGCACCGGCCCGTCCAGATCCCATTGCAGCACATCGCCGGTGTCGCGCATCGCCAGTGTCAGGGCGCGGCGGCCCTCGACACTCAGACCCTGCAGGCAAACGGCCATGGCAAAGGCACCAGCCTGCGCATCGGACACCGCACCGCTGGCCAGTCCTTGGGCAAACCAGCGCAGATCTTCTTCGCCAGGTGTTTCACCGCGCCGCAGCATTGCATTGATGGCGCGGGCATCCATCAGCAGCGCTCCATATGGTCCGCGTCAAAAGCGCCCGGCAGCAGATCGCCGATTGTGGTGTCTTTCTCGGCGCCGTCGGTGGTGGCCAGGGTCACTTTGACTTCACCGGTGCCGAACTCCTTGAGCTTCTGGCGGCAGCCCCCGCAGGGCGGGATCGGTGCGGGGCAGTCGGCGATCACATAGACCTCTGCCAGTTTCTTTTCCCCGGCTGCCACCATGGCGGCAATGGCGCCGGCCTCGGCGCAGGTGCCCTCCGGGTAGGCCACGTTTTCAACGTTGCAGCCGACATAGATCTGGCCCGAGGCCGAACGGACAGCCGCACCGACTTTGAAATTTGAATACGGCGCGTGGGCGTTTTCGCGGACGGCAGTGGCAGCGGTTTTGAGGCTCATCGGTGCTTTCCGGTTTTTGATCATCTGGTCAGAATGCCGCAGCCTAGCTGAATTGCACCGGGGAGCGGAAGCCCCCGGATGCAGTTACTGTGTTACCCCGCCGCCATGCTGCATACGCCTGGCAAGGTTGGCTCCGGCAGTTGCACATAGCCGCTGGGCGCGCTGAAGCGGGTTTTCATGCCGGGCACCGGGCCGCCGCCGGGGGTGCGGATGAGGGCAGAGATGATCCAGCCGCCCTGACGATCCGGCTCCAGGCCACGGTCAAGCCTGCCTGCGCGGCAGATGATCCAGGCCGCCTGGCCGTTCAGGCAGCGGACGGGAAAGCGGCACACGGTTCGGGACTTCACCATCGCTGATCGGTGCTCTTCGCTCCCGATCCTGTTGTGGTTGGGCGCGGTCAGGCAGCGATGGCTTTCGGCAATTCCATCAGGATCTTCAGTCACAATGCGGGTTGTGCCGGTTTTTTTGCCGGCCCCCTTTCAACCCGCAGGCGCAGGCCGTGTTTGCACGACGCCGCAGTTTGCGGGTGATCCGCGGGGGGAAGCATTTCCACCTTCACACCCAAGGCCTTGGTAGAAAACGGAATGTCATTGCGCGGCTCATCAGCCGGCGGGCGGGATCCCGCGATTGCATCGCTCGCTTTTCACTCCCAATTCACTTGGCAGGCCAGCGGCCTTGCGGCAGGATCCGGACAACAGGCTGCCGCCGCAACTGCCGCCGCGTTCATTTGCGTCAGTTTGGACTAGGTTTCCGGCAGGAAAAATGGTTTAACACTAAACAAAATAGATATCCAGGAGCGCCAGATGTCCGATCAACAGAACCTGCGCCAAGCCGCACTCAACTATCACGAGTTTCCGCAGCCCGGTAAGCTGGAGATCCGCGCGACCAAGCCGATGGCCAACGGCCGCGATCTGGCGCGCGCTTATTCCCCCGGCGTGGCGGAGGCCTGCATCGAAATCAAGGCGGATGAGGCCAATGCTGCGCGCTATACCTCGCGCGGCAATCTGGTTGCGGTTGTGACGAACGGCTCGGCGGTACTGGGACTGGGCAACATCGGTGCGCTGGCCTCGAAGCCGGTGATGGAAGGCAAGGCGGTCCTGTTCAAGAACTTCGCGGGCATCGACTGCTTTGATATCGAAGTCAACGAAAGCGACCCCGAGAAGCTGGCCGATATCGTCTGCTCGCTGGAGCCGACGTTTGGCGCGATCAATCTGGAAGACATCAAGGCGCCGGATTGCTTTGTGGTGGAGAAGCTGTGCCGCGAGCGGATGAACATCCCGGTTTTCCATGACGATCAGCATGGGACAGCCATCGTCGTAGGGGCCGCCGCCAAGAACGCGCTGCATGTGGCGGGCAAGTCGTTTGGCGAGATCAAGATCGTCTCAACCGGCGGCGGTGCGGCGGGGATCGCCTGCCTCAACATGCTGGTGAAGCTGGGGGTGAAGCGCGAGAATATCTGGCTCTGCGACATTCACGGGCTGGTCTATGAGGGCCGCGAAGAGGACATGAACCCGGAGAAAGCGGCCTTTGCCCAGGCCTCGGACAAGCGGACGCTGGAAGAGGTGGTTGACGGCGCTGATCTGTTCCTGGGGTTGTCCGGGCCGAACGTACTGAAGCCGGAAATGGTCGGCAAAATGGCCAAACGGCCAATCATTTTTGCCCTGGCCAACCCGACACCGGAGATCATGCCCGACCAGGCACGCAAGGTGGCGCCGGATGCGATCATCGCCACCGGGCGCAGCGATTTTCCAAACCAGGTCAACAATGTGCTGTGCTTCCCCTTCATCTTCCGCGGGGCGCTGGACGTGGGGGCGACCGAGATCAATGACGCGATGCAGATTGCCTGTGTCGACGGCATCGCCGAACTGGCGCGGGCAACGACCAGCGCTGAGGCGGCGGCGGCCTATAAGGGCGAGCAGCTGACTTTCGGCGCCGACTACCTGATCCCCAAGCCGTTTGACCCGCGCCTGGTGGCGGTGGTGTCTTCTGCCGTGGCCAAGGCGGCGATGGAAAGCGGTGTTGCGAACCGGCCGATCGAGGACATCGAAGCCTATAAGCAGAAGCTGAACCAAACCGTCTTCAAATCCGCCCTGCTGATGCGGCCGGTGTTCGAGGCCGCCCGAGCCGCCGCCCGCCGCATTGTCTTTACAGAGGGCGAGGACGAGCGGGTGCTGCGCGCCGCCCAGGCGATTCTGGAGGAGACAACCGAAACCCCGATCCTGATCGGCCGCCCGGAAGTGATTGAGCGCCGCTGTGAGCGGCTGGGGCTGGATGTGCGCCCCGGCCGTGACTTCCAGCTGGTCAACCCGGAAAACGACCCGCGGTATTACGACTACTGGAACAGCTATCACAAGCTGATGCAGCGGCGCGGCGTGACCCCGGACCTGGCCAAGGCGATCATGCGCACCAATACCACCGCGATTGGCGCCATCATGGTCCACCGCGGCGAGGCGGACAGTCTGATTTGCGGCACGTTCGGCGAATACCGCTGGCATATGAATTATGTCGAGCAGGTTCTGGGCGGCAACAGCTACGCGCCGCATGGGGCGCTGTCGCTGATGATTTTGGAGGACGGGCCGCTGTTCATCGCCGACACCCATGTGCGGATCGAGCCGACGCCGGAACAGATCGCAGAAACCGTCATCGGCGCAGCCCGCCATGTGCGCCGCTTTGGCCTGGAACCGAAGATTGCGCTGTGTTCGCAATCGCAATTCGGCAATATCGCCTGCGACACCGGCAGCAGGCTGCGCGCCGCGCTGGAAATCCTCGACGACAGGCGCCGGGATTTTGCCTATGAGGGCGAAATGAACATCGACAGCGCGCTGGACCCTGAGCTGCGCGAACGGATCTTCCCCAATTCGCGGCTGGAGGGCGCGGCCAATGTGCTGATCTTTGCCCATGCCGATGCCGCCTCGGGGGTGCGCAACATCCTGAAAATGCGGGCCGGCGGGCTGGAGGTCGGGCCGATCCTGATGGGCATGGGCAACCGCGCCCATATCGTTTCCCCCTCGATCACCGCGCGCGGGCTTTTGAACATGGCCGCCATTGCCGGCACCCCGGTGGCGCACTACGGTTAATCCTGCGGCTGGGAATTACCGCTGGCCGCCCATCCAGGGGGGCCAGTAGGAGGACCAGCCATGAGAGGGCATTGCCACTGCGGCGCCGTGCATTGGGAGAGCCAGGCCGAAGCGGCCTGGAGCTGCTACTGCCATTGCGCCGATTGCCGCCGCAATTGCGCGGCACCCGTCACCGCATTTTTCGGGCTGCCGCATGAGTCGGTCGCGTGGTCCGGTTCTGAGCCGCAGATCTACAATTCCTCCACCGGTGTCGAGCGGCTGTTCTGCAGCGCCTGCGGCACCCAGATGGCCTATCGCACGGCACGCGATACGGTGAATATCCACATGTACACAGCGACCCTGGAATGCCCCGGGGAACTGCCCCCCAAGTTCCATGTCTTCCACTCCGACCATGTGAGCTGGCTGGAGCTGAAAGACAGGCTGCCCCGCTACGGCCGGGGCAGAGATCAGGATGCCTAGCCGCTGACCGGGTTGGCGGACGTCTATCTGGCGTAGCCGATAGCCTGCAGGGCGTCCTTGATTTCGTCCAGCACAGCGGGATCGTCGATCGTTGCAGGCATCTTCCACGGCGTGCCATCAGCGATATTCACCATGGTGCCGCGCAGGATCTTTCCGGAACGGGTCTTGGGCAGCCGGTCGACCACCGCCGCAAGTTTGAAGGCGGCAACCGGGCCGATCTTCTCGCGCACCAGTTTAACGACCTCGGCTACCACCTCGCCAGGGTCGCGGCCGGCGCCGGAATTCAGGCAGAGGAAGCCAACAGGTATCTGGCCCTTGAGGTTGTCCGCCACGCCGATCACGGCGCATTCGGCGACATCCGGGTGGCCCGACAGCACTTCCTCCATGCCGCCGGTCGAAAGCCGGTGGCCTGCCACGTTGATCACATCATCTGTGCGCGCCATGATATAGAGATAGCCGTCCTCATCCTTCGTCCCTGCATCGCCGGTCTCGTAGTAGCCGGGAAAGGCCGTGAGGTAGCTTTTCCTGAACCGCTCCCCGGCATTCCACAGCGTCGGCAGGGTGCCCGGCGGCAACGGCAGCTTCACTGCAATGGCGCCCAGTTCGCCCGGTGCCACCAGGTTGCCGCCCTCGTCCAGAATGTCCACCTCATAGCCGGGCATCGGCAGCGCAGGCGAGCCAAGCTTGGTCGGCAGTTTTTCTATCCCTAAGGGGTTGGCGGCAATCGACCAGCCGGTTTCAGTCTGCCACCAGTGGTCCACCACCGGAACCTTCAGCTGGTTCTGCGCCCAGGTGATGGTGTCGGGATCGGCGCGCTCGCCGGCCAGATAGACCTGCTGCAGGCAGCTCAGATCGTATTTCCTGACGAATTCGCCCTTGGGATCCTCCCGCTTGACCGCGCGGAAGGCGGTGGGGGCAGTAAAGAAGCTTTTGACCCCATGCTCGGAAATAACCCGCCAGAAGGTTCCGGCATCCGGCGTGCCAACAGGCTTGCCCTCGAACACAACTGTCGTGTTGCCGTGGATCAGCGGCGCATAGCAGATATAGGAGTGCCCGACGACCCAGCCCACATCTGACGCCGCCCAGAACACATCGCCGGGATCAACGTTGTAGATGTTCTTCATCGTCCAGTTCAGCGCCACCAGCTGGCCCGCGGTATCGCGGATCACACCCTTGGGCTGGCCGGTGGTGCCGGAGGTGTAGAGGATATAGGAGGGGTGGTTGCCCTCGACCGGGACACATTCGGCGGGCTGCACACCGTACTGGAACCCATGCCAGTTCACGTCCCGGCCCGGGATCAGATCCGCCACTTCCTGTTCACGCTGGAAGATCACGCAGAACTCCGGCTTATGTTCTGACAGGTCGATGGCGCCGTCCAGCAGCGGCTTGTAATGCACGGTCCGGCCTGGCTCGATCCCGCAGGAGGCGGCGATGATCGCCTTGGGCTTGGCGTCGTCGATCCGCACTGCCAGTTCGTTGGCGGCAAAGCCGCCGAACACCACCGAATGCACCGCGCCGATGCGGGCACAGGCCAGCATCGCCTCAAGCGCTTCAGGGATCATCGGCATGTAGATGATGACCCGGTCGCCCTTTTCGATGCCCTTGGCGCGCAGCGCGCCGGCCAGCGTGGCCACCCGGTTGCGCAGCTCGACATAGGAGATTTCACGTTTGGTATGAGTGACCGGGCTGTCATAGATGATCGCGGCCTGTTCGCCGCGGCCCTGTTCCACATGCCGGTCAACGGCGTTGTAGCAGGTGTTCACCTTGGCATCGGAAAACCATTCGTAAAGACCGTCGCCCTTGTCAAACAGCGCCTGTTTCGGGGCTTCAATCCAATTGATCGCCTGCGCAGCCTTCATCCAAAACCCTTCCGGATCCTGTTTCCAGCCGGCGTAAATGTCCCTATATCCCATGATGTCCATCTCCTCCTGCTCTTTGCGTAGGCGAGAAAGCGTCAAACGGGCAAGTTTTGCTGTAGCCGCACGCAAGGTTGGTCAAGGAATTTACAGGCTGCGGGCAGGGAAACGGCCTGAGTTTACAGAATTTACACTCTGTTTGCGGTTTGCAACCAACCCGCTTTGCAAACAGGTCTTTGCGGTAGAATATTCAGGAAATCCCTGCCCGAATTGCAAATCTGCAAACATTCCGGGCGGGCATGGCCGCTGCAAGCAGGGAATCACCTGCTGGAGCGTGACACTGCGCATTTCAATCCCAGAGGTTCCGCCGTCCAAATCGAGAGACAGCAGGCGCCGGAATCTTAAAAAGATGTGTGGAGACGGGTGAGGATGGCTGGAGGAAGCGAAGGAAGGGCTGCTCGGAGCCTTCGCCCGCAGGCTCTGGCGGGAAAAAGCCGCCGCCGCGCTGCGGAAATCACGGCCGGACAGGCGGACCGAGGGCCAGACCAACCGCCTCAGGACGCTCAAGCGTCTGACCGTATGGGTTTCCAGTCTCCCCGCCTCTGCACGGACTTCCTGCGCCGGGGCGGGTTTACCCAGAGCTGGGCGGAACCAACCAAGCGGAAGCAGCCGCGCGATCCCGCCGGGGTGTCCTTGGCCCATCCTGATCGCCATAGCAGTTGGAGCCTCCCTCCCTTGCAGCGCTTCCATGAAGACAGCATCCAACCCCGTTTCAACTATCTTCTGCTGCAGCCATTGCAACAGCTGCGGCCCCGGGTCCTGACCACGAGGAACACCCGCAGAATTCCGGCAGTTTGCCGTCCGGTTTTCCTTGCAACTCCGCCCTGTCTTCCTAGGCTGCAGCCAAGGAGGCTTGAGCATGACAAATCCGGAGACCTGGCGCCTGAGTGCCACGGAACTGACACAACTGACACGCACCGGAGATCTGAGCGCCGAAGGCGCCGTGCAAGCCTCCATTGATCGAATGAACGCGGTGAACCCAGCGCTGAATGCCGTCGTTGAAGATCTGAGCGCCGAGGCACTGGATCGCGCCCGCGCGCTCGACATTGCGCGCGCAGGCGGCGCGGTTCCCGGCCCGCTGCACGGTGTGCCGGTCACCATCAAAATCAACGTGGATCAGAAAGGCCATGCCACCTCAAACGGCGTCCCGGCGCTGAAGGACTTGATCGCGCCCGCGGACGCCCCGGTGGTGGAGAACCTGCAAAAGGCCGGGGCGGTGGTGATCGGGCGGACAAATACACCTGAATTTTCCTTCCGCGCCGACACCGACAACCCGTTGCACGGCCGCACCCATAACCCATGGGGACGGCATATCTCGCCGGGCGGATCCTCCGGCGGCGCCGGGGCTGCAGTGATGGCCGGAATCGGCGCACTGGCACATGGCAATGACATCGGCGGCTCCTTGCGCTTTCCGGCCGCAGCCAATGGCGCGGTGACGGTCAAGCCCGGCCTGGGCCGGGTGCCGGCCTGGAACCCCAGCCAATCCGCCGAGCGCGGTCTGCTGGCGCAACTGATGTCGGTGCAGGGGCTGATTGCCCGCTCGGCAGAGGATCTGCATCTTTCGATGCCCTCTTTGATTGCCGCAGACCCGCGCGACCCCTTCCATGTGCCGGTGCCCTGGCGCGGTGAAGCGCTGAATGACCCGGTCAAGGTTGCTTTCACCAAGAACACCCATGGCTATGAACTGCACCCCGAGGTCGAAGCCGCATTGGATTTTGCCCGCGAGGCGCTGACCGGCGCGGGCTATTTGGTTGAGGAAGCGGAACCGCCCAATGTGTTCGAGGCCGGGCGCACCGGCTACCGCGCCCTGATGGGCGAAATCCATGCACTGATGAAGGGGGATGTAGACGCGGCAGGCTCCCAGCCCGTGCGCGACATCTTTGCCGTCTATTTCCAGGAGTTCCCGCCCTTTACCGGGGATGAGCTGCTGCAGATGATGGCCAAGCGCACGCATTACGCGCGGCAATGGTCCCTGTTCATGGAGGAATACCCGCTGGTACTATCGCCTTTCCTGCCGCAGCCCTTTTTCAAGCCGGACCGCGACACCGAAGGCGCGGAAGGCGTGCATGAGGTGCTGGGCTGCGCAGTTTACTCCTATGCGATGAACTTCCTCGGCCTGCCCGCCGCCTCAGTGCCTGCCCGGCTGGCGCAGCTGCCGAATGGGCCGCAGCCCATCAATGTGCAGATCGCCGCCCGCCGCTGGCGCGAGGATCTGGCGGTGGACGCTTGCGCCGCAATCGAAGCCCGAGCGGGCCGCATGTGCCTGCCGCTGTGGCACCAGATGCAGGCCGGCGGACGCAGCTGACATAACAGTCAGCCGGCATCAGCAAATCCTGCAAGTTCAAATCGGGGACGGTCCCAAAGCAGTCCGGGCGGGCGCAATGGGGCGACTGTGCATCTCCATGCCCTGTCCGCTTGAGGTCCCGGGGAACGGGCTGAACCGCCCCCGGGGAACTTCCATACCTAGATCACTCACTACAAACACCGCTCGCCTTGCCGCATTCAGCGAACCTGGCGTTCTGGCGCCAGGTTCCGCGGGCGTGACCGGCAGGAAACTAAAAAACAGGAACGTACAAAACACGCCGGTACGGCTCTGTGGCATTTTGCCGTTGGGCAGATACCATCCGCATCCGCCAGTGGGTTAACCTTTGCACAGAATAGTTACCGGGAAGTTCACGAAGCCGTGAATTTGTCGTTAAACGCTTACGTAAACTGCTCGGAAATAAGTCTTTCTTCCAGCCCATGACCGGGGTCGAACAGGATTTTATGGCGTATCTTCGGATCGGTGCGGATCTCGACCCAATCGATATCCGCCACCGAATTCGAGTCCGCGTCAGCCATCACCGGGCGTTTAGCGGCCTCCAGAACATCAAAGCGCACCATCGCGTTGCTGGGCAAAAGCGCGCCGCGCCAGCGCCGCGGCCGGAAGGCGGCAATCGCCGTCAGCGCCAGCACATCCGCCCCGATCGGCAGGATCGGGCCATGCGCGGAATAGTTATAGGCTGTGGAGCCCGCGGGGGTGGACACCAAGGCGCCGTCGCAGACCAGTTCCTCCATCCGCACTCGCCCGTCCACGGATATTCTGAGCCGCGCCGCCTGCGGCCCTGCCCGCAGCAAAGACACCTCGTTGATGGCCAGCGCCTTATGCACCTCGCCGCGGCGGTCCATTACGGTCATCGACAGCGGGTTGATAATTTCCTGCACGGCTTCTTCAAGCCGCCCGATCAACCCGTCTTCACGGTATTCATTCATCAGAAAGCCAACGGTGCCGCGGTTCATGCCGTACACCGGCGCCGGATGATCCACCATCGAAAGCAACGTGCGCAGCATGAAACCATCCCCGCCCAGAGCCACAACAATACCGGCTTCGGCGGGCGGCACATGACCGTATCTCTTTCGCAGGGTACCCAATGCATCCTGCGCAACATCGGCCTCACTGGCCAGAAAGGCGATTCTCAAACTCATGAAATCTGTTTCCGGTGTTAGGCATCTGGTTCCGAAACAATCACAGCTTTCCGGCAAAGACCATAGTTGCCGTTCTGTCGCAGGGAAATGTCGCTTTACAGGGTTCCTGCGCAAGGAAGTTTCCGATAGGAAATCCCTCAATTCTGATCCTTACTCCAACGGAGCCACCATGACTGAAGCGACCCGTGACCCCGGCTTTTTCACCCAAGCGCTGTCGGAGCGCGATCCTGAACTTTATGCCTCGATCACAGCCGAGCTGGGCCGCCAGCGCGACGAGATCGAGCTGATTGCCTCCGAGAACATCGTCTCGGCCGCGGTGATGGAAGCGCAAGGCTCGGTGCTGACCAACAAATACGCCGAAGGCTACCCGGGGCGCCGCTACTATGGCGGCTGCCAGTATGTCGATGTCGCCGAAAACCTCGCCATCGACCGCGCCAAGCAGCTGTTCGGCTGCGAATACGCCAACGTGCAGCCGAATTCCGGCAGCCAGGCGAACCAGGGTGTGTTCCAGGCGCTGATCCAGCCCGGCGACACCATTCTGGGCATGGATCTGGCCTCCGGGGGCCACCTGACCCACGGCGCCCGCCCGAACCAGTCGGGCAAGTGGTTCAACGCTGTGCACTACGGTGTGCGCGAAAGCGACAACCTGATCGACTACGACCAGATCCAGGCCCTCGCGACCGAGCACCAGCCCAAATTGATCATCGCCGGCGGTTCCGCCATCCCGCGCCAGATCGACTTTGCCAGATTCCGGGAAATCGCCGACAGCGTCGGCGCCTATTTCATGGTCGACATGGCCCATATCGCCGGTCTGATCGCTGCCGGTGAGCATCCCTCGCCGTTCCCGCACGCGCATGTGGCCACCACCACCACCCACAAGACCCTGCGCGGCCCGCGCGGCGGCATGATCGTGACCAATGACGAGGCGATCGCCAAGAAAGTGAACTCGGCGATCTTCCCCGGCATCCAGGGCGGCCCGCTGATGCATGTGATCGCCGGCAAGGCGGCGGCCTTCGGCGAGGCGCTGAAGCCGGAGTTCAAGGCCTACCAGAAGCAGGTCCGCGCCAACGCAGCCGCGCTGGCGGATCAGCTGATCCAGGGCGGGCTGGACATTGTCACCGGCGGCACCGATACCCACGTCATGCTGGTTGACCTGCGCCCCAAAGGCGTCACCGGCAACATCGCTGACAAGGCGCTGGGGCGGGCCCATATCACCACCAACAAGAACGGCATCCCGTTCGACCCGGAAAAGCCCACCGTGACCTCCGGCCTGCGTCTGGGCACGCCGGCAGGCACCACCCGCGGCTTCGGCGAGGCAGAGTTCCGCCAGATCGCCGATCTGATCATCGAGGTGATCGACGGGCTGGCCGCCAACGGTGAAAACGGCAATGCGGATGTGGAGGCCGCGGTGCGCGCCAAGGTTGCGGATCTCTGCGCCAGGTTCCCGCTGTACCCGAACCTGTAAGCCCTTGCAGGAGTGAAGAAACGAACCGCCGCGCGCCGGAAGGCCGCGGCGGTTTTCTGTTGATACCTTTCCTGCTGCCACCCGGCAGCCTCCCCTCGCCTGCATCCGTTCGAAGGGAACCGGACCGGGGCAAACGGTTGGAAAGCCTCCGCCTCCTCCACTGGGCTGCCGCCGCCGGAGTGGCGGCACAGACGGCGCCCGATACCCCTCTCGCGCCGGGTGGCGCGGGCGGCAAGAGCGCCCTGTTTCAGATTGGTGATGCGGCGGCTGGCGGTTTCTACCGGCTGGCGCAGCTGCAAGGTTCGGCGCGCTGGCGCTGGATCAGGTTGGCCAGCGCCAGCTTGGCCGCCTTCAAATTGCCCTCCGTCTCGCGGATCTTCTGGGTGATCAGCTCGGTCGAAAACGTCTCGTGCAGCTGTTCTTCGGCCCCCGGCATTGGCACCGGAGATCAGGGTTTTCAGAGTGGTGAACATTTCATCCTCCGCAAACTTAACCATCGTTCATGAAGAAACATGCAGCACCCAGAGCAGTCCCCGGAGCCGCTCCCAGATGAACGCCGTTCAAGGTATTTCCTGAACGGCGTTCAGATCGCTTTTGTGCCGCCGATCTAGCCCAGTACCTGAGCGATTACCTGTTCGATCTGCTCGGGCGGCACGCCGGAGAAGCGCCGTTCCACCCCCAGCAGCACGATGCCATGCACCGAGGAAAACAGCGCCCGCACCATCAGCCCGGCCTCTTCCGCGCTCTGATCCGGGGACAGTTCCGCCGCCGGGCGGGCAATATTGGCAAACAGCCCTTCCAGCGCCTCAAGGTACCAGTCCGGCACTGCCCTCCCGGCGGTCATCTGCAGATCAAACATGGCCCGCCACAGATTGGTGTTTTCCACCGCAAAATGCAGATAGGCGTTGTTCGTCAGGATCAGCCGGCGGGTCGGCGGCGCGTCCTGCGCACCGGCAATGGGGGCTGCGGCCGCTGCACCGAGCTTCTGGAAGGAGCGGCCGTTCACCGCCATGATGATCCCGGTCAGGACATCGTAAGCATTCTAGATCGCCCCCGGCGCGCAGCCTGCATCCTGTTCCAGATCGCGGGCCCGCAGCGCCCTGGCCCGATTCCGTGCAATGCGGATCTCTGCCGCTTCCACCAGTTTCTCCCGCAACGCCGCCTTGCGCGCTTTTGCCTTGCCTGCCATGAGGCCTCCGTGAGTTTTGAACCAGCTTCGAAACTCACGGAAGCGGCGGCGCAAAGCAGGAAATCAGACCAGGCCGCGCCAGCGCAGGACCACGATCAGCAGGATCAGCACCACCATCACGGAAAACGCCATACTGCCCAGCACTCCCAGCCAGAACCCTTTGCGCCGGTCGGCCAGGTCAACTTTCTGCAGATGCGCCTTCACTTCGCGCGCTGCGCCCCGCAGCGGTTTCTCGTCCACTGTCGGCCGCAGCCTTGGATGTTCCAGCATCGGCAGCGCATCGGCAAGTTTCATGCCCTGCTTGTAGATCCGGCGCGGCAGGCGGCGGCGCGCCCGTTTCAGTGCGGCGGCAAGATCGCCGGAGGCCTGTTCACGCTCCTTCAGCAGCGTACGGATGTCCTCGATATCCTGATCCAGGCTGGCGGCCATTCTGGCACTCTCCCTCAGCTGCCGTTCGCGGCTACCCTAGCCTGCGCTGATGCCTGCCTCAATGGGGGTGGCAAGCCTTTGCCTGCGCGGGTATCTAGACCCTATGCTGAACACGATCACACATGGCACTGCCACAGAAAGACCCCCGCTGCTGATTGCCCATGGCCTTTATGGCTCGGCCCGGAACTGGGGCGTCATCGCGAAACGCCTGTCGGATGAACGGCAGGTTGTTGCCGTCGACATGCGCAATCACGGCGACAGCCCGCGGACGGACAGCCACACCTATCCTGAGCTGGCCAGAGATCTGGCAGAGGTGATTGCCGCCCACGGCGGGCAGATGGATGTGATCGGCCATTCGATGGGCGGCAAGGCGGCGATGACGCTGGCGCTGAACCATCCTGAGGCAGTGCGCCGCCTGGTGGTTGCCGACATTGCACCGGTTGCCTACGGCCATACCCAGATCCAATACATCCACGCGATGCGCACGGTGGACCTGGACACGGTTGAGCGCCGCCCGGAGGCCGCCGCCCAACTGGCCGAGGCCGGGGTGGAGCCTGCGCTGCAGAGCTTTTTCACCCAGTCGCTGGATATCCCGAACAAGCGCTGGAAGCTGAATCTGGACACGCTGGCGGATCAGATGCCGAACATCATGTCCTTTCCTGAGACCGATGCCGCGTGGCAAGGTCCGGCGCTGTTCTTGTCCGGCGCCAACTCGGACTATGTGCTGCCCGAACACCGCGATAAGATCCGCGCACGCTTTCCGGCCGCCCGTTTTGCGAAACTGCCCGGTGCAGGCCATTGGCTGCACGCCGAGAAGCCGCGGGAATTCGAAGCCGCCGCGCGGGTGTTCCTGAACGCCCAGGCACCGCGGGCATAGAGCTGTCCGGCCACCAGCCATGCCACCGGAGCATCGGCAAGCGCGCCGATGGCCGCCGAAACCAGGATCGCCTGCGTAGACACCGGCCCGGCAACCGGAACCGCAATTGCGCCCGCACCTGCAAGCCTTGAACCGATCAGCGAATAGAGAACGGGTGCAAGGCGCACCATGGGGGCTCTCCCATGCCTGTCGAGTGTCTCTGAATTTGGTCCTAGGGAATTACAACTGGATCCGTCTTAATCAGGATCAAATGGCGAGCAAATCAAAGAAGCGAGAAAAAAGGCCGCCCCGAAGGACCGGCAGCGGCTGACTTTCCGGGGAGGAAACGATCAGCCGATTTCCACGAACACCCGGCCTCCCTCGACCCGCACCGGATAGGTTTTGAGGTCCTCATGCACCGGCGCCGACAGCGCCTTTCCGGTGCATATATCAAACCGGCCGCCATGCAGCGGGCATTCGATGACACAGTCGATCATCAGACCGTCCTCCAAACTCTGCTCCTCATGCGTGCACATCAGGTCAGAGGCAAAGAACCCCTTACCGGTGTTGTAGATCGCGTAGGACTTACCCGAGTGCCGCCAGGAAATCAGGTCCTCCTCGTCAATGTCACCGGTGGCGCAGGCGTCAATCCATTGGTTCATTTCCGTGGCTCCTGGTTCGTTTTTCTGGAAATCTTACATTGTCCGCTGCGCGACACGTTCCACCGGCCCGCCCTCGGTGACCATATGCGGCGCCTGGCGGATGGTGGCAGCCTTGGCCGGACGGCCCAGACTGCGGCGCAGCACCACAGACATCACCTCGAGATTGGTTCTGAAAAAGCCGGGATCGGGTTCCGGCAGCTGGTCCTGCACCGCTTCGGCCAGTCTCGGCAGCCCGTGAAAGGGCACCTGCGGGTAGAGGTGGTGCTCAACGTGGTTGTTCATGTTCATATAGAGAAAACCGGCCAGCCAGTTGCTGCGGAAAGAGCGGGTGCTATCCAGGATGGACGGCGAGTTTTCTTGCAGTTCCACATGCTGGATCAAGGTGAACAGCAGCATGACGGGGGCGCCCAGAACCCGCGGGATCACCAGGAACCAGACGGGCCACCAGATGCCAAATGCGGGCGCCGCTGCGATCAGCGCATAGATCGCCAGCATGATGCGCGCGTTGCGGGTCATCTTGGCAAATTCGCCTTCGGGGGTGACCCTCTTCATCGTATCGGTGCAGCGGCCTGCCGCCAGATGCAGGAACACCTGCATGTGGAACCGCAGCAGCGCGAAGCCGCTGACCTCTGCCAGCCAGCCGCCAAAACCCATCGGCGTGTCGAACGGCATCTGGCTGTCCTTGCCCACCCACCAGGTATGGGTGTGGTGGTTCGTGTGGGTGTAGCGGCGGTGCAGCGGCTCTTCCATGTAGAGGAGCGAAGTCACCCACAGCACTGCCTCGTTCAGCCAGCGGCTGCGGAAGGCGGTGCCATGGGCGGTTTCATGACTGAAGGAATAGGCGGGCACGGTCAGGAAGATCCCGTGCAGCAGCATCGCGGGCCACATCCAGAAAGTGCCGAGTGCTACCCAGACCAGCGCACTGGTGGCGGCCAGGAAAGCCAGCCATTGCGCGATATAGATCAAGCCGGGACTGTCGCTGCGGGCAGCAATGGATTTCAACATCTTCCTGTCGAGTTTGACGCCAGACGACGCGGCATTGGTGGGGAGGAAATCGGGCATCTGGGACCTTGCGGATGGCTGAATTGGTGTTTCTGATGGACGCAGCAAGCCGCCGGGCAGTCCGATGAACTGCCCGTGGTCTCATTGCCTGTATGGGGTGCCTCTCTTAGCTGGCGTAGGTGGAGCCTTCGTCGTCGAGGATCGCCTTCAACTCGGCCAGGTGGCGTTCCGCCTGATCCGGGTAATCCTCCAGCTCCTTGGCGGTTTTCTCGGCGACCTCGTCGCTCAGCACCCGCAGTTCCCGGCCGGTTTGCAGCGCGCGGATATAGGTCTCAGCGGCGCGTTCAAAGTAGTAGAGCCGGTTGAAAGTGTCCGCGACATTATCGCCGATGATCAGCACCCCGTGGTTGCCCATGATCATCACCTTGACCTTGGGGTCGGTAAGCATCGAGGCGCAACGCGCGCCCTCGTCGTCGAACGCCAGCCCGCCAAAACCGTTATCGATCACATAGCGGTTATAGAAGATGGCCGTGTTCTGATCGATCGGCGGCAGGGTGCTGTCGGCCAGGCAGGCCAGAACGGTGGCGTGGATCGAGTGCACATGCATCACGCAGCGGGCATGCGGGCACAGCCGGTGAATCGAGCCATGCAGCCCCCAGGCGGTAGGGTCCGGCGCGTCTGGGCGTTCCATCGTCTTGGGGTCGTTGGCGTCCAGCAGCAGCAGATCCGAGGCCTTGACCCGGGCAAAATGCACCTGGTTCGGGTTCATCAGGAACTGGCTGCCGTCGTTGTTCACCGCCAGGCTGAAGTGGTTTGCCACCGCCTCATGCATGTTCAGCCGCTCGGTCCAGCGGAAGGCGGCCGCCATATCGACGCGCTCCTGCCAATGAGTGAGGTTCGGGCTTAGGTCTGCTTGCTTGTTCATTCTGGCACCTCCGGAAACGTTGCTGCGGTATTGGTGCCAGCCATAAGAACTGCTGACAAACGATTGATTCAGCTGTAATGCATTAGGTAAACTAATGCATAGGTCATGCGTCCATGCCGTCATCCGGACCGCCCTCATCGTCCCTGCCTCCGCTCACCTGGCTGCGCGCCTTTGAAGCCAGCGCCCGGCACCTGTCCTTCACCCGCGCCGCCGGCGAGCTGAACCTGACGCAATCGGCGATCAGCCAGCATGTGCGGAGCCTGGAGAACTTCCTGGGCCGCGAACTGTTCATCCGCAAAACCCGCGCGCTGGAGCTGTCCGAGGCCGGTGCCAATTACATGCCGATCGTGCGCGAGGCCTTCGACCTGATCGCGGCCGGAACGCAGGCCTTTACCGGCGGCGATCAGGGGCGGCATCTGGTGCTGCAGTGCAACATGGCCTTTTCGGTCTTCTGGCTGTCGCCGCGCCTGCCCCGGCTGTATAAGAAGTTCCCCTGGCTGGTGCTGAACATCGTGACCCCGATCTGGGACCCGGAGCGCCATGCCAGCTCTGCCGGCACCGAAATCCGCTTTGGCCGCCCTGCCGACATGTCCGCCGCCGCGATCCGGCTGACCCGCGACAGGTTCTTTCCGGTCTGCGCACCGGGCTATCAAAACGGCAAGGTGGATTTCGGCACCGCGCATCTTCTGGATTGTGCCGGCGTGACGGGCTCTTGGGGGGCGTGGTTCAAGTCGCAGGCCCTGCCGTTTGAGCGCAATCATGAGATCAATCTTGCTTCCACCTACGTGATTTCAATGACCGCTGCGGTGAATGGTGCGGGTGTGGCGATGTCGCATGACACGCTGGCGGGCGGGCTGCTGGAAAGCGGCCAGCTGGTCAGAGCCAGCGAACATTCGGCGGAACTTCTGGAGAACTACTTTTTGATGCCGCCGCCCAACCATGCCAGCACCCCGGCATCGCGGGCGTTCCTGGAATGGCTGGAAGGAGAGCTGCAGCCGGTGTAGCGAGAAACAGCTGGCCTGGGCCTGACCTCGGAAGAACGCCTATGCATCTTCCCTGGGGCA
The DNA here is from genome assembly GCF_000511355.1 of Leisingera methylohalidivorans DSM 14336. Taxonomy (NCBI): domain Bacteria; kingdom Pseudomonadati; phylum Pseudomonadota; class Alphaproteobacteria; order Rhodobacterales; family Roseobacteraceae; genus Leisingera; species Leisingera methylohalidivorans. The sequence goes on along the minus strand of NC_023135.1, from coordinate 1,344,744 downwards.
AGGCCGGGCGCGGGCCGTGCCGCTGCGCGCCACGGCCCAAGATGGCATTTTCAACTTTTCCAAACTTCACCTTAGAAATGTGCGCTATCCGCCCGCCCCTTGCGTGTGACGGCCTGCGCCGCTATACGCCCGGCACCGGTCGCAGCCTACCCGGTCACCAAAACAAGGGTACAAAAATGAAGACTATCGTTATCTGCTCGGGCGGGCTGGATTCCGTTTCGCTTGCCCATATGGTCGCTGCTGAACAGCAGTTGACCCGTCTTGTCTCCTTTGATTATGGCCAGCGCCACCGCAAGGAGCTCGACTTTGCCGCAGCCGCCGCCAGACGGCTGGGCGTGCCGCATGACATCATCGACATGCGCACCATCGGTGCAGCACTTTCGGGTTCGGCCCTGACCGATGACATCGACGTGCCTGACGGCCACTACGCAGAAGATACTATGAAGGTCACCGTGGTTCCGAACCGCAATGCCATCATGCTGACCATCGCCTATGGCATTGCTGCCGCCAACGGCGATCAGGCGGTGGCAACGGCGGTGCATGGCGGCGACCACTTCATCTATCCGGACTGCCGCCCGGCCTTCACCGAAGCGTTTGATGCCATGCAGCGGGCAGCGCTCGACGGCTACGCCGACGTGCGCCTCTATACCCCGTTTGTGCACCAAACCAAGGGCGACATCGTGACCGCGGGGGCGAAGCACAACACCCCCTTTGCCGACACCTGGTCCTGCTACAAGGGCGGCGACAAGCACTGCGGCCGCTGCGGAACCTGCGTGGAACGGCGTGAGGCGTTCCATCTGGCGGGCGTCAAGGATCCGACAGAGTATGCAGACCCCGATTTCTGGCGGCAGGCGATTGCCGGGAAGGACGGCGGCTGATGTTCCGGATCACCAAGGAGTTCCATTTCTCCGCTTCGCACCAACTGACGCATCTGCCGTCCGATCACCAATGCGCCCGCCTGCACGGGCACAACTATGTCGTGGTTGTGGAACTGGCGGCGCAGGAGCTGAACAGCGACGGCTTCGTGCGTGACTATCACGAACTGAAGCCGCTGAAGGAGTACATCGACAGCACTTTCGACCACCGGCATCTGAACGATGTGCTGGAGGGGCATTCGACGGCTGAGAACATGGCCAAGCATTTCTATGACTGGTGCCATATACGCTGGCCGGAAGTCGCTGCCGTGAAAATTTCGGAAACCCCGAAAACCTGGGCGGAGTACCGGCCATGACCCTGCGCATTGCTGAAATCTTCGGCCCCACGATCCAGGGGGAAGGCGCCCTGATCGGGGAGCCCACGGTATTTGTGCGCGCAGGCGGCTGTGATTACCGCTGCTCCTGGTGCGACAGCCTGCATGCGGTCGACAGCGCCTACCGCCATGACTGGGCGGTGATGGCGCCGGAGCAGGTCATGGCAGAGGTGCGCCGCCTGTCTGGCGGCAGGCCGCTGACGGTGTCGATCTCCGGCGGCAACCCGGCGATCCAGGATTTCGCGCCGGTCATTGCCTATGGCAAGGCCGAAGGCTACCGCTTTGCCTGCGAGACCCAAGGATCCGTCAGCAAACCCTGGTTTGCGGATCTCGACACGCTGGTGCTGAGCCCCAAGCCGCCCTCTAGCGGCGAAACGGTGGATTGGAAAGCCTTCGACCAATGTCTTGAAGCCGCCAGGGGCTGCGGCCAGGCGGTGATGAAGATCGTGATCTTCGACGACGAGGACTACGCCTGGGCCAAGGCCGCCGCTGAACGCCATCCCGAACTGCCATTGTATCTGCAGCCCGGCAACCCGGAAGTCGACCCGGCCCTGCCGGTCGATCTGAGCCAAGCCACCGACCGGCTGTTGTGGCTGATAGAAAAAGTAACCGGCGACGGCTGGTTCACCCCCCGCGTCCTGCCCCAGCTGCATGTGCTGGTCTGGGGCAACAAGCGCGGCGTCTGAAGACAAGGAACCCTGACATGTCCGACAGCATCTACAGCAACCTCAAACAGTTGGGCGGCGACACCATCCTGCCGGCCAGCCCGCAAGAGGCTGAACTGGAGCGCGTCCAGAACCCCCAGGCCGACGTGGCCTATAATGTGCGTTTCACCGCGCCGGAGTTCACCTCGCTCTGCCCGATGACCGGGCAGCCGGATTTTGCCCATCTGGTGATCGATTACGTGCCGGGTGAATGGCTGGTGGAAAGCAAATCGCTGAAGCTGTTCCTGACCTCCTTCCGCAACCACGGCGCCTTTCACGAGGATTGCACGGTCTCCATCGCCCGCCGCCTGGCGGACTTCCTGGAGCCGCAATGGCTGCGCATCGGCGGCTACTGGTACCCGCGCGGCGGCATTCCGATTGACGTGTTCTGGCAAACCGGACCGATGCCCGAGGGCGTCTGGATTCCCGACCAAGGCGTGCCGCCCTACCGCGGCCGCGGCTGACACAACCCTAAGCACCTGCAACACACCTTGGCCCGGCAACACAACTGCCGGGTTTTTGGCATTCAAAACAAGCCCTACCCGATACTGGCCACCGGACTGCAGCAGGTGGAGAGTTCAGTTTGAAATTAACAAAATTTACCGCAAAAGTAGATTAGATTTGAGCAGACATGCACTCTGAGGCGGCGGCGTGAGACGATCCGGGCTATCCGGATATTTAACTTTGTCACGGGGGAACCTTTATGAATTTTCTGGATTTGGGCAAAACGCGTTCGGGATACTTAAACGCGCTTTCGCAAGCCGGCCTTCAGGTCGCAATGTTCACGGATTTTGAAAAAGTGCCCAAGACCGCCGCCGATACCGGCCGCCAGTTCCAGATGCCGGGTTTTGCCATCGAGCAGGCCGACCACACCCGGAACTCGGCCTTCTGGCTGTTTCTGTAGGAAGGTGACACCTATATCGGCGGTGCAGCCTCGATGCTGCAGGATCTGGGCCGCGAAACCTTGGCCGAGTTTTTGATGCGCACCTCGCGGCATCAGTTTCCCAATGATGCAGGCGGCGGGGTTGAAAGCGTCGCCGAACCGCTGGCGCGGGAGGTCAGCGGCCGACTGGCCTATATCGGCGAGCTGAACTTTCTGCCCGGCCACCGCGGCAGACGCGCGGACCGGCTTGAGCCGTTCATGCGGATTTTTCAGATCCTGACGATCCAGAAATGGGATGTGGGCTGAATATACGCCTTTATCCCGGACCGTCACATGCAGGCCCGTCTGGATCTGGTTAACGGCTTCAGCCGGGCAATTCCGCGGGCGCAGAAGTGGCGCCACCCGGAGCCGGAAGTGCGCAGCAGCTCCGAATGGTTTGTCGGCGCGTCACGCCTGGACATGGAGCACATGCTTCAAAGCGACTTAGCCAAATTTGATATCCTGTGAGAAATTGGCCACCATCAGCTTGCCATCCGGAAAATAGACCGGTGCCAGAACCCGCCGGTACTGCCGGGCGAATCGGCGCCCGTTCAGCAGCTTCACGTCGATCGACGGATGCGTGATCACCGGCTCGCCGCGGCTGATCGCTTCGCTGTGCGCCATCACCAGATCTGCGTTTAACCTGTCGCTGAACCCGTTCAGCGTGTCCCGAAGCTGATCGCTGCTTGCCACTTCAAAGCAAACGGACGCCAGGCTGGCCGGACCTGACTTGATCGGCTGGACGCGGTTTTTCTCTGCATCCGGCGGATCGAACAAATCCACCTGGTGCTGCAGCTGATCAAAGCTTTCCAGACGGCCGCTGTTGTCAAACCACCAGTCCAGGAATTTCTGCAGCGACACGTCGCAGCCGCGGTACTGGCGGGAGCGGGCAGCCGACTGCAGCTGGGCATTGAGGATTTCAAATGCCTTGCCTCCCCCGCCCTGCGGCCAGGCAGCAGCTCGAGCCCCGCGGTGTCGGACGAGAAATAGTGAAACGATCCCCCCAGCCCGCGCGCCAGCGCATCCAGCATGCTCCAGCCGATCTCCCGCTCTTTCTTCAGCGCGCTGTTGAATGTGCCATAGGGAATACCGCATTTCAGCGCTGCCTGCCGGTTGGACAGGTACATATCTGCCAAAAGCGCAGAGATTTTACTTTGAATAAGCGCCATATGCGTAAGATCTTTCACATTTTACACAATATTCTGCACAAAATGACCGGCACGGCAATGCAGTCTCTGCGCGATCCTCTCAGCACCTTTTTCATGCACAGGCTGAATGCGTCGCACCAGAATTCTCTTAGGCATAAGGCTCTCAGCCCGTTCTGTTACATTTTCCTGCTACTGGTAAGGTTTTGGTGCGGACGGCGGGACTCGAACCCGCACGGCCATACGGCCAGGAGATTTTAAGTTATGATTGAACTATTTAAATCCAAAAGGATAGCCAATTTTTCTCCCACGGACAAAACGTAAACATACAGCGAAAGTGGGAGCGCCTTTTCCTCCCGCCCTGCCCCTCGCTATTCCAGCCATATGCTCACCATCCAGAACACTTGCGCCTGAGTCCCGAAGTAATTCCCGAAGCGTTCCCACCATCAGGATTGGCCGCCTCCCATGCTGACCATTCAGATCACCTGTGCCTGCGGCCAATACAGTACCGTCACCGACGAGCGGGCGATTGCTCGAGTTCAACGCGCCGAGCGGTTAATCTTTCGCTGCACCTACTGCGGCCTGGCAGAACAAGTCGAGGCGCGCCTTGCATGGGAGGCAGAAATCAATCCATTGGAAGCAGCATTCGCGAACGGAATGAAGGATCCGGAACAATGAAAGCAGAGAGGCTTGAAAATGGCTTGATCAGGCTCTCTGGCCCCATCTGGAAGGACGAGTTCTTAGAAGAGCGTTTGAAGCCCTGGATTGCCTAGTATGAACGGATGCACGAGGATCACGGTCACCACACCTACAAAGTCGCGGCCGAAGCATTGAAAGCACTGGAAAGGTAGCCGACCGCCTTAATGGGAAAACATCAGAGCAAAGTGATATACGCTTCTGAGCAATACCAAGAGAACGCCAAAGCCACCCAGCAAGATCACGGCATTCCCGGCCTTGTCGCTCAAGCGTTTATGCATTCTGGGCCGCTTCACGATGCCGATCTTCCCAAGTGCTAACCAATACTGCCCCAAACCTCCGAAAATTCCCCGTAAATGGCAAGCGTCGCGCCCTACCATCTACCTGCCCCTGTCCCGCGGGGGCAGCGGCCCGCAGGTAACCAGTGCTCTTTTTTTCGGTATGCGGGCCGCACTCCTCCGATATGCACTCGCTGCGCGATCACATGGGTCATCTGAGCCAATTCACCCACTGGGTTGCCCGCCTCACCAGTCCAGCCGATGAAGTTGTTCACCCAAGGTGATCCAGACAAACCGTCTCTCACCACTGCTTCAGTCTCGCGGGCTCGATCCGGCGGCATTGCTGCAGAAGCACCCTTTGCAAACTCGGCCGTTTGACGCAACCAACCGAGGTTTTCTGCTACGGCGCAGCCCGCCGTTCCCGCCGTTCGCTGCGACTGCGAGATTATGGAACCGGTGAGTTCACACGATGCGGACTTTGCTGCCGTCTGCTGCGTGTCCGCCGATGTCAGCTTTTAGGGACACCACTGAGATTGAGCTGAATGCTCTGCCCACCATTGACGTACTCAGCACTTATGACCGTCAGATTACCGCTCCCGCCGCCTTTTCTTATGCGTCCTGATAAATCAAAGTGCGCGGCATATCTTCCTTCAAAGAAACCTTCAAAGTCTCCAGCTCTAAGTATTACGTGCTGGTATTTATTCGGAAAATCCACCAGTGCAAAAAACCATTCATTGTCCAACGTCAAATTCGCGTCGTCGGCAAACACAGGTTCTGGCAGTCCCAACACAGTTGAGTATTTCTGCCGCCACATTTTTGGGGCGTTCTGGCTGGCAGCGAGTTTTCGATCAACTTCATTGCGCCGCCAGACTATCACCGGGAGGTTGTTTAGCTGAACAATTTCTGCATCTCCGGGATCAAAATCAGAGACGTTGATCACTGGTCGGTTCGCCGCTTCGCGCGCGATAACGTCAGCGGACGGCAGGCCCGTTCTCAACAGCAGAAAAATCCCTAGCAAAACCAGAAACAAAAGAGCCGCTGCGGTTACGGTGTAGAGGGTGTGTGGACGCTGCATAGTGAAGATAGACATACTTAAGTGTTTTCTGCGAAGCAAAGATGAAAAAGGGTACCAGGAGCCTGCTCCGCCATTCGAACAGAATGGTCCACGGGAACTAAAACGGTCACTCATACAGCGCGCAGCATCTGTCACTATGGGCTCACTGCCGCCTTGCGGCGCCGCGGCGCGCTGATCGGCGGCCTAGATGGCTGCCGGCACTTCCGCAGGCAGCCCGAAGCGGCCGTAGACTAGGGGTGCCGCGCCTAGGATGCTGCCGGTGCGAAATTCAATGGTCAGTTTCCCAGAAGCGGACCCTCGGCAAAGCCAAGCTGCCTCACGGGATGCTGCGGGTTGCACCGGGGGCAGCGGAGCGCAGAGAGCTGACTTTGCAAACGCTAATTTTACCGCGGGGCATTCACGGGCGGCCCTTAGCCGTCGCACATCGCGACCATCTTCACCGCAACGCGGTTTCTCTTCCCAAGCGCTCGATTGGTTGAAATTCAGTCTTCTGCTGCAAAGAATCTGCAAAAAAGGATGCCACAATGACATAGAACAAAGAATGAACATTTAAATCTTCTAAGCTGGTTCTGTTTCAAGGTGCAATTGTTAACTAGTAAGGTGTTGCTGCTGTTTTCCTGTTTCCCCAGTAAGTATGGCATCAACACGGTATTTTAGGACGGTCGGCTCGTGACTCGGTTAGCATCGTGGTCACGGGCCATTTTTTCGTAGTTTAGGCGAGTTACCGCTTCGGATGCCGTGGCCAGTAGAACAGCTCTCCGCCCGATCTGCTTGTTCTCCCTGAGCCAGCCGGTCGCGAGGAATGAACCTGCTTCGGGCTGGTTGTCGCCGGTTACGTCCTGCCAAGCACCACCTGGCGGGACCGAACCTGGAGCCGCACCGCCGCAAGCAGCCCAGAGCGGTCGTGATCTTGGCGCCCGCAACATCGGGCCCTTCCCGTACAGAGGGCGGGAAGCCGTCATTCGCCGCAACCGCGAGCGTAAAATCTGCAAAGTACGGAAGCGGACATTCAGACCTGAACTCAGGTTGGGGTGAGGGTTTTCAATACAACGGACGGAGTACAGACATTCGCGACGTGCGCGGCGGAATTTTCGGCCACCTCTATAGCAGGCCTCGAGACTGCTAGAGGTTTTTGTTTTTAGAGGGCTAAGCGTTAAGTTCGAACACTTGATGCAACGCCTTAAGCATGGCTGAATACTCAGTTTTCGGGTCAGCCAAATCGTCCTGCAGCGCCTCGACTAAGATCGAGCGTTTGTCTTCATCTTGCTCCTGAATAATCCGTTCGAAACTATCTGCATAACGAGATATCTGCGCCCCGCGACGTTCCACCAATTCAGTACGATTCAAGTCCAGCCCGCGTGTTGGCTTTATACTCCGCATACCTTTTGTGGTCCGGCCGCGTACGACAGCTGCCAAAAATAGCAGATGATCCTCCGGAGCATCAACATGAGGATCAATGACACCTTCCGCGTCTGATTTCTTCTGGTTGCATCGTTCACACGCCAATGTCAGATTATTCCAGTCAAAAGTCTTCTCTCGGGCTTTTGACTTTGGAGAAATGTGCTCGATATCACCATGCGAAACGTGCCGGACGTAAGCCTCACAGTATGCGCACTTTCCATAATTTTCTGCGACTAAAGCGTCCTTGATATCTTTGTGCCCATAGCGCTTGGTTTTCTTGGCGATTTCCTCCTTGTCGCCGCTAGCAATGGCGTCCATAAGCTCTTTTTTCCATTGTTCTTCGTTATCTAACAAAACTTGAGGTTTGGGACCCTTGGACAGCTTTCTCATCGCGCCAATCCTGCTAGAGCTTCAGGAAACAAACAGCCCAGGCCTGCCGTTTGCAACTCTTTTTTCATTTCATCAAGAAGATCCCGGCTCAGTTCCCGCTCTTCGTATTTTCTGATAATCCGCACTAGGTCTTCCTCGGCCCAAATTGGTAAAGTTATGGGAACCCCTAGAACTTCAGAGAGCACTTGGGTTGCTGGTCCTGCCTGTTCTTTAAGGTCGATCATTTCTGCTCTAAAAGAAGAGCTGTTCTTGACCTCGGATGGACCGTTTTTTTTCGGCAAAACAGGCAAAGCTCTGAGTGCATACACGTGTGCTTCTCGGACTGATGAAACGATGAACGGACTGTGCGTTGCCACGACAAACTGAACCAATGGAAACGCGGTCACAAGATTTCTGAGAAACTCCCGTTGTAGAGATGGGTGTAGATGGTTCTCTGGTTCGTCCAAAACAATGGTCGGGTGACTCTTGCCAGATTTTGTGTAGAGAAAAATCTGCCACACGACCTGCATTACAGACATTAAGCCACCCGATGCACCGTCAATTGGAAACTCGCCAGTGTCTGTTTTAAGGATCAGCTCTGGTCGCCTGACTTCAAGGCTCTTAAAACCAATTTCGCGCGGAAGAGTCTTTCTCAGAATATCCTGAAACGCCTGAAACATCCCCTTCACCTCGGGGTCTGCTTTCATGTCTGAGTTATCGGAACCAAATCCTGCAAATCCGATCAAGATTTCCTTAAAGGGTAGCAGTGGATCTCCAAGCTGCCTACGTGTCTCGCCGTGGTATCTGTTTTCGGTGCCGTAGTTGTTTTGAGCAAATTTAAACGCGCTAAAGGCCCTATCCAAACTCAGGTTTCCAAACGGGATACTATCAATTTTCTGATATCTTGGCGAAGCACGATGTGAACCTATTTGAAATCCCTGCTTTTTTTGGACACCCTCGAGAACTACCTTGTATTCAATATCTGAAATCGTAGGACGTCTAAGGAAGCATTCTTGTTCATTTCCGTAGGTCAAGGTTCCAATATAATTCGGGTCAGTATCTTTATCTTCTGGTTTGCCTGCTGATTTCTGCTTGCCAAGAAGCTTCTGTGTACGCGCAAGAACTGTTGACCACCAACCGGTGGCTGAGTAGGTACGTTCACCCGTTTGTTCATCGTCAACTGGTGTGGCTAGGTAGATAGCACCTTGCCCTTGCTCATCCTCCAGACTCGACGCGATAAGTGAAAGTATGGTACTCTTTCCAGAACCATTTGGCCCGGTGATTATGGTAAGGCTGGGGTGAAATCTAATCACCAGATCTTTGAGATTCCGCCAGTCAGAAATCTCAATCTTAGAAAAGTTTTGCATAAAACAACCTCGTGCCCTGCCTACTACGAACGAATATCACATCACAGGTCAACTTCAAGATGAACGCTCATATAGTCCAGCGTACTATGGTATTGATCAGCCAGATAATGCGCCTGCAGCGAACGGCAGGAATGCGGGTTGCGGCTACAGCGTTTTATCAAAGTGCTCAAGGGCCAGAAAGGGCCGGTCAGTCAGGTCCCGCCGCCCGCTGGACCTGACTTTGCGAAGCCCGCTTTCTGCGTTTACTTGGCCTTCACACAAGTCTTCCATAATCAAGCACAGTCGCGGCTAAGCGGCGCTATCTCAAACCAATGGCTGGCTAGCCATAATCTGGCCATTTGGCAGCACGACGTTTACACTGCTTCCGTCAAATCTTAGTGAGGCAAGTGCGACTTCTCGCGCTCCGTATGGCAGCTGGCGATCATGGTTAGAGATAGCTTGAAGTAACTTATTCTTGGAGAGAACAAGGCGCGTGGCGTGTCCGCTAGAAGCAACCCCCAAACCCGGGGGGTGTATAAGACGGCCCTGATATTGATGCGTAAAGTTCAGGTTTTTCCACAATTTCTTACGAGAGGGGTCCGAGGGACCGCTGATGCCAATGACGTCTTTGAGCGTGAATCTTTCGAGCAAATCCGGGGCCGTGTAAAACAGCTTATCCAGAAGCCAGAGCTCTCCGATCTGATCATGTTTGGCGATGCCCAGAATGACCGCTTCCTGTCGGTCAGCGTAGACGAACAATAGATCATCCGTGCCTTCTGCATAACCTAAATTGGGGTCAAAATTCCCTAGATGAAAGTGGTGAATATTCCAGTGCCATAGCAGCGGATCTTGTTTAAGCTCCGCGCGTTTAAAGTCCTTTAGAACTTGGCGGGAAACACGATCTTTTAATGACTTACCGTCTTCTAGGGATTTTTGGATGTTGTTGACGATCGTCGTATACGGCTCAGGATTAAACTCAGCGCGGCGTACTTTTCGATAAATCGGCACCAAACATCGCGTATGGAAGTGCATCCAATCAAGCAGTAGCGACGAGTGCAGATGCATGAGTTGCGATCTGTCTAGACTGCACACCTGCGCTTTACGGGGTAAGGTGATGAAAACACCAACTTTGCGTCGCCGCTCGGTCATCAACTGGCTTTCCAGCGCCGCGGAGAAATCACCAATGTCCATAGCATACAGCTTGGCAATATCAGCCATGAGCTGGTCAATTTGTGAGTGTTTCAATATTCAATCCAAAACTTATATAGTATTGCTGTGCTCTAAGGCAGGTCAGCTGTAACGGATTAACTCTAATCGGACATTCCAAAGTAATCAATGGACTGATGGCCGAGGTTAATACCTTTTTGCTACCGAAAGAAACTCGAAAATGACGGCACTGGCTCGAAAGCAAGGCTTGGCACAATCGCGTCGAAGGACAGATATTTCGGCGCTGCAGACTTCCATCGAGTAATCGGTTTCGCAAACGCTGCGAATGGCCGATTCGGTGAAGCCGCACCAAGGCGAGAGTTGACGAGATGCATGACTGCTATGGCTCGGCTTGCCGCGATTAGCAGCCATTGTTTACAGTTTTGCGAAGTCCGCTTCCTGCGCTTCTCTGACACTCGAGCGGAGCGCAGCATCGCCCTCGACCGCCACCGCCTGCTGGATGGCGGCTTAAGGGGAAATGGCCCAAAGGCTTCGCACCCGCAGCAGACCCATTGCTGCGCCTCTTACGAATGTCGAGTTTGGGCTGGCATTTACCGTTCGTTAACTGGAATAGTGGAGGCTGCAGCCATGATCTGGTCTTACTGCATCGCTGCTGACATTGCCACGCCGAGCCCTCCTGAGGGCATGGTAAGAGCATCAAGCGAGGCCGAAGCCTTCGCATTGGTCGGACACCAGGACACCAACCTATACCCGCTTTGCGACGATGTAGAGTGGCCAGACCAAGAAGCGGACGAGCCAAGTGTGTGGTGCCCCCCACGCTAACCGGAAATCAATAGGCTTATGGTAGAAACAACCCGCAATCCGAATTGGACCCGCGACGAGCTTCTTGTTGCCCTTGATTACTATCTGGAGAATCGGGACGACTATTTTTCGCCGACAGGCAAGGGCGTCTTAGAGTTGACGGCGAGGATCGGCTTAGTTGCCAAAGCCCTTGGCCTGACTGGATCAGATACCCTGAGGAACGCCGCTGGCGTTTCAATGAAGCTACTGAACTTCCGGTCCCATGATCCCGAATTTGAAACCGCAGGCCTTACCCGAGGCAATAAGCTTGAAAAGGTGGTCTGGCAAGAATACGCCGACCGTCCAGCCGAACTCAGAAAAGTCGTTGCGACGATTCTCAACACTTGTGCGAATTGCGTAACTGAAGACGCACCGGTGCTTCAGGATGACGACGAACCCGAAGCACAGGAAGGCAGACTATTGTCTCGCCTGCACCGCTACAGGGAGCGTGACAGGAGTATCACCAAGAGGAAAAAGGCGTCGTTTATCAATAAGCACGGGCGCCTTTTCTGTGAGGCCTGCTACTTCGACTTCACAAAAGTCTACGGTGAGCGCGGCGATGGGTTCATGGAGTGCCACCACACCAAGCCAGTTTCCGAGATTGAGAAAGGGCAAACCACAACGTTGGCCGACCTCGTTCTTCTATGTGCCAATTGCCACAGGATGGTTCACTCTGCCCGCCCTTGGTGGAGTATGGATCAACTCCGGGCCGCATTGAAAAAGCCAACCTAAACCGCGCCAGTTTGCCGCGTCAAAGATGAAGACGTTAGCTAGCTACAGATCAGATGCCAGGAAGCTTCCTTAACCCTCTGCTTTTGCAGAAGAAATTTTACTGCACGTGGCCTGAATGTCTGAGAAGGCTGCCTGCGGTCACCTGCGGAAGTGCCGGTAGCTAACTAAGCCGCCGATCAGCACGCCGCAGCGCCGCAAGGCGGCAGTGAGCCCTTTGTGGCCGTTTCCCACAGCCTAGCAGGGGAGAGCGGTTTCTGTGCCTGTCGATAGGTCGAAGATACTTCTCTAATGTATGGCGAATTGCAAAGTACAAGCCCGACCCAACCCCAATTACAGACCGCGCAGCATAATGAGCATTCGCCTGCTTCACCCGTCGTGAACCGGCGGCGCCCCCTCGGCTGCCGCCCTTGAGACTTATACGGCCCAGCTGCTGGGACTGGATCCACCAGCAGCCGACGCGCCTCTCTACCCCATCAGGCCGACCCCGCTCGTGCACGGTAATATTGATCAAAGTTATCTGCGGACATCGGAGGTTCCGAATACGCGTTCCTGAGCGCGTTCCATGCTTGTCTAAGCGTATCCTTCCGGACGGCAGGCTCCCACTTAGCTTCAGTCCGATCGTACGCCACTCGAGTCTTCCTGTTTTTACTAGGAACGTAGCCCTGCTGCGTCGACCAATAGGTGCCAGACAGATCGCTGACTTCCAGAAGGACCCGTCGCCGTTGTCCTGCTCCGAGTTCGTCTAAAAGTGCATGAGATCGGTCCAGTCCGCGGATCCAGTTCATCATGAGGTGGCTATGTGAGACGAACGTCTTTCCCCCTCTTTTTTCCACGATTGCGCCATCGGACAACCACACTTCACCGGGACTTTCTAAGAAAGCCGCTACATTGAAAACCGAAATTTCTGAACCGTTGCTGGACTCTGGGGGCATCCAGTAGGCGAGGTATCCATCCTGGAACGGGCCATGGTCGCCCGACGTTCCCGTACCGTAGGGCGCATAGAGTGTCGCTTCGGCCGACAGCCCATCAAGCATGGCGATCGGCGGAATGCCTGAGGGCCACTCCGCCGGGGCGACTCTAAGGACGGCTCTTGGCACTAGTTTTGGCAGCACCGACTTTTCTTGACCGAAGGCCGCTCGGTGAATCGCAGGCCAATGTCCCTTCCAGACCCCAGGTCTGTGCCTGTCCTCCTCCGCCATCTCGATCTCGGTATGCTCTGTTTCGATCCGTTCGATCGCTTGGAGGTTCGCTACAAGTGCAGTCGCGAGATCATCCGTTAGCTTCGATCGCGCCTTGGCTCGGGCCGCGGAATCTGCTTCTGGTGGAAGGTTGTAGGTCAAGATCCGCCTCTGGCGAATGTCGAAAGGAAGGGCCTCAGGACCACTTCCACAGCCAACGTTCAGGACGGCAATGATCCTCTCAGGGCCAAGCGCACGCATAGCGTAGCCAAGCTCAATCATCACGTTTGGATTGGGGACGGCTTTCCCTGCCTCGCTGGTCGTAACAGGTGTAACGTCCGCCACGAAGATGGCTGCCTTGGCAACCTGTTCAAAGATGGTTCCTACGATGTCCGCCATACCCTGCGCTGACTTCGTGTCGTGGTCGAGCGCGATCGTCCGCTCAGGTTCCTCGAGTTGCAGCTCCTCTTGTGCCTTGCCCCTTGCAGCATCCAAGGCGGCCCGAATAAATGAACGGTTCACCTTCGGGTTGAGATCAGCCTGCCAAGACCAGAATACCGTCTCCGACATCCACGCTTCCTATCATTTGTTTGATCCGTCCAGCGGGCCATACCACCCGGTGCCACTTGATTTAAAGCGCAGAAAAGCAGTTTGTATGACTTCGAACAGCACTTCTGAGATGGGTTTTCATTCGTAAATGGCCGCTTTGTCCGCACTGTGTGAGCTCACCGGGTCCGAAACCTCGCAGTCGCAGCGAACGGCAGGAACGGCGGACGGCGCCGCCGCATACTATCTCGGCTGGCTGCTTCAAACGGCCGAGTTTGCAAAGAGCGCTTTCTGCGCTTCGCAGTCGCCGGTGGAGTCTGCAACATCAAACAAGGCTACACCGCCTTGGCGAGCGCTCGCTTCCGGAAAATTGACCAAGGAGTTTCGCACCGGCAGCATCCTTGACACGGCAACCCGCGTCGATGATCACGCCACGCTGTGACTTGCCGACCGCACCCGCAGCGGCCGGATAGTAATGGAACGGCCGACAAGCCTACATCGGGACTGTCTCTTGGCTCAATTGTCCAACAATCGCCTGATCCAGAAAGCCAGGGGCCTGAAGCGAAAGAAGGTCCCGGCTATGCCGGGGCCTCCCAGTGCCAGATTGTACCCCGAATCTACCCGCCGTATCGGCCCGTTGCTTCGATCAGCTTACCGCGCGCCAGGCGCTGCAACACCGGGTCGCCTGCACTCAACCTGGCGATGGCGTCTGGGACCGACGCCTTGGCATAACCCACTGCCGAGCTGATCAGCACGTCGGCAGCCTCTTCCGGCCCCTCTTCGATGGCGGCCTTGATGCCGCTCATGATCGCGCTGTGCAGCGCTTCACGGTGGCGCGCCTCGATATCGAGGCCCCAGCGCTGGTTTGCCTTATGGGCGGCGGCGGCGATCATCGCGGACAGGAAAACGCTCAGGCCGCTGACAAGCACCGGCATAAGCTCCTGCAGGACATCGTTCAGGTTCATGGTTCACACCTCTGGTTTGGGATTGGAAAGGAAACGCCTCGGACCACTCAGCTGCGGGCCAGGACAAGGAAGCGGCGCAGCCAGTCAGGCAGCCCCGGCACTGGTGCAAGCTGCAGAGGATCGGCAGGAGGCAGGGCAGTCAGCGCCTTGTGCATAGCGGCCCGGGTTACAGGCCCGATCATGCCGTCAGGGGCCAGCCTGGCAGAACGCTGGAACGCGCGGGCATCCGTGGCCGCGAAGCCCAGCAGCACCAGCTGCGCCCGGTCCGTCCAACGCTGCCGACCGGCAAAATGGGTGTAGCCGCCGTTGATCAGCTTGGTGACCCGCCGCACGTCGCCCGCATCAGCCGGCGCATTCAGCCCGCGCGTGTCCCAGTACCAGAGCGGCCCCAGCCCCTCCCACGGGTCCAGATTCACCGCATCCGGATCCACCTCGAAATCCGGTGCTGTTGGATCGCGGCGGCGCGCCCAGGCGGTGAAGGCCCGATAATTGGCCCGCCCGGTAATCTGGAAGGGCCCGCGGCCGCGGAACCGGAACCCGTCGCCGTCACGCTCCGGCGTATTGCCAAGATCCGTGCGCACGTCATAGCGAACCTGCGCAGGCGTCGGCCCCCAGATTTCCCGGTCATAGCGGAAAGCTCCGCTTTCCAGCAGGGTTTGCCCCAGCAGATAGCTCAGCCGGTGCGGCCGGTTCAAACCGCAGTCAAAGCCATAGGTGTTGAGGCCCAGCAGGAAGGATTTCGCGTTGCGCTCCTGCGCGCCGCCTGCGGCCATCGGCCCGGTAATCCGCTGCAGAGTTTCAAGGGTCAGGATTTTGGACATGCTGCCTCCAATGAAAAACCCCGCACAAGGCGGGGCTGGTTTCGCTGATTGGTGATTGGGTTAAGTCAGGGGCGGGTGCGGCTGAGCCATTTTGTCAGCAGCACCTCGGCACCGCGCGGCCCGATATAGGCCGCCAGAGCAACGATCCCGGTGCTGACCGTCGCGCTGGCGCCGAGGTAGCTGGCAATCGCTTCGCCGATGATGGCCATGCCGATCGCCACCGGGACTTCCCAAAGCAGTTCAGGGCCGAAGAAGCGGCGTTGCCCTTTGCGCACCTCGCCGGAATGCCACATCAGGCGCCCCATCGCCGCGCCGAACAGTGTGGTCGCCGCGCCGCCAAGCAAGTTCGACAGCCAGTCTACCAGGCCAGCATCCTCCATCAGGCGCCCCCCTGCCCGGCCAGCGCCGCGCCGAAGGCCGCCTGCACGTCGAAGCCCGGCACCTGGGCATCAGTCAGAGCATCAATCTGCTGATGAACGGTGCGCTCCGCCGAGAAACAGGCCTGCACATGCTGCGCCACCGCCGCCGCGGCCGCTTCGATCTGCGCCTGCGTCAGATCCTGCCATCCGCCTGGGAACTTCCAGGCAACCGGTTCCGAGACCATGCTGTTCTGCAGACTGGTGACGGCCGAGGTCAATTTGCGCGCGGACACCTCATCAGACGGCAGTGCGGTCCCATCCTGCAGGGTGACGCCGCCGGTTTCCGCCTCCCAGCGGATGCGGGCCAGATCTGCGAACAGCGCCACGCGGGCCTTAGCCGCTTTGGCTTCGGGGCTGATCTGCTGCGAAAAGTCGATATTGCTCATGCCGCGGGTTCCTCTTCCGGCTCCGTTTGGGGTTCTGGAATACTGTATGGCGGCACCGGCACCGGACCGTCCTCAGTGACAGCCACCGGCTGCGGAAACCGTGTTTCCTCCGGCGCCCTGGCGCCGTGCGGCAGCAGCAGGATCAGGGTGATTTCGCCGCCCACACGCTCCACGCCCGAAGCCAGCCAGTCGCAATCCACCGCATCGCGCGGCAGGGTGGCCCCATCCGGCAGCGGAGTGAAATCGAACACCTCGCCGTTGATTGTCAGGGCATCGCCCTGTTTGGTGACGGTCAGCGCCTCATCCCGGCGCACCGGGTTCCAATTGATCTGCATGGGGAAACTCCTTTAGAACCAGCGGCCGGTAGCTGTCAGATGACAGGACTTTGCCTGGCGCGCCCCCGCCGTGTCGAAACAGTTGAACTCAACATATGTGGTGGTGCTGGATGGCGGCTCCGCTGTCACAGAATGCGCCCCGGCACTGATCGGGAGAACTGAACATTGCGGTTCCTCAATGAAGCTGGCCGGAAAGGTCCAGGCCTCTGCCCCCGACGCGCTCGCATTCATGCGACGCGTGCAAATCTGTGTGCCGTCCGCAAAGCGCACATACCTGCCATTAGAATTGTTGCCGCGCTCGATCACTGCACCGGTGGGTACGCCTGCAGACTGAGATACAGTGCCCAGCAGGTTGTTGCGGGTCACGACCTCAGTCCAGTAAAGTCCTGTACCGTCCTCCTGGCATGATCCGATCCACAGTTTCGGCGGGTTGTTCGCGTCCTGTACCCGAGAGGCAATGTACATAACATCTCCAGACAGCCCCTTGCCTACGATACAGGAACCCCACCACGCCCCGTCATCAGGGTTCCCTGCCGCACCTCCGCTGCCGCCCAGATACCGATAAAGACCTGAAGCAGGCGGGGCCGTGAAATCTGAGATTGTCGGGGCATTTCCAGATGTTACCCCCAATCCAAAAGTGCCGGTGCCGGAGCTGGACAGTTTCAGAAGTTTGCCAAATGTGGCATCTGTGGCGCTGGACTGCACCATGTCGCTCGTGAGGACTTCCACCCAGGCTGACCAGGACACGGCATCATAAGCGCGCAGGTACATCAAACCGTCATGGGAAACAGCCAGCTGCATGTATTTGCCCTGTAGCCGCACTATGCTCAACACCACTCCAGCGGTGCTTGGCGCTCCGGTCGTGGTTCCGCCGGCATACCGGAACAGGCCAGAAACCGTCAGGGCGTCCAAATCGTCGTTAGGCGGCAAATTCAATGTCGCGTCATTAACGCCCAGACCGAAAACACCCCCGCCGGAAGACAATTTCAGAAGTTTACCTGCGGTGGTATCTGTGGCGCTGGACTGCACCGAGAAGAAGTCCTCGGCGCTCAGGGCTTCAAGATATCCGGGCATAGTGACCGCGCACCAAGTGAACATATCCAGCACGCGCTGATTAAAAGTGTCTGGCGAATTCAAGTCGGGTGCCGGTGGCACCGCAGGAAAATCAAGCCCCATAGGTTGCTCCCAAGATTTTGAGGTTCATGTCGGAAACGGTTGGGCCGGAAAGGATGGTGGAGAGCCTTTCGTAGCGGCCATAGACGGTTGTGCCGTAGTCGTTGCCGGTGGCTGTGAAATAGAAGATGGCGAACTTGGCACGGATTGCGGTGAGGCGCTTTTTGATGCGGCCGGCATCAGCGGTCTTCACCGACACTGGGAAATCAATGACGTCCCGGTATCCGCGTTCCACAATGTCCACATTGCCGAACTGGTCTTCGTTGAAGTCGCTGAAGTCTTCCACGCCGGTTTCGGTATCGAAAAGCGCATCCCCGATCTGGACGACATCCCCCAGCACCACTTCGGACACCTCGGCCTGACCGGATCCGTCGCCGATCTCGATTTCGATCTGATTGCCGGGCTGGCAGATGACGTCTTCGAAAATAGCAAACTCGCGGGTGTCCGGAGCGGTGAGTACCATCGTCAGCGCGTCGATCATCTCGCTGTAGTCCGCGAGCGCCTGGCTGCGTTCCACAAGCGTGTCGCCGCTGGTGTTTTTGACCCGGACGGTTGCGGATGCGGCCTTTGCGCCAACTAGCCCCACCGCCCGGACCAGCGACGTGGGTTGAATTACAAAGGTCATCTTACCGGCTTTCGTGGAAGGTGCAGACAGGCGCCGGTCAAAGGCCCGGCGCCCATTGGTGGCCCCGACCTCCAGCCAGCTTGCCGGATTTGTGGAAGGGTCCTTGCCGATATTACCGGCCACGGCAGACTCATAGACCTTGTGCAATGCGCCAAGGATGACGCGATCACCAAGGTTGTAGGATGTGCCGGTATCCCATTCCGGGTCGTCATCCTCTGGCACATTGGTACTGACCAGCAGAGCCTCAGTCACAGTGACCGGGACAATCGTTCTCAGCATTACGCCTGCTCCTCTTGGATTTTGACCCCAACCACGTCCTGCTTTTGTGCCAGACGCTTGATTTCTTTGGTTTCTCGGATCTTCTGGAAGTCGGCGCGGTGCTTATCCTTGCGCAGTTCCGAGACCTCTTTCCTCAGTTCCCGCAGCTCCCTGACAACATCGCCATTGTCGAGCATGGCACGGCTCTGAGAGTAGGGGTGGACCGTGGAGCCTCGCGGCAGATCCACAATTTCCGGCCCCTCCTCGCCTACCAGCGCCCGGCCGCCAGGCGCAAAGTTGGTGCCGCGAGCAAATTTCGGAATGCCACCGAGATCCTTGACCTGCTGCCGCAGTGCCTCGGCGCGGTCTTCGGCACTGCCAACCCGCCGGTTTGTGGCATTGAACACCGAGCCAATGGCATCAGTTCCGAACTCGGAGCGCAGGGCCTTTTTGAAGCCGACCACATCGCCGCCGCTGTAATAGTCAAAGGACGTCTGGATGCGCCCCGCGTCGTTTACAGAAACGGTTCCCTTCTGACCGACAAGGCCAATCCCATATTGGCTGCGCAGCGCGTTGAACTCATCGACCACGCCCTGGGCTTGCTGAGTGCGCACCACCGCATCGGCGCCTTTCACCTGCAGCCCGGCAATCTTCAGCGTGTTTTCCCGCTGCACCCGGTCCGCGTCCACCGCGTCCCGCAGCTCGCCCAGCATTCCGCGAAGCTTGTTGATGGGCGACACCAGATCCTGCACCCCGTCCGACAGGCCTTTGAACGCCTCGTCGGCAGTGAGCGCCAAGCCGCCGTCAAAGGTGATCTTGCCACTGCCCTTGGTCCCGATCAGATCCTGCAGCCGGTTGAGGCTGCGGATTGCCTTATCGCCATCCTTGGTCAGCGCAACATTCACCCGCCGTGTGAGTCCCTGATTGCGGGTCAGCAGCATTTGGCGCGTGTCCGCGTCCAGATCCTTTGCCAGCGTCAGGTTCAGATCGCGGTGAAGCTCGCCAGTGGTTTTCAACACCAGCCGCCGTGTTGCCCGGTCCAGATCGTTGCGCAGCACGAAATCCAGCGCGGAGACGTGTTCAGAGGCCGCATTGGTGGCGATCCACTTATCAGCCGGGCTCAGCTCATCATTGCGGATGACAAAATCCAGCGTGGTGCGCAGGCCCGCGTCCGCGCTGTCCACCAGCCGCTGCACCCAGCGCGGGGCGTCATCAGCCAGCGACACAGCCACATCGAGGCGCCCGACAAGATCGTCGTAGCTGAAGGCTTCCGCATTGCGGATTGCATCCTCCAGCGCGCCCAGTGAACCCTCGAAGGCCAGGACAGTGCCGTCCCAGTTCTCGGTCAGCGCCTGCACGCCGTCGCCCAGCTCGGCCACTTGATCCGCTGTCAGCCCTTCCAACTGCAGGAACATGCCCAGGCCGGTCAGCACCTCGATCTGCTGCTCATAAAGGCCGCGCAGAACGTCATCGTTCGCGCCCTCAAGCTCCGCAATTCCAGCGAGGAAACTTACCTGCCCTTGCACCTGCGCGGCAATCCGGCGGTACTCCAGCGAGGTCGAGGCGCTGTTACGGGCGCTTTCCAGATAAGCCTTGGCCAGCGCCGGCACATCCCGGGCCGCGTCCACATCCCCGCCGCGCGCCATGTCAAAGGCGGTCTCAAACCGGGACCGGTTCACAGCAATAGACTGCGACCGGCTGGCCGCTGTCAGATCCGTGTTCAGCAGGTCAGACAGGAAGTCGCGCAAAGTCGTGGCCGTGCGATACCAGAGCTGCGCCGATTGCTCGGTGAGCCGCGCCATGTCCCGCGCAGCCCCAATCTGCAGGCCGATTTCCCCGCCAATCTGGTCAACGATGCCCTGCATTGCCTCGGTGTATGCGCTGACCTTTGGCAACACCTGATCCAGGCTCGCAGACAACCCCAAAAGCTCCGCGTAAAGCGCTCGCCCCGAAGCCGCGGTCAGGTCGATGCTCTCGATCATCTGGCGGAAACCGTCGCGGCTCTCAGGCATCGCAATTCCCAGCGCCTCGAACTGATCACCAAGACGGCGCATGACCGTTTCCCGGCGCTCCGCTTCGCTGTAAAACCCGGTCCAGTAGGCAGTCGTAGCTGCTGCCATCGCCTCTTGCCCGCCGAAAGCGTCGATCAGGCTAGAGGCCGCATCACCGGCGGCGATCGACGTTTCAAAGGCGGCGCGCCCCAGCAGGTCCATGGCATCATTCACCGCCAGCAGGCCGGCTGACATGCGGGTCATCGCCTCAAGGTGACTTTCGCCCATGCGCAGATATTCGTCGCCGCCCAGGATCAGCTCCGCCATCTGGTCAGCTGATTTCTGCATTTCCTCCTGAAGGAATTGCTGCACCTGCTCCGGCGTCTTGT
This sequence comes from Leisingera methylohalidivorans DSM 14336, assembly GCF_000511355.1. NCBI lineage: Bacteria > Pseudomonadati > Pseudomonadota > Alphaproteobacteria > Rhodobacterales > Roseobacteraceae > Leisingera > Leisingera methylohalidivorans. The sequence continues at coordinate 1,323,734 of NC_023135.1, read as the reverse complement.
CATGCGTCCAGACCGACCAGCCGACTTTCTCAAAGTCCTTCAGCGCTTTGGTGCCAAGCCCCAGTGTGTCGGCCATGCCGACCACGCCGCCTGCCAAGCCCTTCATCGCCAGATTAAGCGTAAGCTCGAATTCTTCTTCAAGCGGCTTGCGCACCCACTTGTCAGACCGCAGGAACCCGCCTTTCCAGAAGTCGAAGTTCAGGCCGTCCTCAAGGCCATCCGGGGTGAACGATCCTTCAAGGCCGCCGCCCTTGTATTTGCGGGAAAAGCCTTTGACCAAAACCGCCACGCTAGCCGCAATGATCGCCACCGGGGCCATTGCCGCGCCGATGGTCGCCATAAGCGCGCTGGAGCCGGTAGCCGCCGAGGCCAGAGCGGCATTCGCCCCGATATTGAACAGTCCCGCGCTGGCATACCCGCCCAGCCCAAGTGACGCCGCTGCGCCGCCGGTGATTCCCGCAAGCGCCGTTCCGCCGCCAAGTAGACTGGCCGCGTTGCCAGCGAGGCCCAGAAACCCGCCGCCGCCAGCACCAAGACCGCCCGCGCCTGCAGCTGCCCCGGATACGCCACCGATACCCAGGCCGATCATTATCTGGTTTCTCGCCGCCAGCGCGACCATCTGCGTCAACATGCCCGTGAAACTGTCCAGAACGTTCCGCGCAAAGCCCTTGAAGTCACTGAAACCGCGCGCAACGAAATCGCTCCAGGCGCTGGACACTCCGTCGATACCGCCGACCAAAATGTCTGCCTTGGCCTTGCCCAAATCCTCTGCGGTGTAGGCTGCGTCCTCAAGCGCGTCACCGAACGCCTCAGCCTCTGTTTTGGTCTTCTTCAGCCCCTTGCCTGCTTTCTTGCCGCCCTTTTCCAGCTTTTTCAGGGCATCATTCAGCGCATTGGTGGCCTTGACGGCTTCGCCGCTGCCCTCGCCGTGCTTCGCAATCACCAGGTTCAGCGTGGCAAGTGCCGCGGATGCCTTTTCAAAGCCCAGGTCCACAAGGTCGCGGGATTGCTGCAAGGCTGCGTCTGCTGACTGCTGATATTCGTTGATGCTTGCCGTCAGGCCATGCACGCCTGAACCGGCAGAGATCGCCGCATTCCCCAGCGCAAGAATGGTGCTGTCCATGCCCGGCAGGAAGTCCATCGCCTTCGCGCCAGCGGTCACGCCATGCAGAAACTCGGCCCAGGTCTTCGCAATCGAGCGAACCATTCTCAGGAACCCAGCGGCAACATTGCTCCAAACGGCGTCAAGCGCAGGCTGTATCGCCTTCGCCGCTGTGGTGATGCCCTCCCAAACGCCGCTTGCAACGGAACCCAGGAGGCGCAAAGCCAGCCCCCAGCCGCCCGTCGCCTGAACCAGGTCAAGGAGCTTGCCGACCAAAAGGCCAGCGCCGACCACCAGCACCCCGACGCCAGAAGCGATAAGCGCGCCGCGCAGAGTGATAAGCGAGGCTATCCAGGCGCCTGTCGCCGTCACAGCGCCGTAAACGGCGGGGGCATAGGCAGTCGCAACCGCAACGCCCGCGGCAGTCACAACTCCAATCACGCTGTTAAAATTGTCACTCAGGATGCCCGCGCCAGCAGCGAGCGCCTCAACCGCGGGAACCCCTGCGGTCAGTATTACATGCCCCACTTGGGTCGCCAGATTTGTGAACTTGCCAAAAGCCGCATTCAGCCTTTGATCGACGCCATCGGCAACCTTTGCAAAGGCTTCGTCAGTAGCCCCCGCCTTGTCGCCCATTTCGGCCATGATATCCGTGAAGGTCTGCCCCGCGGCCCCGGAGAACGCCAGAACCGCATTCAGTGCTTCAACGGAACCGAACAGTTGCGTCATCGCGTCTGTGTTGCCCCCGGTCGCCTTGACAACATCGGCCATGAATTGCTCCAGGCCCTTTGCCTGCAATGCGCTTGCCGAGAACTCCAGCCCCATCGCCCTGGCCGCGTCGGCTGCCTGCTTTGATGGCTGCAAAATGCCCGTGATTGCCGCCCTCAAACCGGTCGTCGCCATTGCTGTTGACTGGCCCTGCGTCGTAAGCGCCGAGATGCCCGCAATCATTTCATCAAACGACACACCCGCTGCGCTGGCGATGGGCACGATTTGCCCCATCTGAGCGGACAATTCGCCAATAGTCGTTTTGCCCGCCTTCATGCCAACGAACATGGCGTCAGACGCCTCAGCTGCAGTCAGTCCAGTTGCGCTGTATGCATTCACTGCTGTCGTCAGAGCATCGACGCCAGTGGTAATGTCCGTCACGCCGCCAATGGCCAGCCGGTTCGACTGGTCGAGGATTTGGGCAGCTGCCTCCACACTATCGGCGCCTGCTGAAATTGCCTGATAAAATGCTTTGACCTGTTGCGTTGCGTTGCCGCCGAAGGTCGCAGCCATCCGGCGCGCCTCTTGCTCCACGAGGCTCATTTCGGCCCGGGTTCCCTCTATCAGAGTGGAGGTTTCCGCCATGGCCGCCTGAAATCCTCTCGCCTGAACTGCGGCTTGCTGCGCGGAGGCGAAGCCCGCCAGGCCGACGGCCACAGCGCCAATAGCTTTCCCCAAGGCTGAAGCCGCGGCAGTGGCGCCGCCGGCCGACTTCCCAAAACGCCCGAACTCAGCACGTGCTTGGCCCGTAGAGCGCTCAAGCTGCTCAGTTGCACCAGACGCTGCCCGTCCAGCGCGGACAAAGCCGCCAAGATCATCACTGGCCCGAATGACCTGGCGCGTGTCCACAGCGATGCCGAGGCGTGCAAAATCGGTCATATGAGACCTCTCAGTTTAGGGGGGGCAGAGTTTGGGCAGCCGTTTCTCAAGAAACCGAAGCGCCCCTCTCCATCGACGCCATTGTCAGCGCCTCGGAGCGGCTTCCTGATTTGTTCCGCTTGTGCGAATCCATCAGCGCTCTGAGGATCATCCTGTTTTGAAACAAGGGTGATTTCGATGAGCACTTTTTTGGACCGGGGATATCAGCGTGAACTGCTATTGGAGATGGCGGAAAACTATCCAGAGAACCACCACGTCCGGAATGACGGCGGCGACAGGTACGCAAAGAACGTGTACTACTTGCACGAACACGGGTTGGCCGAAGCCAAATTTTATACGGAACTTGGAACTGGCAAGGTCCAAATCTCAAGATGCAAGATCACGGCACGAGGTTTGGACTTCCTTCAGGATGACGGCGGATTGTCCTCCATCCTTAATGTTGTCACGGTGAAGCTTCATGATGATACGATCCGCCAACTGCTGATTGATCGTGTGGAGGCTTCAAGTGAGGATCCCACCGTCAAAGGCCGCCTGATTGAAGCGATCAAAACAGCTCCTGCTGAGACCCTGAAATCAGTGACACAAAAGGCGCTTGAAGCGGGGGTGCAAAGTCTGCCGAATGCAGTGCAGCTACTTCAAGGATGGCTTTCTGCTTAATGCAGGCGACGAAGCACAGCTCCGCGACAGCTATATCCGCTTCCGGTCCGCCGAGCCTCGTAAAGATCGGTTGAGGCCGGCCATCCGTGGCGGCATGGTATCCTGCGGGGCTAACCGCCATTCTCAGGATACCGCCACATTCGAAAGACTGGTCCACCCAGATTTCTTCCACTTCAAGGATCATACCGCTTCCTCTCTCTCCATTGGGGCCTTTGTGAGCGCCTCAGTTCCCCTGCGCCGTTCGGACAGGTATTCTTGGCTCATCCGCACCAGCGCTTGGACCTCCCAGGCATCGGTGATTTCCGGGCTGTTGCGAGCAAAGGCGTCAACCTCTGCCCAGGAAAGCGGAACCTCGTCCATCGAACCCGGCATGGCAGGGCCAACCTCAAGGAAGGCCCGCCAGATCATGCTCTGGTACTCGCTCAGCTCGGGGAGCGGCGGATCCATTTCCGCATCCAAGTAAGCCTGGATTCGCTGGGGCTCAGTGCGTTCCGCGCTGCCGTCAGGCTTTTTGACCTCGATAGCGCTGTGCAGGAACCCCAGCTGCTGGGCGGCGAGGATCAGCTGTTCACGATTTCCCGCGTGAAGTTGCCCTTGTCGCCCAAAAAACCATCAACCCCCTCCATGATCCAGACGCGTGTGCTGAACAGCTTCAGCGCGTTCTCCCGCGAGAACTCCATGAGCGCGGGCTGGGCATCGGGGTTATCCAGGTCAGCGTCCTCAATGTAGGTCACGCCGCGCCAGCCGGTGCAGAGCTTCGAGTAGAACTCTGCGCGGGCCAGCTCGCTGTCCTCGGCGGCGTCGATCATGTCCTGGACGCTCATCGTCGCGCTCTTGCGCTTGCCTTTGCTTTTCTTGTCCATCTTGCGGACCATCGCAGCTGCGGCACGGCGGCCGGCATCGCTTTCCAGGCCCAGGAAGTCCATCTCGATTGCCTCGCCGTCATGGAACAGCGGCTCACCGTCAAATTCGACGTGCCAGGTTGCACCCTGTTCAGCGTCCTGGCGGGTGTTGATGCGTGCAAATGCGGTCATGGTTCATTCTCCGTGGTGTTGATGTGGTGAAATCGTGGTTGCGTGATGTGGGGCGGGCGCGACCACGAACGCGGCCCGCCCCGGTCCCGGCCGGGATTAGGCGGGCTGAGTGGCCTCGACGGTCAGTGCGTTCTGGCGGAAGCCGGCCTGGAAGCCCTCATGGGAGCTGTTGTCGCCCTGGTTGGGCTGGTAGCTGTGCGCGATCCCCTGTGCGTATTCGACCGCATCACCGGTCACCGGCGCCGGACCGTGGCCCGTGTCAGTGCCAGTGCCGTTCACGATCTTCACGGACAGGATTCCGTCGTTGTCGATAGCCTGGCCGATCAAGTCGGCCTGGCCGGTGTCGCCGTCCACTTTGCGGAAGGTCATGGTAGTATCAACGCCCTGGCCCGCGCCTTTCACCGCAGTGGTGAAGCCGGTGGACAGGTCAGGAATGTCGATCATCGAATGCGAGGTGCCTAGCTGCGGAAGGGTGATGAGGCCCTTGGCCTGCACCCAGGTCAGCGCCTCGAAACCCGCGGAGTCGTTGGTGGCGGGCAGTGCTTTGGCAACAAAAATAGTCTTGCCGAGATGGTTCTGCGTCATGTCAGTTCTCCATGCAGAAAAACCCCGCACGCGGGGTGTTCAGTTCAGGTTGTGGGGAATGCCCGCTTTGCCCCGCGAGCCGGTGGGGTTACTCGGCGTTCCCCGCCGATTTCCGCGTCCAGCCCTTCGCGAGCCAGGCGTCCAGATCCGTTTCAAACGGCCGCGCGGTCTGGCCGATTGTGCCGTTGCGCTTGTCGGTGTTCACGAGCTCAACGCGCTGCGGCTTGGCAGTAGCCTTCCGCACAGTGGGCTGGGATTTGGTTTTGCCAGTCAATTCGACCTCCATTGGCTACTTAAGATGCTTGGTAGTGGATATGGACCGGCACCCTCCAATGCGTGCCATCCCGGTAGCCCTTCCCGATGAAGGCCGGGCGGTTAATGGTGATCTTGCCGCCCGGGACAGCCAGCTTCAACGCCTTGGGGAAATGCTCGGCGATGTTCTCAGCCAGCCGTTCCCCCCGGCGAGCGAGCTGGCCCAGCTCAGTGAGAACCGCAGCTTGCATAAAGCCCCGCTGGACCGTTCCGTCTCCGTTCAGCGTTGCATCCTGCGGGGGCAACCTCACTAGCTCAACAACAATGTATTCCTCCTCGGGATTCGGCTCTGCGTCCTCGTTTTCCCAGATGATGGCCGGGATGCCGACGACCTCCTCCAGACGGGCCGCTAAGGCGTCGGAAATATCACTCTCACGGATCATTTGCACACCTTCGCTACCGCCGCATCAATGAACTCCTGCCAGCGGGCTACGTTGGCGCCCACGAAGTGGCGGCCCGGCACCTGCTTGCCGCTGCCGGTAGTCCAGCCGTATTCGATGGCCGGCGCATACTCCTGCGTCCAACCGAATTCCAGCACGTCGCCGAGCTCGAAACCGGCAATGGCCACGCCATAGCTCGCCTGGTCCTCACCTCCGACCCGCGCCCCGTTTAGACTGCTGACAAGCGAGTTGATCAGATCACCCTCATCAACAGGGATCTTGCCCTCTTCGAAGCCGTCGCCGCCGCGCGACACGCCTATCTGCGGCGTCTGCGCTGCCTCCATGAGGTCTTGCGTTGCTTCGGTGGCGATGAATTTGGCGTCATCCAAAACCCGATCTGCGATTTCAGCCAGTTGCAGCTCGAAACTCTTGCTCATCCGTGCCTCCGCAGTTTCAACCGGTAAATGGCCATGCAATTGCAGCCGATCCGGTGCCGTAGCGGACCGTTCTGATCATGCGGGCGTTTCATGCGGGTACCGTCCGGGAACTGGAACCCCTGCCCCAGCGTGATCACCGTGCCACTCATGGTCACGTGGTCCGGGCGCGGTTCCTTGCTCAGGTTGTGCTGCCATCGAGCGGTGACTTCCTCCACGTCCGGACGGTCCAGCAGCTGCACCATGGCTTCCTCGCGGCCAGCTGCCAGCGCCTCGCGGGCTTCGAATTTGGCAACCACCTTGGCACGGTAGCGCAATGCCTTGGAGCGGTGCGCCTCCATGATCTGATCCAACTGCTTGCCGGTGATGGACCGGCCTTCGCGGCTCGCTTTGAGGATGGTCCGGTCGAACCGCTTGTCGCGCAGCTTCAACCCCAGGTATTCCCGCATCTGTACTGGATCACCGCTGGCCAGCTTGGACCGGCCGGATATGATGCTGTCCGCCTGCTGGGCGGTGAGCCCCAGATAGCCGCCTACCCGGCGGCTGCCAACGCGCCGGCCAATCAGCTCAGCCGCAACTGCACGGGACGAACGCCCCTGCTGTATACCTGCCTGCACCGCGGTGCGCACTGTTTGAGTGCTCTCTTCCGTGATCCCCTGGATGAACCGGGCGCCGTTCTGCGTAAGCCATGCCTCGGCGCGTTCATGGCGGCCATTGAAGCCGAAATAGCCAATCAGGCTTTTCGGGGCCACAGCCGAGCCCAGATTGCCGCCGACGATGTACCCGCCCCGCAGAGCCTCAGTCAGCGGGTACAGGACGGATTGATCAATGCGCAGGAGCCGCACCAGATCCTCAAAGCGGTTCGCTTCCATCAACTCGATCACCTGTTTCAAGCTGATTGCGCTTGAGGCGCGCTGTATCGCATCCTCGAACGCGCGGCGAATGCCCGGTTCAAGTTTGCGCAGCGCCTCGATCAAGGCCTGCCGCTGAGATGCCATGGCACCCTCTCGTTTTGTCAAATGTTGGCTGCGAGCCCCATCAGCACACCCAGAAGGAACGCGCTCTGGATTTGCTTGTCTGCGTCCTGGAAGATTTCAACAGGATAAGCTGCGGCCAGGGTGGCCAGCGTTTCGTTCCCATCCTCAAGGTGGCGGTAAACAGTGTAGGCCTGCGATGGGCTGTCGATGCCCTGAAACAAGTCTGCATTCTGTTGCACCAGGTCGGTCAGGATTTCAGCTCCAAGTCATAGGAAAGCGCCGTTCCGCCGGGAGCGAATGGGGTCACTTTCTCGATACGCGTGTATTTAGTGTCCTCTGCCGCATCCGCCATTGCAACGCCTATCGCGATAGTGTCGCCGTCTCTGGGCTCAACACCGGTGGCATTCACTGTAACTTTGCGGATCTGCTGTGTCAGCAGCGTGCCGGAGGCGTCGCGCACCTGTTGGAAGCCCTGTACCGCCACCAACTCGTGGAACGTGTCGACCGGGCGCACCGGGCGGCCATCAGCGCCGACATTGCGCGGGTTGAGCTTATCGCCCTCGCCCGCCCGCTTCAGCGTGCACATCATCGGCCCGTCGCCGACTGCTTCGCCGGCCTCCGCCAGCGCCGCGGCGATCTCTTCTGCGATGTCAAAGCCGCTCATGCGCCCAGGCTCCGAATGCCCAGACCTGCGGACCGGGGGGTATAGGGGCCAAGAATGGCCTCAATGATTGTGCTTGTGGGTGTCATGGCGCCGTCTCCTGCGCCATTGCCGACCACGGTCCACTTGATGCCTTTGACCTCAGTCAGTACCTTGGCTTCGCCCGGGGTATAGGTCTGATTGAAGAACCCCGGCTTAGCCGCCTCGATCTGTGCCGCCTCATAAGCAGCCGCTTCCAGATCGCTGTCAGCAGGCGTTCTCACTGAGTTCGCCGCATAGAAGAAGCGGATGTAATCGCTCCCTCGCTGCAGAGCCGCTGATACGTCCGCATCTTCGCCAAGGCTGGAGTTGCCGCGCGCCATGGCGTAGGCGCGCAGGCCGTCCAGATCGCCGTAGACCACGGCTTAGGTGTCCTTGTTCGGATTGGTAACGGGCACCTTGCCCTCGCCCGGGGCGGCATCCAGCTCAACGGCCTTGCCGATCAAGTGAGGCGGCATCTTGCCCCCCTTCACCGTCAGAACTTCGCCGACTTCAACCCGTTCGCCCTTCTGGTCGAACACGCCTTTTTGAGTGATTTTCACTTTCATGGTCTTTCCTCCTATGGGTTTAGGATGGGGGCCGGTCACCCAGCCCCACACCAAAGCCCATCAGCTGGAATGCGCGATGCCGCAGTTGTCTTCCGCGTCAAATTTGATTTCGAGCGCAGCGGCCGCCATGGTGACGAAGTTGTAATCATCCTCCGGGTTGGCGCGGAACTGCGCACGGGTGGCAATCGGCATCCCGTTCAGCACCTGCATCGCCCGGCGGTCTTTGACCACGCCCATGATCTCGTTCGCAGCCACGCTGTCGGCAGGAATGACCTCGCGAACACCCGGGATTTCCAGCACGCGTTGCGCAATGGTCTTCGGGTAGCCGGCTGCGAATTCGGTGGAGCCTGCATAGAACCAGTCATCCCAGTTCAGGTAGAGGGTTGCCGGCACCTTGAAGTTTGCCGCGTGCAGCAGCTTCAGGGTCGCCGTGATCTCTGCCAGCCACTGGGCGCCCGTTGCGCCGTTGAGAGCAACCCCGGTGGCGCGGGTGTTCCGCTTCGGATGGTTGCGCAGGCCGTAGGAGGACTGACCGTTCACGGTGATGGAACTGAAGCCGCTCAGCACTGCAGTCTCCAGCGTTTCGGCAACCTTGCGGTTTGCGTTCGTGCGCGCAGCCGGATCCAGCGTAAAGCCCTCGGTGCTTGCGGCCTCTACTTCGCGCCAGCCAAAGCCGAACTGGCTGTCCACGATGGGCAGCGGTGTGCCGTGGTAGTCGAAGGTCGGCTTGTCGGTCCGGGCCTTCGAGCGGCCATCCAAGGAGACGTTCGCCTCACCGGAGTCGCTGATGGTCTGGAAGTAGTGGATCAGCTTGCCGATGGCCATCGGCGAAGAGACCGAGGCCGCCAGGTCGTTGAATACGGCCAGCATGGAGCGCTGCAGCTCAACGCCTTCGCGATCCCACTGGCCCCAAACGTCCTTGGGCAAAGCGTGCGCATTGCCCAGCATGCCCTCGCCCATGGCATTTGCCAGGGCCTCTTGGCGGCCGTTGAAGCTGCGGCGGTTGTTCAGCAGGAAAGCCTGCTGCTGTTGGGTGAAACGAAGCATCTGGCTCCCCCTTATGCGGCGATGTAGCCGTCCGCGATCACAACATCGGCCAGCTGGCCCGCCGTGAATGCGCCCGGAGTATCGTTGAAGTAGGCCACAACCCGGCTGCCCGAAGTTGCGGCGGCGAGACGGCCGTCGGCCGCGATGGTGAGCGGTGCGTCTTTGGCATAGGTCGCATTCGCCAACGCAGCCTGGTAGTTCTGGCCGGGCTCCGGCTCATAGGCCACGCCGGTATCACCCGAGGTGTAGGCGGCAGTGATGACCGCGCCCGCGAAGTCCAGCGCGCCCAGCAGCAGCGGGCGCTTGCCGACCGCGGTGGTGAGCTGAACGAAGTTCGAGCCATCGTCTTCAACGAAGGTGCCCGGCAGGTAGGCGCCGGATACCTTCTGCGTGACAGTGCGCGGCTGACGATCGGTCGGGCCGCGATAGATGGTGTTGCCGGACATTACTTGGCCTCCCCGTCGATCACTTTGTTGAGGTCATAGTCGGCGAACTCGTCGCCTGACTGGGTGCCGCCGAATGCACCGTTCAGCGCTGCTGCCTTGCCCGGCTCCGCCTTCGGGGCCAGAGCGCGCAGGGTGTTCAGCGGAGTGGCTTTGGCATCGTCTTCCGAAAGCAGGCCGCCTTTCACCACCTTGTTGACCAGCACGGCCTTCTCGGCCTCATCCTTGGCCTTTTGGGTGTTCTGGATCTCGGCCAGATTGTCGGTCAGCGGCTTGACCGCATTACCGATCAAGTCGGGCAGGCCTTTCACGAGGCCTTCCACTGTTTCCGAGAGGGTGTTCACCTTCACGGAAAGCTCTTCCAGCTGCTTTTCATCAGCCATTTCTGCTTCTCCTTTGTTGAGAGGTTGTTCCCGCGCAGGGAAGCCTAGCGCCTCCAGAATTGCGGATTTGATGCGCTCTGTTGCTGGCGCGCGGGCCAAGCGTTCAGCAGCACGGGCGGCCTGATCTGCCGCCCAGTCGAGCTCTCTATCAACTTCGTCGTAAGCTGAATTGATGACCTCGATTTCCTTGCCGTCCTGATCAACGGCCTTGTTCACCAGCATGCCGACGCCCTGGTCGGGGGTCGCGGCTCCATCTTCTCCGAGGAGGATGGCGTCATGGTCGAATTCGATGTTTCGAGCGACGCTCTTGGCGCCGTCCTGCTGGTCGCCGTTGCAGGTTTCGAGATTGCACAACAGGCCGGTTGAGGTGTGGACGGGTTCGCTTTTCTCAATGGCATTGAGAACTGCCTTGCCGCCCTCAAGCTGCTTGGCAAACTCCACGTCGATCACCTTGTCCAGCAGAACCCGGCCTCCCTCCTGGCGCACATTCTCGTTCCAAGCGCCGACGAAGCCGCGCACCATGCCTTCTGGGGCTGATGCGCTGACGAAACTGCCATTCATGGTTGGGTGCCCCAAGGGAGCGGGGGTGCGGTCCAGGCTCGCGAAGCTCTTGGCAATCTCTTCCGCAGGGTAGCGGATGCCGTTCATCACCACCCCGTCCGGCAGGGTCGCACTGGGAACCACCAACACGTCCCGGCCGTCGCGGCGCTCACGCCGGATTGCTGCCGAGTTCACCGCCGTGCGGACATTGACGCGGACTGTCTTGCTCATAGGTCATCTCCATCATCGCTGAGAGCGTTTGGCGGCACGCCTTCGTCTCCGGCAGCGGCCCGGATCTCAGCTGCTCGCCAAACCGGCTCGTCCTGTTGCTGTTTGTTGATGTCGGCCATCTTCCCGGCCCGCTCGATCTTCTTGTCCTTGCTGGCGTCGGTCAGATCGGCCCAATTGATCGCCCAGTCCCGCTCGGGGATGATCTCCACACGCTCCAGCCGGTTCAGGAGCGCACGGATGCGCGGCTTTGCGAAGTTCACGCGCCGGGCATTGTTCACCAGGTTCCACTCAGTGGCGTCCTCAGTGCTGGCCCGTTCACCGGTCTGCGAACCGAGCAGGATCTTGACCGGGATCAGGAGGGAGGCAGCGAAGGAATTGACCGCCGCATTGAAGTAGGTGTCGCCGGTCGGCAGCGTCACCGGCAGCGTTTTTGCCTGCATCCCCTGAACCATCAGCAGCTTGTCGAACCCCTTCTGGAAGTCCTCCACCTGCTCGTTCATCTTGTCGGCGAGTTCTCCAACGGGAACCCCCATGGCTTTCGCCATGTCGGCCCACTTCATTTCCTTGTCGGCTTCCAGAACGGGGTTGCCACGGGCGGACTTGTAGAACCCCTCACCGCCTGCACCCTTGACCTTTTCGGCGTCCAGCAGGTCGTTGTAGCCCGGCTCCAGATCTGACTCGCAGTGGATCGTGCCATCCTTGGACCAGATCAGAACCCGATCCGGGTGGACCATGAACTGCCGGACTTTGTTTTGCCCTTTGCCCACCGCCGCCTCGTTGAAGCGGAACATCTTGGGCTTGCCGTAATCCTCGGAGCGCTCGTCTGTGACCCACTCGGCCACCTCCAGCTGCGCGCCCTGGCCGCCCCAAGCCGGGATGACCTCGGCCAGCCCGTCCAGGCCGCCGCGAACACTATCAACCGGCTGATCGAAGCGCTTGTCGTCGCGGAAGCGCAGGATCACGCCGGCATAACCGCCCACCATCGCGCGCCGGTCAGCTTCAGCCAGAGCCTGCCAGATCATCAGATCCTCGAAGCGCTGCCGGATATCCTTCTCCAGCGGGCTTTCCTTGGCCTTGGCAGTCTCCCAAATCTCCGGGGTGTCCTGCCAGGTCTTCAGGATCGTCTTATTGACGCCAGCGCTGGCCAGGCCATTGCGCCGGTACATGGAATGCAGCTGCCGGAAGGTCAGCGTCTGAGGCCAGCTGAAGTCCTTGTAGTGGTTGTGTTTGGCCTCCGGGAAGTACCCGGGAACCATCAGGTCCAACCGCCGGGCGGCATTGGCGAAGAAGTTCGTAACGCTCATCTGCGGTGCCTTTTCGTCAGGAGCATCTGCACCTGCGGCGCCGCCTCACGAGGAGCGGTGCCTGCAACGAATGCATCTGCGAGGTTCGGCGACGGCACATCCCGCTTCGCCAGGTCTTTCTTGCTTTCGACTTTTGATTTGCCCGCGTTATCGAAGTCCCGCAGCGGGGTGGCGAGCTCATCAATCAGCTGATCGACGTGCTCACATTCGCTGGAGATGGAAATCATCTCATCAACCGGGCTCATGATGCCCTTGGTGACTGCGTTGAAGGTATTGCGGAACCGCTTTGCCAGCTCCCACCAGGCCTGGGCCTTGAGGTTGGCGTAGAAATCCTTGTTCAGCGGGGAATTGGGGTCGTTCGGGTCGATCTGGTCATCAGGATTTAGAACCCCATCGCCAGCGTTGAATTTGTGATATTCCAGCTCAATGTCGAACTCTTCATTGAGCGCTTTGAAGTGGCCACCTGCGAAGGCACCGACGCCGATGCTGTCATAGTCGATACTGGCACCAAGGCGCCGGGCAACTGCATGGACCCGGCCGGCCGATTTGAGCAGCTCGTCCTCTTTTGCCGCCCACTCATCTATCCCGGTCGCCACCCACCCATGGAAGGCAACCGAGGCGCATTTGTCGTTGCCGTCGTCAGCCACATCGAAGCCGACCCGCTTTGCCCCTTCGGGTTCCAACCCCAGCTTCTTGTGCGCATCGATGGCCGCCAGAACCCAGGAGCGCTTGATGACTACGGCGTCGCCATCTTCCCGCGGCTCGCCGCCGTAGATGTGGCGGAACTCTTCCTCGTCCTCCGCCCGTTTCCGGTCGATCACCTTGAGGATGGTGGATGACAGGAACGGGTTTTCATCGAAGTTGATGTGACGCTTGATGGTGGCGCCGACCTCACCCTGTATCTTGCCTTTGATTGTCTTCGAAGGCGTGCTGCGGACAAACGTCCGGTAAACGAAGTCGGTCACCAGGCGCGGGTTGAAGATGATCCAGAATTGCGAGCCCTCGCCCCGCAGTGTCGGCTCCAGGATCTCCCACTGGGTGGAAGTCAAGTTGTGCGCCTCTTCGAGCCAGCAGATATCGATGCTTTCGAGAGACTTGATTTCGTCAATGTGCCGCCACAGGCCGTAGAACAGGAACTCGGCCCCTGTGGTTTTGTGGATGATCGTGTTCTTCTGGATGTCGAACTCATCCTTGAGCCCGAACCGTTCAATCTGGATCTTGAGCAGCGTGTACACGCTCTCGCTGATCTTGTTCTGAAACTGCCGTGCGCACAGCACCCTGATCTTGCACTGCGTTGCAAGGAAGATGGCGAACCCCGCCGCGTCCCATGACTTCGAGCTGGACCTGCCGCCGTAGAGAACCCTGTTTCTTGCCGGGGTCAGCCAGAAATCCCGGAGGACTGGATTAAGTGTCGCCGTCTTCTCCGCTTGCCCCGCCATAAAAATCAGCCAATGTCCTTACCTGCACTGGCCCGCCACCTGGGCCTGCGAGTTCCCGGCGGTTGGTGTAGGCGTTGCCCACTTCCTTCGCCGCCTGCTCCAGCAGATCCTTGGCCAGCATCATGTTCCCCATGGTCTCGGCCTTTTCCGCCATCCGCTGCAGGGTGCGAAGCCGCACCGCCCGGTGGCTGATCCCGATCTGGCTGGTGTCCTCCAGGAAGGCCTTGCGTGTCTCTTCGAAGATCGCTCGCCACTTCTGCGCCAGGTCGCGCCCTGCCCGCTTATTCGGGTCGTAGCACTCGATTGCCTGGGGCGTGATCTGCACCCCGAAATCTTCCTTGAGCGCCTTCGCTACGGTGCTCGGGCTGTCAAAGCACGCCAGCGCCTGCACAGCATAGGTTTTCTGCTCATTAGTGAGCTTGCTGTTCGCCATAGTTCTATCAAGGCTCCATCAAGGACTTCCGGCGCGACTCAGGCGCAGTTGCCGCAGGCGTGGGCGATGCTGGCCGCCGCGATCTCGGGACCGGCATTGGCTGCGTCCACCAGTTCCTGCACCTGGGTTGCCTCCGCCCCGTAGCGGCGAACCACACCCACGAAGTCCTCCACGTCGTGACCGCGCATCACATAGACGGGCATCCCTGTGGATTTGCTGAACTTGGGCGTGCCGAATGCGTCCTTGTCTTGGGCGCAGTGATACAGCTCGTGTTCGATCAGAGCGCAGCGCTCGGCATCTCCGGCCTGCAGCCACCAGGGCGCGCTGATCGTGATGATGAAGTCCGGCACCTCGGTGAACCACTGGCGGACCTGCAGCTCTGCCCGGGCACGGGCCCATTTGCCCAGGGCGCCCTGGGGCTGTCCCTTTTCCGCGGTGCCGATGACCATGCGGCCTTTCTTACTGTTGGCGACATTCGTCCAGAGGAAGCCGATGCAGGCCATGCGGAGGTGCGCGTGGTCGGGGTTCTCCAGTGTGGCGCCCTCGTCGATGAAGGTCCCGAAGGCCCAGGCTTCCAGCTCCGGCGATGGCTCGAACCAGCCCGGATGCGCACCGTCTTCCATGGAGTTCGGCAATGGGGCCAGATCTTGTGCCATTGCCAGACCCCTCCATCAGGACTAAAATTTCAACTGCAGGTTTTGTGGAAAGTCAGGTTGGCAGCTTGAGCAGCCAGATATCACCTACCATTCGGTGCAAATTCATACCGGCCTCAATGCACCTCGAACCCGGAGCGCCCGATAGCTATGACCAAGTACATTATCGACACCGACATTCAGACCAAAGCGAAGATCACAATCATTGATCATGCCAAACTGCAAAAGATGAAGAGCGGGAAGAAAGGCGTTCTTTTCGGAAAGCACTCACCTGACCTGAAATTAATGAACGCCAGTTTCGAATGGAATATGGACAGGAAGACCAAGAAAGCCGTTGGGCTTTCATCTGTAACCCTCTCCATCCGTTACACCGGCCTCATCTACCTGAGCAAAGCTATCGACAAGAAATCAAAGTGCTTTTCCCTCGTGAAAGTTCACGAAGAGGAGCATCAAAAAATCTGCATCAAAGGCGTGAAGAACATGAAATCGGCTTGCGAGAAGATCCTCCAGAAACACACCGAAGCGATGCTGCGCCATTACAAGGGTGACTACGATGCCTTCGCTCAAGCCGAGGCCAAAGCTGCGCGGAAGGTTGCCATCAACGCCTACAAGGAGATTGATGACGGCCCTTTCTTCAAAGTCGCGGTCAAGAGCCTGTCCATTGACACGCCATCGAACTACGCGAAGATCCTGCCTCACTGTTCGCAATTTGGGTAAGCGCAGAACAGGAATGCCCGCGCACAATAAGGGCGACCAATGGTTCCCCCACAAGTCGCCCGCGATACTATAAAACCGGCAATTCCGTTATTTGTCAACAACCTCAGCGAGCAATTTCAAGGCATCGAGGAATCTTTTTCCGGCGGGCGTCAGAGCTGCCTCTCGGACCGGATCCTTCCTGCCGCGGACCACGGCGAAGATGGCGGACTGGTGGTGCGCCGAAAGGTTCTGGACGTATCCACGCCACCGCATCCACGCGTTGACAGCGTCGCGGTGCTTCTCTTCCTCGCTGCGGAGGTCGAGGTCATCATCGGCGCAGGTTTCCAGGCGTTCGGGAAGAAACTCGACCTTCGCCACCCTGGCATGTATCGGGACGCCCAGCACGATCTTGGCATAGCGCGCCTCGGCTGCAGTGAGGCCGGCGTAGATATCCCAGAGCTTCGCCGCCTCCGCCCCACTATGGCGCATGTAGATCGCCTGCCCCGCCGCCTCACCGAGTGCCTGCGCCCTCATCGCCGGCAGGTCGTTCGGGTCGGCGCCCATCTGCCGCGCCCTCACCTTGAGGCCCGCGACGTCCGCCGCCGCCTCGGCCTTGACCTCCGCCGTTCTTTTCGAACGGGTTGAGTTCCCGTCCCGCTCCCGGCGCGGTACCGGCGCCAGCCCAGGAAGCGCCCGCCGCGCCTCAAGCTTGCGCGCCCGCGCCCTCGTTTCACTGCCCTTGCCCAAAATTGCCTCCTACGAAAATTGCCTCCGCCACCTCTTCAGGTGTCGGCTTCCTGTTCTGTTCGGCCTCCAGTGCTGCCTGGAGGCGCTCGATCTTCTTGCGCAGCTGCGCCCGCTCGACCCACAGCGCCTTGATCGTCTCGGCCTGCGTTTCGACCTGACTGCGAAGTGTGGCCAGCTTCGCCTTCATGCGTGCCACCACTTCCGCCCCTGGCGGAGTTTCCGCAGCGGTTTGCCAGAGGCGACCTTGTCCGGAGCCTCGACCAGCCTGTCGCGCGTCGCGGCCTGCCAGCGGGTGCGCTGCATGATCTCCTCGAGGATGACTTCTGCTTCCCGCTCGAGCTGGGATTGCACCTCGAACCTGGTGGCGTCGTACTTGCTTGAAGGTTCGGCCATCAGCGATCTCCTCCGAACCGGCGTGGCGTGAAACCGATCTCCCGCATAATCGCCTCGGCCCGTTCCGCCGATACGCGCGGCTCCTCCGGCTCAGCGGACTGGTTCGGCACAACCTTCGGCTTCGGCCGCTTGCGGAGAATGACCGCGCGGATCGCGCCGGCGTCAGGCTTGGCGAGGCGGCCGCTGGCGGTGCGATTTTTGGGGTCGGTCTGGTAGTCGCGCCAGGCGGCCCGGATTTCGCTGTGAGAACAGTTCTCGAGCACGTCCATCCAGCCTTCCAGTTCGATCGCCTTCACGGCGTCCGGGGTGTCGGCGTGCTGCCAGAACTGGCCGAGAATTGCCTGGGCCCTAACCCCAATCTTGGCCCGATGTTCCTGCTGCTGCTGCGGTGACAACGCGTTGAAGCCGGTCGGGGTGGCGGGAAGGTTCATGGTGGCCTCCTGAAATCGGGGTGAGCTTTGGTGTCTTGGAATTGCGCATCCAGTTGCGCCAGGTCGCTTGCCAGTCCAGCTTGACGCCCTTCTGGCCTGGCGCGCTGCGCCAATAGTCCTGGAATTTTTCGGCTTCGAGCCTGATCGTGTTTTCAGCCCAGCCTTCGGAAATCGCCCATTCGCGCCAGCCCCGGGGCAGAACCCAATCATCGGGCAAGCGTGTTCCTCGACTGCGCGCCTTGCCCGGCTTTTTCGGCGGGGGACCTACAGGGGGTACTGACGGTTCAATGATGGTTCCTGACGGTTTGGGTGCATCTGGTGCGGGGGTAGAGGTGCATTTCGTGCGGGGGGGTGGTGCATCTGGTGCGGGGTGCATTTCCTGCGGGGGTGCATCTGGTGCGGGGTGCATTTCCTGCGGGGGTGCATCTGGTGCGGGGGTCGGGCGCACGAAATACAGGTTTGATCCGTTCCGGCCTGCACCGGGGATAATCTCTACATAACCTTGCGCTTGGAGCTTCCTGATGTTTGTCTGAACTGCCCGCTCTCCGAGGCCGGTGCGCTGGCACAAGCGAGGAATGGACGGATAACAGCGCCCCTCGTCATCAGCGTGATCCGCAAGGGCGAGCATAATAAGTCGCTCTGTGGCGCCCAGTGTCTCGCTCTCGAATACGGCTGACATGATGCGGATGCTCATTGTGCGTCACCTCTGATCTCGACATAGACAGCGCCGCCCTTCTCAACCGGGCCGAATTCGACCGGCCAGAGGCAGCGGAATCCGTGGTCATCCACGCCCATTGCGTCGGCGATGCCGTCAATCAGCGGCTTCATCTGGCCGGGCATGTTCTGCAGGTCGCGCCGCAGGCGGTTTGGCGGGCAGAAGGTGAAATCCAGCACCACACCCGGATCAGGCTGCAGGCGCGCCAGCTGGGCGTGCCAAGCGCTCGTCAGCCGGTAAGCCTTGGTCGCCGCAGCCTTGGGGCGCCAGTGCCCCTTGGCGTGCGGCTGGAGGCCTTTCGGCGGCCAGGGGAACTTGATGACCTTGCCCATCAGGCGGCCCTCCCGATGAATTCGGTAGGACCGGATCCGCGCTGATCGAACAGATACCAGGCGCAGTTGTCCTTGCCGGTGTGCGGGCTGTCTTTGATCCACTTGACGCGCCCCACGGACACCACCTTGCGCAGCCAGGGCATGAACGGCGCCGCTTGCTTGGTGTGCATCCAGTCGGCATCGAACAGCAGCCATGTCGGACGCACGGCCGAAAAATGGGCAATCATGGGGTGAAGGACTTTGCGGTCCCACGGAGGGTTCGTGACGATGAAGTTAGACCCAGACACACACATCGGGTCGACGCCCTGCGCGGCGTCGTGCTTCCTGATGCCATCAGCGCGCGGCTCAATGTCGGTGGCCGCGTAGCAAAAGCCTGGAAGCGCCTCGATCAGCGCCCCGTCGCCCGCGCACGGCTCCCAATAGCTCCACCAACCGTCGGGCAGATGCGCCAGCAACGGCGCCACGGCCTCTGGCGGGGTCGGATAGAAGTCGCGCGGGATGCGCTCGAAACTACTGCGCTTCCCCATCAGCCTTTCCCCGCGGCCCGGCGCATCCGGCGAATGCAGCGCTTCATGATCAGTTTCCGCTCCCCCACGTCCTCGGAGAGGATCAGCTTGCGGCGCTCGATCCGCACATGCAGCTTGGCAAGGCGCTCGACCTCCTCGGCCTCAGCAAACTGGAACCAAGGGGCATCAATGCCGAACGGCTCCACCAGTGGCGGACCACCGTTGCTGCCGATCAGGGCGGCTAGGCGTTCTGCCTCTCGGTCCTGCG
Organism: Leisingera methylohalidivorans DSM 14336; assembly: GCF_000511355.1. Classification (NCBI taxonomy): domain Bacteria; kingdom Pseudomonadati; phylum Pseudomonadota; class Alphaproteobacteria; order Rhodobacterales; family Roseobacteraceae; genus Leisingera; species Leisingera methylohalidivorans. The sequence goes on along the minus strand of NC_023135.1, from coordinate 1,304,797 downwards.
CCGCTATCTCGGCCTCCTGCTGCCGCTTCAGGCGCAGGAAAAGCGCATCCAACGGGTCAACCTGTACACCTATTGTCGGTGTACAGGCGCTGGCGACATCGGCGGCGCAGAACGAGTTTGGGTGGATCAGCGTGGTCATGTCTCAATGAGCGCTTTCATATTGCCCGCACGCCCAAGCCGCTGAGCCGTCGAAAAGCTTGCCCTGCTTCTTGGTGTGCACCTTCACCTGCGAGCAGAAGCCGAACCCCTTGCTTTTGCCTCTTGTGACCTTTCCATCGCGATAGTGAGCGCAAGCTGTGCACTTCGCTTTCAGCTCCGGCCTTGCCCAGGTGCATTGACCCTGCCGCGTCATAGCGATGCGGGTTGAGAGGTCATCACCGTTGATATTCTTGTGGGTCGGGTCTTTCATCATCGGGCCTTCTCCTTTTTGCAGGGTGAAACGCTTCCGGCGGACTGCTCTCTTATTTCCAGTACGCCTCAATCTCTTGTGTCTTGGCGTCGAATGCCGGGCCGTGCAGTTCACCGGACCACTTGCCAGCCCGGCGCATGTGGATACGCAGGGCGAACAAGCAGCAGGAAGATCGCTGGCGGTTGATGGCGGTGATAATTGGGTCAGGCGCGCTCATGCTGCCCCTCGAGCACTTTCGCTTCCGCGCAAGCACGAGCGCGGCGCAGTACGTCGATGGCCTCGTCAATTTCGACACCGGCTGCCGCCCAATCTGCGGCGCTAGCAGACTGCTCTGCCGCGAGGATCGAAGATACAGCCTCGCCTGCCTCCTTGCTGATGGCGCCAGCCTGCGACAGGATCGAACCCGCAGCCGTCTTCTCGTCAGGGTTCATACGCCGCATACGGTACCGAGTGACCGGGTGCCGTCCTGCGGCATCCTCCAGGGCCCAAACCTCATCAATCGGCCAGCCGCATTGCCCTGACAGACGACGAGAAAGCGTGCCCTTGCCCACCGGCTGGCCGGTTCTGGCGCGGATAGCTTCTGCCGCTGCATCGAGGCAGCCAAACGCCGGGCTGTCGATCAGAGCAACCATCTGAGCGTTGATAACGTCACGCATGGGGGAAACCTCGTTTTCTTTGAGTTTCGCGGAGCCGCCCCCAAATCGTAGCTATGGAAGCGGGAATTGGCATAGAGAGGGGGTTAGGCGGCATCCCCGAAGAGGCCAGCCAAATCCGGGCGCAGATCTCGGACACTGACGCCGAGAGCCTTTGCCAGCCTCCCGACAGTCTGCGGCCCGGGGCTGCGCTCATTGCGTTCGATCAGGCTGAGGAAGGCGCGGGAAATCCCCGCCTCTTGGCAGATCTTTTCACGCGAAAGCCCGTTTGCACTGATGTGTTCGGTGATATTCATATCGAACATTTACATTATGTGAATTTTGCGAGCAAGGGGAATTTTACATAATGTTCATGGCCGACACAGCCCGTTTGCCGCATAGAATTGGCATGAAATTCAGCATACGTGAAAAGCGCCTCGCGGCAGGCTTTACCCAGGAAGACATGGCAGACCAGCTTGGGATCTCCACCGGCCTCTATAATGGCCTGGAGAAGGGCAGCCGCCGGATGAATGAAACTTACCTGGAGGGGATTGCCAATATCTTCGGGGTGTTGGTGTCAGACCTGCTCATCGAAGACCGCCCTACCATTGCCATCGCCGGCAAGGTCGGTGCTGGCGCTCAGGTGCCGGTGTTCGACGCCTACGAAAAGGGCGACGGGCCGCAGGTGGAATGCCCACCTGGCCTGTCCCCGCATGGCGTGGTGGCGGTCGAGGTCGAAGGCGACAGTATGGAGCCGATTTATTCGCACGGGGATCTGCTGTTCTACACCCGCAACGGCCATGATGCGGTGCCATCCGACGTGATCGGCTATCGATGCGTTTGCGAGGATGCGGACGGCATGGGCTGGGTCAAACAAGTGAAGGCAGGCGATGAGCCGGGGCTATTCCACCTGATTTCATTGAACCCCGGCGCAAACACCATGTGGAACGTGCGGCTGAATTGGGCGGTGCGGGTACGGCTGCACTGGCCGGCGGAACTTGCTAAAAGGGTTCAATAATTGTGCCCCCTCAAGACGCTCCTCGCTTCTGGAATGCCGCCGGCTATCCGGCCGACAAAGTTTCGCGCATCCTCTTTGAGGGCGCGCAAACCGATACAGGCGACTTTTCCAGTGAGCAGAAAGCCTGCCTCGAAGTTTTCCGCTCCATTCGAGAAGTGACCCAGGCGCCGATTTTCATCCAGGAAAACAGTCAAGTAGCACTTATCAACTTTGGGTCACGGCTAAAAACTTGCGGGTATCTATTCAGGGACCGAGAAGGCATCATTGTATCAGTTTCGGATCGCGTTCCCACTCGCGCGCTCTTTCACGAGCTTTGCCATTTCAAGCTCCGCTGGGTTGATAAGGTCCCCCACCTGCAGCTACCTAGGAGCGCTTTCGGGCGCGCTGCGCAAAGCCTTCTCAATAATGAACTGGACCATTTGGAAATCGTACCAAGGGAAATTGAGGTCTTCGGAAAAAAGGCTGAAAAGATATGGGCAAAACGCTGGTCTGACTTTCCCAAGAACACTGGGCGGCAAGCCTGGCCGACCATCGCAATAAGAACGCTTTGCGCAACGGTAGCCTTACAGCCTGAGAGCCGGACAAAGGTGGCGAAAACTGCCAGGCGCCTCGGCCTTCAGGAGAAAGCGGACAGCTTCGCGCGTGAAATGATGAAGTTGCGCCCTGACCGGTCAGCTATGGTGAGGTTCGCTCTCGAAGCATTCGAAATTAAGGCATCTGGTGGCATGCTGCAGGTGGAATCCCCCAACGATGGCCGGCCATCAATAGAGTTCATCTCCTAGGTTAAACACCAAAACTCGACAATTTCCCCACCATAATAGTCTGGGTACGCGGTCCAGTCCGAATACTCTGATATCGGCGCACCAGGCCCAGTAAATTTATGCCGCACCTCGTTCGACAGGACATTCCACACCGTCTCATCCAAACGCGGCGCGTTGAAATTCCCCTCCCAGATGCGCTCCAACGCGAACTCATTCGCGTACCTAAAGTAGACCGACGCTCCCAGCTTCGAAACCATGCACCCAGCCTCTCCGCTCCGGCGGTTATTCTTTGCGCGCACCATGCGCTGACAGGGGCAGTGTAGCATGAACCGGTAGGCGTGCCACCGGTTTTTCACATAGTGTGAATTTTCTTCTTGCATGCATATTTCACATTATGTAAAACTTCTCTCGAGCAAAGGGAGAACCGAGATGAACGCACTTACCGAAAAGTTCCGCATCGCAACTGGCAAAGTTGTCGCCCCGGTTTTCACCTGCGGCTGCTGCAAGGACGTGACCGCCTTCGAAGACCACATGAGCGATGACTTCGGCGCAGAACACACCCGCGCCGTCCGCGCCGCCTACGGCTTCAACGTTTGCCACGCCTGTGCCGATGACTTCGAACCGGCCAAAGCAGGCGAATACAACAACCCCGATGAGACTCATGACCTCCGGGCAGAGGAGGCGTGAGCGATGCTTGATAGCGCCCCTGCCCTCGCCGTCGTTGTCACCCCGTTTACACCGTCTAACCCGGCCTGCATTGACACCCACGCGGCCTTTCTGGATGGCCACGCCTCGCCAATCACCGGCTTCGGTGATTGCCCGCTGGGCGCCCTGACCGATTTGGCTGACGTTCTGATCGACATGGGCCGGCCTGAGCCGATGATTGGGGCCCTGACCCAGCGCGTTGCTCTGGAAGGTGCCGACGCGCTTTGCCACCTCATCGACTGGTTCTGTGCCTGGGAAGACGCTGACCGCTACATCCCGCTGGCAATCGACCTACTGGAACCTCTGGACAAGGCCGCCGCTGATGAGCGCCGGAAGTGGTTTTGATCATGCAGCAGGACCCCACATTCATGTCAGAGGCGCGCCGTTTGGCCGCCACCTCCCCGGCGGCAAAAACCACCACTCACGACGATAGCTGCCGGGGGCTGGGCGGGGAGAATGACATGGGTCACCATCTGGCCCGCATAAATTCCCCCGCCTCCAAATACGAGGGCTGCTACCTCGCCCGTCGAACCGTGGCCATCCAGATCTTGTTCTGGCTCTGCATGGCTATCGGCGCCCTCTCCATCGGCGCCCAGCTGACCGGCCACGCCGAAACCCTGCGCGCCATGTGGCACCAGACACCCTGAACTCCCTGTAGGGCACCGCGTCCCCATTGTTGGCGCCCCACCTCACCCCGGCGGTGCATCTGTGCCCGCAGAACGCCGCCGGGGGCTGTTCGAAAGGAGCGAGACATGATCCGTCAGCCGACGCCGCCCAGAAAGGCCTTTGCCTGGTGGAACGCTGCGCTGCGTGACCCGCGCACACCGCGCCATGAGGGCGAACCGCAGGCGGGCTACTACAAGCGCCGCACGGTCAAGAATGGCCCTTGGGTGCCCCTGCGCATCCGCCTTGTGCAAGCCATCGACCGGGAAACCGGCGAGCTGACCGAGCCGGAAATCCACGTTGCGGAGCAAGACGGTGCCTCCTTCGATCCGAACCCGATCTGGACCCACTGCCGGCCGATCTCATCCCGTGAATTCAACGACCTCACTGCGCGCCAGGAAGATCTGCCTTTGATGGCTGCCACCCATGCGCCGGTGGACCTTTCCGAAACCCCTATTCGTCCAGGAGCTTGATCAATGACCGAACATAATCCCCGTGCCTTCATCGGCGGAAACAACCCGCCGCCCTATGACCCCATCGTGGTCGAAAAGCTGAACACCGAAGCGGCGGGCTTCCTCGACGCCGCAGCGGAGTGGATCGAGAAAGGCGATATCACCTCTGAAGGTGATGCCCAGCTGCTCAACGATTTCATTGCGGGTGCAAAAAAGCGCAAGACCGCCACCGACAAGGCCCGCGCCGCGGCCAAGAAGCCGCACGACGACGCTGGAAAGGCCGTGCAGGCTGCGTTCAAGCCGATCATCACCAAGCTTGAATCTGCCGTCTCGAAAACCTCCCCCCTCCTCACCACCTGGCTGCAGAAGAAGGAAGCGGCCCGGCAGGAAAAACTCCGGATCCAGCATGAAGAAGCACGCCGGGCGCAGGAGGAAGCAGACCGCAAGGCTGCAGAAGCCGCGGCCCGCAATGATATCAGCGGCGAGATCGATGCGGAGGCAGCCCGCGAGGAAGCCGACCTGATGGCCAAAGATGCGGCACGCGCGGCGAAGTCGAAAGCCAATGTCACAAGCGCCACCGGCGGCGGCCGCACGGCTTCGCTGCGCACCTACCACACTGCAATGGTGGTCAACGTGCGCGCTGCCTTCATGCACTACCAGGAAAACCCTGCCCTTGCCGAGTGCCTGCGCTCGCTGGCGGATGCTGAAATCCGCTCCAAGGACTTCGATCCGGAAACCATGAAGATCCCGGGCATTGAAATCATTACCGACCGGAAGGCCGTCTAATGAGCACCGCCATTGCCAAGAAACCTCTGCGGCAGGTCGACAGCGTCCAGCATCTGCTCCAGAACGATCAGGCCCGCCAGCAGCTGTCTGCTGTGGCCGCCAAGCACATGAACCCCGAACGCCTGATGCGGGTCACGGCCAACGCCATCCGCACCACGCCCAAACTGCAGGAATGCGAACCGCTTTCCTTCCTCGGCGCGCTGATGCAGTGCGCGGCCCTGGGGCTGGAACCTAACACGGTTCTCGGTCACGCCTACCTGATCCCGTTCGAAAACCGCCGGAAGGAGGTCACCGAGGTGCAGGTGGTGGTCGGGTACAAAGGCCTGATCGATCTTGCCCGCCGCTCAGGCCATATCACCAGTATCAGCGCCAACATCCACTATTCGGATGATGAGATGTGGGAATACGAAGAAGGCACCGAGGCCCGCCTGCGGCACCGCCCCGGCCCGCAAGAGGGCGAAAAGCTCCATGCCTATGCCATCGCCAAATTCACCGATGGCGGCCACGCCTATGTGGTCCTGCCCTGGGCGCAGGTGATGAAGATCCGCGACAACTCGCAGGGCTACAAGACGGCTATCCGCTACAACAAAACTGACAGCCCTTGGATGGCGCATGAGGACGCGATGGCCAAAAAGACCGCCATCCGGGCTCTGGCCAAATACCTGCCGCTGTCCGTCGAGTTCGTGGATGCCGTGCAGATCGACAACGATGCCGGCACCCGGGTGGATTACGCCTCCTTCGCGATGAGCCCCAAGGACGGCACCACCATCGACGGCGAGTTCATCGAAGAGGACGGCGAAGAGGCGGCGCCCCAGCAGGACGCCGAAGAGACCAAGCCTGCCGCCGAAAGGGCTGAGGCAAAGCCGAAGGTCCAGGACGCACCCGAGGCGCCGGAAGAACACCGCAAGGCGTTTGAGCAGATCGAGCAGGATCTGACCGATGGCGCACCGGCTGAGGCAACCGCGAAGTTCCATGCGGAAGCCCTGGAAAAGATGAAGGCCGAAGCACCCGAACTTCACCAACAGGCTCTGGAGATGATCCAGAAGGCGGAGCAAGAGGACTGATGCGCCAGAATGACCTCATCCGCGTTGTGTGGACCGGCCACGCGCTGGAGCCGGACGGCAACTATGCCATGCACCAGCTGCACGACCGCCTCGGCGCGGGCGAGGTCATCAACGTGGACCTCGACCCGGACCGGTCCGAGAAGAGCCACAAGCACCAGTTCGCATTCGTGCGAACCGCGTGGCAGAACCTGCCGGAAACGCTGAAGAATGCGCCGTTCGCCAAGAATGCAGAGACCCTGCGCAAGCATGCCCTGATCGCCACGGGGTTCTGCGACACGGAAATGGTGCCCGTAGGCTGCCCGCGGCGTGCTGACCGCGTTGCCGCCTCGATGTCCCGCCTCGCCGCCCGCCTTCACGGCTATGCCGTCACCAGCATCGAGGGGCCGGTGGTCTACTGCCATACGCCTCACAGCCAGAACCAGCGCGCCATGGGGGCCAAGGCATTCCAGCAGAGCAAGCAGGCCATCTTGGAATGGCTCGCCCATCTGCTGGAAGTATCCCCCGATCAGCTGGCCAATGCCGGAAGAAAGGAAGCCGCATGAGCCGTCCGGTCAAAGAATGGATTGGGAAGACCGACACCACCCCGGCGCCCACCCGCGTGAAAGCCCGGATCGTCATGGCGCAGGACGGCATTTGCGCCTGCGGTTGCGGCGCCAAGCTGGGCGCCTCCGGAGAGGCTATCGAGTTCGATCATGAGGACGCCCTGATCCTTGGCGGCGAAAACCGGGAGGCCAACCTGCGCGCCCTGCGCCGGCCATGCCACCGCGTCAAGACGAACCAAGACGTTGCGCAGAAGTCGGTCGAGGCCAGAAAGCGTGCCAAACACCTTGGCCTGCACCAACCCAAGAGCGCCCTGCCCGGCAGCAGAAACACCAAATGGAAGAAGAAAATAAGCGGCGAAGTTGTTCCCCGCTAACCGAATCCGCATTGCGCCCTGACAGCAACCGGGCACCCGAACCAGCATGAAGCAGCCGCAGAGTGCGTCCTGCAGAAACCCGCCAGACTTGGTTCACTCCTTTTGCCGCAATACCCGCCCGGTTGCTTTCAAGGCGCAGTTTAACCCCTTGGAGAAATTCATGAAGACACTTCGGATCCTGATCGGCTGCGAAACTTCCGGGGCAGTGCGCCGCGCCTTCCTCGATCGCGGCCATGACGCATGGTCCTGCGACCTGCTGCCTGCCGATGACTGCAGCAACCGCCACATGCAGTGCGATATCCGCGAAGTGCTGAGCATGGGCTGGGATTTGCTTGCTGTGATGCATCCGCCCTGCACGCGCCTCTGCAACAGCGGTGTGCGCTGGCTCAGCAAGCCGCCCAGAGGCCGGAGCTTGCGGGAAATGTGGTCAGAGCTGGACGCGGGCGCCGATCTGTTCTCCACCTGCTGGAACGCCCCCATTGAGCGCGTGGCAGTCGAAAACCCGGTGATGCATCGCCATGCGAAGGAGCGGATCAAGAATTACCGGCCCGCTGCCCAGCATGTGCAGCCATGGTGGTTTGGCGAACCGGCCTTCAAATCGACCGGTCTCTATCTGCGCGGCCTGCCGCCACTCAAACCAACGAACCGTCTGACCCCGCCGGCAAAGGGCACTGAGGAACACAAGCGCTGGTCGTCAATTCACCGCGCCAGCCCCGGCCCCGACCGGTGGAAGCTGCGCAGCAAAACCTTTCCCGGCATCGCCGCCGCCATGGCCGAACAATGGGGCGGCTGGGCAATCGAGCAGGAGCAAGCAGCATGAAGTTTACGACCAGCAACGACACTTGCTTTTGCCCGCTCAGGCGCGAACGGAAAAAGACCGATGACGGGTGCGTCAGCGATGCTGACAACGCATTCGCGGATGATCGTTTGAAAGAGGGTGCATAGATGGCGACCATTCAACCTGCCGCCTTACGCGAATCCAACGCGGCTGCCTTTCTGGACCTGTCCGTGACCAAGTTCCGCAATCTGGTCCGGCGCGGCGCCCTGCCCGGCCCTGTGCGGCTGGCAGATGGCGTGGAGCGCTGGCGCGCCGACGATCTGCGCGCCATACTCAGCGGCACCGCTGCGCGGCCGTCCGAGGACTTTGAGCTGTGAAGAAACCCGCCAAGCCCAGGATCACCAAACCGCACCTTGCCTGGAAGTGGAACAATCGCCGCGGAGTTTGGGAACCATACCACCGGATCACATGGACCGAGGGCGGCAAGCGGCGTGAGCGGACGGTGAAACTGGACTGGCAAGGCGATGCCGAGCGCCTGGACGTGCTCTACTGGGAGTGCGCAACCGGAAAACACCAGCGGCAGAAAGCCCAGGCCAAGCACACCTGGCGTGCGCTGATCGGGGCATGGCGACAAGATCCCCGCATTCAGGGTAGACTTTCGGACGGCACGAAAAAGACCTACCGGCGCGACATGGAAGGCATTCTCGAGAAGAACGCCGACAAGGATGTGCGGCGCACCACAAAGGCAGCCGTACGCGCAGCCCATGCCAAGCTGGCCGATACGCCGCGCAAAGCCGACCGCTACCTGCAGACGATCAGCCTGCTGTGGAACTATGGCGCGAACAAGCTGGACTGGCCGCTTGGCGACAACCCGACGAAGGGTGTGGACCACTACGGCAAGCAGCGCGAATATGAGCCGTGGCCCCAATGGATGGTCGACCAGCTGGAACAGGCGCCGGAGGACGTGCGCACCGCAGCCTCCCTGATCCTGAACACCGGCCAGCGCCCCAACGCCGCAATCTCGATGAAGTTCTCAGACTTCGACGGCGACTGGATGAGCGTCCTGGACGAAAAGAACGACGAGCGGTTGGAGGTCTACTGCCCTGCGGAACTGCGCACTTTCATTGCCTCGGCGCCGCGCAAGGGTGCCTATGTGCTGGCGAAGAACCTGACGCAGCCGCGCGGCTATTGGGCCGTGTCCAAGGCGTTTCGCGCGTGGCGCACCGACCTCGGACCAAAGGCAGAGAAATACGTGCTGCACGGGCTGCGCAAGCTGTCGATCATCCGGCTTGCCGAGGCCGGGTGCAGCGATGCCGAGATCCAGGCAGTGACAAACCAGAGCGCCGAAATGGTCGCCTATTACCGCGCACGCGCAAGCCGAAAAGCCCTGTCCCGCTCCGCTCAGCAGCGCCGGAAATAGCCTGGACCAGAACAGGAACGAAAAGAGACTGTGGGAGCAGGTTGTGGGAGTGGCTCAGTTTCAGTGTTTTCCACACTTCACCAAGCGAGCAAATTTCCCTGTAAAATCAATGGTGCGGACGGCGGGACTCGAACCCGCACGGCCATACGGCCAGGAGATTTTAAGTCTCCGGTGTCTACCATTCCACCACGTCCGCGCAAGGCACCGCAGGACGGCGCCTTAGCAGCAGGTCTAGCCTTCTGAATTCATGCGGACAATCGGTTTTCGGCGCCTATCGGAAAATTTCCCGCGTCCGGGGCAGGACTACAACTCCACATCACCTGCGCCCTGCGGTGCCAGCGGCCCGCCCGGTTCGGCCAGATGACGCTCCGGCAGCCAGGGGTTTAACGCCAGCGCTTCGGCCAGGGCCGCGCGTGCTTCATCCAGCCGTGACAAGCCGTAAAGCGACAGCGCCCGTCCGCTCATCGCGGCGACATGGCGGGGCGACAGCTCCAGCGCCCGGTCCAGATCGCGCAGTGCGGCGGCAAAGTCCCGGCGCAGGTATTGCACAAAGGCGCGCTGGTTGTAGCCCTCGGCATAGTCCGGGCAGTATGAAATCAGCTGGTCAAAGTCCTCCAAAGCCCCCAGAAAGTCGTAGGCCGTGCGCTTGGTCATCCCGCGGTCCAGCATGGCCTGAGCCTGCAAATCCGGCGCATCGGCCCAGAACTCCCACATCCGGTTGGCAATCTCGCGCGCCTGATCCTCGGTGGCGGCCTTCTGCACCTCGTGCAGCAGCCCGTCCAGCCGGGTGCTATGGTCCGGAGCAGCCGGGCAATCAGAGGCCTGCACAGGGGAAACCACGGTCAAGGCGGAGAAAACCGCAGCAATTCCGGTTAAGCGAGGCGGTGTGCGAAACAATTTATAGAGCATGCTTCTATGCTGGCATATTTCAGCATTCGATCAAGTCAACTGCGCGTGCGCATTCCGCCCCGCCCTACAGGGGTGCCAGTGCGCCGTCTTCCTTGACCGCTTCCATCGCCACATAGGTCGAGGTTGAGGCGACATGCGGCAGCGAGGAAATCTTTTCCCCCAGCACCGCCCGGTAATCGGTCATCGAGCGGGTCCGCACCTTCAGCAGATAATCGAAATGCGACGCCATCATAAAGGCCTGTTCGATCTCCGGCAGCTTCACCACAGCCGCGTTGAACTTGACCAGCGCCGCCTCGCGGGTGTCGTCCAGTTTCACCTCGACAAAGGCGACGTGATCCAGGCCCAGCCGGATCGGGTCCACCAGAGCGCGGTAACCGGTAATGATGCCCTCAGCCTCCAGCCGCCTGAGCCGGGTCTGGGTGGGCGTTTTCGACAGGCCGATTTTGCGGGCCAGATCGGCAATGGAAATCCGGCCGTCCTCACTCAGCACATTCAGAATCGCCCGATCAAACCGATCCAGTTCAGGAAAGTTCATTTGGACCTCCTTATTCCTGATTTTGCTCTCTTTCACCTAAGTATTCCTTATCTTTGGGCGATTGTCCCGCCTGAAAGGGGGTATCTTATGCAAAAGCCCTGCACACCCTTTGTGGAGTTCCCCGCATGACACCCCAACCAAAACTGCGCCACCGGATCGACGCCGGAACCTATGCCAATCAAACCGCGATGCGTGACCAGCTGATTGCTCAGGCAGCCCTGTCCGAGGCCGACCGCGCCCGGATCTGTTCCAATGCTGCCGCGCTCGTGCGCGACATCCGCGGCCATTCGGCGCCCGGCCTGATGGAAGTATTCCTGGCCGAATACGGTCTTTCCACCGACGAAGGCGTGGCTCTGATGTGCCTGGCCGAGGCGCTGCTGCGGGTGCCGGATGCCGAAACCATCGATGCGCTGATCGAGGACAAAATCGCGCCCTCCGACTGGGGCAAGCATCTGGGCAAGTCCACGTCTTCGCTGGTCAATGCTTCGACCTGGGCGCTGATGCTGACCGGCAAGGTGCTGGACGAGGAACGCAGCCCGATCGGTGCCCTGCGCGGTGCCATCAAGCGCCTGGGCGAGCCGGTAATCCGCACCGCCGTCAGCCGCGCGATGAAGGAGATGGGCCGCCAGTTCGTGCTGGGTGAGACCATCGAAAGCGCGATGGACCGCGCTGCGGGCATGGAAGCCAAGGGCTATACGTACTCCTATGACATGCTGGGCGAGGCCGCCCGGACCGAGGCTGACGCAGCCCGCTATCACCTGTCCTACTCCAAGGCGATCTCGGCCATTGCCGCCGCCTGCAACAGTGATGACATCCGCAAGAATCCCGGCATCTCGGTGAAACTGTCCGCGCTGCATCCGCGCTATGAGCTGGCGCAGGACGCCAGCGTGATGGAGCACCTGGTGCCGCGGCTGAAGGCGCTGGCGCTGCTGGCCAAGGCTGCGAAAATGGGTCTCAACATCGACGCCGAGGAGGCTGACCGCCTGTCGCTGTCGCTGGAGGTGATCGAGGCGGTGGTTTCTGATCCGGCGCTGGCCGGCTGGGACGGCTTTGGCGTGGTGGTGCAGGCCTACGGGCCGCGCACAGGCCTGGCGATCGACGCACTGCATGAAATGGCAGAGACCTATGACCGCCGTTTCATGGTGCGGCTGGTGAAAGGCGCTTACTGGGACACCGAGATTAAACGTGCCCAGGTCGAAGGCGTGGATGGGTTTCCCGTGTTCACCAACAAGGCGCTGACCGATGTGTCCTATATCTCCAACGCCCGCAAGCTGCTGGGCATGACGGACCGGATCTATCCGCAGTTCGCAACTCACAATGCTCATACCGTTGCCGCCATCCTGCATATCGCCGCAGACAAGGACAACGCAGCCTACGAGTTCCAGCGCTTGCACGGCATGGGCGAGACCCTGCACCAGATGGTGCTGGAGCAGAACAGGACCAACTGCCGGATCTACGCACCGGTGGGTGCGCACCGCGACCTGCTGGCCTATCTGGTCCGCCGCCTGCTGGAAAACGGCGCCAACTCGTCCTTTGTGAACCAGATCGTGGATGAGAACGTGCCACCAGAGGTCGTGGCTGCTGATCCGTTTGCTGCCGCCGCGGACGTGACCCGCAAGATCCCGACCGGGCCGGAGCTCTACGCCCCGGAACGCCCCAACTCCAAAGGCTTCGACCTGGGCCATGCGCCGACGCTGGCAAAGATCGAAGAAGCTCGCGCGCCCTGGCGCAGCCGCCAGTGGCAGGCCGCGCCGCTGCTGGCAGGCGACGCCCAGCCGGAGACCGCCAAGGACGTGACCAGCCCCACTGACCACCGCGTTGTTGGCACCGTCAGCCAGTGCAGCCCGGAGGATGTCGAACTGGCGCTGGCGCTGGCCGACCCATGGGACGCTCCGGCGGCGGAACGCGCCGCGATCCTGGACAAGGCCGCCGACCTTTACGAAGAAAACTTCGGCGAGCTGTTCGCCATCCTGGCCCGCGAGGCCGGCAAGACCGTTCCCGATGCGGTGGCCGAACTGCGCGAGGCGGTGGATTTCATGCGCTATTATGCGGCCCGCATCCCCGATGCGCCGCCGGCTGGGATCTTCTCCTGCATTTCGCCCTGGAACTTCCCGCTTGCGATCTTCACCGGTCAGGTTGCAGCGGCGCTGGCGGCAGGCAACGCGGTGCTGGCAAAACCCGCCGACCAGACCCCGCTGATTGCTCACCGCGCCGTGCAGCTGATGCACGAGGCCGGCGTGCCGCGCAGCGCCCTGCAACTGGTGCCGGGCCGCGGCAGCGTGGTCGGTGCGGCAATCACCTCCGATCCGCGGGTCAATGGCGTGGCCTTCACCGGCTCCACCGCCACTGCCATGCGCATCCGCCAGGCGATGGCCGACAACCTGCAGCCCGGCGCGCCGCTGATAGCGGAAACCGGCGGCCTGAACGCGATGATCGTCGACTCAACCGCCCTGCCTGAGCAAACCGTGCAGGCGGTGATCGAAAGCGCCTTCCAGTCGGCGGGTCAGCGCTGCTCCGCCCTGCGCTGCCTCTATCTGCAGGAGGACATTGCCGACACCGTTCTGAAGATGCTGAAGGGCGCAATGGATTGCCTGCATCTGGATGACCCCTGGCATCTGTCTACCGACAGCGGTCCGGTGATTGACGAAGGCGCCCGTGCGGGAATTCTCGCCCATGTCGCCAAGGCCCGTGCCGAAGGCCGCGTGCTGAAGGAAATGCCTGCTCCGCAAGGCGGTACCTTTGTCGCCCCAACGATGATAGAAATTCCCGGCATCAGCGCCCTGGAGGAAGAGATTTTTGGTCCTGTTCTTCATGTGGCGCGGTTCAAATCCCAACAATTGGATCAGGTCATTTCCGACATCAACGCAACCGGTTACGGCCTCACCTTCGGGCTGCACACCCGTATCGACGACCGGGTGCAGCATGTCTGCGACCGGGTGCATGCAGGGAACATCTATGTGAACCGCAACCAGATCGGCGCCATTGTCGGCAGCCAGCCGTTCGGCGGCGAGGGTCTGTCCGGCACCGGCCCCAAGGCGGGCGGCCCCTACTACCTCAGCCGTTTCTGCGCGCCGGACCGTCAGCAAAGCAACGCTGTGTGGGAGACCACCTTTGCTGAACTGCCTGGGGAAAGCGGCGTGCCTTTGCGCCCCGTGACCACCACCCTGCCCGGCCCGACCGGGGAATCGAACCGCCTGACCGTCTCGGCCCGCCCGCCGCTGTTGTGCATGGGACCGGGGCCCAAGGCCGCGGCGGAACAGGCCAAAGAGGTGATCGGTCTTGGCGGCACCGCAATTGCGGCGCACGGGATGTTCGATCTGCACCGGCTGGAGGCGATCCAGGGCATTGCCGGCGTGTTGTGGTGGGGCGACGAGGCAACGGGCCGCGAGATCGAACAGTGGCTGGCCAAGCGCGACGGCCCGATCATCCCGCTGATCCCCGGCACGCCAGACCGTGCCCGCGTCCTGGCTGAACGCCACGTCTGCGTTGACACAACCGCCTCGGGCGGCAACGCGGACCTGCTGGGCGGCAACGCCTGAGCTGCGCCCGATAAGTGCTTGACGCTGGGCCATTTCCGGCCCAGCGTTTCCCCATGTTTCCGATCCGCGACCACAACCCGTCCGGCCGCAGGCCCTATGTCGTCTACGTGCTGATGGCGGCGAATATCCTGGCCTATGCCTACTACACAGCCAGCTATGCCTCCCCCCGCGCGCTGGCCTATTTCTATGATGCCTATGCGGTGGTGCCGGCCGAGGTCAGCCACGGGTACGGGTTTGAAACCCTGTTCACCTCCCTGTTCATCCATGCCGGCCTGATGCATCTGGGCGGCAACATGCTGTTCCTGTGGATCTTCGGCGACAACCTGGAGGATGAGATGGGCCATCTCCCCTTCCTTGCGTTCTACCTTGCCAGTGGCATCGGCGCAGGGCTGATCCACGTCTATTCGGCGCCGGGGTCCATGGTGCCCACCGTCGGGGCTTCCGGTGCCATCGCAGGCGTCATGGGCGGTTACCTTCTGATGTTCCCCAAGGCCCGCGTCGATATCCTGCTGGTGCTGATCGTTTATTTCCGCATCCTCACGATCCCCGCTTTTGTGATGCTGGGCGTGTGGCTGGCGATGCAGTTTTTCGGCGGCCTCGGTGCCGATCCGGACCAGGGCGGCGTAGCCTATTGGGCCCATGCCGGCGGTTTTGCGGTGGGGCTGATCCTCTGCCTGCCCCTGTGGCTGCGGCGCGGCGGCCCGGCGTTCTGGAACAGAACAGACGGCCAGCCGCCGCATCCGGAAAGCGCGTATGAATACGCCGCCAGCCGCATCCCCAAACTGCCCCGCAAGAAACGCCACCCGGGGCCTTGGGGGAAATAGAATGATGGCAGAAGGTTCGTGAATGCCGGAATTGAAGCATCCCGCGGTCGGCATCGATGCGCCGAGACCTGAATGCAACGGACCGCAAAGAAAACCTGTCATGCCGGCGACTGTCAGGGCTGTTTCAACAGCGGCCTGCAGAGCCTGCTGGAAACATTTTAGGATTGATGCAAGCAGATGAACAAAGAAAGCCGTTTGATCGTCGAGCGGCCCGCAGCAATAATAACCTAAAAGTAATGCAGGCCGCTCTATCCCGGCTATCCTTCCCCCTGAAGAAGATCGGGATGTCCGGGATGTAGGGCAGCGCAAAGCTGTGTCCAGTACAGGAGGTCAAATGGAACACGTTAAAGCCAATTGCCATTGCGGCGCGGTTGAAATCGAAGCTGATTTTCCCGAAGGCCTTGCCTCTGCCGCGCGCTGCGACTGTTCCTTTTGCCGCCGCCGCGGGGCGGCTGCCGTCACCGCCATTGCCGCCAGCCTGAAGGTGCTGAAAGGGGCGGAGAACCTCAGCCTCTACACTTGGGGCACCCATACGGCGAAACATTATTTCTGCAAGACCTGCGGCATCTACACCCATCACCAGCGCCGCTCCGACCCCAGGGAATGCGGCGTCAATCTGGGCTGTATCCAAGGCGCCAATCCGCGGACACACGCGCAAACCTATGGCGAGATCCCCTGGAACGACGGTGTTAACCATCCGTCAGACCAACAATAGCCTTCCGCCCGGCCTTGATAACCTGAAACGAAAAACGCGGCCCAGAGGCCGCGTTTCAAATCGTCGGGTCTCCGGGCTGGTTCAGCCGCGGATCACCTTTGCGAAGTTATCGAAGATCGGCTCGTTCGCGCAGACCACGCTGCCGCTGTCGATAATGCCCGCCTCGGGGTCGATCGCCTCGGCAAAGCCACCGGCCTCTTTCACGATGATGATGCCCGCGGCCAGGTCCCAGGCGTTCAGGCGGCGTTCCCAGAAGCCCTCGTAACGGCCTGCGGCCACATAGGCCATGTCCAGCGCGGCAGAGCCCCAGCGGCGCACACCGGCACAGGCCGGCATCAGCCGGGCCAGGTCCTGCAGCGTCAGCGGCAGATCGGCGCGGCCGCCGAACGGCACGCCGGTGGAGAAAATGGACTCAATCATCCGGTGGCGGCCCGACACGCGGATCCGGGTATCGTTCATCCAGGCACCGGCGCCCTTCTCGGCAAAGAACATCTCGTCCTTGGCAGCGTCATAGACCACGCCCGCGACGATCTTGCCCTTATGCTCCAGCGCAATCGAGATCGCCCAGTGCGGCAGCCCGTGCAGGAAATTCGTGGTGCCGTCCAGCGGGTCGACGATCCAGCGGCGGGTCGGATCCTCGCCCTCTTCCTCGCCGCCCTCTTCGGCCAGCCAGCCATAGGTCGGGCGCGCATTGCGCAGCTCTTCCTTGATGATTTTTTCAGCGGCGATGTCAGCCTTGGAGACAAAGTCGCCGGCGCCTTTCATCGACACCTGCAGGTTCTCCACCTCGCGGAAATCTTTCACCAGGGAACGGCCAGCCTTGCGGGCGGTCTTGATCATCACATTGAGGTTTGCGCTGCCAATCATATCTGCAGTATCCTGTCACGTCGGGGAGATGCCGGTCAAACCGTGCCTATACGCCCCCTGCCCGCAGTTGCCAAGGGGCTTTGCCGCAAAGTGCCCAACCGCATTGACGCCCGGTTACCTCCTCAGGAGCGGTTGAAATCCTGCGCCATGACGCCCAGAGTTTGACGAAATCAGATCAAGGAACACCCCATGCCCGACCAGATGCAGCGTATCGTGCTGGCCAGCCGCCCCGAAGCCCAGGCCAGCGAAGACAACTTCCGCCTTGAGGTTGCCGGCTTGCCGCAACCCGGCAAAGGCGAAGTGATCGTAAAAGTCCACTATATGTCGCTGGACCCCTACATGCGCGGGCGCATGAATGCGGGCAAATCCTATGCCGCGCCGGTCGAAATCGGGGAAACCATGACCGCAGGCGGTGTTGGGGAGGTGATAGCCTCAAACAGTCCGGATTTTGTTCCCGGCGACTTTGCCCTGGGCATGTTCGGCTGGGCCAGCCATGCCTGCATCCGGGCCTCGGAGATCCGCAAGCTGGACCCGCAGATGGCTCCGCTTACGACGGCGCTCGGCGTTCTTGGCATGCCGGGGTTTACCGCCTGGCATGGCTTGCAGGCCTATGGCCGTCCCAAGGCCGGCGAAACCCTGGTGGTTGCCGCGGCCACCGGCCCTGTCGGGTCGATGGTGGGTCAGCTGGCGAAACAGGCGGGGCTGCGGGTGGTCGGCATCGCGGGCGGCGAAGACAAATGCAAACTGGCGGTGGAGGCATTCGGCTTTGACAGCTGTCTTGATCACCGTGCGCTGGGCTCAGCCGAGGCGCTCAGCGCGGCGCTGGCGGCCGCTTGCCCGGACGGGATCGACATTTACTATGAAAACGTCGGCGGCAAGGTTCTGGAAGCGGTGCTGCCGTTGATGAACAGCTTCGGCCGAATCCCGGTCTGCGGCATGATCGCCTGGTACAACAGTGCCGAAACAGAGCTGACGGCCCCCGCCATCTGGCGTTCCGTGCTGACCAAATTCCTGTCCGTAAACGGCTTCATCATCTTCAACCACTACGACCGCTACCCGGAATTCCTGCAACAGGTCGCGCCCAAGATCGCCAGCGGCGAAATCAAATATCTGGAAGATATCGCCGAGGGGCTGGAAAACGCGCCCAAAACCTTCCTGTCGATGATGCAGGGCGGCAATACCGGCAAGCAGATCGTCAAGCTGGTCTAGACCCCCGCGCCCCCTTGACAGTATCACGCAACCGCGCGGAGCGGGCACCGACGCCGGAACGGCGCCCGGCCGCTCCGCGCCTTGTCATACATGCTGCAGCTTGCGGGCTTCAACCTTGGCCAGGCGGATCAGCTCCTGCATGTAAGGTTTCTCGCGGTCCTCGGCCCGGATCGCAGCATAGAGCCTGCGGGTGATCCCCGATTTGGTCAGCGGCCGTGTCACGTAGTCCGAGGAATACTTCACCTCCCGGACCACCCAGTCCGGCAGCACTGACACGCCGCGGTTTGATGCCACCAGCAGCAGGATCACCGCCGTCAGTTCCACCTGGCGGATCGAGGCAGGCTCAACCCCCGCCGGGATCAGCAGCTGGCTGAACACATCCAGCCGGGTCTTATCCACCGGGTAGGTGATCAGGTTCTGGCCGATGAAATCCGCAGCCTCAACAAAGGGTTTCTCCGCCAAGGGATGCTGAGCCGAGGCGACAAACACAGCATTGTAATCAAACAGCTCGATAAACTCGACGCCCGCAATGTCCTCGGGATCGGAGGAGACCACCAGATCCACCTCCTCCTTTTGCAGCGCGGGCAGCGCATCAAAGGCCAGGCCGGGGCGGATATCCACATCCACATCGCCCCAGTTCTTGCGGAACCCCTCCAGCACCGGAAACAGCCATTCAAAACAGGCGTGGCATTCGATGGCGATATGCATCCGCCCGGTGTGCCCGTCGCGCAAAGAGGAAAACTCCGCCTGCGCTGCTTCAAGTTGCGGCAAGACCTGCTCGGCCAGCCGCAACAGGCGTTTTCCCGCCGGTGACAGTTTCATCGGCTTGGACCGCCGGATGAACAGCTCGACGCCGGCTTGCTCCTCCAGCCCCTTCACCTGATGGCTCAGCGCGCTTTGGGTGATGTTCAGCTGATCCGCGGCACGGGCCAGCCCGCCAGCCTCGTGAATGGCCTTGATGGTGCGGAGGTGACGGAACTCAATATGCATTATTCGATTGCGCTCATGTTGTTCTTGAGGATTATGAAATTGTCTCACAATGCTGCGCATGCAACAAGAGGTGAAATCAACCTAGCGAGAGACCTGAGATGACGACGCCCAAGATTTCCTTCGAATTCTTTCCGCCGATTCCGTGGAAAAACACCCGTTCGCGGGCGCAGAATTTCGTTGCTTGAGTTGGGCGCAAGCGCCTTTCCTATCAGGCTGTGCGCGTCTGCTGCGGTGCAGGAAAGATCTTGGCCAATTTGCGGATGTTTTGGGCGGTTGCGGCGAGGAGGAATTCGTCATTTGCACCGCATGGGCCACGTAATCGTAGCCTTCCGAGGCCGAGGATGCGCTTGAGGTGCGCGAAGAGCATCTCGACCTTCTTTCGGAGCTTCATGGAGATGTCGTATTGCTTGGTCTTTGCGATGTCTCGGGCGACCTGGCGGGCGTCTTCGTGTTCTTCGCGGGTGATTGATCTGGCATCTGCGTTCGGGCAGCATTTCGCCTTGGACGGGCAGGCCTGGCAGGTCAGTTTCAGGGCACGGTATTTGGTTCTGCCCTGTCCGGTCGGCCCCCGGTTCGGATCGGAATAGTTCCGCCGGAACTGCTTCAGCTCTTGGCCCTCGGGGCAGACGTATTGGTCGTTCTCGGCGTCCCACTCGAAGTCCGCCCGGCTCCAGGTGCCGTCGCTGCGGCCAGATTTGTCGAAGACGGGGATGTGCGGGTTAATCTTGCGTTCAACCAGCCAACCCAGCATCGGTCCGGTGCCATAGGCCGTGTCGGCGATCAGGCGTTCGGGATGCAGGTCGAACTTCTCTTTGACCCGCTTCAACATGGTCTTTGTTGACCCGACCTCTGCTTGCCGGATGGAGCGGGTGGGTTCCACATCCAAGATGACACCATGATCTGTGTCGATGAGATAATTGTCGGAATAGCTGAAGAATGCAGGGCCTTTACGGGCCGCTGTCCATTGGCTGGCGGGATCAGAATGCGAGGTGAACTTGGGTTGCACCTCGCTGGCGGCGCCAAAAGCGGCCTCGTCCAGGGTGTCGAGATACTCGCGCACGGCGCGGGGCGCATCGGCGGGATCGATTTGTCCCGCATCCCATTCTTCCTTCGGCGTCGAGTTCTGCTTGTTGGCATCCGCCTCGATCAGGCTGGCATCGACGGCCATGCGCTGTCCGCTCACCAGACCTTCTTGGATACACCGGGCGACAGTCGTCTCGAACAGGTGCCGCAGCAGTTCGCTGTCACGGAAGCGCCCGTGCCGGTTCTTGGAGAAAGTCGAGTGATCCGGAACCCGGTCGCTCAGATCAAGCCGACAAAACCACCGATAGGCGAGGTTCAGATGCACCTCTTCGCAAAGCCGCCGTTCCGACCGAATGCCGAAGCAATAGCCGACCAGGAGCATGCGGATCAGCAACTCGGGATCGACGGAGGGGCGGCCCGTGTGGCTGTAGAAATCCGCCAGATAGGCGCGGACGTCAGTCAAATCGACGAAGCGGTCGATGGACCGAAGAAGGTGATCCTGAGGGACATGATCTTCCAGCGAGAACTCGTAGAACAGCGACGGCTGCGCCTCCTGCCTTGGTCCCATCATCGCAAATCCTCCCGCCCAATGCGGGAATTGAATCAGTAGTTCAGGCCGCAATCAAGGAGGAGTTTTTCAACAAAATACGCCGCAAAATCTCGAAGCCTCCTTCCGGCTTTGGGACACCGTGCAAGTCCTCGCTCCGATGGACCCGCGGTTTGTATCCGTGACCTATGGCGCAGGCGGCACCACCCGCACGCTGACCCGCGACGCGGTGGCTGCACTGCACAAATCCTCCGGCCTGAATGTCGCCGCGCATCTCACTTGCGTCAACGCTTCCAAGGCCGAAACGCTGGAGATTGCCGACCAGTTCGCCGAAGCCGGCGTGACCGAGATTGTCGCCCTGCGCGGCGATCCGCCCAAGGGCGAAGGCAAGTTCACCCCGCACCCCGACGGTTTTGCCAGTTCAGTGGAGCTGATCAAGGGGCTGGCCTTGCGCGGCAATTTCAACATCAAGGTCGGCGCCTACCCGGACCGCCACCCGGAAGCCGCAGATCAGGCCGCAGACGTGGAATGGCTGAAGCGTAAACTGGATGCCGGCGCGGATGAGGCGCTGACCCAGTTCTTCTTTGAGGCCGAGACCTTCTTCCGCTTCCGCGATGCCTGTGAAAAGGCCGGGATAGACGGCAGCAAGCTCACCCCCGGCATCCTGCCGATCGAGAACTGGAAAGGCGCGCGCAACTTTGCCAAACGCTGCGGCACCATCATCCCTCAGTGGGTCGAGGACGCCTTTGACAAGGCCCTGCGCGACGACCGCGCGGAACTGCTGGCCACCGTACTTTGCACCGAACTGTGCTCGGACCTGCTGGAGGGCGGCGTTGACAAGCTGCATTTCTACACGCTGAACCGCCCCGAGCTGACCCGCGATGTCTGCTTTGCCCTGGGCGTCACACCCAAGGTCTCGCTTCAGAACGTGGCGTAAGGCTTGCGGGCCCCCGCGCGCGGTTTCTAATGGAGGGAATTTCCCCGCCGAGGACCCGCGCGCCATGTTTTATGCTGACAAACCTGCCGACCTGCTGACAGTGGAGCAGATCACCCGGATTTCCGGTCTTGATTTCATGCGCGGCATTTTGGAAGGCCGCCTGCCCGGCCCGCCGATCGCGGAAACGCTGGGCTATCATCTGCTCAGCGTCGAAGACGGCCAGGTTGTGTTTCGCGGCACGCCGGAATTCCCGGTCTGCAACCCGATGGGCACCGTGCATGGCGGCTGGTACGGCACGCTGCTGGACAGCGCCATGGCCTGCGCGGTGATGACCAAAGTGCCTGCGGGGTCGGTCTATACAACGCTGGAATACAAGATCAACATTCTGCGGGCGATCCCGCTGGGCACCACCATCGACTGCAGCGGCACCATCGACCACGTAGGCCGTTCCACCGGTGTCGCGCACGGTGAAATCCGCGGGCTGCAGGACCGGCGGCTCTATGCCACCGGCTCCACCACCTGCATCGTGATGCAGGCGGCCCCGGGCTGACCCGCCTTCCGGGCTTGCCCGCCGCCTCCATCCGTCTATGCTCCGGCGGAGCCGCCGGAAGACCGGAAAGAGGGCTGATCATGCCGCCAAACAGTTTCGGCCGGGCCGCCACAGCCCGCATTCAAATTCTGGCTCCTGCCAAGGAGCTGGATTTCCTGGATACGCAATCCATCGTCCTGCCCGTCCCTGTCACTCCGCTGGCGGCCTGGAACATTATGCACGCGCGGCCTCTGCCTGGCATGAAGCTGGCTGTCCGGCTACGCGATGCGATTTCAGCCTGTTTCGGGGTCAAACGCATCGGCGGTATCAGCCGCACACCGAAAGCGGCGGTCAAAACAGGTGATAAGCTGGATTTCTTTCTGGTGGAGGCCCTGTCGGATGAGGTTCTGACCCTTACCGTCCGGGACCGGCACCTGGATGTGATGACCTGCGTTTCATCCAACAGCGGTGTCTTG
Organism: Leisingera methylohalidivorans DSM 14336; assembly: GCF_000511355.1. Classification (NCBI taxonomy): domain Bacteria; kingdom Pseudomonadati; phylum Pseudomonadota; class Alphaproteobacteria; order Rhodobacterales; family Roseobacteraceae; genus Leisingera; species Leisingera methylohalidivorans. The sequence continues at coordinate 1,282,093 of NC_023135.1, read as the reverse complement.
TCGGTGACTTCGTCCGTCAAGACGCACAATCTGTTCGGCCGGGTCTATATGATCCCGGTCCGCCCCGCCCACAGGCTGATCGTGGCCCGGACGCTGAAACGGCTGCAGCAAGAACTTGAGCGGCGGGCGCTTGGCGGCTGAACGTCATTGCCGCCGTGACCGTTTCGTCCGGGACCGGTTGCCTGGCTGACGGGCGTAAACCCGGCCGCGCCGGGGCATCAGGTCTTCGAGAACATGGCCAGCCAGCCGCCATCTTCAGCAGCGCCCTGTTTGGCGCCATCGACGCTGCTGTGCAAACGCTCGCTGCCGTCCAGACCAACCCGGCGGCGGCTGCGCAGCAGGAATATCTTGCCCCATCCGCGCCAGGTGCCAACCGAAGGTGCATTTGGGTCCACCGGAAACCGCATACGCCAGTCCAGCGGCAGCGGCAGTCCGCGGTCCTCGGCCTTTTCCAGCATCCAGACCAGCGGAATGTTTGCCTTGGGGCGGGCCTCTTCAAATCCGCCAAGCTGGCCGCCGACGTCACCATGGGCGCCGCGGAACCAAACCTGTTCCACATGACCGCGCCAATCCTTGGGGCAATCCCATAGTACCGGATTGAAAACATCGCGGGTCTCGTCCAGCGCCAGCGCGTGGTAGCCGCTTTTTACGTGGTGGCCCAATTGGTGGTTGTGGAAATTGTGCCGGTTCTCCGCCCAGCGCCACAGCAGCGGCAGACGCAGCCCCAAAGCCTTGACCGTGTCCCAGACGCCGACCATCTCGATCCCGACCTCTTCGTGGCAATGCGCAGCGGTGAAGGCGCCCGATGTCTTTGACCGCCCGTTCAGGCGGTAATGCCGGTAGGCGGTGCGAATGTTGCGCACGGTTGCATGTTCCGCCCTCAAAAGGCCGATCCGGTCGATCACACCGGCCAGCGAGCGCACCGCATAGGCGCCGCGGGAATAGCCTAACAGATAGATCCGGTCGCCGGGACGGTAGCGGGAGGCAAGATACCCATAGGCCCGGCGTATCTGACGGTTGATGCCGCGTCCCATCATCACATCGGGGGCGCTGCCCCAGCCTTTCCACTGCACGCCGGATTCATAAAAGACCGAGACCTCGCCGCTCATTTCACGGCACAGCCGGAACAGCTGCCCGGCATGGGTTTCATGGCCCTCATCCAGGGTCGACATGGTGCCGTCCAGGATAATCACATGGGCTTGCGGCCCGCGCTGCTTGGTTTCGCCGGAATGCACCGAGCGCAGCGGCCGGCCAAGCCACTCAAGAACCTTTTTACTCAGCTGCGTCAGAAACATCCCTAAGCACTTCCCAAACTCTTTGCGGGGTGAACGGCATGTCCACCTGCCGCACGCCACGGTCCCAGACCGCGTCCTGCACCGCATTGGCAACCGCGGCCAGCGCGCCGACGGTGCCCGCCTCGCCGCAGCCCTTCATTCCCATTGGATTCTGGGTCGAGGGCACTGGCTCAGAGGTAAACCCAATCATGGGGACGCCGCTTGCCCGCGGCAAGGCATAGTCCATGAACGAAGCCGTGAGCAATTGTCCGTCTGCATCGTAGACAACCCGCTCCAGCATGGCCTGTCCCAGCCCCTGCGCCACCCCGCCATGCACCTGCCCTTCGGCCAGCATCGGGTTGATCAGATTACCGAAATCGTCAACTACAGTGTAGCGCTCCACGTCCGATTGCCCAGTCTCCGGATCGATAACAACTTCGGCAATATGCGCGCCGTTCGGAAACGACCGCCCAGGCAGCCGGGCCCGCGCCGCGTGACGCTGCAGATCGAGCCGCCCTTGCGCGCGGGCCATCTCTGCCGCTTCCAGCATGGTGGGGGTCAGATTGGAGCCCGGAGCCCGGAAGGTATCGCCATCAAATTCAATCTCATTCTCCTCCACCCCCATCTCCTCCGCCAGGAAGGGGATGAAGGCAGCGATCATCTTCTCCACCGCGGCCAGCGTGGCGTTGGCCTGGGTGGTGACCGAGCGCGACCCGCCAGTGCCGCCGCCGGTTGCAATGCGGTCGCTATCGCCCTGGATCACCTGAATATGGTCCGCCGGGATACCGCTCTGGTCCGCAAGGAACTGGGCATAGACTGTTTCATGCCCCTGGCCGTTGCTTTGCGTGCCGACATAGATATTCACCCGGCCACCCTCCAGAAACTCCACTTCCGCGCCTTCTGAAGGATCGCCCAAAATGCTTTCGATATAGTAACAGACCCCGACGCCCCGGTACTTGCCGCGTTTACCATCTGCGGCGCGGCGGGCGGCGAATCCCCCCAGATCCGCTTCATCCGCGGCGCGGCTCAATACTTTGCCGAAGTCGCCCACGTCGTAGGTCTCTCCGGTTACGGTGCCATAGGGGAAGGCCGCCGGTTTGATAAAATTGCGCCGCCGCAGCTCCAGCGGGTCGACGCCCAGCTCGCGCGCAGCCCGGTCCATCGCCCGCTCAAGCACATAGATCGCCTCGGGCCGCCCAGCGCCGCGGTAAGCATCCACCTGGGTGGTGTTGGTATAAATCCCTTCCACCTGCAGCCAGGCAGTCTGGATGTCATAGGCACCCGCCAGCACCCGGCTGAACAGCTGGGTCTGGATCGGCTGGCCGAAATGCGCGTTGTAAGCGCCAAGGTTGCATCGGGTGCTGACCCTGTAGGCAGTGATTTTCAGATCCTCATCAAAGGCCAGCTCCGCCAGCGAGGTCAGATCCCGCCCGCCGTTGTCGCTCAGCATCGACTCGGTCCTGTCGGCAATCCAGAACACCGGGCGCTCCAGCGCGCGGGCGGCCTGGGCGACGGCAAAGTATTCCGGGTAGGGAAAGGCCTTCATGCCAAAGCCGCCGCCGACATCCGGGATCGTCACTTTGACGTCTGCTTCGTCCAGACGGAACTTGGCCGCCAGCTGGGATTTGATCACCCAGACCCCTTGCCCGCCGAAGGTGAAATGCAGCCGCCCGCCGGCCCATTCAGCAAAGCAGCCGCGCGGTTCCATCGAGTTGACGATAATCCGGTTGTCATCCACCTGCAGCGCAACGCTGTGCGCCGCGGTGCGGAAAGCCTCGGCCGTTGCGGCCTCATCCCCCATGCCCCAGTCAAAGGCGCGATTGTCCGGCGCCTCCGCATGCAGCGGCTCACCGCCGGGCAAGACGTCCAACTTCGCAGGCAGATCATCAATGTCGAGCTCGATCAGCTCTCCTGCATCACGGGCCTGATCCAGTGTCTCGGCAATGACCACTGCCACCGGTTCCCCCACATAGCGCACGCGGTCCCGGGCCAGCATCGGCCGTTCGGGGGCGGCACCGCCGGAGCCATCCCGGTTCTTGACCGTGGTGCCATCCAGAGAGATGTCAATGCCCGCAGCCTCAAGGTCCGCCAGGGTGATAACCGCATGGACACCTTCACACGCGCGCGCATCTTCAACGTTCAACGCGGTGATCACGCCATGCGCCACCGGACTGCGCAACACCCAGGCGCGCAGGGCGCCTGCCGGGGCAGCATCCTCGATGTACTGCCCCTGACCGGTCAGAAACCGCAGGTCCTCGACCCGCTTCACCGGCTGACTGTTACCGAATTTTCCCATGCTTGCCCCCTTGGTCGCGCTGGCTGGCGTTTCGGGGCGAGACTAACCTCAGCGGGCAGCTTGTCCAGACAGCTCGATCACCGTCGCCACGTCAGACAGGCCATAGCCGTTGAAATGCGTGCTCATGGCCGAAGAATAGGCCCCCAGCCCCGGAAACAGCACATAGTCGCCGGTTTCGGCGTCACCAGGCAGCGGCAGCCCGTCAGGCAAACGGTCAAGACTGTCACAGGTCGGACCGAACACAACGCGGGGCTGGCGCAGGCCTGCACGATGGGCGCCGTCCGCCCCTACCACTTCCACCCGGCCCGGCAGACCCATGTCGCGGATATCAACCAGCCCGCCATAGATGCCGTCGTTCAGGAACACCACCTCGCCGCCTTTACGCATCCCCTTGATTCGGGCTGCCAGGGTGAAGCTTTCAGAGACCATCGCCCTGCCCGGCTCGCAGATCAGCGTGGGCCCGTCCGCGCCGAACGCCTGATCCGCGGCGGCACCAATGGCGGCAAAGACTTTCTCCAGATCGGGCGCCACGCCATCCCGGTTAGCCGCAAACCCGCCGCCCACATTAAGACGTGCGATCTTCACACCCGCCGCGTCCACAATCCGCTTGGCAGCGTGGACGTATTCCACCCAAGCGCTTTCGTCCTCGCACTGGGTGCCGGGGTGGAAACACAGCGCAGGCGTCCAGCCAGCTGCCGCCACTTGTTTCAGCAGCTCTATGGCTTCTTCCGGGGCAGCGCCGAATTTGCTCCCGAAATCATAGGCCGCGCCGGCCACCGGCAAGGCAAAGCGTACAGCGACTTCGCAAGAGCGCGGCACTGCGCCCAGTTTCTCCAGCTCGCTGAGCTCATCCACCGACCAGCTGGCGACGCCATGTTCGATCCCCGCGGCGATCTCTGCCTTGGAGCGCATGGGGTTGTTGTAGTGCATTACCGCATCGGGGCTGGCAGCGCGCACTGCCGCCATTTCGGCAGGTGAGGCCACATCAAACGCGGTGATCCCTGCCGCCGCCAGATTGGACAGTACAGCAGGATGCGGGTTGGCCTTAACGGCATAGGTCACCAGCCCCGGAAACCCCCGCTGAAACCGCCCCGCAACCTCATGCAGCACCCGCGGCGAGAAATAGAGGATCGGATGATCCGGCGCGCTGCGGGCCAGATGGGATTCAGGGGAAAGCCAAAGCGGTGGAATTTGCTGCATCAGGAAAAGCCTCGTTCGTTTTATGCATTTTCCGATGATTTCCCGTCGATTCCGCTCGTCATTTCCACTAATGTGACGGAAACCAACGTCATATCGAAGGCAGTTCATGCAAACCGACGACATGGATCAGCGCCTCGTTTCCCTCCTGCGGGAAAATGCCCGCCGCCCGGTTGCCGAGCTTGCCCGCCATCTGGGGCTGGCGCGCACCACCGTGCAGGCAAGGATCGAGCGGCTGGAAGCCACCGGGGTAATCACCGGCTACACCCTCAAATCCTCTGCCGCCTCCCGCCCGCCGCTGCAAGCCACGGTGCTGATGTCGATCGAGCCGCGCTCAGGACCAGAGGTGCTCGCCCGCTTGCGCAGCCTGCCGGGGGTGGAGGTGGTGCACACAACCTCGGGCCGGTTCGACCTGCTGGCCCAGGTGGTGGCGCAAAGCACGACCGAGCTGGACCAGACCATCGACCATATCGCTGAGGCGCGCGGCGTGCGCTCCTCGGAAAGCCTGATCCATCTGGCCACCAAGCTGGACCGCACCGGGCAATAGCCGTCAAACCGTGCGCCCGGCAGCCAACCCCGGAGCAGCTTGGCTGCCGGGCGCATTTGAACTGCGATCCGGTTAGATCAGGTGACACGCCTCCCGCCCCGGCACTTCGGCTTCCGGCAAGCGCGCGGCGCTCTCCGTGCGGGTGACGGGAAACAGCACCCCGCGCAGCAGTTCGCCCCCTTCAGCGCTGGCAGGAACGCCGCCGCATGATCCGGGCCGGCGCATGAGATGAGAACCGGGAGACAAGGGGAGCGCGCCTGGCGGGCGGGCGCTGTCTTCAGCGCCTTCGGCGCGCGGGTTGAGTATTTCAAACCAGAACGACGCGGCAAGTTTTCCTTAACCAGAATCGGCCCACTCTCCCTATGCGGTACAGGCTGCAGAGCCGATGACCGCAACAGGAAGAGGCTGCCCCCGCCGTTGGCAGGATTATCCCTTGCGGACGGACGGCCTGCGTGCGGGGGCGCTTCGGCCTTGCTGTTTTCTGACCGAAAATGCTCAAATCGCGGCCGCCGCCCCCCTGTCACAGCGGCCTGCGGTAAAGAAAACCCCATATCCGGCTTCCCCTTCCCTCAGCCATTGGGTAATTGAACGGCCAATTGCATGAGGGATCTAGACGCATGGCGATGGAAAAGACGTTCAACGCGGCTGAAGCCGAAAGCCGCCTTTACAAGGCCTGGGAAGACGCAGGCTGTTTCAAGGCCGGTGCCAATGCCAAGCCCGAGGCCTCTGCCTATTGCATCATGATCCCGCCGCCGAATGTGACAGGCGTTCTGCACATGGGTCATGCCTTCAACAACACGCTGCAGGATATTCTGATCCGCTGGAAACGCATGCAGGGCTTCGACACCCTGTGGCAGCCGGGCACCGATCATGCGGGCATCGCCACCCAGATGGTGGTTGAGCGGGAGCTGGCGAAAACCCAGCAGCCCAGCCGCGCCGAACTTGGTCGCGAGAAGTTTCTGGAAAAGGTCTGGGACTGGAAAGAAAAATCCGGCGGCACCATCGTTGAGCAGCTGAAACGCCTCGGCGCTTCCTGCGATTTCTCCCGCACCGCCTTTACCATGGCCGGCGCGCATGGCGACACGCGGACGGGGCATGAGAATTCCCCGAATTTCCACGATGCCGTGATCAAGGTGTTTGTGGAGATGTACAACAAGGGGCTGATCTACCGCGGCAAGCGGCTGGTCAACTGGGATCCGCATTTCGAGACCGCGATTTCCGACCTTGAGGTCGAGAACATCGAAGTTGCGGGCCACATGTGGCATTTCAAATACCCGCTGGCCGGCGGCGCCACCTACACCTATGTGGAAAAGGACGAGGACGGCACCGTCACGCTGGAAGAAGAGCGCGACTATATCTCCATCGCCACCACCCGGCCCGAGACCATGCTGGGCGACGGCGCGGTCGCCGTGCACCCCTCGGATGAGCGGTATGCGCCTATCGTCGGCAAGCTGGTGGAAATCCCGGTCGGCCCCAAAGCACACCGCCGCCTGATCCCGATCATCACCGACGAATACCCCGACAAGGACTTCGGTTCGGGCGCGGTTAAGATCACCGGCGCGCATGACTTCAACGACTATCAGGTTGCCAAGCGCGGCGGCATCCCGATGTACCGCTTGATGGATACCAAGGGCCAGATGCGGGCCGACGGCGCAGCTTATGCCGAGGCCGCGGGCATCGCCATGGCGGTGGCCAAGGGTGAACAGACCCTGACCGAGAATGAGGCCGACGCCGTCAACCTGGTGCCGGACGACCTGCGCGGGCTGGACCGGTTCGAGGCGCGCAAACGGGTGGTAGAACAGATCACCCGCGAAGGGCTGGCGGTGATGTGCACCGTCACCAAGACCGATCCCGAGTCCGGCGAAGACGTTGAGGTGCTGGAACCCTACGTCGAGAACAAGCCGATCATGCAGCCCTTTGGCGACCGCTCCAAGGTTGTGATCGAGCCGATGCTGACCGACCAGTGGTTTGTCGACGCCGAAAAGGTTGTCGGCCCGGCACTGGATGCGGTGCGCAATGGCGATGTAAAGATCCTGCCGGAAAGCGGTGAAAAGACCTATTACCACTGGCTGGAAAACATCGAGCCCTGGTGCATCTCGCGCCAGCTGTGGTGGGGGCATCAGATTCCGGTTTGGTATGGGCCGAGCCTTAAGATCGTTCAAGAACCCGGCATGGCGCAGGGCGAAGCCGAAGACTGGGATAACCCAGTAGGCTTTTGCGGTGCTACCTTCAATGAAGCAAAAGAAAAGGCTCAAGCATACTACAATGAGCATTCGCACTTCCCTCTGACGGTTACAGGTGAAGCAGAAAGCGCTCAAGACGCCATCGCCAAGAATGAAGACGGGGATTATTCCGAAGGTGATCCCATTTACCTCTACCGCGACCCCGACGTCTTGGACACCTGGTTCTCCTCCGGTCTCTGGCCGATCGGCACGCTGGGCTGGCCGGAAGACACGGCCGAGATGCAGAAGTATTTCCCGACCTCGACCCTGGTCACCGGTCAGGACATCCTGTTCTTCTGGGTGGCCCGGATGATGATGATGCAGCTGGCAGTTGTCGATCAGATCCCCTTCGACACCGTCTACCTGCATGGCCTGGTGCGCGACGCCAAGGGCAAGAAGATGTCGAAATCCACCGGCAACGTGGTGGACCCCTTGGAGATCATTGATGAGTTCGGCGCCGACGCGCTGCGCTTCTCCTCCGCCGCGATGGCCGCGCTTGGCGGCGTGCTGAAGCTGGATATGGAACGCCTCAAAGGCTACCGGAACTTTGGCACCAAGCTGTGGAATGCGGTGAACTTTGCCCATTTCAACAATGTCTATGATGCGGATACCCCGGCTTATGACTGCCCCGATGCACAGGCGGCGGTGAACCAGTGGATCATTGGCGAGACCGCCAAGGTTAGGGTTGAGGTGGACGCGGCGCTGGAGGCCTATCGTTTCAACGACGCGGCCAATGCGCTTTATGCCTTTGTCTGGGGCAAGGTCTGCGACTGGTACATCGAGCTCAGCAAACCGCTGTTCGGCTCCGAAGATGAGGCAGTGATCGCCGAGACCCGCCAGACGCTGGGCTGGGTGCTGGACCAATGCATGATCCTGCTGCACCCGATCATGCCCTTCATCACCGAAGAGCTGTGGGGCAACACCGCCAAGCGCGAAAACATGCTGGTGCACGCCGATTGGCCGGCCTACGGCACCGAGCTGGTCAATGCAGATGCCGACGCCGAGATGAACTGGGTCATCACCGCGATCGAGAACATCCGCTCCACCCGCGCGCAAATGCATGTGCCGGCCGGCGCCAAGATCCCGATGGTGGTGACCGAATTCTCCGATCAGGCCCGCGCCGCCTGGGAAAAGAACGAGACGATGATCCAGAAGCTGGCCCGCATCACCGCGCTGGAGCAGGTCGACAGCTTCCCCAAGGGCTGCGCCAGCGTGGCCGCCCCCGGCGCCGCCTTTGGCCTGCCGCTGGCGGATGTGATCGACGTGGACGCCGAAAAGGCGCGTCTGGAGAAGTCTCTGGGCAAGCTGGCCAAGGAGCTGGGCGGTCTGCGCGGACGGCTGAACAACCCGAAATTCGCGGCCTCGGCCCCGGAAGACGTGGTTGCGGAGGCCAAGGCAAACCTCGCCGCGCGCGAGGAAGAGGAAGCCAAGGTCAAGGAAGCCCTGGCGCGTCTGGCTGAGATCGGCTGAGCCGGCTGCTTAGCATGTTTCAAACGCCCGCCCTCTCCGGCGGGCGTTTTGCATTTCGCGGCAAGGCCATGAACCCGGCGCAAATTACCGCGGAACGGGGACATTCTTAACAACGGCCCCATTGTCTTTGCCCCGCTTTTGTATCAGCCTGCACTCAACCATAAAAATTAGGGAGGCTGCAGCCCATGCCCAATGACTCCAGGCCCAAAGGATACTGGGTGGCCCATGTGGATGTGCACGACATGGAGCGCTACAAGGATTACATCAACGCAAACGGGCCTGTCTTTGCCGAATACGATGCCAGGTTCCTGGTGCGCGGCGGCGGCAGGGAAGTGCGCGAAGGCCAGTTCCGCTCCCGCACCGTGGTGATTGAATTCAAGGATTTCGAAACTGCAAAAGCCTGCTATGATTCAATGGCCTATCAGGACGCCAAGGCGCTTCGCGATCCGGTCTCGGCGGGTGATATGCAAATCATCGAAGGTTACGGTGAGTAATGCCGCCGGTCCTGCTGCTATTCCAAAGGTCTGCTGATGCCCTTGCTCAAGAAATTCTTCCAAGCGTTCCGCCCCTCTGAGACGCCGGCGCTTCCTGACCCGGATGCCGAATTGGCACTGGGTGCCCTGCTGGTGCGGGTGGCCCAGTCCGACCGCGAATATCAGCTGGAAGAAATCAGCCTGATCGACCGGATCCTGGCCCGGCTCTACCAGCACAACGCAATCGAGGCCGCCAAGGTGCGTGCCACCTGCGAAAAGCTGCACGCCGCGGCACCGGAAACCGACACCTTCGGGCGGCTGATCCGGGAGACCACCGGGCTGGAGGAACGGCTGGCGGCGATGGACGCGCTGTGGGAAGTGGTGCTGGCCGACGGCAACGAGCACGCGGGTGAAGTCACCATCGTCGAAGAGGCCCGCAAGGCAATGGGCCTGTCCTATGCCGACAGCCAGAAAGCCCGCGCCCGCGCGGTTGAGAAATTCAGCGGCACAGCGGAGGAAAGCTGATGTTCAAGGAGCTTCTGCAGCGGCTGCTGGAGCCTGGGCCTGCGCCGCTGGATGATGAGGGCGCGCGGCTTGCCCTGACCGCGCTGCTGGTGCGGATCGCCCGCTCTGACCACAATTACTCCGAAGTGGAAAAGGACCGGATCGACCGGATACTGGCCACCCGCTATGGGCTGGACACCGGCGGCGCGCTGATCCTGCGCGAACAGGCTGAAGCGATGGAGGCCGAGGCCCCGGACACGGTGCGCTTTACCCGCGCGATCAAGGATGCCGTGGCCTATGAGGACAGGATCGGCGTGATCGAGGCGCTGTGGCAGGTGGCCCTGGCCGACGGCCGACGCGATGCAAATGAAGATGCTCTGCTGCGGCTGTCATCCAGCCTGCTTGGGGTTTCGGATGTGGACAGCGCCAGGGCGCGCAAACGGGCAGAGGCTGCATTATGATTGCTCATCTTGGAATGTATGACCGCCCGGAAACGGCCGAGGCTAACGACCGGTTCTGGGCATTGATCCGCACCCATCTGGGCCGCGGGCCGGACCAGCTGACCCGCGGCGCCGATTTCTGGGAGGTCTGGAAATCACCGGAGCTGCTGCTGTCACAGACCTGCGGCTGCCCGTACCGCACCCGGCTATATGGCGAGGTGGAGCTGGCCGGCACCCCGGACTACGGCCTACCCGGCTGCCCGGCGGGCTATTACAACAGCGTCTTCATTGCCCGCAGTGCGGACGCAGGTCAGCCGCTGTCAGCCTTTGCCGGCCGCCGCTTTGCTTATAACGAAGGGTTATCGCAATCCGGCTGGGCCGCACCGATGGTGCATATGCACGACCGCAGCATCCTGCCAGGAGCGCTGGTGGAAACCGGCGGCCACAGCCTGTCGGCCCAGGCCGTTGCCGAAGACCGGGCCGATTTCGCTGCACTGGACGCGCTGACCTGGGAATTGGTCAAGGCGCACGACGGGTTCGCCGAAGGCCTGACCGAAATTGAACGCACTGAACCGACGCCCGCCCTGCCCTATATCACCGCCCTGGGCCAGAATCCGCAGACGCTTTTTGCTGCCATCGAAGCCGCAATCCGCGGGCTGGACGAAGACACCAGGAACCTCTTGCATCTGAAGGGGCTGGTGCAGATTGCCCCAAGTGACTACTTGGCGGTGCCAACCCCGCCGGGGCCGGTGCTGACCGAACAGCGCATCCGTGCTGCTTAACTGATGCTGCGTTCCCTTCCGAAATGGCGGATCCCCCCGTCACTTTGGCACCCGCAGTGCCGGCTTGTGCGGTTTGAACGTTGCATTCGGTCTTTTTTTCGGTCCAATAAGAACGAATTTCCACTTACAGGGACAAAAACGCCTTGACCGATACTTCGCCCGTTCTGCAAATCCGCGGCCTGCATAAATCCTATGGCGAGCTGGAAGTGATCAAAGGCGTTGATATCACCGCCCACAAGGGCGACGTGGTCTCGCTGATCGGGTCTTCGGGATCAGGAAAGTCTACCCTGCTGCGCTGCTGCAACCTGCTGGAAGACAGCCAGGAAGGCGAAATCCGGTTCAAGGGCGAGCCGATCACCTGGTCCGGCGTGGGACCGCACCGCCGCCCGGCGGACGCCAAACAGGTCCTGCGAATCCGAACCAACCTGTCCATGGTGTTCCAGCAATTCAACCTGTGGGCCCATATGACCATTCTGCAGAATGTGATGGAAGCCCCGGTCACCGTGCTGGGCCGCAACCGGGCCGAGGTGGAGGAGAAAGCCCGCCATTACCTGGCTAAGGTCGGCATCGGGGACAAATGCGACGTCTACCCGGCGCAGCTGTCAGGCGGTCAGCAGCAGCGCGCTGCAATTGCCCGCGGGCTGTGCATGGAACCCGAAGCACTGCTGTTCGACGAACCCACCTCCGCACTCGACCCTGAGCTGGAGCAGGAAGTTGTCAAGGTGATCAAGGACCTCGCTGCAGAGGGCCGCACCATGCTGATCGTGACCCATGATATGAACATGGCGGCGGATGTTTCCAGCCACGTCGTCTTCCTGCACCAAGGTCTGGTCGAGGAGGAAGGAACCCCGGACGAAGTCTTTGGCGGCACCCGCTCTGAGCGGCTGCGCGCATTCCTGTCCTCGACCCGCCACGCGCATTGAGCAATAACAAACACGTCCAATAACAAAACAGAACGGGAGTTAACTCATGAAGTCACTGATCCTTGGCACCGCCGCCCTGGCGCTGACCGCGAGCATGGGCCTGGCGGACACTGTGCGCCTGGGCACCGAGGGCGCCTATGCGCCGTGGAACTTCGTCAACGACGCTGGCGAGATCGACGGTTTCGAGCGTGAACTGGGCGACGAGCTGTGCAAGCGTGCCGAACTGACCTGCGAATGGGTCAAGAACGACTGGGATTCGATCATTCCGAACCTGGTCTCCGGCAACTACGACACCATCATCGCCGGCATGTCGATCACCGACGAGCGTGACGAAGTCATTGATTTCACCCAGCCCTACACGCCGCCGGATCCGTCCGCCTATGTCGCGCAGTCGGCAGACGTTGACCTGGCAAGCGGCGTGATTGCAGCCCAGGCGACCACCATTCAGGCCGCCTTTGTTGCCGAGCAGGGCTGGACCCTGGTCGAATTCTCCACCCCGGAAGAAACCGTCGCCGCTGTGCGCAACGGTGAAGCTGACGCGGTTCTGGCCGACAAAAGCTTCCTCGACTCTGTGGTTGGCGATGACCTTGTGATGCTGGAGCGCACCGAAGCGCTCGGCGGCGGCGTTGGCATGGGATTCCGCGAATCCGACGCTGAACTGCGCGGCACGTTCGACGCGGCGATCCAGACGATGAAAGACGACGGCTCGCTGAACGAACTGATCGCCAAATGGGAAGTCTCTTCCCAGTGGTAATCTGATCCTGTTTCAGGATCTGCAGGCCCGCCGCTGCGGCGCGCGGGCCTCATTCATTCTCATCCGGTGCCGCGCGCCGGGCGTGAACAGAAAAAGACAGGCTCACCTATGTTTTCCTATTGCACGGACCCATCGACGCTTGAGGGGCTGAGCTGGCTCAGCTGCTACCTGACCACCGGCAAGCATTTGAACCTTTATTTCTCGGTCTTTGTGGTCCTGACCCTGCTGGCCATCACCGCACCGGTCGCGCTGCTGTTCGGATTCGGCGCTGCCAGTGCCGCACGGTCCAAGATCCCGCCGCTGCGCTGGTTCGGGATCGGCTATACCAGCATTGTGCGCGGCGTGCCCGATATTGCCTTCTTCCTGTTTTTCGTCATCGCGCTCGACCAGGCGTTCGAGTGGATGCGCCACAAGGTGAAATGCCCGGACTGGGACGAACCGGTCCGGCGCGGCATCGACTTTGTGGTGTGCGATGCAGCAAAACTGCCACTGTCCACCTCGCCGCAGTGGGTGCATGAGACCTATGGATTCTTCTTGGCGGTTCTGACCTTCTCGATCGTGTTCGGCGCCTTTGCCGCCAACGTCCTGTTTGGCGCCATGCGTGCGGTGCCGCACGCCCAGATCGAAACCGCCGAGGCCTATGGCATGACCAGCCGTCAGGCGTTCTGGCGCATCCTGGTGCCGCAGATGTGGGTCTATGCGCTTCCGGGCCTGTCGAACCTGTGGATGGTGCTGATCAAATCCACCCCGTTGCTGTTTCTGCTAGGGGTCGAGGACATCGTTTATTGGGCACGGGAACTGGGCGGCACCAAAACCGCCAGATTCACCGACTACCCGCACCCGAACTGGCACGTCTGGTACTTTGCGGCGCTGCTGGTCTTCTACCTTTGCTTTACCAAAGTTTCCGAAGTTGCCCTGGACCGGATCATGAAGCGCCTGACCAAGGGCCAGGCCACCGCGGCAGGCGAAGCACAGAGAAAGGCAGCGGCATGAGTTGCGTTGAAACCATTCAGGCCTATGCCTTCCGCTCCCTGGGCTTTGGAGAACGGCTGCTGCCCAAGGGCGAATACACCCTGTGCGAACACTTCACTCTGATCGGCTCCGGCATGATCTGGAATGTTTACTTCGGCATCGTTGCTTTGACGACCGGCTTTTTCCTGGCCGTCGCTTTGGCGGTTGGCAAATCCAGCCCCAATCCGCTGTGGCGCAAACCGGCGGAGTGGTTCATCTTTGTGTTCCGTGGCAGCCCGCTGTTCATTCAGTTCTTCTTTGCCTACGCTTGCTTCCTCAGCCTCAAAAGCGTCTCCAGCTTCTTTGATCCCTTCACCTCGGCCTGGCTTGGCGCGCTGGTCGTGCTGTTCTGCAATACCGCGGCCTATTCAGGCGAGATCTTCCATGGCGCGCTCTTGTCGATCCCAAAAGGCGATATCGAAGCGGCCGACGCCTATGGCATGTCCGGCTGGACGCGGTTCCGCCGGATCACCTTCCCGACCATGATGCGGCTGGCCTGGCCCGCCTACACCAACGAGGCGATCTTCCTGTTCCACGCCACCACGCTGGTGTTCTTTTCAGGCTTTCCGGCCTGGCGGCAAAAGGGCGATGCGCTGTACTACGCCAGTTATTTCGCGGACAAGACCTTCAATCCATTTGTCCCCTACCCGATCCTGGCCTTCTATTTCATTCTGCTGACACTGGTCGTTATCTCCGTGTTCGGGTTTGTGAACAAACAGCTGAACCGGCACCTTCCGCAAGAGCGGCGCAGCCGGACCAAGTTGCGGTTCAACCTGATCCGCTGAATTCAGAATGGCTCCTTCGGGAGCCATTTTTTTGAAACGCCGGATCCAACCGGGCGCGTTCTGGGCCTCTGACCGCAGGGCGCTTTTTCCGGAAAATGAAGCCGCCGGAGCGTCACTTCAAACTTTTGATCAAATTATCTTGGCGAATGGAATTCTCTGCGCTAGGGTTGGCGCAACGCATTCATGGAGCCTCCAATGGACCTGTCCGGACTAAAGACCATCCGCATTGCCGCCTGTGACATGAACGGCCAAATGCGCGGCAAACGCCTGCCTGCGGGCATGGCCGCCAAGCTGGACAGCGGCGCGGCCCGGATGCCGATCTCCACCCTCAATGTCGATCTCTGGGGGTGCGATGTCGAAGACAACCCGCTGGTGTTTGAAACCGGCGACGCCGACGGGGTGATGCTGCCGACCGAACGCGGTGCCGTACCGATGCCCTGGCTCAAAAGCGCTTCGGCGCTGGTGCCGATGGCGATGTACTGGGAAGACGGCTCTGCTTTCCTAGGCGACCCGCGCCACGTTCTGGCCGATGTGCTGTCGCGCTATGCGGAGCGCGGCTGGACCGTCGTGGCCGCGACGGAAATGGAATTCAGCCTGCTGGATGACAGCGGCCTCCGCCCGTCACCGCCGATCGACCCGCAGACCGGCCGTGAGCTGGATCAGCAATCGGTGCTGTCAGTGGCCGAACTGGACGCCTTTGATGACTTCTTCACCGATCTCTATGACGGTGCCGAGATGATGGGCATCCCCGCCCAGTCGGCAATTTCCGAGGCGGGCCTGGGCCAGTTTGAAATCAACCTGAACCATCAGGAGGCGATGCGCGCCGCAGATGATGCCTGGCTGTTCAAGGCCTTGGTAAAAGGGCTTGCGCGCAAACACGGCTTTGCGGCGACTTTCATGGCCAAACCTTATCCGCAAGAAGCCGGCAATGGAATGCATGTGCATTTCTCGGTCGAGGACAAGGACGGCAGCAACGTCTTTGACAACGGCGGCGACACGGGGTCGGACCTGCTGATGCACGCCGTGGCGGGCTGTCTGGCGGCGATGCCCGCCAGCTCGCTGATCTTCGCCCCGCACGGCAATTCCTATGACCGGCTGGTGCCCGGCGCCCATGCGCCCGTCAGTGCCGCCTGGGCCTATGAAAACCGCACCGCCGCCATCCGCATCCCCGGCGGCAGCCCCAAGGCGCGGCGCATCGAACACCGCGTCGCCGGCGGCGACATCAACCCCTATCTGATGCTCGCAACCGTGCTTGGCTCTGCCCTGGCCGGGATCGAAGATCAGATGCAGCCCCCCGCCCCGTCCGAAGGCAACATCTACGAGATCAAGGGCCTGCCGCAGCTGGCCGCCGACTGGGAGACCGCGATCAACTGGTTCGAAAGCGATCCGCTGATCGCCCGCGTGCTGCCGGAACTTGCCATCCGGAACCTGGTGATGACCAAACGGCAGGAGCTGAAAGGCTTTGCCGAGCGCCCCCGCGAGAGCCATTGGCTGTCCTGGCTGGAAGCGGTATAGCGCCGCCCTGCCCCGGGGCTTGCCTGCTCCAGCCCCCTCAGCTAGGCTCAATTTGATCAAATCTGGTGACTTATGAAAATCGGCATCCTGCAAACTGGACACTCCCCCGAAGATCTGTTCGGCCCTTTCGGAGATTACGACGGCATGTTCCGCGACATGCTGGACGGCAACAGCTTTGAATTTCAAACCTGGGCGGTGGTGGATGGCGTGTTTCCAGACAGCGCCGATGACGCCGACGCCTGGCTGATCACCGGCTCCAAGCACGGCGCCTATGAGGATCACGCCTGGATCCCGCCGCTGGAAACGCTGATCCGCGAGATCAACACCAGGAAACAGCCCCTGGCCGGCATCTGCTTCGGCCATCAGATCATCGCCCAGGCGCTTGGCGGCAAGGTGAAGAAATACGAGGGCGGCTGGGCCGTGGGCCGCGTCACCTATGAGGTAGACGGCCGCGAGCTGACCCTTAATGCCTGGCACCAGGATCAGGTGGTGGCACTGCCGGAAGGCGCCCGCGTGCTTGGCGGCAACGACTTCTGCCGGAACGGCATCCTGGCCTATGGCGATCACATCATCTCCTGGCAGCCCCACCCCGAATTTTCCAGCGCCTTTGTCGGCGGCCTGATCGAAAAACGCGGCCGCGGCGTGGTGCCGGACGGCCTGCTGGACCGTGCAGCCGCCGAACTGGACGCCCCCGTGGACAATCAAGACATCGCAACCTTCCTCGCAGAATTTTACAGGAAAGAGAGGACTTAATGTCAGCCTGGCTCGACGCCCTTCCCGAAGCAGCAAAAACCTATCTGGAGGGCCGTCGTCTCGACGAAGTTGAATGCGTTATCTCGGACCTTCCCGGTATCGCCCGTGGCAAGGCGGTACCGGCATCCAAATTCGCAAAGACCGACTATTTTCATCTGCCTGACAGCATCTTTTACCAGACCATCACCGGGGACTGGGCTGATGCCGCGGATGAAGATGGCTGGATCGAAAAGGACATGACGCTGAAGCCGGACATGTCCACCGCCACGGCCGCGCCCTGGACCGGCGACTGGACGCTGCAGGTGATCCACGACGCCTATGACCGCGAAGGCAAACCGATACCTTTCAGCCCCCGTAACGTGCTGAAGCGTGTTGTGCAGCTTTATCATGACAAGGGCTGGAAACCGGTTGTGGCGCCCGAGATGGAGTTTTTCCTGGTCGCCCGCAATATTGATCCTGCACATGAGATCAAGCCGATGATGGGCCGCTCCGGCCGCCCGGCGGCAGCGCGCCAGGCCTATTCGATGACTGCGGTGGATGAATTCGGGCCCGTGATCGACGATATCTATGATTTCGCCGAGGCCCAGGGCTTTGAAATCGACGGCATCACCCAGGAAGGCGGCGCCGGCCAGCTGGAAATCAACCTGCTGCACGGCGACCCGGTCAAACTGGCGGATGAAGTCTTCTACTTCAAACGGCTGATCCGCGAAGCGGCGCTGCGCCACGACTGTTTTGCCACCTTCATGGCCAAGCCGATCGAGGATGAGCCCGGCTCAGCCATGCATATCCACCATTCGGTTCTGGATATGGAAACCGGCGAGAACATCTTCTCCGGCCCGCAGGGCGGCGAGACGGATGCGTTCTACAATTACATCGCAGGGTTTCAGAACCATCTGCCGGCGGGCCTGGCAGTGATGGCGCCTTATGTGAACTCCTACCGCCGCTACGTGAAGGATCACGCCGCCCCGATCAATCTGGAATGGGCACGCGACAACCGCACCACCGGCATCCGGATCCCGCTGTCGGGTCCCGGGGCGCGGCGGGTCGAAAACCGCATCGCCGGCATGGATTGCAACCCTTACCTGGGCATCGCGCTGTCGCTGGCCTGCGGTTACATCGGCCTGATCAACGAGGAACGCCCGCGCAAGCAGTTCAAGGGCGACGCCTATGAGGGCGAAGGCGATATCCCGCAAGTGATGGGCCAGGCACTGGACCTGTTTGACGCGGCCACCGAACTGCATGAGGTTCTGGGCCCGGAGTTCGCCCGCGTCTATTCCATCGTGAAACGTGCGGAATATGACGAGTTTCTTCAGGTGATTTCCCCCTGGGAGCGCGAACATCTGCTGATGAACGTGTAAGCCCTCCGGCGCTGCGCCTGGGTGCAGCGCCAGTGCAATTGAGTACTTAAGAAAAGATGAAGTGCAGGCTGCCCGCAAGGGCGCCTGTAACCGACAGAGGTGCGTGATGGGCATGAACCTGCTCTATTCCAATGACCGCAAGGGCCATTATCCAAACAGCTGGTACGCAGCGACGGCCACCCCAATGGAGCGGTTTCCGGCTCTGGCGGGGGAGCTGACCGCGGATGTCTGCATCGTCGGCGGCGGCTATACCGGCTTGTCCGCTGCGCTGCATCTGGCCGAAGCCGGTCAGCGTGTCGTTGTGCTGGAAGCGCACCGTGCGGGGTTTGGCGCCTCGGGCCGCAACGGCGGCCAGCTCGGCAGCGGCCAGAGGATGGAACAGGACGGGCTGGAAGCGCTGATGGGCGAGCCCGAAGCGCAAAAGCTCTGGCAGCTGGGCGAGGACGCCAAAAACCTGGTCAAAGCGCTGATTGACCGTCACAAAATCGACTGCCACCTGAAACCCGGCATTGCCCATGCGTGCTTTTCCAAAAGCGAAGCCGCCCATGAACGGGCCTATGCCGAACACCTGCAGAACCGCTATGGCTACGATCAGATCCAGCCGCTGGATGAAGCCGGGCTGCAGGCCGTCTGCCCCTCTCCCGCCTATAAGGGCGGCTCGCTGGACATGGGGGCCGCCCATCTGCACCCGCTGAACTTTGCCCTGGGCCTGGCCCGGGCGGCGGCGGGCGCCGGAGCGCAGATCTGCGAGCAAAGCGAGGTTCTGGACATCCAGGAAGGCGCGCAAGTCCGCGTGCGGACAGCAAACGGCACAGTCACAGCCGGACACCTGATCCTGGCCTGCAACGGCTACCTGGGCGGATTGAACCGCCAAGTCGCCGCGCGGGTGATGCCGATCAACAATTTCATCCTGGCAACCGAACCGCTGGGCGCGGATGCCGCGCGGGTGCTTGCCCGTGACGTGGCGGTGGCAGACAGCAAATTCGTGGTGAACTATTTCCGCCTCAGCCATGACAAGCGCCTGCTGTTCGGCGGCGGCGAAAGCTACGGCTACCGCTTTCCTGCCGACATCGCTTCCACCGTGCGCAAACCGATGCAGCAGATTTTCCCGCACTTGAAAGACGTCCGTATCGACTACGCCTGGGGCGGTACCCTTGGCATCACCATGAAGCGGATGCCCTATCTGGCGCGGCTAGCGCCGAATGTCCTGTCTGCTTCGGGCTACTCCGGCCACGGCGTCGGCACCGCCACCCATGCGGGCCAGCTGATGGCGCTGGCCCTGCAGGGCCAGGCCGAGGGCTTCGACACCTTGGCCCAAGTCCCCGCGCCCCGTTTCCCGGGCGGGCCGCGGATGCGATCACCGCTGCTGGCTCTGGCGATGACCTGGTTTTCCCTGCGGGACCGGCTGGGGATCTGACCCTAGGCCGGTTTCCGCGCAACTCCGCAACAGTTCTGTGAAATTCCGCCTGCAGCGGCGATTTCCGCTGCGGTGGCCCTTGGCATCTCCGGTGTCCATATTTAGATTTTCCACAGAAACAATTCGGGATTCTGAAATATGGCTTTGCCGCCCAATGTTCATGACGCTGAACCCATTCCCGCAGCTGCCCGTGAGGCCATTGAGGCCCTGATGCAGTCGGGCGATCTGTTCCGCTACACTGCGCCGGAAAACGCACCTGTGACGCTGCTGGAACAGGAATATGCAGACCTCTTGGGCAGCAAATATGCGCTGGCAGTCTCCTCCTGCTCCGCTGCCTTGTTCCTGTCACTGAAGGCGCTTAGCCTGCCCCGCGATGCACGTGTGCTGATCCCCGCCTTCACCTTTGCCGCGGTGCCCTCGTCGGTGGTGCACGCCGACTGCGTGCCGGTTCTGTGCGAGGTGGGCGAAAACTACCGCATCGACATGGCGGATTTCGAGGCCAAGCTGGACAGTGTACAGGCGGTGATCATCAGCCACATGCGCGGCCACACCTCGGACATGGACGCGATCATGGCGCTCTGCGACGCCCGCGGCATCCCGGTGGTCGAGGACGCGGCCCATTCGCTTGGCACCACCTGGAACGGCCGGAACATCGGCACCATCGGCAAGGTGGGCTGCTTCTCCTTCCAGTCCTATAAAATGGTCAACGGCGGCGAAGGCGGCATTCTGATCACCGACGACGCCGGCCTGATTGCCCGCGCCGTCATCATGTCCGGCGCTTACGAGCATAATTGGAAAAAGCACAAGGGCCCGCGTGGTGAAAATGCCCCGGACCTGGAACAGGCTTTTGCCAAGTGGCAGAACCAGCTGCCGCTATATAATCTGCGGATGAGCAATCTGTCCGCAGCCGTGATCCGCCCGCAGCTGCCGGAACTGGCGCGCCGGGTGCGCGACGGGCTGGCCAACCATGACTATGTGGCCGCGCGTCTGAATGCCTCCCCCTATTTTGACGTGCCAGCGCCGCTTGCCCCTGAACGCCGCGCGCCGGATTCGATCCAGTTCAATCTGGCGGGTCTCAGCGAGGCGCAAACCCGCGCCTTTGCCAGCACGGCAGAAGCCAAGGGCGTCAAAGTGCAGGTCTTCGGCCTCTCCAGCGACAACGCCCGCGCCTTCTGGAACTGGCAGTTCCTGCGCGATCAGCCCGAGCTGCCGCAAACCCGCGCCATGCTGATGAAGGCTTGCGACGTGCGGCTGCCGGTGCGCCTGACCCGTGCCGAGCTGGATGTGATTGCAGATATTCTGCTGGCTGCGGCCAAGGAAACCATGGCCAGGGCAGCCGCCTGAAAAGCGCCAGTAGCTGACCACGCGACCGCCCCGGCCCTGCGCCGGGGCTTTTCGTGATTGCAATCCAGGGCTGTGCCGTCCAGTTTGCCGCCATGACTCCGCTTCCCGAATTCGACCGGCGCCCGGCCACAGCCCTGGTGGCAATGGCCAATGCGCTCGGCATGGGCGATCCCGTCAGCGAGGACGCGCTGATGCAGGTCATGCGCGCGGTTTCCGCCAGCAGCGGCGAACGGGCGGCCCTTCTGGCTGCGATCGGTGCCGCAAATGATCCGGAAACCGGAGTCACGGTGGCGGATTTGCTGACCGCCTTTGCCACCCGCGCCGGAGATGCCGAAGCCCAGGTCCGGGATGCGGATCAGGTCATCGGCCAATGGTCGCAGCGGCTCGCCGCCGGCGCGCTGCTGGCCAGCTTCGCCGCCGCCATAGCCGGCACCGTGACCGGCGGGCTGGCCTTCGGCCTCACTCTGCTGTCCTTTTCCGGCTTCATTTTCGCCACCGCCTCCCGCCTCGGGGGGCGGACGCGGCGGCGCCTCAAGGCACAAGAGCGCGAGGCGGCAGAAACCTTGGCCCGCCACGTGCTGGAAGCGGCAAAACACACAAACACTGCGAAGTGATATGGAATTTTCAGCGGTCCATGCCTATATTGGACCCGAAACCGGAGAACAGCATGATTGAAGCCATGGGACTGGAAACTGTCATCGTCAGCGCAATTACCGGGGCCTGCACCCTGTCTTTTGCTGCCAGCGTCTATTTGTTCTATCGCTCCAAACCGCAACCGGAAACCGGCGATTTGGACGAAATCGTCAGGAACGCGCCTTACCACCGGCTGCACAATATCCTGAAAATCAAACCGCGCGCCTGACCGCCGCATCCGGGGTCTGATACCCGGCACTGCGCATGTACCCGGCGCCGCGCATAGGCGCTGCAAATCTCACTGATAAAAGAAGTGAAAAGAGAATGGCACCGCAACGCGGTGCCACGCTTAAGGATGAGATACAGCCGCAGATTGGTTGCGGCCAGACGGGTGCCCCCGTTGATCAAGACCCCGCGCTGTCAATCGCCTTACTTCATCTTCGACAGTTTTTCCTGCAGCTCGGCCAACTGCTTCTTGATGTCGTCCAGATCCTCGCCGTCTTCGGATTTCTCTTCCGCGGACGCGCCGCCGGTCCAGCCGGCCGCGCCAAGGCCGCCGGTCATGGCCTTCAGAAACGCTTCCTGCTGCGCCTTCATCGCTTCGAACCCCGGCATCTTCACCATCGGGTTCATCGCGCTCATGTTTTCCATCATCTTTGACTGGCTTTCGCGCAGCATATCAAAAGAAGACTGCAGGAACTGCGGCATCACCCCGCCGCCGGGCACCATGTAGCTGCGCACCAGATCGTTCAGCACATTCACCGGCAGCACATTCTCGCCGCGGCTTTCATGCTCAGCAATGATCTGCAACAGGTACTGCCGTGTCAGGTCGTCGCCGGTCTTCAGATCAACGATCTGCACCTCGCGCCCTTCCCGGATGAACCCCGCGATATCCTCCAGCGTGACGTAATCACTGGTCTCGGTGTTATAAAGCCTGCGGCTCGCGTACCGCTTGATCAGCAAGGGTTTGTCCTGTTCTGCCATGTAATCCCTCCCCGGTCATGACGCATTGCAGCAAAGCCTATGCCAGCGCAGAACAAAAGGGAAGCCTCCGCGTGTTTTCGGCAACATTTGTTCCTGCCCCCCTGCAGCGACTGCAGCCAAGACGCTTGACCTCAACCCGGCTTGAGATTTTACAGAGGATCCCGCACCAGAAACTGCAGCAGGAAAGCGCGGGGCATGAAAATCCTGATTCTCGGCGGCACCGGATCCATTGGCACCGCCGTCACCCAAGACCTGGTCCGGCACGGGCATGAGGTCACCGGTCTCAGCCGCTCGGATGCCTCGGACCGCAAACTGGCGGCATTGGGTGCCCGGCCCTTGCGCGGTGATCTGCGCCACCCCGGCAGTTGGGCCCGCGAGATCTCCCGCGTGGACGGGTTAATCCAGCTGGCGGCCACATTCGGCACCGATATGGCCGAGGCGGACACAACCGCCATGGCTGCTATTCTGCGTCAGGCGGCCATGCGCCCAGCGCCGCTGCGGCTGATCTATACCGGCGGTTGCTGGCTGTACGGCGCCACCGGCAACCGGATCGCCGATGAAGCCAGCCCGATGCGGCCGCTCAAACCCTTTGCCTGGATGCAGACGAATGCCCGTGCAGCGCTTGCTGCCCCGGCGCTTTCCACCGCTGTGATCCATCCGGCGATGGTGTACCACCCGGAAGGCGGCGCCTTCTCCCGTTATCTGGAGGCCGCCCGGCAGAAGATTCCGTTCGAGATCTGGGGCAGCGTCGCAACCCGCTGGCCTCTGGTCGAACGTGCGGATCTTGCCCGTGCCTACCGGCTGCTGATGGAACACCCCCGGCTCAAGGGCCATTTCAACGCCAGTGCTGAAACCGGCGTTCCCGTGGCTGAGATCACCCGCGAGATTGCCCGGCGCCATGGCCATGACGCCAGCTATGTTGTGCGCAGCCTGAAGCATGTGCTGATCAAATACGGCGATTGGGCCGCAGGCCCGACATTGGATCAGCAAATGGACTCCGGGAAACTGCGCCGGATGGCCGGCTGGCAGCCGCAGCACAGCAGCTTCCGCAAGGCGCAGTTTTGACTTCAGGACGCGACCTCATGAACAAATACCGAACGTTTTGCATTTGAGGTGCCGCAATAGACTCTCAATGTGATATGTTTCAGTCAGGGTCTTTTGAGTCTGTGGTAGCGGGAATGATGGCTGACCAAGGGGACAGACAAAGACAAGCTGCTGTACTAATTGCTGATGTGGCCGGGTTTTCCGCGCTGGTTGAAACCGGCGAATCGGAGGCGGTTGCCGCGGTTCGCCGTCTTGCGGACGACATCGTGGTGCCTGTGGCTCATCAGTATTCAGGTCAGCTTGTCAAAACACTGGGCGACGGTTTTCTGCTGGAGTTCGGGACCTCTGTGCAAGCGGTGAAAGCCGCCTTGCTGATTGCCAAGCGGACCGCTGCCTCGGCTGCCAGCCGCCCGCCGCCCCATCTGCACCTTAGAATGGGAATTCACACAGGAAACGTCATCGCTGCCGGGGGCGATCTGTTCGGCAGCTGTGTCAATATCGCGGCCCGCCTCGAAAGCCTTGCCGGACCCGGTGAAATCTGCGTTTCCGGCACGGTTCAAGAGCAGGTCCGCGGCAGGATCAATGCGGCCTTTGACGATCTTGGCCTGCAGGTCATCCGCAATATCTCAGACCCGGTTCGGATCTTCCGAATAGCCGAAAACCCGATGCCGCGCTTTGAAGCCGAAGGCCCCGCCTACGAAGTGTCCATCGCAGTTTTACCCTTTCTGAACAAATCCCCTGGTGCACCCGGAGCAGACAGTCTGGCTGAAACCCTGACCGAAGACGTGACCATCGGCCTGTCCCGGTTCCGCGATCTGCGTGTCATATCCCGCACCTCGGCATTCCGCTTTGCCAGCAGCGCATCAGAAACATCTCTGGCGGCGGTGGAACTCGGCGTCCGCTATCTGGCCGAAGGAACGGTGCGGCAGCGGCCTGGAAAACTGCGGGTCGCCGTTTCGCTGGCAGATGGCTACAGCGGTACGACGCTGTTCAGTGAACAATACCATCTGGACGACGAAGCCGGCTTCAGCCGTCAGGACGCTTTGGCCCGGCAGATCACCCAAACCCTGGCCGGACAGCTGCAGGCCACCGCAAAACGCATGTCGGCCGAAGTTCTGGCAAACGGCGGCCCCTGGACGTCAAGGGAACTGGTCCTGCAGGCCAAAGCCCTGACCCTCGACACCCGGGACGCTCTGCATCGGTGCCGGCAGCTGTATCAGACCGCCTGTGTCAGCGACCAGGGGAACCCCTCTGCCTATTCGGGATTGGCGCTCACATATCTGGTGGAATGGATGAGCGGCTGGGGCTTGTCGCCCGAGGACACTCTGGACCAGGCTTTCCCCTGTCTGCGCCGGGCAGCCCGTATCGACCCGCTGGACAGCGCCGTGCAACGCCGGCTGGCGATCATGCATCTGTTCAAGGGAGATTTCCCCATGGCAGAAGACCATTTCCAGCGCGCCCTTGCCCTGAACCCGAACGACACTGAAGCGATGGCCTTCCGCGGTCTGTCCTATGTGTACCGGGGCCAGCCCGAAAAGGCCCTTGCCGAATTGGATCAAGCTTCTGTCCGCAACCCGTTTCATCCAACCTACTTCCACTGGTTCAGGGGGCTGGCGCTGTACATGTGCCGGGAATACCTGCCAGCCATTTCAGAAGTGAACAAGGCTGTCGGGCTGTTTCCCGGTTTTCCGGCCCCGCACTGCCATCTGGCTGCCTGCTATGCACAATTGGGAGACAGGGCAGCGGCGGCGCGGCAATGCGGGCGCATCCTTGGCCTGGAGCCGGAGTTTTCGGTCGCCCGCATCAGCAAAACCCTTCCCTTCGTCAGAGCCGCCGATCTGGAGCATTACTGCGACGGGCTGCTGCGGGCCGGACTGCCGGACTGATCTCTGAACAGCAAAAAGGGCAGGCCCTGCGGCCTGCCCTTTTCTCACAGTCCGGCTCCGTCAGGGAGGAGAGCCAGGGCCGGTCCGTGATCGATCTTACTTTGCAGCAGCAGAAGCTTTTTTCGCTGCGGAGGTCACTTCGTCGGTGGCCTTCTTCACAGCTGCGGTCGCTTCTTCGCCCATGTCTTTGCCGGCAGCCATCACCAGTTCGACGGTTTCCATCTGGACCTTCTTGGCGATCTCAGCAAAGGCAGCCATGTTTTCAGCAGCCACTTCAGCGGAAGCGGAGGCGAAATCGGTTGCGGCTTTGGCATAGTCGGCCGGGTCGGCTTTGACTTTGGACACATCGCCCAGCTTGGAGATGGTTTCTTTGGTCCACTTGTTCGAGATCTCAGCGGATTTGCCGGCAGCGTCCAGCGCAACGGCGGACAGCTTCTCGTTCAGGGCTGCGGTGTTCTTGAAAACGTCTTCCATCGCTTTGGTGTCGACCGGGAAGGCGCCCATGAAGTCTTTCATCATCGCGGTGAAGTCTTGGGTCTTTGCCATAGTTCTAATTCCTCAGAAAGCTGCAGCAGGACCATCCTGCGCTCTTAGCATGAGAAGAATATGCTTTCTGCACCGCAGCATTTCAAGGTTTTTAATGCTGCGGTGCAGAAAAAAATCACAAATCCCGTAAAATCAACGGCTTGCCTTGACCCTGACATAGGACCCAGGGGCAGGCATCAAAGAGGGATACCCCGAATCCCCGGCTTCGCGGGCGGGAACCTGCTTGCCGGACCGCTTCTTCAGCCAATCGTTCCAGCGCGGCCACCAGGAGCCTTGGTGGTATTCCGCCCCCTCCATCCAGGCCTCGCTGTCGCCTTTCAGATCTGGATTGGTGTAATGGCCGTACTTCTTCTTGCTGGGCGGGTTGACGATACCCGCGATATGGCCGGACTCCGACACGATGAAACTCTTGCTGCGCGACCCCATCTGCTGCACCCCCCGGTAGCAGTCCTTCCAGCGGGCGATATGGTCCGTCTCGCAGGTGATCGACATCAGCGGCACGTCCACATCCCTGATATGCAGCTTGTGGCCCATCAACTCGAACCCCTCGCGGACAAATTCATTGTTCTGGCACAGGCCCCGGAGATACTGAACCGCCATCCGGCCCGGCAGGTTGGCGCCATCGCCGTTCCAATACAGCAGATCAAAGGCCGGCGGCGTCTCGCCCATCATGTAGCTTTTGACGGCGGGGCCATAGATCAGATCCTTGGAGCGCAGGAACGACATGGTCCGCGCAATCACCCAGGAGCGCAGCAGCCCATCCTCTTCCACCTGCGCCTCGATCCCGTCAACGAAATCATTCTGCAGGAACGGCGTGAACTCGCCCTGATCACCGAAATCGGTCAGGGTGGTAAAGAAGGTCGCTGATTTCACCGATGTGTCGCCGCGCTGTTTCAACAGCGACAATGTCAGGCTCAGCGTGGTGCCGGCGATGCAGTAGCCTACAGCGTTCACCTGTTTGACCTTGCAGATCTCCTTGACCGTTTCAATCGCGGTCAGGATGCCCTCCTGCATGTAATCTTCCATCCCCACATCGGCATGGCTGGCATCCGCATTGACCCAGGAGACGACGAACAGGGTATAGCCCTGCTCGGTCACCCATTTGATCATGCTGTTCTGCGCCTTCAGATCGAGGATGTAGAACTTGTTGATCCAGGGCGGGAACAGCACAATCGGAGTCTCGTGCACGGTTTCCGTCGCCGGTTTGTACTGGATCAGCTCCATCATCCGGTTGCGGTAGACCACATCGCCAGGCGTGGTGGCGATATTGCCGCCCAGTTCAAAGGCGCTCTCATCCGCCAGCCGCACCACCAGTTCGCCATTGTTGGCTTCCAGATCTGTGACCAGGTTCTCCAGCCCGTCGATCAGCGACTGGCCTTCGGTCGCTACAGCCTTTTCCAGCGCATCCGGATTGGTGGGCAGAAAATTGGTCGGCGACATCATCTCGATGATCTGGTCGGCAAAATATGTCAGGCGCTGCTTGTCCTTGCCGTCCAATTCGCCCGCATCCTGCACCGCTTTGCGGATCGCATCGGCGTTGGTTATGTATTGCTGCTTCACAAAATTGAAGTACGGGCTGCTTTCCCACAGAGGATTCGAAAAACGGCGGTCCGCGGGGCCGCCGTCATCGGTGCTGTCCAATTGTCCGGCCAGGGCCTTCTGCGCTTCGGCGAAATTCAGCACCGATTTGCTCCAGTACCCGATCTGCTGCTCCAGGATCTTGGCGGGGTTTTGCATCGCCTCTGTCCAATAGGCGGTTGCTGCACGTGCATAAAGCTCTTGATTCGGACCGTCCAAAGCGGGGTTATGCGGGACCTTCCGGGACATGACATCCGCCAGACGCTTGCTCAGCTCCTCGACACGGCTCATGTTTTCCTTAAGCTTTTCAATGCTCTCAGAACTGGCCACTGCGGAAAATTCGTCACTAGTTGTCATATAAATGAATCCCTCATAGGCTTTCTGCTATGCAGAATACTCTTCTGCATTTTTCAGGGCGAAGCGGCGATTGGTCCAATGTTCCGGATTTGATGGTCCGATGACGCAGGGGCAAAGCCCGAAGGAGACACGCATGCGATACATGATGACCTACGATCTGATGGAGACAGTCCGGAACACCAACCAATGGTTGGGCGCCACCGCGCTCTCCATGGCATCTTACCCGGTCTTTTCCGCCTTGCCAAACCCTGCTCTCAGCTGGATGGCCGCCTGGGGTGAAGTAACGGAACGTACTTACCAGCGAATGGTGGTGAAACCGGACTGGGGCATCCGCACTTTCACCTGCGAAGACGGCAAGGACCATCTGGTGGACATCACCACTGTGGTCGAACGGCCGTTCGGCGATTTGATCCATTTCAAGGTAAACGGACGCGAAGAACAGCCGCGCAAGGTGCTGCTGGTTGCCCCGATGTCCGGCCATTACGCCACCCTCCTGCGGTCCACGGTCAAAAGCTTGATCGTCAATTGTGAAGTCTACGTGACAGACTGGCATAACGCCCGCGACATTCCTGTTTCCGCAGGGAAATTCGATGTCGAGGACTACACGCTTTACCTCGTCGACTTCATGCGCGAACTGGGGCCGGACACCCATGTTGTCGCGGTGTGCCAGCCGGTTCCCTTGACCCTCGCCGCCACCGCCTATCTGGCCGAACAGGACCCCAAGGCGCAGCCGTCATCCTTGACGCTGATCGGCGGCCCGGTGGACCCGGACGCCACCCCGACCGAGGTCACCGATTTCGGCCGCCGCGTCACCATGGGCCAGCTGGAGGAAACCATGATCCAGCGGGTCGGCTACAAAAACAAAGGCGTCGGGCGCAAAGTTTATCCGGGCCTGTTGCAGCTGGCCTCCTTCATGTCGATGAACGGCGAACGCCATTCCAGGGCCTTCGTGGACCAGATCCAGCGCGTGTCCCGCGGCGAGGCGTCGGATCACGACGCCCACAACCGGTTCTATGACGAATATCTGGCTGTCATGGACATGACCGCGGAATTCTACCTGTCCACTGTCGAGCGCGTCTTCAAACGACGCGAGATCGCCCGCAACGAATTCGTTGTGAATGGCCACAAGGTCGACATCGGCAAAATCACCAATGTGGCGGTAAAGACTGTCGAAGGCGCCAAGGATGATATCTCTGCCCCCGGCCAATGCGTCGCCGCGCTGGATCTTTGCACCGGCCTGCCTGACAGCATGAAAGCCAGCCACCTGGAGCCGGGCGCGGGCCACTATGGCATCTTTGCCGGCCGCAGCTGGCGCGACAACATCCGCCCGCTGGTGATCGATTTCATGAACGCCAACAGCCGCCGGAAACCGGGCCGCAAGCCTGCCAACAAGAACACGGCTGCCTGACAGCATGGGGGACGGGCTGGCGTTTTCCTGCAATTGCGGGGCCTTGCGCGGCGAAGTGTCAGCGCAGGGCATCAAAGACGGCACCCGTGTTGTCTGCTATTGCGCCGACTGCCGCGCCAATGAGCTGCACCACGGCCGCCCCGACCCGGCGCCGGATCCGGTCGACCTGTTCCAGCTGGCGCCGGACAGCATCACCATCACCCAGGGCGCCGCGCATCTGAAAGCGCTGCGCTTTGGACCGCGCGGGCCGTTGCGCTGGTACGCATCCTGCTGCGGCACGCCGTTTGCAAACACCCTGGCCAAGCCCACGCTGCCCTTTGCCGGGATGCGGGCAGACCTGTTTCAGGACACATCCGCACTTGGCAAAATCCGCGCCAAGGCCTTCCTCCCGGTTACCGGCAAACAGACCCGGACCAAGGGCGGCGGGGTCTTGGCCTGGGGCATTCTCAGCCGGATGATCACGTCGCGCCTGTCCGGCCGCTGGCGGGAAACGCCGTTCTTCGATGCAGCCACCGGCAAACCGGTGGCCGAGCCCGAATTGCTCTGCAAAGACCAGCGCGCAAAACTTTACTCTTAGGACACCGGCACGGCCAGCCAGTGCAGCAGCGCCCGGTTCACGGCGTCGGGCTGCTCCAGCACCGGCAAATGCCCGGCCCCGGCGATCACCTGCAGCTGCGCATCCGGGATCAGCTGCGCCAGCACCTGCAGTTTGGCGACCGGGGTGATCGTGTCATGCTCCCCGGCCAATACCAGCGCCGGAACATGCACCCGCCGCATTGTCGCCTGCTGATCCAGCCGCCGCTGCAGCGCGCGGGCCTGCGCCACAAACATCTGCGGCCCCAGTTCCATCCCCATCTGGCAGAACAGGTTGTGGACTTCCAGCCTGCCCGGCCCCGGCGCCAGCGCCTCCAGCGGCAGCGTCTCGCGCAGCACATCCTGCAGCCGTCCGGTCCGGGCTGCTATGATATACGGTTCCCGGTCGGCGGCCTGCTCCGGCGTTTCCGCCAGCGGGTTCGCGCCCATGATGCACAGCCGGCTGATCCGTTCAGGGGCGCGGCGCAGCAGCTCCATCGCCACGATCCCGCCCAGCGACACGCCTGCCAGGGCAAACCGCGGCGGCAAATGGGCCAGCATCCGGGCGGCAATCTTTTCCACCGTGTCGCCGCCCGCCAGCGGCAGCACCATCACGGGCATACTGCCGGAAAAACTCCTGACCTGAGCGTCAAAAATCCGGCCGTCGCACATTATCCCCGGCAGCAGAACCAAAGGTTCCCGGCACGGTTGCTGGTCATAAGGCATATCCTGCCCTCGCGGTTTGCCTGCCACCCGTTGCCTTAACACTGCGGAGAACAGCCCCCGGGATCAAGAAAAACTTCCCGGCTGCGAGGATTTAGAAAGCTGCTGCCGCCGCGGTGCCTCGCCTAATAGCCGTTCCAGCAAAAGGCGCCATTGGCGGCCAGTTCTGAAAACGGGTTGAACGCGATTTCCCAGATGTGCCCGTCCGGGCTTCGGAAATAGCCGTGATGCCCGCCCCAGAACACATCCTGCGCAGGCTTCAGCACTTCGGCGCCAGCCGCCTCTGCTGCCGCCAGCAGCGCAGCCACGTCCTCCTTGCTGCGGGTGTTGTGGCTCAGCGTCACCGCACCGGTGCCCAGCTCTGCTTCTGCTAGACCCGTCTCAGCCGCCAGCGCCGCCAGCGGATACAGCCCCAAGGTCTGGGAGATCAGATCAAAGGCAATCACCCCGTCCGGGCTTTCAGCACGCTGCCACCCCAGTGCTTCGTAAAAGGCAGCCGCCATTTCCATATCCGGCACACCCAGCGTAATCAGGCTTACCCTCTGTTCCATCAGTCAATCCCATGCCTCTGCAACCACATCCGCAGCGCCGCCGCGATACCCTGCCGCCGCTCCTGCAAAATCATTTCAACAACCGGACTGCCCTATGCACAGTACCCGCCGCTTCAATCCCCGCTCAGAATGTCCAGAACGGCGTCTTCGATCATTGTCAGGCAAGCCTCATCCGAGAACCGGTGGTCGGCGTCCTTGACCAGGGTCAGCCGCATGTCGGCACAGGCGGCATGATCCAGCAGCCGCAGCGCGGTCCCGGTTGACACGGCGGTATCCGCCGTACCCTGCAGGCAACGCGTCCTGAAGGGCAGGAACAAGGGCGAGCGCAGCACCAGCCGCTGGCGCCCGTCTTCGATCATCCGCTTGGAGACATGATAGGGCTCCATGTAATCGCTGGGCAGCTCCACATAGCCTTGGGCTTCCAGCTCGGCCTTCTGCGCGTCCGTAAAATTGGCCCAGTACCCGTCCTCGGTGAAATCCGGTGCCGCCGCGATGGTGACCATCCCCTTGATCCGCTCCGGCACCTCCCGCGCCAGCAGCAGCGCCTGCCAGCCGCCCATCGATGACCCCACCGGGACGATGTCCCCATCGGTCAGATGCGCCACCGCCTCCAGCGTATCCTCGTGCCAGTCGCCGATGCAGCCTTCCTCAAACGTGCCCGAACTTTCACCATGGCCGGAATAGTCGAACCGCAGAAAGGCCTGACCGCGCGCCTTGGCCCAGGCTTCCAGATGCACCGCCTTGGTGCCCTCCATGTCGGATTTCAGCCCGCCCAGAAACACCACGCATGGCCCCTGCCCGTCGCTCTTGTGATAGGCAATCCTGCGGCCCTGGGCGGTCTCGAGGAAAGATGTGGCGGGCATGTCGCTGGTCTCCTGTCCTTTTTCCTGAAATGTGGCATGACGGCGCCTGCCCCGCAAGCGCCGGCACTCCCTGCTTGCAAGCCCCCCGCCTGCCTCCTTATGGTCCGCAAAAATTTTCAAGGGACCCAGGGCATGTTCAGACTCATCAAAGGCGCTGTGATCGCCGCCGCCATTTTGGCCGTCGCCCTGGCCACCGCCTGGGCGGCTTTGGCGCTGTGGTACCGGCTGCCCTTCGGCCCGATACCGCGCGGCCTGCTGGCAGGCGGATTCACCCTGTTCGGCCTTGCCGTCATCGCCGGGCTGCTCCGCAGGCGTGCCTTGCGTGCGCTGGCCGCATTCACCCTGGCACTGGCCGCGGTGATCCTGTGGTGGTCCACCCTCGTGCCGCCTTCCGAACGCAACTGGTCCCCCGACGTGGCCCGCCAGGTTACCGGCCAGGTTGACGGCAACACGCTCACGCTTACGGATGTGCGCAACTTTGCCTGGCAGACGCCAGAAGACTACAGCGAACGCTGGGAGACCCGCAGCTATGACCTGACCGCGCTCGACACGGTGGATCTGTTCATGTCCTATTGGGCCGGGCCGCAAATGGCGCATATGATCGTCAGCTTCGGCTTTGAAAACGGCGATCACATCGCCTGGTCGGTTGAGGTGCGGCGCCAGGCCGGCGGCGGCTTCTCTCCCATTGCCGACCTGTTCAAGTCCAACACCCTGGTGATCCTGGCCGCCGATGAACGCGACGTGATCGGAACCCGCACCAACGCCCGCGGCGAAAACGTGCAGCTGTTCCGCATTGACGTCAGCCCCGAAACCGCCCGCACCTTGCTGATGCAATATGTCGACGCCGCCAACAGCCTTGCCGCCCGGCCAGAGTGGTACAATTCGCTCACCACCAATTGCTCCACCGTGGTGATGACAATGATCCGCGCCTTTGCGGACGAAGTGCCGCTGGACTGGCGGGTTCTGGCCAATGGCTACCTGCCGGATTACGCATGGGAACAAGGTGTGCTCGACCAGACCCGCACAATCGGCGAGCTGCGCGCCCTGGGCAGCATCACCCCGATCGCCCAGGCCCACGGCGTGACCCCGGACTATTCCGCCGTGATTCGCGAAGGCGTCCCCGCCTTCGCATCGAACTGATCCGGCTACTTTCCGGTCTAAAATACTCCGGGGAGCGCGAGGGGCCGGCCCCTCGCCTCTTTTCGCTTTGCAGCCGCGTTCAGAAAACCCCGCTGGACGCGGTCACGAAACGCTTGCAGCCGGGCTGGAAACGGTTTTCTGAGTACTCAAGCGCCCAAGCAGTTCCTGAATCCGGCTCAAGGTCTCTCCAACCCGCAGCGCCTTTTCACCGCTCGGCCCGCCCTCGACATGCGCGCAATGCTCGTAAGACAGGCGGCGCTGCGCCAGGATCTTCTGTGACTGGCAAAGCGCGGTTTCAATCAGGTCCACATCCTCAACCGTCAGGTCAAAGTTCGGGTTCGGGCGGGTCATCGGAACACTCCTCCGGGTATGTCCATGGGTTCAGATCTTCTGGCCACCCTGCCCCAAGCCGTTTTGCATTGCAATATTTTTTTGTTACTTTTCAATTGCTTACCTGTATACACATATGTGCAATGGCATGCACAGGCACACAATGGAAAATTCCGGGGCAATTGCAGCGGCATGCAAACCCGTCTTGACTTGCCCCCGCTTTGACCGCAAAACGCGCGGACCAAACACATACCCGCAACCGGGCGTTCTGTGGGCGCCAAACCGACGAGGAGCAGCCAGACAATGGCCCAAATCTCTCTCACCTTCCCCGATGGCAATGCACGATCCTATGACGCAGGCGTAACCCCTGCGCAGGTGGCCTCCGGCATTTCCACCTCGCTGGCCAAAAAGGCCATTTCCGCCACCGTCAATGATCAGCACTGGGACCTGCAGTGGCCCATTGAAGGCGACGCCACCATTGCCATCCACACCATGAAGGACGAGGCCCAGGCCAACGAGCTGATCCGCCATGACCTGGCGCATGTGATGGCGCGCGCGGTGCAGGAAATCTGGCCCGACACCAAGGTCACCATCGGCCCGGTGATTGAAAACGGCTGGTACTACGATTTCGACCGGGCTGAGCCCTTCACCCCCGAAGACCTCGGCACCATTGAGAAAAAGATGAAGGACATCATCAACAAGCGCGATGAGGTCCGCACCGAGGTCTGGGAGCGCACCCGCGCAATCCAGCATTACACCGACTTGGGCGAACCCTATAAGGTCGAGCTGATCGAAAGCATCCCCGGCGATGAGCCGCTGCGGATGTATTGGCACGGCGACTGGCAGGATCTCTGCCGCGGCCCGCATCTGCAGCACACCGGCCAGCTGCCGGGCGATGCCTTCAAGCTGATGTCGATCGCCGGCGCCTACTGGCGCGGCGACAGCTCGCGCGCGATGCTGCAGCGGATCTACGGCGTCGCCTTCACCGGCAAGGAAAAGCTGAAGGCCCACCTCACCATGCTGGAAGAGGCCGCCAAGCGCGACCACCGCAAGCTGGGCCGCGAGATGGACCTGTTTCACATGCAGGAAGAGGCGCCGGGCCAGATCTTCTGGCACCCGAACGGCTGGAAGATCTACACCCAGCTGCAGGACTACATGCGCCGCCAGCAGGACCGCGGCGGCTATGTCGAGGTGAACACCCCGCAGGTCGTCGACCGCAAGCTGTGGGAGGCCTCGGGCCACTGGGAGAAATACCAGGAAAACATGTTCATCGTCGAAGTCGACGAGGAACACGCCCGCGAAAAGGCCGTGAACGCGCTGAAGCCGATGAACTGCCCCTGCCACGTGCAGATCTTCAACCAGGGCCTCAAGTCCTACCGCGACCTGCCGCTGCGGATGGCCGAATTCGGCTCCTGCAACCGCTATGAGCCTTCGGGCGCGCTGCACGGCATCATGCGGGTGCGCGGCTTTACCCAGGATGACGCGCATATTTTCTGCGCCGAAGACCAGATCGAGGCGGAAACCAAGAAGTTCATCGACTTCCTGTCCACCATCTACAAGGACCTCGGATTCGAGAAGTTTTCGGTCAAATTCTCCGACCGTCCGGAAAAACGCTCCGGCTCGGACGAGGTCTGGGACAAATCCGAGGCAGCCCTGAAGGCCGCAACCGAGGCCGCGGGCTGCGCCTATGAGCTGAACCCCGGCGAAGGCGCCTTCTACGGCCCCAAGCTGGAGTTCGTGCTGACCGACGCTATCGGCCGCGACTGGCAGTGCGGCACCCTGCAGGTGGACTTCGTGCTGCCCGAGCGCCTGGATGCCACCTACATCGGGCCGGACGGCGCCAAGCACCGCCCGGTGATGCTGCACCGCGCAACGCTCGGCTCCTTCGAGCGCTTCATCGGCATCCTGATCGAAGAGCACGCAGGCAAGCTGCCGTTCTGGCTGGCGCCGCGGCAGGTGGTTGTCGCCTCGATCACCTCCGAGGCGGATGACTATGTGCAGGAGGTCGTCGCGGAACTGAAACAGGCAGGCGTGCGCGCCGAGGCCGACATCCGCAACGAAAAGATCAACTACAAGGTCCGCGAGCATTCGGTCGGCAAGGTGCCGGTCATCCTCGCCGTCGGCCACCGCGAGGTGGAGGAGCGCACCGTCTCCGTCCGCCGTCTTGGCGAAAAGCAGACCAAGGTCGACTCCCTGGAAAATGTTACAAAGGCGCTGGCGGAGGAAGCAACCCCGCCGGACCTTCTGTAACATTTCCCCGCAAGATCAGCATCAGCGGCCCCCATTCGGGGGCCGTTTTGTTTCAAAGGCCGGCAAAAGCCCCTGAAACCAACGCTCTATGCAGTTGGCCGCCCTCACATAGCCTGACGCCGGCGTGAGACACGGGGTCGTGACTTAAATTCCCGGAAACCGCGGGTTAGGCTTTGCCTGTCATCACGACACCGCATGTTAACCCGAAAGGAATTCACGAGATGTCGAATACCGCAAAATCCCTGGCCGTCGCCGGCGCCGTCGCCGCCGCTCTGACCGCTGCTTCGACCATGCCCGCTGCCGCCGCCACCAAGGAAAAATGCTACGGCGTTTCGCTGGCTGGCCAGAACGACTGCGCGGCCGGCCCCGGCACCACCTGCGCGGGCACCTCGACCACCGACTATCAGGGCAACGCCTGGACGCTGGTTGACGCCGGCACCTGTACTGGCCTTGAGCTGCCGGCCATGGCTGACGGCACCGAGCGCAAAGGCTCGCTGGAGCCGCTGGAGCGCGACCAGCCGGCATAAGGGCCGCTTGAATCCGGGGGCGGGAGTTTGAATTCCCGCCCCTTTTGCCTCCGGACACAGGACTTCCCATGCTTGACGCCGCATCACATGACAGGCTGCCCGCCGCCCCCGGCGTTGGCTACAAGCCGCAGCATTTCACCCCGATCACTGCGGATCCGGGCACTGTCAAATGGTTGGAAATCCACGCCGAAAACTACATGGGGGATGGCGGCCGCCCGCTTGCGCAGCTGCGCCGCCTTGCCGAAGATTTTGCCATGTCAGTGCATGGCGTCGGCCTGTCCATCGGCGGCGAAGACCCGCTGGATGCCGGCCACCTCTCCCGGCTCAAACACCTGGTTGGCTGGCTGAACCCCGCCAGTTTCTCCGAGCATCTGGCCTGGTCCACGCATGACAGCCGCTTTTACAACGACCTGCTGCCGCTGCCCTATACGGACACCAGCCTGCAGCGGATCTGCGATCACATCGACCAATTGCAGGACACCATCGGACGGCCGATGCTGCTGGAAAACCCCTCCAGCTATCTCGCCTTTGCCGAAAGCACCTGGTCCGAGCCGGCGTTTCTTGCGGAAATCTCCCGCCGGACCGGCTGCGGGCTGCTGTTGGACGTGAACAACGTCTTTGTCTCGGCCACCAACCTTGATTTCTCGCCGCAGGGCTACATCGACGCCTTTCCGCTCGAGAAGGTGGGCGAAATCCACCTTGGCGGCCATGACGAGGATGAAGACGGCCATGGCCGCCCCCTGCTGATCGACAGCCACGGCCGCGCGGTGGTGGATCCGGTCTGGGCGCTGCTGGATTATACCCTCGCCCAATCCGGACCCAAGCCGGTGCTGGTCGAATGGGACAACGACGTGCCGGACTGGCCCACCCTGGAGGCCGAGGCCGCCCGCGCCGCAGCCGCGCTGGAGCGCGTCCCGGCATGAGTGTATCCCAAGCAGACTTCACCCGCGCCATGATGGATGCAGACCTGCCGGTTCCGGACGGTCTGACCGATCACCACGCCCGGCCCGCCGGGCGCCGCTTCAGCGTCTACCGCAACAATATCGCCGTGTCGCTGACCGAAGCGATGCACAGCGCCTTTCCGGTGATTGCCAGGCTTTTGGGCAAGCAGAACATGGACGGGCTGGCAGGGCTGTACCTGCGCCGGCACCCGCCGTCGTCGCCGCTGATGATGTTCTACGGCAAGCATTTCCCGGAATTCCTGGAAGGCATGGAACAGCTCAAGCACCTCGGCTACCTTGGCGATGTGGCCCGTTTGGAACTGGCCCTGCGCCGCGCCTATCACGCCGCCGACGCCGCCCCCATCCCGCCCGAGGCGCTTGGCGCCTTGCCGCCGGACGCGCTGATGAACGCCCGGCTGCAGCTGGCCCCGGCGGTGCAGGTGCTGCGCTCGCCCTGGCCCGTTCATGGCCTCTGGCGCTACAACACCGAAGACGGCGCGCCCAAGCCCCAGGCAGAGGCCCAGGATGTGCTGATCACCCGCCCCGAATACGATCCCATTCCCCAGGTCCCGCCGCCCGCCGGCGCAACCTGGATCCGCGCCCTGATGACGGGTGCCAGCATCGGCCAGGCTTTGGATCAGGCCGCCGCCGAAGACCAAACATTCGACCTGGGTGCCACGCTGGCCCTGCTGTTGCAGGGCGGCGCGATAACCGGACTGGACAGCAAAGGGTAAGACCATGCACGCACTTGTCTCCATTCACAACGCCGTTTTCGACCTGGTGGAACGGGCCGGAGAGCGGCTGATGCCGCTGGCCGCCCGCTTTGTCTTTGCGTCAACGCTGCTGCTGTATTTCTGGAACTCCGGCCTGACCAAGCTGGGCGACGGTTTCTCCGGCCTGTTCACCCCCTCAATCGGTGCCTACAGCCAGATCTTCCCGAAACAGCTGGAGGCTGCGGGCTATGATGTCTCGCAATTCGGCCTGTTGCAGAAACTGGTGGTGCTTGCAGGCACCTACGCCGAGTTTATCCTGCCGCTGATGATCGTGATCGGCCTGGCCACGCGCCTGGCGTCCTTCGGCATGATCGGCTTTATCATCGTTCAATCCCTCACCGATGTCGTCGGCCACGGCGCCACAGACGACAAGACGCTGGGCGCCCTTTTCGACCGTTTCCCGGATGCCGCAATCCTGGATCAGCGACTGTTGTGGATCTTTGTGCTGACCTATCTGGTGGTGAAAGGCGCAGGCGCCCTGTCGGTGGATGCTTTGCTGCGCCGCCGGATGGAACCGGCAATCGCCTGACCGGGCCGCCCCGGCAAAGGAAAGGCGCCCTGCCCCCGGCAGCGGCGCCTTTTTCAGTGCCGGGCGGCGTGCCTCAGAAATGCGCCTTGGGCTCATCCGGCTTACCCGCCGCCAGCGCCATCAGCCCGGCCGCAGCGGCAAAGCTCAGCGGGAAGATCGTAAAGACATTGAGTCCGAACCCCGCATACATGCCCGCAGCCGATCCCAGCAACAGGATCCCGCCCCACAACGCCCGCGCCCGCGCCATCGCACCGCCGGCGATCGCCAGAAGCGGCGCCAGCACCGCCAGCAGCCGCAGCTGTTCCACATTATCGACCTGTTCGGCCAGCCCTTCAACCTCGCCGAAATGCTCCACTGCCGCGGTGTAGCCATAGCCGAAAAAGCCCACGATCATGCCAAAAACACCGGCGATGATCCCCAAAACCAGGGCTGCGTTGCGCATAATGCCTCTCCCAAAACTTTCGCTACCGACATAGGCAGCTGGTCAAGTTCCGCCAAGAGCCGCCTGTGTGTTCTGATCCCAACCCAGGAATAATTCCCCGTCGCGGTCGATCAATGGCCGCTTCATCAGCGCCGGATGCTCGCGCAGCAGCGCCAGCGGCGCACCTGCCCGCTCCTGCTCGCTCAGACCACGCCAGGTGGTTGACCGCGTATTGACCAGCTTCGCGCCGAATTGCGCATAGGCCGTCTCCAGCAGCCCCTCTGGCATGCCATCGGCACGAATGTCCACCAGAGTTGAATTTTCAATCTTCTTCAACGCCTTACGGCATGTATCGCAGTTTTTCAGCCCATAGATCTTCATAAAACCTCCATCCTCCCCGCGAAACGCACACAATTTATGGTAGAACTCGCCGGTTTTTCTTGATTTTCGAACAGCCCGTGTAACACTCAAAGTTGTCTGGCCTTGCCTCACTCGCTTCAGACAACGGGACGGGCCGGATGTCTTGGGAAGCCTCAAGGCGACGTGCAAAGTAGAAGGAGACGCGGGAAATGCCAAGTGGCACCGTGAAGTGGTTTAACACCAGCAAAGGGTATGGGTTTATTGAACCCGATCAAGGCGGCAAGGATGTGTTCGTGCACATTTCCGCGGTGGAACGGTCGGGCATGACCGGCCTCGCCGACAACATGAAAGTCGGCTACGAGCTGTCCGAAGGCCGCGATGGCCGCCAAATGGCTGCAGAGCTGAAAGAGCTTTGATGTATTAATCTGCACTGCGCCCGGAATCCGACTGGGCGCAGGCAAAAAGAGCCGGTCAGCCCCGCCGCAGATACTCGGCCATCACACAGGCCGGACCGCTTTCGCGCAGCACCGTTTCGCCGGTCTTGCTCCACTCCTCTTGCCGGAAGTCCGGGAAATAGGCGTCCGCATCCTCAACCGTCAGATCCACCTCGGTGATCAGCAGCCGGTCCGCCATCTCCAGCATGCCCCGGTAAATGCCTTCGCCGCCAATGCCATAGACCCGGCGGTAGCCTTGCGCATAGGCCTCCTGCACTGCCGCCCCGATTGACGGCAGCACGGTCCCGGCCGCCCGAGGATTGGAAGACACCACCAGGTTCAGGCGGTTTTTCAACGGCTTAACCGGCAGGCTGTCCCAGGTGTTCCGGCCCATGATGAGGGCGCCGCCCAGCGTCTCACGCTGAAACGCTTTCAGATCCTCTGGTGCAAACCATGGGATATCATTGTCCTTGCCAATGGCGCCGTTGCGCGCCCGCGCAGCGATCAGAGTTATCATGAGTGTCTTCCTTGCTTGTCAAACCGCAACCGTCGCTTTGATTGCCGGAGCGGGGGGGGAAAGTTCAGCGCCTTGAAATCACCGAAGATGAAACCGCATTTCGTGTCAACGCGCCGCTTTATCCGCAGCTGCGGCAACGCCTCCGGAAAGATAGCGGCCTTCAAAAATTGCACGGCGGCTTTTCTTCGGGCCCTTGGCCGCCGGAATTGCCAGGCTTGGTGCGGGAATCAACCTCATTTCCCGCATTCAGCCTACACCGCGACGTCGGCCTTTATGTGCGGATGGGGATCGTAACCTTCGACCTCGAAGTCCTCAATCCGGTAGTCGTCAATACTCTCCGCACGTTTGGCCAGCGAAATCTTCGGCAACGCCCGAGGTTCACGCCCCAGCTGCTCACGCGCTTGGTCAAAATGGTTGCGGTAGAGGTGCACATCCCCTCCGACCCAGACCAATTCGCCGGGGCGAAGGCCCGCTTGCTGCGCAAGCATCAGCTGCAGCGCAGTAGCCCCGACATAGTTGAAGGCCGCGCCCAGCAGCAAATCGACCGATCTCTGCAACAATAGGCAGTTCAAACGCCCGTCGGAGGTCACATGATACTGATAGACCATATGGCAGGGCGGCAGCGCCATCTCTCCCAGTTCCGCAACGTTCCAGCCGTGAAAGAGCAGACGCCGGCTCGCAGGGGTTTCGCGCAGCGCCCGGATCAGCGTCCCGATCTGGTCATGTTCGCGGCCGTCGGATCCCATCCAGCGCCGCCACTGCTTGCCGTACACGGGGCCAAGCTCACCCCATTGCGCTGCGAACCCGTCATCCTCGACAATCCTGCGCTCGAATTCCTCTTGCGTGACGCTCTCCCCAGTCTCGCGGCGGTAAGCCGCCAGCGGCCAGTCCGTCCAGATCCGGACGTTCTCCCGCAGCAGGGGCTGAATATTGGTTCCCCCTGTCAGGAACCAAAGCATTTCCTTGATCGCGGTTTTCCAATAGACGCGCTTGGTCGTCAGAATCGGCGCGGTGCCATCCGACAGATCAAAGCGGACCATGGCGCCAAACAGCGAGCGGGTGCCGACGCCCGTTCTGTCAACCCGCTCGTCCCCGTATTCCAGGACCCGTTCGATCAGATCCAGGTACTGATACTCCGGATGCCGCATGCCTATGCCTCCACATTCTTTGCCATCAACAGAAACCTGCGTGGCAGCCCGTTTCAATCATAATGAATATCGCGTGCCGGGTCATAGCGCATTCTACCGCCATAGCGCTCCCGGACAGTTTTAACACTTGATTTCGGCCCGCAGGCCGCAACCGCGGAAACCGGCGCCACTGGTGGCCGTTGACCAGCTCCGGACCACCGTTCCCCTTCGCCCCGGAATGCTCCAGAGGCGTCCCGCGGCCCGGAATGCGGCAGCGCCGGCCGGGATACTGTTGCATGGCTGCCCCCAGGATTTTCACCGGAAATTCACGCCCCGGCATAACGGCTGCGCCGCCGGGCGCCAAGCGTTAAAAACACCTCTGCGCCACGCTCTCCATACCACATCTGCCCGGCCGGCCCGAAATAAAAGCCAC
Organism: Leisingera methylohalidivorans DSM 14336; assembly: GCF_000511355.1. Lineage (NCBI taxonomy): Bacteria > Pseudomonadati > Pseudomonadota > Alphaproteobacteria > Rhodobacterales > Roseobacteraceae > Leisingera > Leisingera methylohalidivorans. The sequence goes on along the minus strand of NC_023135.1, from coordinate 1,240,100 downwards.
ATACAGGTAGCGCATCCGCCACGGTTGCGTCCAAATGCCGTCTGCTCAATTGACAATGGCTCTGCCCGCACCGAATGTGGCGCAAAACGATAAAACATTTTGAGGTAGAGGCAGATGAGGCGCTATTGGCTGGGGCTCGCGGTTGTCACCGCGCTGTCCGCGTGCAGCGGGGGCAACCCCTTCGTTACCGAAGACGACGATCCGACCGACGCCACCGGGACAATTCCTGAAGCTCTGGCAAACGATGTGGACAGCGTCAGCTATGATGCCGACAATCAGACGCTGACAGTGACCGGCGTTGGACTCGATGAAACCCCTTTTACTGCCACATATGTCCGCAAACCGGCCCTCGATCGGGTTGGGTACGAAGCTTACACGGTCCAGGACAATGCGCTGACGGAACATTCCACCGCCTATGTGCGCGAGGTCGAAGGCGGCTTTGCCACCGTGGTTGTGACCGGCGGGCAATTCGGCTTTTACCAAGGCGGCACCACTTACGGCCGCAACGGAAGATATTCGGCGCCGAACACTGAACAGGGCGCTGGCGGCATTGTCAGCTATGCCGGCACCTATGTGGGCTTGCTGAACATTGATGGCGACGGCGGAGACCTCATCGACCCGACAAATGGAACCGACCCCACCATTCTCCCCGGCCAGGCGGCTGAAGTCACCGGGGACGTCTTTATCAATGCCGACTTCTCCGACAACCGGGTCAAAGGCACAGTTTACAACCGGCGGATCACCGACCAGCCAGGAACCGCAGTGGAAACCCTGAACCTCGATCCCACCGCTATTGCCTCTGACGGGAGCTTTAACGGCCAGGCCTCCATCGCCAACATCGGCGTTGGGGAATACGGCGGCGTCTTTGCCGGCACGGATGCAGCTGCTGTGGCCGGCTCGATCCACGCCACCAACCATATCAGCGCCCTCAGCGGCGGCACCGGGGCTGATATCGAGGAATACGGCGTCTTTGTGCTTGGCTCCTGCGACGGCGCCAGCCCCGATCCGGTCTGCAACCAGCCCGACCCTTAACCCATGCGCAAGGCCATCGCGGCATGCCTGCTGCTGGGGCTGGCAACGGTCCAGCCCCACGCACAGGAAGGCGCAGAGCCTCAGATGCACCTGTCTGTCCAGCAGGGGCATATTCTGGCCGCTCATGCGCTGAACTCCGGCAATCCTCAGCTGGCCTTGCGGCTGTCGGACGCTTTGCTGCAGGCGGATCGCAAAAATTATGCGGCATGGCATCTCCAGGCTGCGGCTTTTGCCCAGGCGGGCCAGCCGGCCAAGGGCCGCAAATCCGCTGTCCGCGCCTATCGCTTTGCTCCTGACAGCGCCACCAAGTACCAGATGGCCCAGCTGGCCTCCCGTCTGGCCTTTCAGGGCGGCAGCCCGGTGCTGTCGCAGTACTGGCTGCGCCGCACCGCGGTGCATGCCCCCAACGAAAAAGCCGACGCGCTGATCGCCAAGGACTACCAGGCCCTGCGTCGTATCAGCCCCTGGTCTTTCCGGCTGAGCGGCGGATTGAAACCGTCAAATAACGTGAACAACGGATCGGACGCCGCAACGCAGGAAATCGATGGCCTGTCTTCACACGAAAACCGGTTAGGGCCGCGGGCCGTTGCCCTTTCCGGCATCATCGGAACCATCGATGCAGGTATCAGCCGGCGCCTGCGGGAAAACGAAACCAGTCAGACATTGCTAAGCGGGCGCCTCTATGTGCAGCGCGTTGCCCTGTCCTCCGCTGCCAAGGCAAAGGCCGCCGGTCTCGCCGCCCGGACCGGCACAACCGCCCCCCGCAGTTCTGAATTTGGCTCAACCTACGGCGAGATCACTTTGGGCCATGCCTTTGCAGCCGGACCTGCTGAACGGCTCGGCAGCGCCCGCATCGCTCTGACAGCCGCGACCTCCTGGTATGGCGGTCAGCGGAATTACAACCTGGCAAAACTGTCTGCGGCGCGCAGCTGGGCCTTGTCCCCCAAAGACCGCCTGACAATCGATGGCAGCGCCGAACATCGCCTTGATCCGCGTTTCAGTTCGCTTAAGGCTGATGTTTTCGGGCTTGGCGCGTCGCTGTCCCGCAAGCTGGAAGGTGGTGACAGCCTAAGTGTTTCGCTTGGCCTGCGGGACACCCAGGCAGAAAGTGTCAACTCAAATGGCAGAACGGCCACTTTCCGGCTTGGTTATACGCTTGGCCAGCCGATTGGTCCGGCCAGGGTCAGCACCGGCCTCATTCTTGGAACGGCCGATTATCCGCTGCACGTCTTTCACGACGGAACCTCCTAGAAGCCGATACCCGGCGGGCGGCAGGACCAGTCGGTCTATGCGGACCTGAACCTGTTCTTTGAAGAGTATGATTACGCGGGCTTTGCGCCGATGCTGCGGGTCAGAGCCGGCAAGCGCAGCTCCAACCACAGCCGTTTTGACAGCTCGGAATTCTCCATCTCTCTGGGCGTCGAATCAAAATTCTAAGAATTCCGCGGCGCTTTCGCTGGCCTTCACGCCATGGGCCGCTAATGTTCCCGCAAAGAATGACAGGAGACCCCCATGCCGCTCACATATCTTCACACTATGGTCCGGGTGAAGGATCTGGAAAAATCGATGGCTTTTTATGAGCTTCTGGGCCTTCAGGAGACCCGCCGCTGGGAGAATGAACAGGGCCGGTTCACCCTGGTCTTCATGGCCCCGCCGGGCCAGGAGGATACGCCGCTGGAACTGACCTACAACTGGGACGGCGATGATGCGCTGCCCGATGACAGCCGCCATTTCGGGCATCTCGCCTATGGTGTCGATGATATCTATGCCGCCTGCCAGCACCTGATGGACAATGGCGTCACCATCAACCGCCCGCCCCGCGACGGGCACATGGCCTTTGTCCGCTCCCCCGACAATGTCTCGATCGAATTGCTGCAGAACGGCGAGTCGCTGGCCCCGGCAGAACCCTGGTCCAGCATGGAAAACACCGGCCATTGGTAAGGCAGCACCGCGCTCCGCAACGCGAAAAACCCGGCGCAGCGCCGCCTTGGTGCTGCCCGTTCCATGCGGCATCTGCCGCCGCTCATTGGCTTTCTGCAACCCTCAAACCCGGTAACAAGGGCGGCCGCTTCTGCAACCACAGCCATGGGCCTTCATGCGGCCCCCGGCACTTTGCCCTTTGATACGTCCAGAGCACGGTTTCCCCTCATGCCCTGTCTGCATACCCTGTCTGCGGCCCGCCGGTGGTGTCCCGGCATTGCCCGGCCTGGTGCCCGCAGGGGTTTCACACCCCGACCGGCGGCTCAGTAGATATAGCGGATCTGATCCGACCAGTAACGCTCCATCCGCTTCAGTGCAGTAGAGATGTCCTCGATCCCTTCGGATGAGATCACATCCCTCTCCTCAAGGCCTTCCGCATGGCGCGAGAACAGAGCCGCCACGATATCGCGGATTTCCCGGCCCCGCTGGGTCAGGCGGACGCGCACCGACCGGCGGTCGATTTCGCAGCGCTGATGGTGCATATAGCCCATCTCGACCAGCTTCTTCAGGTTATAGCTGACATTGCTGCCCTGATAGTAGCCGCGGGTTTTCAGTTCCCCGGCGGTCACTTCATTATCGCCGATATTGAACAGCAACAGCGCCTGGACCGCATTGATCTCCAGCACGCCGACGCGCTCAAACTCATCCTTGATGACGTCCAGCAGCAGACGGTGAAGGCGCTCAAGCAGACCCAGCGCCTCCAGGTAGCCAGTCATGAACCCTTTGCGGTCTGTCTGGCCGATTGGCAATTCCATACTCATTCGCATCTCCGACTCGAATTTGCTCTTGAGACAAGATGCCAACAATTCCCCAAAAATCAGTTAAGCTGGGATTTTATTATTTTTGGTACGTCTTCGCGATATCGGCCACCAGCGCGCGGAACCGCTCCTGCGGTGCCGCCTGACCAGTGACCCATTGATATAAATCCTGATCGTTCTCGAGCAGCAGCTGGTCATAAAGATCCAGCTGCGCCCCGTTCATCTGCTCAAGATTCGCGGCCGCAAAGGCCGACAGCAGGATATCCATTTCCTTGATACCCCGGCGCATCGAGCGCATCTGCAGCCGCTTCAGACGGATGGCACGGTCTTCCTGCATGCCAGTCTCAGGCAACTTCCGTTGTCTGGCCGTCATTGACCTGCAGCAGCGCCCGCAGTTTTTTCTCCAAACGCGCTGCGCGTTCCGCATTCTGGCGCATTTCGCTGCGCAGATCGCGCAGTTCGCTCAGAACACTTGCAAAATCACCGGCTTCCAGCTCCAGCGGCGCCGGTTCCGACATGCCTTCGCCTTCGCCGGTCAGCAGCCACGACATCGAGACATTCAACACGCCAGCCAGCGTGGTCAGCTTGTTGGCACGCGGTTCCGCCAGATCCCGCTCCCAGGCGCTGAGAGTGGATTTCTTGATGCCAAGCCGGCGCGCAAGCTGACCCTGGGTCATCCCGGCGGCTTCCCGTGCGGCCGCCACGCGGTCGCCACGCGGTCGCCAAATGTTGCTGCGTCCGGACCGTACCAGTCTGTGCTCTGCTCAGTCATTGCCAGTTCTCCTAAATCCAGTTTCAACGCGGCTTGATCGCCATTCGGCCGCACCCTATGACAGTTCTGCAAAACATACAAACCAAGGCCACAGCCAATGTCTTTTCTGTCCGAGACCTTATCCCGCGTCAAACCGTCACCGACCATTGCGATGACCGCAAAAGCCGCCGAGCTGCGGGCCGCCGGGCGCGACGTCATCGGCCTAAGCGCCGGTGAGCCGGACTTTGACACGCCGCAGAACATCAAGGACGCGGCCGTCGCCGCCATTGCCGCGGGCAAGACCAAATACACCGCCCCCGACGGCATCCCCGAGCTGAAACAGGCGGTCTGCGCCAAGATGAAGCGCGACCACGGCCTGGACTACACGCCCGCACAGGTGTCGGTCGGCACCGGCGGCAAACAGACGCTCTATAACGCGCTGATGGCAACGCTGAACGAAGGCGACGAGGTGGTGATTCCCGCGCCCTATTGGGTCAGCTACCCGGACATGGTGCTGCTGGCCGGCGGCACGCCGGTGATTGCCGAGACCTCGATTCAGTCCAATTTCAAGCTGACCGCCGGTCAGCTGGAGGCCGCGATCACCCCGAAAACCAAATGGTTCATTTTCAACTCGCCGTCGAACCCCACCGGTGCGGGCTACAGCCGGGACGAATTGAAGGCGCTCACCGAGGTGCTGATGCGCCATCCCCATGTCTGGGTGATGACCGATGATATGTATGAGCACCTCGCCTATGACGGGTTCGAATTCTGCACGCCCGCACAGGTCGAACCGGCGCTTTATGACCGCACCCTCACTTGCAACGGTGTGTCCAAAGCCTATGCAATGACCGGCTGGCGCATCGGCTATGCCGCGGGCCCGGAACCGCTGATCGCCGCCATGCGCAAGGTGCAGTCGCAATCCACCTCCAACCCCTGCTCGGTCAGCCAATGGGCCGCGGTTGAGGCGCTGAACGGAACGCAGGAATTTCTGGCACCGAACAACGAGATGTTCGTCCGCCGCCGCGATCTGGTGGTGTCGATGCTGAATGAAATCGACGGCATCTCCTGCCCCGTGCCAGAGGGGGCCTTCTACGTCTACCCCTCCATCGCCGGGCTGATCGGCAAGACCACGCCCGCAGGCAAGGTGATCGGAACGGACGAGGATTTCGCCACCGCGCTTCTGGAGGAGGCGGACGTTGCCGTGGTGTTCGGCGCCGCCTTCGGACTGTCGCCCAACTTCCGCGTCAGCTACGCTACATCCGACGCAGCACTGGAGACGGCCTGCAGCCGCATCCAGGCCTTCTGCGCCGCGCTGACCTGACCGGAGAACAAGACATGAGCGCCGACCTGCCGGAATACTATTTCCGCGTCCGTGAAAACGGCGCTTTTGTCTTTCGGGTGGATACCGAAAACCGCCAGCGGCGGATCGAAATGGATCAGATCGCCGTTGTGAACATCCGCAACGGCGAGATCAAACCGCATGGCCAGCGGGAGTTGTCCGAACAGGACATCACCGAGATCAAGTCCTGGATGGAAGCCCGCGCCGCCACCCTCGCGGCCCGCGATACCGACGACATCCACCGCGCCATCGACCACCTGAACCTCACCGCCCATTGGGCCAACAGCCGGGCCACCGACGCGCAGCTGGAGGACGTCACCGACGCGCTTTTGCTGGCCATGCATGACCTGCGCAGCGTGCTGGTCCGCAAAAAGGCCGACCGGCTGATGAAGGACCGCGGCGGGGACTGACCTCCGTCCCGTCCGGGCACCTCAGCCGCAGACCCGCGGCCGCACAGAATAGGACCGGAACCGGATTTCCGCCCGCTTGGGGACCGGGCCGTGCCCCGCCGCCTGGCGCCGGGGCAGCAGCGGGCTGCCCAGCATAAACCGTCTGCGCTGCCACAATTGTTCCGCCGTGCCCGCCTCAGGCGCCCTCAGCCCCAGCCGCCACCGCAGATGCAGGCCCCATCTTAACTGCGGATCACCGCCCGGGCGGAACAGGTGCCGGCTGTCCTGCAGCGGGCGGGGCACCGGCGCCGGTCCGTCCGGACTGGCAACCTGGCAGATGTACTGTTCCTTGACCGCCGCCTGCAAATAGGCACCGCCCCGGGTCAGGGTGACCTTGTGCCCGCCCTTGATCCCTGCCCCGCGGATGGCAAATTCCAGCACCTCCGGCAGTTTGAAAACCCGCGTGTCCGGACCAAAAAGCCGCCCCTCGCCCTGCCAGCCTGTTCCGCTGGCAAAATGCAGCACATAGCGGCCCGGCGGCACCAGTACCTTGAAGAACGCACCGCCTTCGAAATAGGCCGCCAGCGCCTCTTCTCCGCTGTCTTCACGGCTCAGCACCAGAAAATAATCCGCCCCGGGCGGGCTTTTCACCTGCAGCGGGAAAACAGCAGGCAATCCGGTCCGGTTCCACATCAGCCCGCTCCGCGGCCGTTCGCCCTCTGCGGCGGCGCCTGCCGCCAAGGCGATCAATGCCAGACAGGCCAGCAAGGCGCCCCTCAAAGACGCCGGAAAAACAGGACAGGCAGCGAAGCGTGCCAATGCAGGATCCTCCTTGCCGCCGCTGGCAGTGGTCCTGTCCAGCATATCACAGCGCGGCAGCGGATGCAGGAATGCGCGGCATCGCCGCCGCCGCTAATCCCCCGGCGCGGGATACGCCAAGGGCTTCGCGCTGCCAGCGCGAAGCCCCTTTCTCTTACCCGCTGACCGGCAGGCTGCCGCTGCGGTTCAGGACGCCGGGGCTGCCGCTGCATCCTTCATCGCATCGACGCCTTTCTTCCACAGGTTTCCCTGCCACAGCTCCTCAAGGCCGGTTTCACCGCTGGCGCCCCTGGTGGTCAGGTAATCATAATAGGAGGTCGGCTTGTGCCCGGTGATGTTATAAAAATCCGGGCTGCAGCGGGTGTAGAAACCATTGGTCAGATACTCAAAGAACTCGGCGCGGGTGCTGCCGAAATCCGCCTCGAACTGCTCCATCGACTGGGCGCGGTATGCGATCTCCTTGCCCATGGCGCGGCCCAGGTCGGCGGCGATCTCCGCCATCGACTGCGGGGCCGGGCCGGTGATGTCATAGAACTTGCTGCCATGCCGCTCCGGGCCTTCCGTCAGCACCACCGCGGCCGCTTCGGCAATATCGCGGGTGGCCACGAAGGAATTGCGCATACCGCCCAGCGGGTTCGAGAACCAGCCTTCGTTTTCAATGGTTTCGCAGTCGGTCTTCAACAGGTGGTTCATGAAGAAATTGTTGCGCAGCGCGGTCACGTTCAGGCCCGCGTCGATCAGCGCCTTCTCGCCCCACCAATAGTGCTGCAGCATCAGCGGAATCGCCGCGCCGGGACGCGAGGCATGGGTATCCGCATCATAAGACGCGGTGTTGGTATCGGCGCCCATGCAGCTGACGCGCACCACATGTTTGATCTGATCCTTGCGGTCGCCCAGTGCCTTGGCAAAAGCCAGATGCCCCTCCAGCATCGGATCCAGCGAGGCGGAATAGACCGCCGAGACCCCCTCCAGCGCCGCCTCCCAGGTGGCCGGTTCAGACAGGTCGAACTTCACCGCCTCATCGGCGCCCAGCGCGGTCAGCTGGTCTGCCTTGGACGCGCTGAAATAGCAGGCGCGCACGGTGAAATCGCCTGCGGCGGCCAAACGTGCGACCAGCTCGCGGCCGATGCGGCCGGTGGCCGAGGTGATCAGAACGACGGGTTTGGACATGGGAAAGCCTCCTGATGCCGCGCACCGCCCAAGCGGCGCGCGCATGCATTGAAAATCTCGCCAAGCCCTAGCACGAAAGACCGGTGCCAAGCCTGCGGAACCCGACGCAAAATGCCAGGGTTTCGCCAGACCTCAGGCCGCTGTCACTCGGCAATGTCCTCCGCCCACAGTTCCGGTTTTTCCCGGATGAACCGCGCCATCAGCGCGATGCAGTCCGGATCGTCGGCGATCACCACTTCAACGCCCCTTGAGCGCAGGAAATCCTCATTGCCGCCAAAATTCCTGGTGTCGCCGATCACCACCCGCGGAATGCCGAACTGCACAATGGTGCCGCTGCACATCATGCAGGGCGACAACGAGGTATAAAGCACCGTATCGCGATAGGATTTCTGCCGCCCCGCCTTGCGCAGCGCGTCCATTTCGCCATGGGCAACCGGATCGCCCTTCTGCACCCGCTGATTGCGCCCCAGCGCCACCACCCGGCCGCCGCGCGCCAGCACCGAGCCGATCGGGCAGCCGCCCTCGTCAAAACCCGCCCTGGCTTCCTCATAGGCAACGCGCAGCAGGCGTGTATCGTCATCGGTCATCATCGGGAACGGCCTCTTTTTTGGAATGCAGGCAAAGCTGTTCTGCAAGCCTGCCCAGACGCCTGCAGCTGGTCAACCCCGCCCGGCTCAGGCAGCCGGGGCGCCTGCCAGCTTGATCGACTTAATCCAGAACCGGGCCATCAGGGACACGCCCGCGGCAGTGAGCCCCGCAATCAGCCCCGCCCAGACGCCGACACCGCCCCACCCCAGCACAAAGCCAAAGACATAAGACGCCGGCATCCCGACCGCCCAATAGCTCAGCACCGCAATCACCATCGGCACGGCTGTATCCTGCACCCCGCGCAGCAGTCCCAGCGCAACCGCCTGCATCCCATCCATCATTTGAAACAGCGCTGCCGCCGCCAAAAGCCCGGTGCCGATCATCAGGATTTCCGTCTTCTGCGGATCCGCGGGGTCGAGAAACAGCGACATCAGCGGTTCGGGGATGGTCAGGAACAGGGTGACCCCGACCACCGAAAACGCCAGTGACATCACTGTCACGACCTTGCCGCCGCGCGCCATGTGATCCCGGTCGCCGCGCCCGTATGCATTGCCGGCACGGATCGTGGCCGCATTGGACAGACCCAGATGCACCATGAACGTCAGCCCCGCCAGCGAGATCGCAATCCCATGCGCGGCCAGCGGCACCGTGCCCAGCCACCCCATCATCATGGCCGAGGCCGCAAACAGGCTGGATTCAGCCAGGGTGGTCAGCCCGATCGGCGCCCCCAGGCGAAGCACCTGCCCCAGCATCTCCCAGTCGGGGCGCTGGAAGTTCTTCAGCAGCTCATGTTCCGGCAGCACCTTCAGCGCATAGGCCAGCACCAGCGCAAAGGACACCCCGTTGGTCACCAGCGACGCAATCGCCGCCCCGGTGATGCCCAGCTCCGGCGCGCCCCAGTTGCCAAAGATCAGCGCATAGTTCACCAGCGCGTTCAGCACGGCCCCGAACACCGACATCCACAGCACGATCTGGGTCCGCTCCAGCGCCGCCAGATACGATTTGGCCACCATATACAACAGGGCCGGAAAGATCGCCCAGCCTGCAATCCGCAGATACTCTGCCGCCGCATGCGCAATGTCGGCCTTCTGCCCCAGCATCAGCAGGATCGCCTCCGACCACCACAGCAAGGGCATCGCCAGCGCACCGTACAGCAGCGACAGCCACAGCCCCATCCGGGTGCTGCGCCGGATCTGCCGCTCTTCCCCGGCACCGGCCGCGGCAGCCACCATCGGCATCACCGCAAAGGCAAAGCCGGACCCCAGCAGGAAGATCGAAAAGAAATAAGTCGACCCAAGCGTCACCGCCGCCAGCTCTTGCACCCCGTAGCGGCCCAGCATCACGGTATCGGTCAGGCCGATTGCAAACTGCGCCACATGGCCGCCGACCAGCGGCAGCCCAAGGACGGCTATCGCCCTTGCATGGCCGCGCAGCGGCATTCCGGAGTGTTTATTCGCCAAGGTGTTCATGCGGCAAGCCTTAGACATGGGCGCGCGCTCCCGCAAGAGCGGAGTTCCCTTGCCCTTGCGCAGGCCTATGGTGATAGTCCCGCAGACGGATTTCCCGCCCGCGTCCCGGCAGCCTGCTGCGATGACCAACGCCCTTCCCCCGCTGATCCCCGATGCCCGATCCCCGATGCCCGTGCGTTTCCGGCAGCGCTTGCGCAGAACAACAGCCGGGACTGGTTCACGGCGCATAAGGACGGGTATGACGCAGAGGTGATATCCCCGCGCTGCGGCTGCTGGACGAGATCTTCCTAGCCATCGCCCGGCGCAGCGGCGCCCCGGTCACGGGCAAAATGTTCCGCCCCCAGCGCGACCTGCGGTTTTCCAGGGACACCCCCCCTGCAACACCCATCTGCACCTGATGTGGACGCTGAAAAGCAGCGGCTGCGCGCTGGTCTTCGGACTGGCCCCCGGCTACTGCACCGCAGGCGGCGGCATCATCGGCTTCAGCAAGCCGCAGCTGCCGCGCTGGCGGGCTGCCGTCGGCGGGGCCTATGGCGACGGGAACGCAGCGCCGGCGGACATCCTTGCGCTCAAAGGCTTCACCGTCAAAGACCCCGAGTTGAAACCCGTGCCCGCCTCCTGTCGCAAGGCCCGCCCGCACGGCCACCTGCTGCAGCGCAAGTCCCTGACCTTCTGGCACGAGATGACCGCGCGGCAGCAGGCCGCGCCGGTGCCGGCACTGATGTCAGCCGATCTCACCCGGGAGAGGGTGTTTGCCCAGCTGGACAGCGCCCTGACCGCGTGATCCCTCAAAGCGCCCGCAGCATGATCTGGCCCGCCAGCACCGCCACCACAGCGCCTGCGGCGATCTCCAGCACCGCCGCTGCCCGCAGCGCGCCTGTCCCTTGCAGCTGAACCAGCGCCCCCTTGCGCAGGGTGACCGACGCCGCCGCCACCGCCACAGTCACCGTTGCAGTGCCAAGCCCCATGGCAAAGGCACCGCCAACACCGGCCCACAACACCCCCATGCGCCAGGTCAACAGCAGCAGAAACACCGCCCCCGTGCAGGGCCGCAGCGCCACCGCGCCGATGATCGCCAGCGCATCCCGCAGCGAGGCGGCACTGGCTGCCTCCTCTGCCGTGGGCCCGTGCCGGTGGCCGCAGGCGGCACAGGCATCTCCATGGTCATGCCGCCGGTGATCCGGGTGATGCCCCGCCGGCCTGCCGGCCCGGCTGGCCAGCAGCCGCCGCGAGCCGCGCAGCAGCAGCCACAGCCCGACCAGCGCAATCAGCCCATAGGACACCGGCGCCAGCACATCCTCCGCCGCAGTGGTCAGCTGCTCCCGCCCCCAGTCCAGCAGCAGCAGCCCGCCCGCCACCAGCAGCACCGCGGTGGCCGCCTGCGCCAGCGAAGACGCCACGGCCAGCCCGGCCAGCCGTGCCAGCGGCACCGGCTTGCCGATGCCGTAACCGCCGATCACCAGCTTGCCATGCCCCGGCCCGGCGGCATGAAAGAACCCGTAGGCAAAACACAAGGCCAGCAGCGCCGTCAGCGCCCCGGGCTCACCGGCCCGCAACGCCCGCAGCCCCCGCGCCAGCGCAGTCTGCGCCTCGCGCTGGCCTTCGCCCGCCCAGGCCGCAACAGCGCCGGCGCCGCCGAACCCCCACAGCCAGACGGCGGAAACCGCAACGGCCAGTGCAGAAACTGCCAGAAAAAACCGCACCTTACGCCTCGCAGCTCAACTGCACAGTGTCGGCAAAGGCTTCGCCGACCTCCGGATACGCCGCCTCCGCCTGCTCCGCCGGCATCGCATAAAGCAGCTCTTCAACCTTGGTATAGGCCGCGTCCAGATCCGGCGGGGTGACACGCCCCTGGCAGCCGCCCGAAACCGCCAGCCCGCCGGTCAGGGTATAGGCCGTGTAATAGGTCGGATCATAAGCCTTGATCATCACCCCGTGCGCTGCCTGCGGCTGCACCAGAACGCGCCGGTGGCGGGTGGTGATGCGCCCCTCGGCGACCTCGGTGGACAAATGCTCCGGCGCCCCCAGCGCCAGCGCAGCCCCGTCACGGGTGAGGTAGGTGTCGCCCTGAAACCCCTCGGTCCACGCCATGTCAAACCCCTGCAGCCCGGCCAGCTCCGCGGCTGTCAGCGCGCCGTCATAATCGCCGTCCAGCCCCCGGTCCTCGAAAATCAGCAGTGAATAGAACTCGTCATAGGCCCAGGTGATTTCCACCGCCTGCAACTGCCCGCTGTCCGAAACAATCACCTTCAGCGCGGTATCGACAAAAATATGCGGATGCGACCCGGCATCCTGCGGGGCCAGCAGCGCAGCGGCAAGCAAAGGAACCAAATGTTTCATGATCACAGCTTTACGCCCCAATCCGCAGCCCCGCAACTGCCGGGCCAAGAACCGGCAGGCTTCAGCCCGGCAGCGTCTTTATGGTTGAATATACTCCGGGGTGAGGCCGCAAGGCCGAGGGGTAGCGCCCCTTGCCTGTCCGCTGCCGCCCGGATCTTTCGGCGATCGCACCCGCCCCGAAAATTAAGGGGGTGTCCGCATACCGTGTTGGGAAAATTTCGGGCCATCTGTCGATTGGAAAGTTGGAAAGCTGCCCTCGCTTTGAACCGCCTTTAGATCAGTGCGCTGGTGGTATGGGGGTATAAAGGGCATGATCCGGTGGAGTTTTCAGACAGAGGTGGCATGTATGTCAGTTTCGGAGGAATTGATAGGTTCATGGCGTATGGATACGTGGACCCGCACATCGGTTACGACGGGCGAGACCACTGACGCGTGAGGTCCCTCTCCGATAGGTTTTATCGCAGACCATCGCTGTGGACGGATGATGGCATCAGTCTTTCGCCGTGATCGTTTTCCGCCAAAAGATCAGGCGTGGACGATGGAGGGGAAAGCGAAGTTGTTCGATGACATTCTCGCATATGTCGCCAGCTACCGCCTCGATGGAAACCGTGTCATTCACGAGGTTGAAGGCTCTTGGAACCCGAACTGGCAGGGGGCGCTGGAGCGCCCGTTCACGCTTGTGGGAGATAGGCTGGTCATCAGTGGCGCTCCCGGCATCGACCCTGCAACCGGGGAGGAAGTGATCTACCGGATGGAGTTTACCAAGGGCTGATCTACCGAACTTTCGTAGCAGACCTTTCCGCCAGTTTTGATGCAAACCAGCACGATATGCGGACACACCCAGAATTAATGAAACCGGACGCCGCAACTGGTCTGCCGCCCGGCCGCCCGCTCTTGCAAGAGACCGGGCGCCTCTCAACGCCTCATACTGCCGCCTCCCGCGCCACCGCGGCAACCGCCGCCGCCACATCCGCCTCACGGCTGCGGTGGTTGGTGATCGCGGCGCGCAGCATCACCCGGCCCTGCGAACGGGTGGTGGAAAACACCGCCTCGCCGCTTTCCTGCAGGGTCTGGGCAACCCGCGCATTCACCTCTGACTGCTTTTCAGGCGCCAGATCGCTGCGGGCGGTGAACACGCAGACATTCGACACCACCGGCGCCCCCAGCGCCATTTCCGGCTGCGCCTCAACCTGCGCCGCCATATACGCCGCCAGCGCGCAATTGCCGGTGATCGCCTCGGAAAACGCCGCCTCGCCATAGGTCTCCAGCGCGGTCCAGATCTTCAGCGCCCGGTTGCCGCGGCTCAGATCAATGCCGTAATCGCAGAACCACGGCTCGCCGCCCGCCAGCCCGCGCTCGGCCCCTTCCAGATACGACGGCCGCGCCGAAAACGCCGCCCGGTGCTCGTCTTCATTGCGCAGCAGCGCCATGCCGCAGTCATAGCCCACATACATCCACTTGTGGAAATCCAGCGCGATGCTGTCGGCCCGTCCGATCCCGTCGGACAAGGACCGCCAAGGCTCCGCCGCGATCCGTGTCCAGGCGCCAAAAGCCCCGTCTACATGCAGCCACAGCCCCAGTTCTGACGCCGCATCCGCCAGCGCATTCAGATCATCATAGAGCCCCAGATCCACCGAGCCGGCGGTGCCCACCACCAAAAAGGGCAGCGCGCCTGCGGCCTTGTCCTCTGCCACCATCGCCGCCAAAGCCGCACAGTCGATCTGCCCGTCCTTCAATGGCACCTTGCGCAGATTGTCCGAACCGATGCCCAGCAGCTCCACCGCCTTCAGCGTTGCATTGTGGACGCCCTCGCCGGCATAGGCGGTCAGCCGCACGCCACCCTGGCCACGCTTGCGCAGATCCTTCATCACCCGCAGCCGCGCCGCCTGAAAGGCAATCACGGTGGCCTGCGAGGTGCCCGTGACCAGCAGCCCGCTGGCGCCTTCGGGCATCCCCATCTTGCGGCGGGTCCAATCCACCACCGCGCGCTCCATGTAATTCGCGCCGTGATCGCGCCCGCCCATATTGGCATTCACTGCCGCCGCCGCGACCGAAGCGATCAGGTCCGTCGCCAGCCCCGACCCCTGCACCCAGCCCCAGAACCGCGGATGGGTGTTGCCGCCATGATACGGCAGCACATCGCGGATGATCCGGTCCACCGCCGCCTGCGGCCCCTGCGCCTCCGCCGTCACCGCATAGCGCGCATCGATGTCCTCAGGCACCGGCTGCCAGGGGCGCTCCGCGGCCTGTTGCATCTGATCCAGAGCCGCCTCCAGCATCCGCTGCGCCTCCTCCCGGAACGCCGCCCAGTCCTGCGTCTTGATCCCTTTGCCAGCCACCCGCGTGCCCTCCTCATGCCATTCGCTGTCCGAGGTCTATCCGGCAGGCCCTGTCCCTGCACGGGAAATATCGACGCAGCCGGCAAACCGGAACTTACCTTCGATGGTCTGAAAACAAGTCTCCTCCAGCCGCCCCGGCCGCCTTATCCACAGCCCCTTGCGTGCCTCTTCCACCCGGCCCCGACACCTGCCATAATGGTTGCCAATCAACACCAAGGAAGAGCAGTTCCCGCACATGGCCGACGACCTCCTCAGCACGCCTGCAGCCGACACCTATGACGCCTCCTCAATCGAGGTTCTGGAAGGGCTCGAACCGGTCCGCCAGCGCCCCGGCATGTACATCGGCGGCACCGATGAGCGCGCGCTGCACCATATGGTCGCCGAGATCCTCGACAACTCGATGGACGAGGCCGTCGCGGGCCATGCCAACCGCATCGAAGTCACCCTGAACGCGGATTATTCCGTCACCATCACCGACAACGGCCGCGGCATCCCGATCGATCCGCACCCCAAGTTCCCGGACAAATCCGCGCTTGAGGTGATCCTCTGCACCCTGCACGCAGGCGGCAAATTCTCCGGCAAGGCCTATCAGACCTCCGGCGGCTTGCACGGCGTCGGCTCCTCGGTGGTGAACGCGCTGTCGGATTCGCTGGTGGTGCAGGTGGCCAAGAACAAGGAACTGTTCGAACAGCGCTTCTCGCGCGGGCTGCCGCTGGGGCCGGTGGAGAAAATCGGCGCCGCCCCCAACAAGCGCGGCACCTTCGTGACCTTCCACGCGGATGAGCAGATCTTCGGCTCGCACCGCTTCAAGCCCGCCCGCCTGTTCAAACTGGTGCGCTCCAAGGCCTATCTGTTCTCCGGCGTCGAGATCCGCTGGAAGACCCTGATCGACGACGGCGAGACGCCGACCGAGGCCACCTTCCATTTCCCCGGCGGCCTCAAGGACTACCTGACCGAAGTGCTGGGAAAATCCTCCGTCTATGCCGACGCGCCCTTTGCCGGCAAGGTCGAGTTCCGCGAGAAATTCAACGCCCCGGGCTATGTCGAATGGGCGATCAACTGGACCCCGTCGCGCGACGGCTTCACCCAGTCCTACTGCAACACCGTCCCCACGCCCGAGGGCGGCACCCATGTGGCCGGCTTCTGGTCCGCAATCCTCAAGGGGATCAAGGCCTACGGCGAGCTGGTCGGCAACAAGAAGGCCGCCCAGATCACCCGCGACGACCTGATGGCGGGCGGCTGCGCGCTGGTCAGCTGCTTCATCGCCGACCCCGCATTCGTCGGCCAGACCAAGGACCGCCTCTCAACCGAAGCGGCCTCCAAAATGGTGGAAAACTCGGTCCGCGACCATTTCGACAACTGGCTTGCCGCCGACACCAAATCGGCCGGCGCCATCCTCGATTTCCTGGTCCTGCGCGCCGAGGAACGCCTGCGCCGCAAGCAGGAGAAAGAGACCCAGCGCAAATCCGCCACCAAGAAGCTGCGGCTGCCGGGCAAGCTCACCGACTGCACCTCGAAAGACCGCGCCGGCACCGAATTGTTCATTGTCGAGGGCGACTCGGCCGGCGGCTCCGGCAAGGGCGCGCGCAACCGGGTCAATCAGGCGCTCTTGCCCTTGAAGGGCAAGATCCTGAACGTGCTGGGCGCGGCTTCCAACAAGATCGGCACCAACGCCGAAATCCGCGACCTGTGCGAGGCGCTTGGCGTCGGCACCGGCACCAAGTTCAACCTCGACGATCTGCGCTATGACAAGATCATCATCATGACCGATGCCGACGTCGACGGCGCCCATATCGCTTCGCTCCTGATGACCTTCTTCTTCACCCAGATGCGGCCCCTGATCGACGGCGGCCACCTCTACCTCGCCTGCCCGCCGCTGTTCCGCCTGACCCAGGGCGCGAAACGCGTCTACTGCCTGGACGAGGCCGAACGCGACGCCTGGCTGGAAAAGGGCCTGGGCGGCAAAGGCAAGATCGACGTCAGCCGCTTCAAGGGGCTTGGCGAAATGGACGCCAAGGATCTGAAAGAGACCACGATGGACCCCGCCACCCGGAAATTGATCCGGGTGACAATCGACGAGGACGAGCCCGGCGAGACCGGCGAGCTGGTCGAACAGCTGATGGGCAAGAAACCCGAGCTGCGCTACCAGTATATCCAGGAAAACGCGAAGTTCGTGGAGGAGCTGGATGTTTGAGGGATTCAGCTGATCGAGATGAAATCAACTTCGCCAACTACGTCCACGGTGTATTCCTGCGCCCTGCCGACGAAGATTATTTAATCGCACGAATGAGCGCAAAAAATGGGTTTTGGAACCATTTCTGCTGGAGCGCCCAGCAATCGCTAGAGAAGTACCTAAAATGCTATCTGGCGCTGAGGCATGTTTCGATTCGCTTCGGGAATCGAAACACGCATGACCTAGAGAAACTACTTCAGCGGACACTTTCTCAAACCAACGAATTTGACGACAGAGCGATCTGCGCGCCCTCAGGTTTTCCATCGGAACTAGTCAAGCAAGCTGACTTCGGAGAAAAAATATCGTCCTTTGTTTCACGGGTGAATAATTACGGGCAACCCCGTCAAAGGTATCGGGAGGTTGGATACCTGATCGAACCTGGAGATGTTCACAAATTGGACGATTTGGCCCGCTCTCTGCGTAAATTGTGCTTTGAATGCCGAGACTTTGAAATTAGCTCTGGAAGGCAAGTTTTACAGCAGGGCAAATGGGTTATCATTAAAGACAGCATTCCAAAGGAACCCAAGACATTTCGGGTGAACGGAGATTACCGTTCCGAATTAACTTATGGAAACTACGCCTTCTTTCCTGACTTAGCGCGGTCTGAAAGACAGACGATAATGGCACATTGTTATCAGCTAGGTTCTCTTACACGCATCGAGAAGCGGTTGAACATTTCAGATGCCAACATAGTCACGTTACGCAATCTCGGTGTAATTGATTAACCCTTCCCACCCGTGACACAAGGCCCGCGCCTGACCTTGGGAGGGTGCGAATGCGCCTTCCCGGGGGGAAGGTCAGGCGCGGGCCGTGCGGCTGACGCCTCACGTCCCAAAAGAAATCCAGCCAGCGCCGCACTTCGATTTGCACGGTTGGTTGCGAAGGGCTCCGCCCGTCCCCGCCTCAAACAGTCCCCCGGACTGTTTGTCCCTACGGGATCCGGCGTGAACTCCCAAAGGTAAGGTCAGGCGCGGGCCGTGCGGCTGACGCCTCTCGTCCCAAAAGAAATCCAGCCAGCGCCGCACTTCGATTTGCACGGTTGGTTGCGAAGGGCTCCGCCCGTCCACGCCTTTAACAGTCTCCCGGACTGTTTGTCTCTTCGGGATCCGGCGTGAACTCCGGGGGACAGTTTCAGGTCGAAACGGGCGGAGCCCAAGGCGCGGGCCATGCGGCTGGCGCGCCACGTCCCAAAGGGGCACACCACCACCCCATCCACCTTCGCCAAATACTCCCGCCGGAGGCATCCCAACGACAGGTCTGCGCCTGCCTGGGCGGGCGCGAATGCGCCTGTCCGTTTTGCCGGAGGCAAACCTCCGGTTTGACGGGCAGGCAGGCGCAGACCGGGCCGCAAGCGCCCCGGTCAAAAGCGTTGCGCCAAACCCCAACACACCGCACGCCCCGCTTGGCCGCCCTTAACCGGGGCCTGCCATACTGCAATGCGTCGCGGCACCGGTGCGGGCTGACACCCCGCACCACCAGGAGATACGGACCCCCGAAGACCACCTCTTCATCGGGTGCAGGGGGGTTCCGCAAACAGGAAGCTTTCAAGCGGACATGGGGCCTTGCGATCCCCATCCGGCCCTCCGCCACAGGCCCATCCGGGCCCTGGCGGCGCCGCCTCCTCCGACCCGGCCAGACCACCCCGGCCTTAAGCACATAACGGCCACCCGGCCCCAGACAGCAGACCCCCCGGACGGAGCCCCGCTCCCGCCCGGCCAGACCCATGCCAGCCCCATGCCGAACCCATGCCAGACCCATGCCAGCCCCATGCGCGCGCGCCGCCGCATGACAGCTGCGTGAGGGCGGTTGCCTGAAACCCCCTCCTCTCCCTAAGGTTATCCCGACAGCAACAACGCAAAAGAGATCCGGGCATGGCCTTCATCGCAGACAACCAGCTGCCCCTGCTGCTGCTGTTCTTCCTGGCGGGCCTCATCGGCACCGCCTGCCTGTTCCGCAAACCCGCGGGCCACCGGGCCTGGAAACTGGCGGATCTGGTGTGGGTGGTGCTGGGCGGCTTCGGCGCGCTGGCCGCGGTGGTCTCCGGCATCTACGCCGCCGACAGCTCCAAGCTCGAACGCCAGATCGACATCGCCTATGCCGCCACCGCCGCCTTCGACCGCGACGCCGCCCGGTTCCGGCTCAGATTCTGCGAACCCGCCTATGACGCCGACATCGCGGTCCTGTGCGGCAAGGTCGAATTCCTCTCCGCCTCGACCGCCGGCAACGCCGAACTGCCGCTGTTCATCGCAGTGACCGATGAGGTCGCGCCGCTGCAGGGTCTCAGCTTCCTGTTCGGCACCGGCGCAGGCGGCAGCGGCGCGATGCAGGACATGAAAGCCCAGGCCAGCGCCTTTGACCCGGCCGCCTTCCTGGTCTTCACCGCGCTGGACGACACCGCCCAGGCGGCCGTTGACAACATGCGCCGCAAGGTGCCCGCCATTGCCGGCGACTACCTGATCATCGCCCGCGCCTATGACGCCCTGATCGCCCATGTGTCCAAGCTGAAGGACGAATGGGAATACCTGCAGGCCAACGCCCATATCCTGGTCTGGCAGATCATCGCGCTGTGCCTGGTCAGCTTTGCGGCCCCGTTCCGGCTCGGCAAATCGATTGTCGAGCTGCGCGCGCGCCGCTAACCTCTGCCGGCACGCTCAGGGATTTGCCATGCGAACGTTCGACGAGATCCACGCCATCGCCGCAGACCGCCACGGCGGCGCAACGGCGCTGGAAGCAAAACTCACCAGACCCGGCCCCGACGCCACCGCCCTGCCCGAGGACCGCTGGCTGGCAACCATGACCAAATGCATCTTCCAGGCGGGTTTCAATTGGAAGGTGATCGAGGCCAAGTGGGACGGGTTCGAAGAGGTCTTTCACGGCTTCGACCCCGGGTCCTGCGCCTTTATCGCTGAAGAGGAATTCGACCGGATCCTGCAGGACACACGGGTGGTCAGAAACGGCGCCAAACTGGCCAGCGTACGCGAAAACGCCGCCTTCCTGATGGACCTGCGCGCGGACGGCGGAGCAGGCCAGGTTCTGGGCGGCTGGCCCTCCACCGATTACACCGGCCTCTTGGACATGCTCAAGAAACGCGGCAGCCGGCTGGGCGGCAGCACCGGCCAATACGCCATGCGCTTTGCCGGCCGCGACAGTTTCATCCTGTCCCGGGACGTCACCGCCCGGCTGATCGCCGAAGGGGTGATCGGCAAACCCGCCGCCTCCAAGACCGCGATGAAAGCGGTGCAGGCCGCCTTCAACACCTGGATGGAGCAATCGGGCCGCACATTGACCGAAATCAGCCGCGTGCTGGCGATGAGCTGCTGACCGGATGGCCGCGCCCGGATGATCCGCCTTCTGCTTCTTGCCCTTCTGGCTCTCGCCGCCTGCGGCCGCCCGCTGACGGACACGGAACGCGCCTATCTGGCCGGGCTGCACGGCTCCAGCCTGGACACCGGAAAGCTCCGCATCGTGAAGGGCGCGCCGGTTGCCGCCATCACCTTCCGCCGCACACAGCGCCCGCGCGTCACCTGCCGCGAACGCATCCTGCCGCCGGTCACCGACGAGGTCATCACCTCCTCCCCCGCCGCCGTTGCGCTGTTCAACCGGATCTTTTTCGTCCGGGACTGGTACGCCGGAAATTACCTGCCGGACTACCCGGACAAGCTGCACCTGGTCGAGGCGATGCTGCTGGCGCATGAGGCGACCCATATCTGGCAGTGGCAGAACCGCAGGCAAACCGGCTACCACCCGCTGCGCGCCGCCGCCGAGCATGGCGGCCGCCGCGATCCCTACCTGTTCGACCTGGAGGGAGATCCGGATTTCCTCACCTATGGGTTTGAGCAGCAGGGCGCCATCATCGAGGAATACGTCTGCTGCCGCGCCCTGGCGCCGCAGGCGGCACGGACCCGCCGGCTGCACGGGATGCTGGCGGCGGCCATGCCGGTAAGCGCCCTGCCGCAAAGCCGCGAAAGCGATGTCTACCTGCCCTGGAAAAACGCCGAATTGCGCGGCATCTGCGACTGACCCTGCGTTTCCCGGCGCCGCTCGCGCTTGCGGAAAACAGTTTTGGAAACCCGGCTCTTCAGGGCTGGGCTCCGCACCCGCGTCCGGCGCCGCAACGTCGCACTTGTTCCGGCAGGCCGATTGCGTCCAGAACGGTCCCGCAACCATGAAAGGCACAGGTCCATGACACAATACGCCCTCATCATGCTGGCCGCCGGCCTTGGCATCCCGGTGCTGGCCGCCCTGAATGCGGCCCTGGGCAAGCTGATCGGCTCACCCGCTTCAGCCGCGGTGGTGCTGTTCCTGATCGCGCTGGTTTCGACCCTTATCTATTGCCTGATCGCCGGACCGCAAGCCCTGGCGAAAATCCCGGCGGCACCGAAACACCTGCTGCTGGCGGGTGTGCTGGTGGCCTTCTACGTGCTGTCCATCACCTATGTGGCGCCGCATTTCGGGGTCGGCAACGCGGTGTTCTTTGTGCTGATCGGCCAGCTGATCTCGGCGGCGGCCATCGACCACTACGGGCTGTTCGGCGCCCAGATCAGCCCGCTGACCCTGACCCGCACAGCCGGCATTTCGGTGATGGCTCTGGGGGTCTGGATCACTCAGATGGCCTAAGGCGCAGGCGCCTTAGCCGGACACCTTCTTCACAAACTGCGACTTCAGACCGATCGGGCCGACCCCCGGCACCTTGCAGTCGATGTCGTGATCGCCATCCACCAGCCGGATGCCGCGGACCTTGGTGCCGACCTTGATCACCGAGGACGTGCCCTTCAGCTTCAGGTCCTTGATCACCGTCACCGTATCGCCGTCGCACAGCACATTGCCAACGCTGTCGCGCACCTGCGCTTCCTGCCCGTCGGCTACGCCCCATTCATGCGCGCATTCGGGGCAGATAAGCAAAGCATCCACCTGGTAAGTGTAGGAAGAGGCGCATTCGGGGCACGGAGGCAAAGTGTCAGTCATGACTCCGCCAATAGCCTCTGATCCGGTTGGAAGCCAGCCAAAGAGTGCCTGGCGCTGCCATATGTTCGGGCCGGCCGCAGGCGGTGCGGGGCCTGTCCGGTCCAATGTCCGCCCGCCTGCCGCCTGCCCGGATACGCCCGCGCAGATCAGCAGACCGCCGGCAGCCTGGCCGCCAGGGCGGCGGCAGCAGCCTTGCAGGCCCGGCACCAGGCCGCTTCGCCGCGCCGGCCGAGACCGGCTGCAGGGCTGGGGTCAGGCCCTTACCCCTTCTTGCCGGCGATCCGGATTGTGCCTTCCACCTGGGCGCCGCTTTCGGTGGCCATGCTTTGGGCAGACACATCCGCCTTTACCTGCGAACTGGCCGCCAGCCGCAGGTCCTCGCACTGGATCTTGCCGCTGTAGATGCCTTCAACGGTCACCGACTTCGCGCTCAGGGCGCCGTCAACCGTGCCGCCCGCATGCACCGTGACCGCCTGCGCCGACAGATCGCCGACGACCCGCCCGCGGACCTCGACACTGCCTTTGCTGGAGGTGATATTGCCCTCAATCGTCACATCTTTTTCGATTACCGAATTCACCACGTCTCAGCCCCTTCTGCGCATTCCCGGTCAGCCTAGCCTGAAAGGCCCGGTTTGCACAGCTGATAGCAAACCGCCGCGCCGGGCCATAGCCCGGCTGTGCCGCCCCCGGCAGAGATCCGCCTGCCGCCGCCGCCTGCCGCCGCCGCACGGGCGGAAAAATGGCTAAACCGGCACCAGCAGCCCGTCCTGCAGTTTCACCTGCCGGTCCATGCGTGCGGCCAGTTCCAGGTTGTGGGTGGCAATCAGCGCCGACATTCCGGTGCCGCGCACCAGCTCCATCAGCGCTGCAAACACCTGGTCAGCGGTGCCGGGGTCAAGGTTCCCCGTCGGCTCATCCGCCAGCAGCACCCGCGGCGCATTGGCCAGCGCCCGGCAAAAGGCAACCCGCTGCTGCTCGCCGCCCGACAGTGCCGCCGGGCGGTGACCGGCCCGGCCCGCAAGGCCGACAGCGGCCAAAAGATCCGCTGCCCGCGCCGCGGCGGCCTTCTGCGCCGCGCCATTGGCCAGCTGCGGCAGCACGATGTTTTCCAGCGCCGAGAACTCCGGCAGCAGATGGTGGAACTGATAGACAAAGCCGACTTCCTGCCTGCGCACGCGGGTGCGGCGGCGGTCGCCCTTGCGGGTCACGTCCTCGCCCGCAACCCGCACCTCGCCCGCGTCCGGCGTGTCGAGCAGGCCCGCGATATGCAGCAGTGTCGATTTACCGGCACCGGAAGGCGCCACCAGCGCCACCACCTCGCCCGCCTGCAAGGCCAGATCGGCCCCGCGCAGAACATCGACCTGACCGGGCGTGCCCTGCAGATAGGATTTGCTGATCCCCGTCAGCTCCAGCGTCGGTTCACTCATAGCGCAGCGCCTCCACCGGGTTCAGCCGCGCCGCGCGGCGGGCCGGGAAAATGGTCACAAAGAACGACAGCCCCAGCGACAGGGCAACAGCCGACAGCACATCGCCCGGACGCAGCTCGGCCGGCAGCGCATAGATGCCGCGGATCGACGGGTCCCAGACACCGCCGCCCATCAGGTAGTTCACAAAAGAGAAGATCGGGTCGATATAAAGCGCAAACAGGCAGCCCAGCAGCACGCCGAACAGCGTGCCCAGCACCCCGGTAAAGGCGCCGCAGATGAAGAACACCCGCATCACCGAGCCTTCGCTGAGACCGATGGTGCGCAGGATGCCGATGTCGCGGCCCTTGTTCTTGACCAGCATGATCAGGCCCGAGACGATGTTCATCGCCGCGATCAGCACCAGGATCGACAGGATGATGAACATCACGTTATCCTCGACCTCCAGGGCCCGCAGGAACCCGCCCGAGGCATCGCGCCAGGTCCACACCCCCGCGGTGCCGCCCGCCGCCGCCAGGATCGCAGCTGCCATGGCATCGACGTCTTCCGGGTCCTCGACCATCACCTCGATCTCATCCGCCGCACCTTCGCGGTTGAAGAAGCTCTGCGCCTCGGCAAACGGCAGGTAGACGCGGGTGCGGTCGATGTCCCAGCGCCCGGCGGTGAAGATGTAGACCACCTCATAGGCATTGACCCGCGGGCTGGTGCCGAATGCGGTCTTGACCCCGTTGGGCGAGATCAACTTGATCTTGCCGCCCAGGCCCACCCCCAGTTCGCGCGCCACCCCCGAGCCGATGGCGATGCCGTCTTCAAACCGCGCCAGATCGCCCAGCGCCTCTTCGCTTTGGGCCACGCCGGGGATGCCTTTGATGTCCTCGGCCGAAATCCCGAACACCTCGACACCTGCGTTGCGCTGGCGCAGGTTCGCCATCACCTGGCCTTTGACCAGCGGCGCTGCACGGGTGACCCCGGGGACAGCGGCCACCGTTTCAGCAAGCGCCTCATACTCTGTCAGCGAGCGGTCCAGCACCCCGGCCCCGGTCACCTCGCCATAGGAATACAGCGTCACATGCGCGTTGGCGCCCAGGATGGTGCCGACAAACTCCGAACGGAAGCCCGACCGCACCGCCAGCGTCGCAATCAGCGCAAACACCGCGAGCGTAATACCGATGAGGCTGATCCAGGTCATCACGCTGACCCCGCCCTCGGCCTTGCGGGCGCGCAAGTACCGCCAGGCGATGATCCATTCGAAACGTGAAAACGGCGGAGGTGTCTTGGCCATAAGCGGTCCTGCCCGGAAAATTTGCCTGCAACCTGTGCTGCCGGGCGCGCGGGGTCAAGGTGTGGTTGCAGATCGGCCGGATAATCCGCCAGCCACGGCAGAAAGCGGCCACCGCAGACCACCCGAAACTTTTGAGAAAAAGATCTGCCAGGAGTTTTCCTGAAACTTCCCGGCCGCGGACATGCAAAAAAGGGCGCGAAGCCGCGCCCTTTTTCCTGCAATCATTTCAGCCGAGTGACCGGTGGTCAGAAGCCACGGCCGGTCGGGTGCTTGGCATAGACCGCGGCCACCTTCCTGACCGCCTCTTCCGGGCTCAGCTCCTCGCTCTCGCCGCTGCGGCGCGAAGTCAGCTCGACCACGCCGTTCTTCAGCCCGCGCGGGCCGACCGTGATGCGCCACGGCAGGCCGATCAGATCCATGGTGGCAAACTTGCCGCCTGCCCGTTCCTTGCGGTCATCATAAAGCGGGTCCAGCCCGGCCGCGGTCAGCGCGGCATAAAGCTGGTTGCAGGCGGCGTCCGCCTCGTCGTCGCCCTGCTTGAGGTTGACGATACCGCAGTGGAACGGGGTCACGCCCTCGGGCCAGATGATGCCCTTGTCGTCGTGGCTGGCCTCGATGATCGCCCCCAGCAGGCGGCTGACGCCAATGCCATGGCTGCCCATATGCACCGGCACCGGTTTGCCGTCCGGCCCCTGCACGGTGGCGCCCATCGCCTCGGAATATTTGGTGCCGAAATAGAAGATCTGCCCCACCTCGATGCCGCGGGCGACGCGGCGGCGCTCCTCGGGGATCTGGTTGAACAGGGCTTCGTCGTGGGTCTCGTCGGTGCGGGCGTATTTCGAGGTGAACTCCTCCAGCACGCCCTGGCACTGCGCGACGCTGTCATAGTCGATTTCGCGGTCGCCGAAGGTCAGATCGGTGACGGCGCTGTCATAGAACACCTCGGACTCGCCGGTGTCGGCCAGCACCAGGAATTCATGGGTGTCATCGCCGCCGATGGGCCCGGAGTCGGCCCGCATCGGGATCGCCTGCAGCCCCATCCGCTCATAGGTGCGCAGATAGCTGACCAGATGGCGGTTGTAGGCGTGCAGCGCGTCTTCCTTGGTCAGGTCGAAGTTGTAGCCGTCCTTCATGTAGAATTCGCGGCCGCGCATCACGCCGAAGCGCGGGCGGATCTCGTCGCGGAATTTCCACTGGATCTGATACATGGTCAGCGGCAGATCCTTGTAGCTGCTGACATGGGCGCGGAAGATGTCGGTGATCAGCTCTTCGGCGGTCGGGGTGAACAGCATGTCGCGGTCATGCCGGTCCTTCATCCGCAGCATTTCCTGGCCATAAGCCTCGTACCGGCCGCTCTCGCGCCACAGATCGGCGGACTGCATGGTCGGCATCTGCATCGGGATGTGGCCGGCGCGGATCTGCTCGTCATGGACGATGCTTTCGATCTTTTTCAAGACCTTGAAGCCAAGCGGCAGCCAGGAATAAATCCCGGCGGAGGATTGCTTGATCATCCCGGCGCGCAGCATCAGCCGGTGGCTGACGATCTGGGCTTCCGAGGGGTTTTCCTTCAGAACCGGCAGGAAATAGCGGGACAGGCGCATCTTGGCTCCATCAATGATGTGTGGTCGGGGTCCCGCCCGGTGTAGTGGCTGTGACGGCGACGGGCAAGGGCAGAGGTGAGTGAAGGCCGGGCGGCGCAATTTGGCAGGCCCCAACGCGCCCGGGCAGCAGCGCGGGTAAGCCTGGCTCTAACCAAAGAACAGGAAACATTTAATCGGAAACGGCCTCGGGACAGGCAAAGATTACACTGCGTTAGGACTACCCGATATGCGCCGGAATAAACCGGCCGCTGTCGCCTCAGAGTTTGGAGACGAATATGGTAGATTCAACTGACCGCGCCTTCCACGGAAATCACGCCATGGGGATCGGCTATGAGCCGACCTACAGCGGCGCAACCAGCCTTTTCAGGCGCCAATACTCCCGGGACTTGCAGGATGCAGACATTGTGACATGGGGTATTCCCTATGATCTATCAGTGACCAACCGGCCCGGATGCCGTTTCGGTCCTCGCGCCATTCGCGCGGTTTCAACCAATCTTGCCTGGGATGGTGGACCTTGGCCTTGGGGGTTCGACCCGTTTGAGAACCTGAAAATGGTCGACTACGGTGATTGCAGCTTTGACCCGGGCTTTCCTATGGAGGTTCCCCGGAAAATCTATGAGGAGGCAAAAAGCATTCTCACGTCAGACGCTTTTCTGCTGACAATGGGTGGCGACCATTCGGTGACCTACCCGATCCTGAAAGCCCAGGCCGAACGCCATGGGCCCATCTCGCTGATCCAGATCGACGCCCATTCCGACACCTGGGAAGAAACCCCGAAGCGGCTGGATCATGGATCAATGTTCTACCATGCCGCGACCGAAGGGATTTTGTCCCCGGAGACATCGGTGCAGGCTGGCATCCGCACGTTGAACAGCAAAACCCATGGTTTCAATATCCTGGATGCCCAATGGGTCCATGAAAACGGCATTGACGCAACCGTTTCCCGAATCAAGGACCTGGTTGGGGACCGCCCCGCCTATCTTACGTTTGATATTGATGCGCTTGATCCGGCCTATGCACCGGGAACTGGAACCCCTGTCTGCGGCGGACTTTCGACCTGGCAGGCTCAATCTTTGGTTCGCAAGCTTGGCGGTGTCAATCTGATCGGTGCGGACCTGGTGGAAGTCTCGCCTCCTTTCGATCACGCAGAGATCACCGCGCTGGCCGGCGCTTCGCTTCTGCTGGACATGGTGTGTCTCGTCGCATCCAACCGCCAGTAGCTTTACAGGGAGCAAGCATTGCCTTGCTCCCTTCCAGCCAAACCCCCGCTATACCGGGTAGCCTTAGTCTCCGGACAAGGGGAAGCGCCGGGCGGTGCCTATATGAACAGGATGTTGACGCTCCCTGCCCCTTCCTGGCCGCTTTTTGGCGCCGCATGACGCAATTGAACTTGAACCGCTATTCAAGATTCTAAAGTGTTAGCGGAAACGCTTCAGCGGAACCGAGTCCTTGGGGAGAGAGACGTGACCAAAACCATCCATGAGCCGGCGCGCGAAGTTCCGGTCATCCATGAAACCGAGGTGCTGGTTGTGGGCTCCGGCCCCGGCGGGCTGGCGGCGGCGCTGGCGGCGGCGCGGGCGGGGGCAGAAGTCGCTCTGCTGGACCGTTTCGGCTGTTTCGGCGGCAACATCACCACCGTGGGTGTCGAGGGCTTTGCCTGGTACCGGCATGAACAGACGGTCGAGGCCCGCGGTATCGGCTGGGAGTTCGAGGAGCGCGCCAAGGCGATGGGCGCCGCGGTTCCGGAAAGCCAGTCGCTGTCTTATGAGCTGGACAGCGAAGGGTTCAAGCTGGTCGCCGACAGGCTGGTCGAAGAGGCCGGCATCCATCCGATGCTGCACCGGGTCTTTGTGGCCCCGATCCGCGACGGCAACCGGATCACCGGCGTGATTGTCGAGAGCAAGGCAGGCCGCGAGGCGGTGCTGGCCAAGCGGGTGATCGATGCGACCGGCGACGCGGACATCGCCCATATGATGGGCGCGCCCTGCCTGAAAACGCCGGTGGAGGAGATGCAGGCGGCCAGCGTCATGTTCCACATCGCCGGCGTCGACAAGCAGAAGTTCATGGAGGGCGTGAAGGCCGACCCGCAGACCTATGCCAACTGGTCCACCGGCGAATGGCAGGTGGAGACCAGCGGCAAGGAGGACGAGATGTTCTCGCCTTTCCTCGCCAAACCCTTTGGCCAGGCGATCCGCGACGGGGTAATCCCGGCGCATCTCAATACCATCGGCGGCACCTGGGGCGCGGTGCATGACTCGGGCGAGATGACCTATATGAACCTGGTGCATCTGGGCGGGATCGACGGCACCGACCCCGACAGCATGACCAAGGGCGAGATCGAGGGCCGCAAACAGGCAATGCACGCGATTGACGCGCTGCGCGCCTATACGCCGGGCTGCGAGGGCGCCCGGCTGCGGAACTTCGGCATGACCATCGGTATCCGCGACACCCGCAAGATCGACGCGGTGCACAACATCACCGAGGGGGAGACCCGCAACCAGGGCCGGTTCGAGGACAGCATCGGCATCTACCCCGAGTTCATCGACGGTTACGGCGTGCTGATCCTGCCCACCACCGGGCGCTACATGCAGATCCCATACCGCGCGATGCTGCCCAAGGGCGTCGAAAACCTGCTGGTGACGGGCCGCGCCATCGGCGGCGACAGGATCGCCCATGCCGCGACGCGCAACATGGCCTGCTGCGCCGTGGCGGGCCAGGGCGCGGGCATCGCAGCGGCGCTGTCGGTGAAATCAGGCTGCGCGTTCGGCGCGGTGGACATCACCGCCGTGCAGGCGGAACTGAAACGCCAGGGCGTGCGGATCCATTGATGATGGCGATTCCGGCCATCGGCATTGCGGCCATTGGACGGCCGAGGCCTGGCGCACCAGCTGGCCGGCTCAGGCCGCGGATGCGGACACACCGGAGCTGGGCACGGTAAACAGCTGGAACGGCAATCCGACCCAGAACCAAGGGACCGCCCCGCCCCGCAAGAGACGGAGCGCCCGCCCGCACTGTAAGGGCGGGCGGAACCCCTCCACCAGTTGCCCCCCGGTTGCCCCCCGGTTGCCCCCGGTCTTTTCTGCCTTATCCCCGGCTTGCCCACAGGCGATTTGCCCGCGGCCCTTGCAAGCCCCTGCCCCATCAGGGAAGACTAACCGCCAAGATCCTGAACCGAACGGATAAAGGGCGGCTTGTCTGACCATGGCGCTACCAGCACAGAAACAGTTCAAATACTGGGGCATCGCCGCAGTGATGTTTGCAGTGGTGATGTGGGCGCTTGGCGGTGTGCTGATGCCCTTCATCCTCGGCGCGGCGATTGCCTATATGATCGACCCGATTGCCGACCGGCTGGAGGCCTGGGGGCTGAGCCGCACCGCGGCCACCGCCCTCATCACGGTCGGCGCCCTGCTGGTGTTCCTGCTGCTGCTGGTGCTGGTTGTGCCGGCGCTGGTGTCGCAGATGATCGACCTGGCGCAGGTGCTGCCGCAACTGATGCGCGACCTGCGCAGCTTCGCCGCCGAGCATTTCCCCTCGGTCTTTGAGGAGGACAGCCGCATCCATCAGGCGGTCACCGCCTTCCTGCAGACAATGCAATCGCGCGCGGTCGAGGTGCTGCAATCGGTTGCGGGATCGGCGGTGTCAGTGCTGAACGTGGTGATTCTGCTGGTCATCGTGCCGGTGGTTGCGGTCTATCTGCTGCTTGATTGGGACCGCATGGTCGCCCGCATTGACGAGCTGCTGCCGCGCGATCACCAGCCGGTGATCCGCCGCCTGGCCCGCGAGATCGACACGGTGATGGCCTCGTTCATCCGCGGCATGGGCACCGTCTGCCTGATCCTCGGCACCTATTACGCCGTCGCGCTGATGCTGGTGGGGCTGAATTTCGGCCTCGCCGTCGGCTTCATCGCCGGGCTGGTCACCTTCATCCCCTATCTCGGCGCTCTGATCGGCGGCGCGCTGGCGATTGGCCTGGCGCTGTTCCAGTTCTGGGGCGACTGGCTGTCGATCGGGCTGGTCGCCATCATCTTTGCCATCGGCCAGGTGATCGAGGGCAATCTCCTGACCCCCAAGCTGGTCGGCAGCTCTGTCGGCCTGCATCCGGTGTGGCTGCTGCTGGCGCTGTCGGTGTTCGGCGCCCTGTTCGGCTTTGTCGGCATGCTGGTGGCCGTTCCTGTCGCCGCCGCGCTGGGGGTCGTCGCCCGGTTCCTGACCGAGCAGTATCTGCACAGCCGCCTTTATCAGGGGCAAAGCCACCGGGACGCAGGGGCGGAATAAGTCACATGGCACAACAGCTGAGCTTTGACCTCCCGGCGAAACCTGCGCTGGGGCGGGAGGATTTCTTTGTCGCCCCGTCCAATGCGATGGCGGTTGCGCTTCTGGACCCGCAGTTCGCCTGGCCCAGCGGCAAGCTGGTGCTGACCGGCCCCAAAGGCGCCGGCAAAACCCATCTGGCGCATGTCTGGGCCAGCCAGTCGGGCGCGCGGATCCTGTCGGCCGCAGCGCTGACCGCCGAGGCGGTGCCGGAGCTGGCGCAAGGCCCTGTGGTGGTCGAGGACGTGCCGCAGACCGCCGGCAGCGCCGAACAGCAGAACGCCCTGTTCCATCTGCACAATATGGTGCTGGCAAACGGGCATTCGCTGGTGATGACCGGCCGCGGCGCGCCGAATCTGTGGGGGCTGACCCTGCCCGATCTGCAAAGCCGGGTGCAGGCCGCCACCCACGCCGAGCTGCAGCCGCCGGACGACCAGCTGCTGGCGGTGGTGCTGGCGAAACTGTTCAACGACCGCCAGATCACCCCCAAGCCGGATGTGATTCCCTATCTGGTCGCGCATATGGACCGCTCCTTTGCCGCGGCGGCGCGGATCGTCGGGCGGCTGGATCACCTGTCGCTGGCCGAAAAACGCAGCCTGTCGAGGCCGCTGGCGGTGCGGGCGCTGTCCGAGATCCGCCAGGAGGCCACGGAAAATGACGCATCCGCAAGCGGTTGACCGCTGCCTTCCCTTCGACCATCCTGACCGCGGATTGCCAGACGGAGCCCTCATGAACGTCACCCAGGACCCCGCCGCCGCCAAGACCGATTGGGGCCCCTTCGGCCGCCCGATCTTTGACGACCCCGGGGCCCGGGCGCTGTCGCGGGTCGGGGTGGTCGATGTCGGCTCCAACTCGGTCCGGCTGGTGGTGTTCGACGGCGCCGCCCGCAGCCCGGCTTATTTCTATAACGAAAAGATCATGTGCGCGCTGGGGGCCGGCCTTTCGGAGAGCGGCCGGCTGAACCCCGAGGGCCGGGTCCGGGCGCTGTCGGCGCTGCGCCGGTTCCAGCATCTGGCCAAGGGCATGGGGCTGCCGCCGCTGTCCGCCGTCGCCACCGCCGCGGTGCGCGATGCCTCGGACGGACCGGAGTTCTGCGCCGAGGTGCTGCGCGAGACCGGCCTGAAAGTCCACGTCATCGACGGCCGCGAGGAAGCCCGGCTGTCGGCGCAGGGCGTGCTTTTGGGCTGGCCCGGCGCCTATGGGCTGGTCTGCGATATCGGCGGCTCCTCGATGGAGCTGGCGGAGATCCAGGAGAACACCGTCGGGCGGCGGCTGACCTCGTCGCTGGGGCCGCTGAAGCTGCGCGACATCAAGGGCGGACGCAAGGGCCGCAAGGCGCATATCAAAGAGGTGATCGAGCAGCTGAAGGGCGAGATGGGCCCGCAGCGCGACCGCCTGTTCCTGGTCGGCGGCAGCTGGCGGGCGATTGCCCGGATCGACATGCACCGGCGCGGCTATCCGCTGAAGGTGCTGCATGAATACCGGATGTCGGCCAGGGACGTGCGCGAAACCGCGCGCTACATCGAGACCCGCAATCTGGACAAGCTGCGCGACGCCTGCGGCATCTCCTCCAGCCGGATGTCGCTGGTGCCCTATGCGATCGACGTGCTGACCCGGCTGGTCAAGACCTTCAAGCCCAAGGATATCGCGGTGTCCAGCTATGGCATCCGCGAGGGGCTGCTGTACGAGCAGATGCCGCAGCGCCTGCGCGCCCGCGACCCGCTGATCGAGGCCTCGCGCTTTGCCGAGGCCAAGGATGCCCGCGTGCCCGGTTTCGGCAGCACGCTGTATGACTTCGTGATCCCGCTGTTCAGCGGTGCCCGGCTTGCCAAGCGGCGGCTGGTCAAGGCGGCCTGCCTGTTGCATGACGTCAGCTGGCGCGCCCATCCCGACTACCGCGCCGAGGTCTGTTTCGACAATGCCACCCGCGCCAACCTGGGCGGGCTGAAACATTCCGAGCGGGTGTTCCTGGGGCTGGCGCTGCTGCACCGCTACAGCAACAAGCGGCAGGGCAGCGCCTTTGAGCATCTCTATGCGCTGCTGGATGTGAAAGGCCAGCACGAGGCCGAGGTGCTGGGCAAGGCGATGCGGTTCGGCGCCATGCTGATGCTGACCAGCAGCGGCGATATCGGGTCGCTGCGCTGGCAGCCGCGCAAACGGGTTCTGCATGCCGAACTGCCGGACGCGGCGCGGCCGCTTTGCGGTGAGGTGGCGGAAGCCCGGCTGCGCTCTCTGGGCAAGGCGCTGGAGGCTGAGGTTGTCCTGACCTTCAGCAAGCCCGCGCCGCCGTCTGACGCGCAATGACCGGGCCGGCGGGCGTCAGATTTCGGTGAC
Organism: Leisingera methylohalidivorans DSM 14336; assembly: GCF_000511355.1. Taxonomy (NCBI): domain Bacteria; kingdom Pseudomonadati; phylum Pseudomonadota; class Alphaproteobacteria; order Rhodobacterales; family Roseobacteraceae; genus Leisingera; species Leisingera methylohalidivorans. The sequence continues at coordinate 1,206,976 of NC_023135.1, read as the reverse complement.
GCCTTCCTCATCCCCCTGATCCTTGTCGGCGGGCGCATTGTCCTTGGGCTTCTTGCGGATGATGATATCGCCGTTGGGCAGGATCTCGGGCAGCTCATAGGCGCTCCAATCCTCCACCTGCTTGGCGATATCCGCCAAGGCCGGTCCCATTTCGGCCAGAAAAGCCCCCATCGAGGGGCCGATCTCCTCCATCATGCCTTGCAGGTCTTCCAGCGCCGGCGCCATTTCCTCGCGCAGGCCCTCCCAGAACAATTCCGCCCCGCGTTCCATCAGCGAGGGGGCATCGCCCTCCTCCCCCGCTTCCTGGGCGGCAAGCGGAGCGGACATCAGGGCGATCAGGGCGGCGGGCAAAAGGATCTGTTTCATGGGCAGTAATATAGGGGTGTGCTGACCGCAGGAACAGAGGGGCCGCGCCAAGGAAGTGCGGAGCGCATCCGCAGCAGCACAGGCCCCTGCCCGGCCCCTGCCCGCCCCCCTCCGGCACCATCCTTGCCGATGGCGCGGGCTGCAAATGTCTTTTGCGCGCAAATGGCCCGATCACAAACCTGTTGCCGCAACGGCGGCGCGGCGACTACCCTGACCCTTGCAAACCTCTGCCGGGGATCGTCAGGTCAGGAGGCTCGTCACGATGAATACGCCAAAGACAGATGCCAAGGCAGCACCTGCTGCCAAGAAAGACGACAGTAAGAAACTGACGGATCAGCTTGCCAAGGAAGTAAGCGAGCGCGCCGGCAAACTGGTTCCGAAAATAAATGCGGCCTTTACAAAAGCCAGAACCGAGGCGGTGAAACAAGCCAAGGCCGAGCTGGAGAAAAAGGCGAAGAAGGAGGCCAAAGGCGGCAAACCTGATGCAAAGGATCTGGCCAAGAAAAAAAGCGAGCTGGAAAAACGGATTCCAAGCTTTAGCGCGGCCATCAGCGACAACATCGAAAGCAGCGGCCTGCGCACAGCGGACGAGCAAGCCTATTACGCGATAAAAGGCTGGTCCAGCACCTGCTCCTCTGCCCACATGCGGCGGGCGGCAATCCATGTTCCGGTCACGGCCGTCCGGGCCGGCAAATCCAAGGTCATCCCGCACAAGAAAACCAACCTGCTGACCTATTTTCCGTCCAAGTATTCCCATGCCGACCACCTCGACGAAAAGAAGGAAGTCTGGGCCATCATGTCCTATGCGGACTTTGCCAAAGCATGGGCCGATGCCGTCAAGGGCGCCAAGCTGGCAAACTGGGGCGGCAAGAAGCCGGATCTGGCTCCGGATGATCCCTGGCATGTGGAACTGCCGCGCAAGGCCGTGAAAGGCGGAGCAGACAAGGCGGATGTCGTCAAGAAAACGCGGCCCGGACGCAGCGATAAAGAGGTCAATGCCTGCGTGGAAAACTACGCCGAATACATCGCTTTGACGGATGACCTGCCGAAAGGCAAAAAGCTGAAACGGAACGCGGAAATCGAGAAGAATTACAAGTCTCTCTTCGACAAGAAATTCAAGGCTGCCAAGGCCAAGGTCGACGCCGAGCGCAAGAAGGCAAAGGAACAGGCCGAAAAGGCAGCCAAAGCCGAGGCCAAGGATAATGACAAGAAAAAAGACAAGAAGGCCGACCCCAAGGCGGTAAAGGCCAAGACCGACGAAGCCACAAAGAAGCTGAACGATGATCTGGAAAAGCGGGCGAAAAAGCTGGTCAACAAAATGAATCCCGACCCAAGCCGGTTCAAGCTGGAAAAATGACCCTGCGGCCGTTGAGAGCGTTGGGGGGAAGGCCGCCCGGGGCCAGGCTGCTATCCGTTACCCGCGTCAATCGGGACTGGCCATGGCTGCAGCGCTGGCAGCATCTCAGGCCAGGTCAATATCCAGCGTCACCGGGAAATGGTCCGAGGCGTCGAGCAGCGCCTGCCGCATCTCGTCATCGCCATAGCATTCCGCATCCTCGAACGGGTGCCAGATCCGCCACTTGGGGGCGTGCCCCATCAGGCTGTGCGAGATCATCACGTAATCCAGCAGTGCCGTAAAATACCGTTTGGTCTCAGCGTTGTAGAACCGTGAGCTACTGGGCAGCGAGGTGGCGCGCGGCGGCAGAAGGCATTGCGCGTGGGGGTCATTCAGCACATCGCCCATCACGATCTCGACCGAAGACTGACCAAAGAGTTTTTCGTATGCGTCCGAACCGGGGCCATCATTGAGATCGCCCATCACGATCACATGCTCACCTGCGGCCACATGTTCCGCGGCCCGCCGGTGGAGCCAATTCGCCTGCGCCAGCTGCTTGCGCTGATTGGCAATGGCGAGGGCAGTGATGTCCTTGGGCATTCTGGCCCCATGCGGCGCCTTGGACTTCAGATGCGCGCCAATCATCCGCAGCGCGGTGCCGCCCCGGGTGGTGACCGCCAGTTCCAGCGGCGGTTTGGAGAACTCCACCTTGTCCAGCCGTTCATCAACATCGAGGTCGATCTTGAACACGCCGTTAAACAGCGGGGCTGTCTCGCTGGCGCGGGCATCATGCACCGCGTCCAGCGCATCGGGGTCATAAAGAAGCGCGATTTCCTGGTGGGTGTCGTTCGGAAATCCGCTGACCGCCTCGCGCGCGCGCAGGCCCGCCTCGGCAGCGAAATTCTCCAGCGCGCGGGTGGTGCGCTGGGTCCGGCCGGTGTTGGGGGCCTCGATCACCATGATGGCGTCGGCGTCGATGCGCTGCAGCACATGGGCGACCGCCCGCCCCTGCGTGTAGCGGTCAACGCCGTAAACGCCGGACGGCTTGCCATCCAGCATCAGCCGGTCGTTCTTGTCGAACAGATTGGCGAACCATTCGATATTATAGGTTGCGATCCGCATTGCCGCAGCACCCGCTGATCTCGTCCCAGGCGCGGTTGATATCGACCATCCGCTTTTCCGCCAGCCGCACCGCCTCCTCCGGGACGCCGCGGGCGATCATCGCATCCGGATGGGTGTCGCGCACCAGCTTGCGCCAATGGGTGCGGATTTCTTCCTTGGTCATCTGCGGGGAAACGCCCAGCACGGTATAGGGATCCTTGGGCGCATCCGGCACAAACCGCGCCCGCAGCGCCTGGAACTGCTGCGGGGTCTGGCCGAAGATGCGGCTCACTTCCTCGAGGAATTCATTCTCGCCGGGGTGATAGAACCCATCCGCCATGGCGATGTGGAACAGCCCCTCCATCAGGTCGCACAGCGTGGTGGGATCATCGGCAAACATGCTGTGGATGCGGCGGGCGTATTCCTGGTAGCCGGCCACATCGGTGCGCGCCATGTCAAAGACACGGGCGGCGCCGGTTTCATCATCGCGGGCGATCTGAAACACTTCGCGGAAGGCGGTGACCTCGTCGCGGGTGACCTGGCCGTCGGCCTTGGCCATCTTGGCGCCAAGCGCGATCACGGCAATGGCAAAGGCCACGGTGCGTTCGGGCGGTGCGCGCAGGCGGTCGAAAACTTCGGACAGGCTTTCGCCTGCGGCAAGTGCGGCCAGCGCGTCGGATATGCGGGTCCAGAGTGACATGGGATCAACCTATGCGTCTTTGCCGGGGTTGTCAGGGGCGGGAATACCGGGTGTCAGGATTTTTTGCATGAAAACAGTGTCGAGCCAGCGCCCCTGCTTGCAGCCCAGTTCCGGCATCCGGGCGGTTTCCAGGTATCCCAGGGCGGCGTGAAAACCGATTGCCGCGGGGTTGGCACTGCTGACACTGGCGATCAGCACATGAATGCCCGCCTGTTCCGCCTTGGCCTCCAGCGCCTGCATCAAGGCACGGCCCGCCCCCTGTGCTTGCGCTTCGGGCAGCAGGTGGATCGTATGCTCCGCCGTGAAGCGGTAGCCGGGACCTGGGCGGAACGGGAAGAAATGCGCGTGGCCGAGAATTTTGCCGTCCTGTTCCGCCACCAGATAGGCGCCATTGCCGGCCTCGATCTGTTGCCGGACGTCATCGGGCGATTTTTCAATGGTGTTGAAGGTGGCCAGCGTGTCGCGGATCACCCAGTTGGCGATGGCGCAGACGGCGTGGGCATCATCGGTGCGGGCAGAGCGGATTTTCATCGCAGCACCCTTGGCCCATGCGGGGTGGCGAATTCGGCCATCATCGCGGGTTTCCCCAGCTCAACTGCGACGCGCGGGTCTGCAAGGATCCGGTCCAGCGCGGCTTGCAGCTCTGCCGCCTCCGGGTGGCTGAGGATCAGGCGGGTCAGGCGGCAGCCCGATTGCGGCAGCTTGCCCGCAGGCGGCTCGGCTTGCCATTGCAGCACCGCAGGGAAGAGATTGTCATAGGGGAGCAGCCCGTCCGCCGGCACCGTCATCAGCCATTTGAGGCCGCCGCGCTGCATTGCCACATGGCGCTGCGCATGGGGCGGCAGCAGCGGTTTTCCGGCTTCCAGATCTTCGCTGCGCAGGATCCAGTTGCTGAGCCGCGCGGGGCCTGCGAACCGGTCAAGGTTGAACCAGCGCGGCTGCTCCTGCGGCTCCTGCTCCGGGTCGATGGCGATGGCCTCAAGGTACAGCCCGTCCTCCAGCCCGATCAGACGGTTATGGGTGCCATAGCGGGCATGGGCGCCGCCGGGGCCAAGCCGGATGCCCAGGGCTTCCTCCAGATGCGCCGCGGCCTCTGCCAGCGTTGTGCCTGCCACGGCCAGATGGTCGAGTATCATATGCGCGCCCTCCGCTTTTGCGCGTGAGACTAACGGTGCGGCGGCGGGGTTCAAGGCAGGAATTGCGGGCGGGCGGGCGCCCGGCGTTTTCGGCCTGTTCCGGGCTGCGTTTGTTTCAAAACCAGACCACCACCGCCCAGACGGCGGCAATCACCGTCGGGTAAAACGTGCCCGCAAAGCCCAGCCCCCGCAGCGGCAGCGACAGGTGGCAGCCGGCCCAGAACAGGACCCGCATCAGGGCAAAGGACAGGCCCAGAGCAAGCACCACGGCGCCGCCCAGTGCGACGGCGGCGAAGGGCCAGACCGCCAGCGCCAGCACCAGCTGCTCGGCGGTGTTGGTCAGCACCCGCTGGTCGATCTCGGCCGGTGAGCCGGGGGCAAAGGGGTCTCCGTCGATGATGGCGTCATCAAAGAACCGCCGCTGCGCGATGCGGCCGATGATCAGGGCCAGCACCAGCCCCGGCGCGAGGAAGGCGCCGGGCAAGGCAATGGGGGCCGGGATATACGGCAGGCCAAGCCATTGCGGCAGGCCGGTCACCATGACGCCCCAAAGGGCGCCCAGGGCCATGCCGGTCAGGATCTGGGGGCGTTTGGATCGCAGCATGGCGCCACTCAATCACCGCGCCGCCGGTTTGCCAAGCTCCAGCGTCAGGCTGAACAGCCAGGCGGAAAGATGCAATGGGTTCTGGATACGGCCCTCCGGACCGGAGCGCTCCCGCCCGCTGGCGGCCGTGCCTTTGGCACATCCGCACCGGTTGGGCGCGGCAGCGGCGCGCGATGCCGGCAGCCAGCCTGAAGGCTGGCTGCCAAGCCCAAAGCCGCCAAAGGGTCTGCCCCGAAGGGCAGGCACCTGCGGGTGCGGGAGTATCCCGCCGCCCGCAAGCGCCAAGGCTGGTTCAGGCCCGCGCTTCGCGGATCAGGCGCAGGATGTCCTGAGCGGCCTCGGGGATGTTGGTGCCGGGGCCGAAGATTGCCTTGACGCCTTTGGAGTACAGGAACTCGTAATCCTGCTGCGGGATCACGCCGCCGCAGATCACGATGATGTCGCCGGCGCCTTCCGCCTTCAGCGCCTCGACCAGCTGCGGTGCCAGCGTCTTGTGGCCTGCGGCCTGGCTGGAGATGCCGATCACATGGACGTCATTGTCGATGGCGTCCTGCGCGGCCTCGGCGGGGGTCTGGAACAGCGGGCCGACGTCGACGTCAAAGCCGATGTCGGCAAAGGCGGTGGCGATCACCTTGGCGCCGCGGTCGTGGCCGTCCTGGCCCATCTTGACCACCAGCAGGCGCGGGCGGCGGCCTTCTTCCTCGGCGAAATCCTCGATCGATTTCTGGATCGCGGCAAAGCCCTCGTCGCCCTCATATGCGGCGCCATAGACGCCCGCCAGGGTCTTCACCTCGGCGCGGTGGCGGCCGAATTCCTTTTCCATCGCCATGGAGATCTCTCCGACTGAGGCCCGCGCGCGGGCGGCTTCGACTGCGGCTTCCAACAGGTTGCCGCTGCCCGCCTGGGCGCGGCGGGTCAATTCATCCAATGCGGCCTGGCAGGCGGCCTCGTCGCGGGTGTCGCGCATCTTCTGCAGACGGGCGATCTGGGCGTCGCGCACCGCGTGGTTGTCCACATCAAGGATGTCGATCGGGTCTTCCTTGTCCTTGCGGTACTTGTTGACGCCGACCACAACCTCGTCGCCGCGGTCGATCATCGCCTGGCGGCGGGCAGCACTTTCCTCGATGCGCAGCTTGGGCATGCCGCTCTCGACCGCCTTGGTCATGCCGCCCATTTCCTCGACCTCTTCGATCAGCGCCCAGGCTTTCTCGATCAGCTCGTTGGTCAGGCTTTCCACATAGTAGGAGCCGGCCAGCGGGTCGACGACGTTGGTGACGCCGGTTTCCTCCTGCAGCACCAGCTGGGTGTTGCGGGCGATGCGGGCGGAGAAATCGGTTGGCAGCGCGATGGCCTCGTCCAGTGCGTTGGTGTGCAGGGACTGGGTGCCGCCGAGAACAGCCGACATCGCCTCATAGGCGGTGCGGATCACGTTGTTGTAGGGATCCTGCTCCTGCAAGGACACCCCCGAGGTCTGGCAATGGGTGCGCAGCATCTTGGAGCGTTCGGACTTGGCGCCGAATTCGGTCATCACCCGGTGCCACAGGGTGCGGGCGGCGCGCAGTTTGGCGATTTCCATGAAGAAGTTCATGCCGATCGCAAAGAAGAACGACAGCCGCCCTGCGAATTTGTCCACGTCCATGCCGGCATCCAGCGCCGCGCGCACGTATTCGCGCCCGTCCGCGATGGTATAGGCCAGCTCCTGCACCAGGTTCGCGCCGGCCTCCTGCATGTGGTAGCCGGAGATCGAAATCGAGTTGAACTTGGGCATCTCGTTCGAGGTGTATTCAATAATGTCCGAGATGATCCGCATCGAGGGTTTCGGCGGGTAGATATAGGTGTTGCGGACCATGAACTCCTTCAGGATGTCGTTCTGAATGGTGCCTGCCAGCAGCGATTTGTCGTGGCCCTGCTCCTCGCCCGCGACGATGAAGGAGGCCAGCACCGGGATCACCGCGCCGTTCATGGTCATCGAGACCGAAACCTTGTCCAGCGGGATGCCGTCGAACAGGATCTTCATGTCCTCGACGCTGTCAATGGCCACGCCGGCCTTGCCGACATCACCAACCACCCGGGGGTGGTCGCTGTCATAGCCGCGGTGGGTGGCCAGATCGAAGGCGACCGAAACGCCCTGCTGGCCCGCGGCCAGGTTGCGGCGGTAGAACGCGTTGCTTTCTTCGGCGGTGGAGAAGCCCGCGTACTGGCGGATGGTCCAGGGGCGGCCGGCGTACATGGTGGCCTTGACGCCGCGGGTGAAGGGCCCGACGCCGGGCAGCGTGCCCATGTGGGGCAGATCCCTGGTGTCGTCCTCGGTATAGAGCGGCTTGACCTCGATGCCTTCCAGCGTCTGCCAATTGAGGTCGTCAACCGCCCGTCCGCGCAGCTCTTTTTCAGCCAGAGCCCGCCATTCGTCTTTGTTTGTCATCAGGTCTTCCTCTTGTCAGGTCGATACGGGGCGGGTTCAGGCCCGCCGCCAGTTTATCCGGGTCTTGCACCAGCGAAGCGATGCCATCGGCACCGCCCGTCAGCCACATCATGTCGTCGGCATAAGCCTCGCGCAGCTGTGCGGTCTGCGCGTCGTTAAACGGGCGCCAGCGGCCGGAGCCGTCCGGCAATCGGGCCGCCACCGAAGGCGGCAGGCCGGCCCGCAGGTCCTGCAGGCAGAGCGAGGCATTGAGACGCACCCGGGCGTGGGTGCGCGGCGCCTTTGCCCCGGTGAGGGCGGTCAGCTGCGCCTCGGGACGGGCGCCGAAGATTTCAAACGGCAGCACATGCAGGCGCACATCGGGCACCGCGCAGGCGATATCGGTGATCACATCGCGCCAGCTGCGCGGCGCCTGCGCCAGCCGCTCCAGCTGCGCCGCAGCGGGCACCCGGTGGCTGCGGGCCACCGCATAGGCCAGCGCCGAGGTCCAATAGCTGTCCAGGCTGCGGATGCTGAGCGCCACGTCTGTCACCGTGCTGCCGAAGGCCTGGGAGAAACGCGCCATCCGCTCCCCCACCCCGCTGTAAAGATCGCCAAGCCGCAGATTGCAGCGGATCGACCCGATCATGTTCTCTTCGCTCACCAGCAGCTGATCCGCGCCCTGATCGCGGCACCCGGCAATCTGGATCTGCAGCCGCCCATGGGCACGCTGGGCCAGGTCGCGGCCGGTCACCGGTGCAGGCCCTGGCTGGATGCCGTGAAACAGGCCGCCGCGGGTGCGGAACGGCCCCCAGAACCCGATGCCAAATTTGGCAAGCCCCTGCGCATTCTGACGCATGTATTCCTGGAAAGACGTGGTTGCGCAGCGGTGCGCGCCGGTGTGAAGGATCACTTTCATCTTGTTTCGGGGCCTCTTCTGGAGGGCCGCAGGCCGCAGCCCGGTCAAGGGGAATGGCACAATCATACCCGGCAACCCCTCAGTATCCCGTTAACGATGATGTTTTTTGGCCAAGTTGCGGATTTCGCGGTCGCATTTGCCGCCGCGGCGCATATATTCAACAGGACAGGAGAGATCATGAGAGCAATCCTAACCGTTGTTTTGGCGGGTTTTCTTCCCTTTGCGGCCCTGGCGGCCGATGGCAGTGCGCCTGATTGGATCCAGCCCGGGTATGATGTGGAACTGGAGGATTTCCAGTGGAAGCAGCGCCCTGTGGTGGTGTTTGCCGACAGCCCCGACGACCCGCGCTTCCACGAGCAGATGGAGCGGCTGATGCAGGGCGCCGAGGTTCTGAAGACCCGCGATGTGGTGGTGCTGGTCGACACCGACCCGGCCGCCAAATCCGCGCTGCGCAAAAAGCTGCGGCCGCGCGGGTTCATGCTGGTTCTGGTCGGCAAGGACGGCGGCGTGAAGCTGCGCAAACCGCACCCGTGGACGGCGCGCGAATTGTCCCGCAGCATCGACAAATTCCCCGAACGGCTGCGCGAAGTCGAAGAGCGGCGCGGCGGCTGAACCGGCCGGGCCGCGCCTGCTGTCAGCTGTTGCCGCGGACGTAAATCAGCGCCATCGCCTGTTTGTCGAGCACAACCATCGCACGGCTGTCCGGCACAAAGACGAGGTTGGATTCCGGATTGAGGATCGCCCGGTAGTAGACGCCCTTGACGATCTCGCTCATGCAGTTGACGCCGGCCAGGCCCGAATTCAGGATCCCGATGCCCTGCGGCAGATCCCGCGACATGATCGCCTCGGTCACCGCATTGGGCGATTTGCCGGCCACCCGGAACAAAACCGGCTTGCCGTCCGCCAGCATTTTCATGCCGGTATTGACCGACCGCGCCCGGTCCAGCAGCGAGGTGATCCGCGGCCGATCCGAGGTGTGGAACACTGCCGCGGTGCAGGTGGACGAGGATTGGAAAAAGAAGGTTTCGCCCAGTTCCGTCCAGTCGGACAGCAGCAGGCGCACCTCCTCTTCCTTGTCGAGCGTGCAGCCCGTCAGCAGGAGAATGCCCGAGAGCAAGCCGGTCATCAAACGGAACATGCGGCACCTTGAGGAAGTTCGTCCCGTCCAGGATCGCAGAGAGTCCTGAAGATTTCGTGCACGCCTCAATAAAAACCGGGGCAGGCACGCGGCTGCGGGCGGAAAAACCCGCCTGCCCGTCCGCGCATATGCCTGCCTCGTGATGCATTATTCGAATTCCATGATCACATCGTCGACCGCCAGGCTGTCGCCGGCGCCCGCGTTGATCTTGGACACCACGCCCTTTTTCTCGGCGCGCAGGATGTTTTCCATCTTCATCGCCTCGATGGTGCAGAGCGCCTGCCCCTCCTGAACCTCCTGCCCCGCTTCGACATCGACCTTCACGATCAGGCCGGGCATCGGGCAAAGCAGCATCTTGGAGGTGTCGGGCGGCAGTTTTTCCGGCATCAGCTGCGCCAGTTCCGCCTGCCGCGGGGTGCGCACATGCACCTTGAGGTCAGCCCCGCGGGAGCGGATGCGGAAGCCCTGGGTGACCTTGCCGGTTTTCAGCACCAGGGTTTCGCCATCCACGTCCAGCGTCGCCAGCTGGTCGCCCGGCGTCCAGTCCGAGGTCACACGCAGCGCGCTGCCGTCGTCAAACCGCACGGTGGCGCCGTCGCGGTCGGCGTCGATCACCACGTTATAGCACTGGCCCTGCAGCGAGACCGCCCAATCAGTGCCGACCTTGCGTTCGTGGTTGTCCATCCGGCCGGAGACGCGGGTGCGGCGGATTTCGGCAACCCGGTGCATGGCGGCGCAGGAGGCGGCGATCTTGCGCAGGTCTGCCTCCGGCAGTTCGACGCCCTCAAAGCCCTCGGGATACTGCTCCTCGATGAAGGCGGTGGTCATGGTGCCGTCGATGAAGATCGGGTGGTCCATCACCGCCGACAGGAACGGCAGGTTGTGGCCGATGCCCTCCACCTCGAAACTGTCGAGCGCAATGCGCATGGCGTCGATCGCCTCGGCCCGGGTCGGGGCCCAGGTGCAGAGCTTGGCGATCATCGGGTCGTAATACATTGAAATCTCGCCGCCTTCATAGACACCGGTGTCATTGCGCACGGCGGCCTCCCCTGCCGGCGCATCGCCCTGCCACTTGCCGTTTTCCAGCATCGGGCCTGCGGCGGTCTCGGCCGGCGGGCGGTAGCGGGTCAGGCGGCCGATGGAGGGCAGGAAGCCGCGGTAGGGATCTTCGGCATAAAGGCGGTTTTCAATCGCCCAGCCGGTGAGGGTCACATCCTCCTGGCGCAGCGGCAGCTCAGCCCCGTCCGCGACGCGGATCATCTGTTCGACCAGATCGACGCCGGTGATCAGCTCGGTCACCGGGTGTTCCACCTGCAGGCGGGTGTTCATTTCCAGGAAATAGAAATTCTTGTCGCCGTCGACGATGAATTCGACGGTGCCCGCGCTGGAATAGCCCACCGCCTTGGCCAGCGCCACGGCCTGCTCGCCCATGGCGCGGCGGGTGTCCTCGTCCAGGAAGGGGCTGGGTGCCTCTTCGACGACTTTCTGGTTGCGGCGCTGGATCGAGCATTCGCGCTCGCCCAGGTAGATGCCGTTGCCGTGGGTGTCGCAGAGCACCTGGATTTCAATGTGGCGCGGCTGGGTCACGAATTTCTCGATGAAGATGCGGTCGTCGCCAAAGGAGTTCGCGGCCTCGTTCTTGGAGGACTGGAAACCTTCGCGGGCTTCCTCGTCGGTCCAGGCGATCCGCATCCCCTTGCCGCCGCCGCCGGCCGAGGCCTTGATCATCACCGGATAGCCGATCTGGTTGGAGATCTTCACCGCCTCGTCGGCATCGGCGATCAGCCCCATGTAACCGGGCACGGTGGAGACGCCGGCCTCCTGGGCGATCTTTTTGGAGGTGATCTTGTCGCCCATGCTTTCGATCGCGCCCACCGGGGGGCCGACAAAGGCGACGCCTTCGGCGGCCAGCGCCTCGGCGAATTTGGAGTTCTCAGAGAGGAAGCCGTAGCCCGGATGCACCGCCTGGGCGCCGGTTGCGCGGATCGCCTCCATCACCTTGTCGATGACGATATAGGACTGGTTGGCGGGCGGCGGGCCGATGTTGACGGCTTCATCCGCCATCTGCACATGCAGGGCCTGCTTGTCGGCGTCGGAGTAGATGGCAACGGTCTTGATGCCCATTTTCCGCGCGGTTTTGATCACACGGCAGGCGATCTCGCCGCGGTTGGCGATCAGGATCTTATCAAACATAGGCAGTCCCTTGTTCCTTGGTATTCCGGAATGCAAAACGCCGCGCCCGGGACAGGCCCAGGCGCGGCGATTGCGCGAATTCAGATGCAGCCCGCAGGGGGCGGCTGATCAGTACTGCGGCCGGGGCCTCAGCACTTGCGGGGGTTTTGCTCGCAGTAAACGAGGTTTGCGGCAACGCCGACAGCGGCGCCGGTGACCAGGTTGGCGTCGAGGACCGCAGCACCAAGCGCGCCGGCGCCGCCGCCGTAGATGATCCGCTCGCCGGTGGTGTCGCCGCAGGCCGCCGCGAGGCCGCAGAGCGACAGGGCCGCGATGAGAGATTGTGCCCGCATGTCCATATTCCTTCTTCCGGGGACGTGACTGTCCCTGCGGAATTTGCAGCCTGAGCAGCCGCGCGCAACGCGGTACGGAGCCCGCCCTTAAGTTCGGCGGAGGCCTGCCGCATCGGGGGGGGAATACGGCAAGCTTCCGCCGGCGCCCGAAGGGGAGAAAAGACGGGCAGGACGCGGATGGGGGCGCATACCTGCCCGTTCAGGCGAAGGGGCCGGAACAGATGCTCGGCACAGCAGCGTGGCTGCGCTGCTTGACCTACGATGCACAGCGCCGGCGCTGCTGTAAGCACCTGAAATGCGAGGCCTCGGATTTGGGCAGATTCCTGCTGACCTGCGCGGCGGCTGTGCAATTTCACGCCGAAATCACGCTTGGCCGCCGGTCCGGGGGCGCCGGAGCGCATCAGCTTTGTCACATCGCCGTTACAGCCAAGGTGCTGTTCTGCCCTGCGCCTGGTGCCGCCGGACAGGCCCCGTGATTGGCCGCGCCCTGCACACGGGAAGTTGTGCTTCCTTGGCAGCCGCTTATCCAGCCCGGACACCCCGGCGTTATCCGCCCGTGAAAATCCGTCACTTATGCGGGCGCGAATCCTCACAGCGGCTCGCATCGAAGTCATTTCCCCCTGTTTGCCGTCCGTGGAAGCGTGCCCGCACATCACGTAAGAAGGAGGGATAACCCCATGATGAAAAAGGTGCATAGAGGGCAGATAGCCCTGGCTGCTGCTGCACTTGCCGGCAGCGCCGGCCTGGCCCAGGCGGACGCGGGTTCCGAGCTGCAGGACCTGCGGGCGCGGGTCGAGGCGCTGGAAGCCGGAAACCTGCAAGCGGCCGCGATTCCCGGCGATTTCCGGCTGGGCAATACCGCGGTCGATATCTACGGCTATGTTAAGGCCGATTTCTATTACGACTTCGACTTCACCCAGGGCGACACCGCCTTTGTCAACAATATCGGCGAGCCGGTGAATGCTACCGATGGCGAATTCGGCGCCACCGTGCGGCAGTCGCGGCTGGGCATCCGCACCACCACCGAAAGCGATATCGGCACCCTGCAAGGACAGCTGGAATTCGACCTGTTCGCCTCGGGCGGCAGGTCCGAGCTGCGGCTGCGCCACGCAAATGTGCAGATCGGCGATCACTGGCTGATCGGCCGGACCTGGACCAACTTCATGCCGCTGGGCCAGTACCCCGCCAGCGTTGAATTCAACGGCCCTGTGGGCATCAGTTTTGCCCGGGTGGCGCAGGTCCGCTACAGCAACAGTTTTGGCGGCGGCTTCGACTACAGCCTGTCGCTGGAGGAGAACACCGCCGCATCCAGCGATCCAGTCGCCACGGCAGGCTTCCAGTACAGCAATGAGCAGTTCACCGCGCGTGTTGCGGGCCTTGCGGGCACCCTCCAAAGCGGCGGTGTTGACGTTGATCAGACCGGCGTCACCCTGTCCGGTTCCATCACGCCCTGGGACGGCGGATTGTTCCAGGCGACCTATGTTGACGGCGAGGCCCTGGGGCCGCTGCTGATCGGCCTGGGGGATGCGGTGGTCGGCGGCGAGGCCAACGACGTGGAAGGCTACACCGTCGAGTTCCGCCAGGACATCGGCGACAAGTGGAATGTTGGGATCGCCTACGGGCGTGAGGACTATGACTTGCCGACCTCGACCGGCACGCTGTCCTTCACCGAGCTGGAAACCATTCACGTGAATGCCTTCTTCAACCCCACCGACAATCTGACGCTGAGCGCCGAATACATCTTTGGCGAACGCAATGACACTGTCTCCGGCAATACGTTTGACGGCGACCGGGTGCAGCTGGCTGTGCAGCTGAACTTCTGACAGGACAGCGGACGGGCGGCGCCCCGGACGCAGCGGCAGGCATCGCGGAAAGCTCCGCGGTGCCTGAACCGTGATATGCGCCCGGGGCCGCGGCATCAGTCGAACGCGTCCGGGAAGGAGGCGCGCGCCACCGCCTCGTCAATGACCAGCAGCGCCTCGTAACTGGCGGGGTCAAACGGATCCTCGGCCGGGATCACTTCGCGGCCGAACAGCCAGCTCAGACGGCCGGCGTCCAGATTGCCGCGCTCGAACGGCTGATCGCCGAACTGCTCCCACAGCGCCCGCATGAAGGTGGCATCGACGCGGCGGTCGACGTTCTTGCGGTCGCGGTAGCGCTCGCGCCGGGTCAGCGGCGTGACCCCCTTGGGATTGGGGCGGCGGACGGTGAATTGGAAATCGGTGCCGGGCATACGGCCCGGAAACCCGCGGTGTTTCAGCATTTGGGTGCCTCCTGTCCGGCACCCTGCGGGCGGGTAAGGGCCGGCCGCAGGGCCGGACCCTTGTGGTCGTTACTTGTACTTGCCGGTGAATTCCGGCTCCTGCGAGATCGGCTCGGGCTCGACCACGACAAACTCTTCTTCCTGCTGGGCGCAGGCAGTGACGGCAGCCAGCAGGCCTGCCAGGGCGATAAGCTTGATGCTCTTGGACATTTCTGTCTCCTGATAAAAAAAGCGAAACCTGCGGGGGCGTGGCCCGCCGCGTGCCTCAACCTCAATGTGAAGGCAGCCCGCGGGCTGCCCGCACCAAGGATAGCCGGGTTTGCGTCCGAGTCACATGCGAATCGCGGCAATTGGCGGCGCTGTGGCTGCAATGCCGCAAGAATCCGCCGATCTGAAGTTCTTCCCGCAAGATGTTGTGGATGCATCAGAAAGCCTCCCAAATGCAGGCCGCGCTGTCGGGGCGGTAAGCCTCGAAAAACTGGGTGGCGGCAGGGTCCTGCGCCCCGAACGGCACCGCCCGGTCCGAGAGCGAAATCACCACCCGCGCCGCGGTCAGATCCTGTTCGGCCAGGTAAGGCAGCGCCAGGGTCTCGCAGAGGTGGTCCATGTCGGGCGCCGCCGCCTCATAGCCGACAGAGCCGCTGCCGCGGGCAATTTCCGGCGCCAGGAAGCGGAACCGCGCCCAGGTTTCGCCTGCCTGCCCGGCCGCCTCGTCCAGCAGCACCTCGGCGAGGGTCACGGGCTGGCCTGACGGCACCGCAACCGGCTCGGCGGCAGCAACCGACAGGGCTGATAATGCAAAGGGGACAACCGCCAGATATCCGCAGCCCCGGCCCCCGGTTATCCGGGCTCCTCCGGCCGGGGCTGCTGGCGCAGCGCTGAACGCGCGCGCTGTCTGATTCCGGCTGACGCGGATCATGAAACTGATTCGCTCTTCATGTCAAATTTTGCCGCAATTCCGGGCGTATTATTCGTTTTCGGGCCGGTTTGCGGGCATGTCCTGTCCCGGCGCGGCGCCGCGTGGCGCAGCCAGCGGGTCCGGTTGGCCGGGTTTTCCAGCACATCAGCGATCAGCCCGGCGGCATTGGAAGGCACCCGGCCCAGCACTTGCCCGCCCGCGCGGACCCGCAGCCCCTGCCCCTCAGGTGTGATTTCCACCACCGGGGAGAAGCCGCGCAAACGCTGCAGCCGCCGCCAGAGGTCCTGGCGGATCTGATGCGCCAGACGCTGCGGGTCCGCCTGCGGCAGCAGGGTTTCCGCCGCCACATCAAAGCGTGCAGGCAGGCGGCGCGACAGCGTCAGCCCCCCGTCTTTCCGCGTGATATGCCAACCGCTGCTGGACAAATCCGAAGCCTCCCTCTTCTTTCTGGTCACAAATATTCCCGGGGGTGCGGGGGCTGTCTGCCCCCGCTCAGCACTTGCCTCAGAGCGGAATGTTGTCGTGTTTCTTCCACGGGTTCTTCAGCTGCTTGCCGCGCAAGGAGGCAAAGGCGCGGGAGACACGGCGGCGGGTGGACTGGGGCATGATCACCTCGTCGATGAAGCCGCGCTCTGCCGCCACGAAGGGGTTGGCGAAACGGTCTTCATACTCCGCGGTTTTCTGGGCGATCTTCTCGGGATCGTTCAGATCGGCGCGGTGGATGATCTCGGTGGCGCCCTTGGCACCCATCACCGCGATCTCGGCGGTCGGCCAGGCATAGTTGAAATCGCCGCGCAGGTGCTTGGAGGCCATCACGTCATAGGCGCCGCCATAGGCCTTGCGGGTGATCACGGTGACCTTGGGCACGGTGGCTTCGCCATAGGCAAACAGCAGTTTTGCACCGTGCTTGATGACGCCGCCGTATTCCTGGGAAGTGCCCGGCAGGAAGCCCGGCACGTCGACGAAGGTCAGGATCGGGATCTCGAAACAGTCGCAGAAGCGCACGAAACGCGCCGCCTTGCGGGAGGAGTCGATGTCGAGGCAGCCCGCCAGCACCATCGGCTGGTTGGCGACAACGCCGACGGTCTGGCCTTCGAGCCGGATGAAGCCGGTGATGATGTTCTTGGCGAAATCCTCCTGGATTTCGTAGAAGTCGCCCTCATCCGCGATCTTGGTGATCAGCTCCTTCATGTCATAGGGGCTGTTGGGGTTTTCCGGGATCAGGGTATCAAGACTGGTCTCGATCCGGCCGGGTTCATCAAAGAACGGCCGCACCGGCGGCTTTTCCTGATTGTTGAGCGGCAGGAAATCGACCAGGCGGCGGACTTCGGCCAGCGCTTCGACATCGTTTTCAAAGGCGCCGTCGGCGACGCTGGACTTCTTTGTGTGGGTGGAGGCGCCGCCCAGCTCTTCGGCAGTCACCACCTCGTTGGTCACGGTTTTCACCACGTCCGGGCCGGTCACGAACATGTAGGAGGTGTCCTTGACCATGAAGATAAAGTCGGTCATCGCCGGGGAATAAACCGCACCGCCGGCACAGGGGCCCATGATGACGGAGATCTGCGGGATCACGCCGGAGGCCATGATGTTGCGCTGGAAAATCTCGGCATAGCCGGCCAGCGCATCGACACCTTCCTGGATCCGGGCGCCGCCGGAATCGTTGATGCCGATCACCGGGGCGCCGTTCTGCACCGCCATATCCATGATTTTGCAAATCTTCTGGGCATGGGTTGCCGAGACCGAGCCGCCCAGCACGGTGAAGTCCTGGCTGAAGACATAGACCTGGCGGCCATTGATCGTCCCCCAGCCGGTGACCACGCCGTCGCCTGCCGGCTTGTTGTCTTCCATGCCGAAATCGGTGCAGCGGTGGCTGATGAACATGTCGAACTCTTCAAAGCTGTCCTCGTCCAGCAAAAGTTCGATCCGTTCGCGGGCTGTCAGCTTGCCGCGGCCGTGCTGTGCGTCGATGCGGCGCTGGCCGCCGCCCAGCCGCGCGTCCTGGCGGCGGTCTTCCAGCTCGGAAAGAATGTCTTTCATGGCACATGTCCCCTGTAGATTTCTCCGCGACCATATATTGCGCTGCAGCGAAGCCAAAGGACATTATCGCAAATTTGCAAATCTTTTGCATACGGATGGCGCAAATCTGCAAATCAGCAAATCCGTAGCCCGGTTTCCGGCCCCCTGCCCGCGGCCGGAGGTGCGTCCTCAGGCGGCTTTGGCGATCTCGGCCATTTGCCGCAGGGCATTTGTCAGCGGAGTCTTGACCGGGGCTTTCACGCCGAAAGGATTGTCTTCGACCATGGCGATCACCGGATCATCCTTGAGGAACTTCAAGTAGGCGGCAATCTGGGCCAGCAGCGCCTGTGCGGCTTTTTTGCGGGCCTCGCCGGTGGCGGATTTCATCTCGAACAGCGCCTTCATCAGCGCGGTCTGATTGCCATCGGTGACGCCCGGCAGGCCGGCATCGGCGATTTGCGCCAGCACCGGGTGGTTCTGGGATTTCAGCGCGTCCTGAAGGCTGGAGATGCCGCGGTCCACATCTTCCTTGGCAGCCTGCCAGATCTCCATCGGGTCGGCTGGCGGCACCGTGTCCCCGGCAGGAGTGTCCAGCGCCCTGATCAGCGCTTTCAGCCCATCGGCGGCCGCGGGCAAGGCGCCTGATTTCAGGCTGGCGGCAATGGCGCGGGCCTGTTCGGCCAAAGGGGCGGCCTGTTCTGGCGGCAGGGATTTGATCCTGGCGGCCTGTGCGGTCAGCAGTTTGGAGAGCTTGGCAGCCTGCTCCGGATCCGCCGGGGCGGATTTCGGCTGGGCTTGCAGCTTGGCCAGTGCGGCCTCCAGCCGGTCAAGCCGTGCGGCGCAACCGTCGTGATCGCCCTGCCCCAGCAATTTCACGCTGGCCTTGATCTCCGGCGCGAGCTTGCCCGCCAGATCCGGGTTGCCCAGCGCCTTGACCGCCTCCGCGGCGGCGGCGATGCGCTGTTTCAATGCGGCTGCCGCTCCATCATCCGCCGGTGCCGGCGCGCCGGCTTCAGGCGACTCTGCGCCGTCATCCGGCAGGCTTTCTTCATCGATGATGCTGCCGTCGGGCCCGATCAGGACCGGCTTGAATTTGACCATGCCCTCTTTCATGAATTTTTTCTTCAGCTGCTTGACGATGCCCTTCAGCGGCTTTTCCGGCTGCAGGAGAACCTCGTTCTCCTCGACCCGCAGGGTGCCGAAGCAGGACTTCTTGATCGCCGGGGCCTTTTTCATGTCGCCGCGCAGCACTTTGCCGGGCTTGCGCAGGTCGATCATCAGCCCGCAGTCTTCCGGCTTGCCCGCAAGGCCGAAGGCGAAAGGCAGCGCCTTGCCGGAGGCCTTAGCCTTTTTCAGAAGTTTCAGGACAGCGTCCGCATCAAAAGCCTGATCAGGCATGGCAGGTCTCCTAAGCTGGCTCCTAGCTGGCGTTGCCGGTGAAGGCATCCCAGTCCTCAGCGCTCATTTCCACAAAATCGAGATCCGCTTCGTCGCCCGGTTCGGACAGCGGCTGATCCGGCCAGATCATTCCGTAGGCACGGCGGAACAGCGCCTGCAGCTCGGCCTCGTCAAAGGGGTATTGCTGGCCTGCAAACTGGCCGATGCGGCCGCGTGGATTGGCGATCAGCGAATCCAGCGCCAGCCGCAGCCAGTCGAGGTTGCCCTCTTTGTAGGCGCGTTTGTGCATGCTGCGGATGTCGGCGTCGAACTGGGCCAGATCGGCCATCGGATCGGGCGCGTTCACCGCCCGGCCCATGGTCAGAAGCCGCGTGTAGCCTGCGATCAGTTCCTTGCGGATTTTCATGGGATCATGTTCCCCGGATTGCCATTGGTGTAGGTCTTGGTTTCGTTGTCCCAGCCGTCGGCGACCGGGTATTGCTGCATCATCACCCAGCGGCCCGGAATCTTGGCCGGGGCGGAGTTGTGCCGGATGGTGTATTTCGCCACATAGTCGGCGTTATCCTGGGCTTTTTCCTCGGGGTAGTCCGTCGCGGGATCGGGATGGTTGGTGGTTTCCGCAGGCAGCAGCTCCGGCTCCCAGATAAAGTTCACATAGGCGCGGGTCAGGCCCTCGACCTCCTCGAAGCTTTCATAGGTCTTATCCGCGATCGGCTCGCCGCTGTCATCGGAGCGCAGGTGTTTCTTGCGGCCGATATAGGCCTTATCGATCGGGCGGCCGTGCTCGACGGTGAAATCCGCGCTTTCGTCCGGATCCGTCAGCGGATTGCCGGTGAAAGTCATTTCGGTTTCAGTGATGTCCACACCCTTGGCCAATGCGGCTTCGGCGGCAATCTCGCGGCCTGAAAGCCAGTCCTGCGGGCTGTGGAATTTTGACGACGCGCCGGTAAAGGAGCGTTCGTCGTCGGAATGCGCATTGGGCGGCTTGCCGGTTTTCAGGCGGGTGATCAGATCCTCGTCGCTGACATCCGGCCCGTGGCGGTCGAGCGAATGGCCTGCGTTGCTGCCAACCCCGTCCATCATTTCATAGGCTTCCGCCGCTTCGGTGCTGAGTTTTTCCAGTTCCTTGCGGACCTGATCAAAGGCGGTTCCGGCCTTGTCGAAATCCGGTTTCTTTGCCTCAGCCTCAGCCGCCGCGGCCTTGTCCTCGAAGGGTTTCAGCTCCTTTGACGCAACCCCGGCCCGTTTCAGCGCAGCAATAATGCCCTGCACCTGGAAACGGGCGGTGGCCATCGGCTTGACCGTCTTCAGCAGTTTTTCGTGGGTGTCCAGCATCAGGAAAGCGTCGCCGTATTCCTTGTCTTTCCCGGCCCGGTCCCTGGCCGCCTGCAACGCCTCGTCCAGTTTGCTCTCTGCCGCTGGCAGCTTCAGGTATTTTTTGGTCCGGGCGTGTTCTTTTTCGACCTTGACAAGCTTCCCCCGGTAATCCGCCATAGCCAGGACGAGATCCATGTAATCGGTGCCATCCAGCACCGTTTGCAGATCACCCGTGGCCTTGGCGGGATCGCCGCCGCGGGCCGTGATTTCCGCGGCCTTGATCGCGTCATCCAGCGTGCTTTTCAAAGCATCCGCATCGCCGGGCAGCACCGCAAGCAGATCGCCGGCAGCCTTTTTGGTGGTCAGATAGCCCGGCATTGCACGCAAAAGCGCCAGCGCCGCGGGCACTGCGCTGACGGCTTCGGGGTATTTCTGCGCAGTGATATTGTCCGCCACCGGTTTGTGGAAATCATAGGCGGCGGCCGCTGGGAATTGCGTCAGGATCTGCGCCATTTCGCGCCGGCCGTCCACAACCTTTTCCAGCTTGAACAGCTGGCTCAGCTTGGCATGGTACTGCGGCGCGCCGGTTTTCTTGTCGAACTTGTCATCATCCGCCAAAAGCTTATGCGCGTTCCAGGTTGCGGTCAGGTCGCTCAGCTCGGGCTCTGCCAGAACCTTTTTCAGGGCGTCGTATTTCGCCTCCAGCGCCTTGACGATCTGTTTGGAGTGGCTCTTGCGCATCAGGGCGCGGTTGGCCTTTTCCCAGACCTGCAGATCCGCCTGCGCGCCGGCGGGATCATTGGCGCCCTTGAATTTCTGCTTGGTATCCGCTGCCGTCAAAGCGTTGCGGAACCCCTCATCCGCTCTGAGGGAGCCGTCAAAGCCGCGCATGTAACGGGCCAGCTTGCCGCGCTCCGTGGAGCTGTAGTCGATCAGCTCCTGCAGCAGCGCCTTGGCCTCGGCAAACTTCTGGTCCTTATAGGCTTTCTTTTTGGCGTTCTTCAGGTGATTGCGGAAATCCCTGGCGTCCGGAACCGCGCTGGCCAGAATAAACGTGCAGCGGTCATGGGTGTTCGCCATGTAGCCGTCCATCAGCGCAGCGAAACTGAGTGCTTCCGCCAGATCGCCCTCATCGCCCAGATTGGTTTTCCAGGCCTCCAGCGCCGACCTGGCAGCGCCGAAGTCCCCGGCCTTGGAATGGGTGGCCGCGGATTTCATCTGGGTGCTGCGGGCGGCTGCGGCGGCGTCCTTTGTGCCGCCTGTCATCGGATTGATCAGTGCCAGCGTGGCGTGCGTCCAAGTGTCGAAATAGATGCCGTATTTGCAGGCGTCTTCTGCCTTGGCCGAAATACCCTTGGCGGTGGCCTCCACCGCCGCAAATTCCTTGTCCGTGACGGCGGCCGCCATGGTTTTCTGCGCGGCCTTGATCAGGCCCTCCACATAGGTAAAGGCGCCCTGGTCCAGGCTGTCGCGCACCGATGCGAATTTCTCCTCCGCCGCGGCCAAGGCGGATTGCGCCAGGCCCCGCGCGGCGGCAACATCCAGCTGCGCGGCGATCTGGCTGGCCAGGTCCGAGATATCGCTGTCGATCTTGTCAAACGCCCCCGCCTCATCCGCGCTGAGGATTTCCTTCTTCAGCGCCTTGCGCCCGCCTGCCAGGCTGCGCCGCGCGCCTGAGCTGAGGGCAGCGGGAATGGTGATCTTGTTCAGTTCCGCCAGGGCCGCGTTGCGCCGGTTGTCCACTGCCTCATCGCCCGGACCGGGGAGGTCCGGCATGGTCCAGGCCTTGAGGCTGTAAAACCGTTCGGCCCATTGCCGGATGGCCGGATTGTTGGCAAGCGGATCAGGGGTATTGGCCATGGGTCACCTCAACAGAAAAAAGGCCAAGCCTAAGGGAAACGCGTGAAAAATGGAGTGCTCAAGCAACCATAGGTGAGGCTTTGAATTTCACGCAAGAGTCTTTTGACGCTGCGGCACCCTTCTGCCCAGAGGTGCGATGGACTGATGGACAAGACGGGCTGACTGCTCTAACCCGATGGTATGTCCACTTATAATCACCGCTTGTCCGGCCAGCGGACGCCTCCGCGCATTTTCACCCTGATCCTGCTTGCCGGGCTGTCGGCGCTTGGCATGAACCTGCATCTGCCGTCGCTGGCAGGCATGGCTGACTATTACGCGGTTGATTACCGGGTGATGCAGCTGTCGGTGGCGCTGTATCTGGCGGGCAACGCGGTGGTGCAGATCTTTGTCGGGCCGATTTCGGACCAGATGGGGCGGCGGCCGGTGATCCTGGTCAGCATTGCGCTGTTCCTGCTGGCGACCCTGGGCTGCATCTATGCGCCGACGGCCGAAATCTTTCTGCTGTTCCGGGTGGCGCAGACTGTGGTGGCTGCCACCATGGTGCTGAGCCGGGCGGCGGTGCGCGACATGTATGACAGCAACGAAGCTGCCAGCATGATCGGCTATGTCACCATGGGCATGGCCATCGTGCCGATGATCGGCCCTGCGATCGGCGGCTTTCTGGATCAGTGGATGGGCTGGAAGGCCAATTTCTGGATGCTGTTCCTGGTCGGTGCGGCGACGCTGGCCATCACCTTTACCGATTTCGGCGAGACCGCCCACAAAAGCGGCAAGACGCTGGCGGCGCAGTTCCGCGAGTATCCCGAGCTGCTGCGCTCGCCCCGGTTCTGGGGCTATTCGCTGTCGTCCGGCCTGGCGTCGGGCGCCTTTTTTGCCTATCTGGGCGGCGCGCCATTTGTCGGCACCGAGGTCTATGGCCTCAGCACCGCAGAGCTGGGAGTGTATTTTGCGGCGCCGGCGGTGGGCTATTTTGCCGGCAACTTCATCTCCGGGCGCTATTCCACCCGGCTTGGCATCAACCGGATGGTGCTGTGGGGCTGTGTCATCAATGGCGGCGGGGTTCTGCTGTCGCTGCTGATTGCGATGGCCGGGGCGGATACCGTCTATACCTTCTTCGGGCTGATGTGCTTTATCGGCCTGGGCAATGGCATGGCGATCCCCAATGCCACTGCCGGCGCCATTTCCGTGCGCCCGCATCTGGCGGGCACCGCATCCGGCCTCAGCGGCGCGATCATGATCGGTGCAGGTGCTGCGCTCAGCGCGTTTGCCGGCATGCTGCTGGTGCCGGGCTCCACCGCGGTGCCGTTGCTGGCGATCATGTTCGCCACCGCCATCAGCGGGCTGGTGGCGATCCTGATGGTGGTCTGGCGGGAGCGGCAGATCGGCGCATAAGCCCCGCGCCGGGCTTGCAGCCCCGGATTTGCAATTATACTCTTCGCAAGAATTGGATTTGCAAAGGCGCGCCTCATGGCCACCCAGAAATTGTATGCCGGCGCCAAGCTGCGTGAAATGCGGCAGCGGCTGGAGCTGACGCAAAAGGATTTTGCCGCCAAGCTGGGGGTCTCGCTGCCCTATCTGAACCAGATGGAGAACAACAACCGCCCGGTGTCGACCACGGTGGTGCTGGCGCTGGCGCAGGAATTCGGCATGGATGTGACCGAGCTGAGCGCCGGTGACAGCGAGCGGCTGGTCAGCGACATGCGCGAGGCGATGGCGGATCCGGTGTTTGCCGACGAGGCGCCGCCGCTGGCGGATCTGCGGCTGACCGCCTCCAATGCGCCGGCCCTGGCGCGGGCGTTTCTGTCGCTGCACCGCGCCTACCGGCAGACCCATGAGCGGCTGGCGTCGCTGGACGAGGCACTGGGCCGGGAAGATGCGCGCATTCAGGCCTCCCCCTGGGAGGAGGTGCGGGATTTCTTCCACTACTGCGACAATTACATCGACGCGGTGGACCACGCGGCAGAGCATTTTGCCGCCGCCAGCGATATCCGCGCCGCGGCCGTGGCCGAGCTGGAGCGCGGCGGCGTCACCGTGCGCCAGTCCGAGATGGAGGGTTTGCGCCGCTATGATGCGGCGGCAGGGGTGCTGCATCTGTCCAACCGCTCGGCGCCGCAGACGCAGCTGTTTCAGATGCTGCTGCAGGTGGCGCTGCTGCGGCAGAACGCGCTGCTGGAAGCAACGCTGGATTTTGCAAAGTTCCAGAGCGAGGAGGCCCGCGCGATCGCCAAGATCGGCCTTGCCAATTATTTCGCCGGCGCCGCCTTGATGCCCTACACGCGGTTCCTGGAGGCGGCACAGACCTGCCGTCATGACCTGGAGCTGCTGGCGATCCGCTTTGGCGCCTCGATCGAGCAGATCGCGCACCGGCTGTCGACCATGCAGCGGCCCGGCGCCAAGGGGGTGCCGTTCTTTTTCGTGCGCGTCGATCAGGCGGGCACCATCACCAAGCGCCATTCGGCCACCCGGCTGCAATTCGCCCGTTTCGGCGGCGCCTGCCCGCTGTGGAATGTGCACCGCGCGTTTGAGACCCCGGGCCGGTTCCTGCGCCAGCTGGCCGAGACGCCGGACGGGGTGCGCTATATCTCGCTGGCGCGGGATGTGTCGAAGCCGGGCGGATCCTTCGGCGCCCCGGTGCGGCGCTATGCGATTTCGCTGGGCTGCGAAGTACGGCACGCCGAGGCGCTGGTCTATGCGGACGGGATGGATGTAAGCCAGGACAGCGCCTATGAGCCGATCGGCATCTCCTGCCGGATCTGCGAGCGGAAGGATTGCCATCAGCGCTCGGTGCCGCCGCTGGAACGGCGGCTGACCATCAACACCGACCAGCGCGGCGTGCTGCCCTATGAGGTGAGCTGAAGAACGGCTGGCCTGGGTGCGCCGGGCGTTCTAGGCTGGTGCCCATGGCAGCATTTGAACAACTGGTCCTGTCCGGCGGCGGATGCCGGTGTTTCTGGCAGGGCGGCTTTCTGCATGCCATCGAAGAAGAGCTGCCGCTGCAGCCCGCCCGCGTGACCGGGGTCTCGGGCGGCGCGCTGACGCTGGCCGGGTTCCTCGCCGGCCGCGGCGAGCGGGTGCTGGCAGAGATGAAAGAGGCGTTCCGCAGCACTGATCGCAACCTGAACTGGCACAAGCCCGGGGCAGACCGGCTGACGCCGCATCAGCGGGTTTATGCGGAGGTCGTCAGCCGGGTGCTGGACGGTGACGCCCTGGCGCGGGTTGCAGCCGGGCCGCAGTCCCAGATCCTGCTGGGCCACCCGCCTTCGGACCGCTGGGCGGGCCTGACCGGCAGCCTGGCGACCCTGGCCTATGAAGCGGAGCTGCATATCGTCGGCTCGCCGCATTTCAACTGGGCGGAACGGTTCGGCGTCACCTCCAGCCTGGTGGATGCCCGGATTGCGGCGCGCAATGGCAGGCTGGCCGATCTGGTGCGGTTCGCCGCAACCATCCCGCCGGTGTTCAAACCGCCCCGCTGGGACGGGATGGCGGTGATTGATGGCGGCATGGCCGATCAGGCCCCTATGCCGGAGCCGGATGACGGGCGCACGCTGGTGGTGCTGACGCGGCCCTACAAACGCCTGCCGCAGGTGGCCGGGCGGCTGTATGTCTGGCCCGCTGAGGAAGTTCCTGCGGACAAGATAGACTTCACCGATCCAGCGAAGATCCAGGCGACCTGGGATGCAGGCCTGGCGGCTGGGGAAGCGTTCCTGCGGGAGTGAGCGGCAGTGGGGCTGCGGCCCAAGTCCGATCTGAGTACGATCTGGAAGCAACTGACCCGAGGCAAAAACCGGGACAGCGCCCCTGCCCGGCCGCCGAGGCGCAGATCAATGGATGCGGCGGCAGCGCTGATTGCCGGGCTGTCTTTCAGGCAGGAAATAAGCCGCCCGCGTAAAGGGGAGGTGGCGGGCGGCTTGCTGGCAGCGCAACAGGATCAGCGCTGCGCTTCGCGCCAGTTCGGGTTGAACCACGGCTCGGCGTTCGACGACGGCAGGCGGCGGCCCAGGATGTGGTCGGAGGCCTTCTCGCCGGTCATGATCGACGGGCCGTTGAGGTTGCCGTTGGTGATGCGCGGGAAGATCGAGCTGTCGGCAACCCGCAGGCCATCGACGCCGATGACACGGCATTCCGGGTCAACCACCGACATCGGATCCTCCGCAGCACCCATTTTGCAGGTGCCGCAGGGGTGATAGGCGCTTTCCACATGCTCGCGCAGGAAGCCGTCGATCTCGTCGTCGGTCTGCAGATCCATGCCGGGCTGGATCTCGTGCTTGAGGAACGGCTTCATCGCGTCCTGGGCAAAGATCTCGCGGGTGAGGCGCACGCATTTGCGGAAGTCGATCCAGTCCTGTTCGGTCGACATGTAGTTGAACAGGATGCTTGGCGCATCTTTCGGATCGGCAGAGTTCAGCGTGACCGCGCCGCGCGACCCGGAGCGCATCGGACCGACATGGGCCTGGAAGCCGTGGCCTTCGGCTGCGGCCTGACCGTCGTAGCGGACGGCAATGGGCAGGAAGTGGTACATGATGTCCGGATAGTCCACGCCCTTGCCGGAGCGGACAAAGGCGGCGCTTTCGAACTGGTTCGACGCCCCCAGGCCGGTCTTGGTGAACAGCCACTGCGCCCCCACCAGCGCCTTGCCGAAGAGGTTCCAGTATTTGAACAGGGTGATCGGCTGTTTGCAGGCGAACTGGAAGTAAAACTCCAGGTGGTCCTGCAGGTTCTGGCCCACGCCGGGCCGGTCGGCAACCACCTCGATGCCATGTTCGGCCAGATGTTTGGCCGGGCCGATGCCCGACAGCATCAGCATCTTGGGCGAGTTCAGCGAGGAGGCCGCCAGGATCACCTCGGCATTTGCGCGGATCACCTCGACCTTGCCGCCGCGTTCGATCTCGACCCCCACGGCGCGGCCGTCCTCGATCACCACCTTGCGGGCGAAAGCGCGGATCATATCGCAGTTGCTGCGCTTCAGCGCCGGGCGCAGATAGGCGTTGGCGGCGGACCAGCGGCGGCCTTTGTAGACCGTCATTTCCATCGGGCCGAAGCCTTCCTGCTGTTCACCGTTGTAGTCGGATGTGACCGGGTAGCCGGCCTGTTCGCCGGCCCTGACGAAAGCGTCATGCAGCGGGTTGTCGCGGGGGCCGCGGGTCACATGCAGCGGGCCGTCCTTGCCGCGCCAGTCCGGATCGCCGCCATGGCCGCGGCCGTTCCAGGTTTCCATGCGTTTGAAATAGGGCAGCACGTCGGCATAGGACCAGCCCGCGGCACCGCTGTCGGCCCAGTGGTTGTAGTCGCCTGCGTGGCCGCGCACATAAACCATGCCGTTGATCGAAGAGGAGCCGCCGATCACCTTGCCGCGCGGGCAGACCAGCTCGCGGCCGCCCAGATGCGGTTCGGGCTGGGATTTATAGCCCCAGTCGTAAAGGCTCATGTTCATCGGGTAGCTGAGCGCGCCCGGCATCTGGATGAGCGGCCCGGCATCGGTGCCGCCGTGTTCGATCACCAGGACTTTCTTGCCGGCCTCAGACAGCCGGTAGGCCATTGCACAGCCGGCAGACCCGGCCCCGACAATCACATAATCCGCGTTCATTTCTACTCTCCATCCGGCAGCCGGAAGATCTGGACTGCTGCCGTTTTCTTCAGATTGGGCGGGCGCGGGGCGCGCCCTGCCCGGCCGTTGTTTTCAGACGGGTGCCGGTCAGAACGCCGCTTCGACGTCGCCCATGCGGACGTAGACGGATTTCACCTGGCTGAAGTGCTTGATCGCCTCTTTCGAGTTCTCGCGGCCCACGCCGGAGGCTTTCACACCGCCGAACGGCGCCTCGACCGGCGCGTCGTTGTAGGAGTTGATGAAGCAGCTGCCGGCCTCAAGATTGCCGATCACCCGGTGCGCACGGGTGAAATCCTTGGTGAAGACACCGGCGGACAGGCCGAATTCGGTGTCATTGGCGCGGGCCACGACTTCTTCCTCGGTGTCGAAATCCAGCACCGACATAACCGGGCCGAAGATTTCCTCGCGCGCGATGGTCATATCGTCGGTCACGTCAGCAAACACGGTGGGCTCGATGAAGTAGCCGTCCATATCGGCGCGCTTGCCGCCGCAGATCAGGCGGGCGCCTTCGGCTTTGCCCTTTTCGATGTAGCCCAGCACGATGTTCATCTGGTTCTCAGTCACCATCGGGCCGAAGCTGGTGGACTCATCCATCGGGTCGCCCAGAATGGCGTTGCCGGTGCGCTCGGCGAGGCGGGCAAGGAATTTCTCCTTGATGCCCTTCTGCACAAACACCCGGGTGCCGTTGGAGCAGACCTGGCCGGAGGAGTAGAAGTTGCCGTTGATGGCGCCGCCGACGGCGTTGTCGATGTCGGCGTCATCGAAGATGATCAGCGGCGACTTGCCGCCCAGTTCCATGGTGACGTGCTTCATCCCCGCAGCGGCGGCGGCGTAGACCTTTTTGCCGGTCGGCACCGAGCCGGTGAGCGAGACCTTGTCGACGCGCGGGTCGGTGACCAGCGCGCCGCCAACCTCGCCCATGCCCTGAACGACATTGAACACGCCTGCGGGGGCGCCGGCCTCGATCAGGATTTCGGCCACTTTCAAGGCGCAGAGCGGGGTCGTCTCGGAGGGCTTGAACACCATCGAGTTGCCGCAGGCCAGCGCAGGCGCGCCCTTCCAGCAGGCAATCTGGGTGGGATAGTTCCAGGCGCCGATGCCGACGCAGAGGCCCAGGGCCTCGCGTTTGGTGTAGACCCAATCCTCGCCCAGCGGGATGTGTTCGCCGGTGAGCGAGGCCGCGAGGCCGCCGAAATATTCCAGCGCGTCGGCGCCGGAGGTGGCGTCGGCCACGAGCGTTTCCTGCAGCGGTTTGCCGGTGTCGTAGGTTTCCAGCACCGAAAGGCCGTGGTTGCGCTCGCGCATGATGTCGGCGGCCCGGCGCAGAACGCGGCCGCGTTCGGTGCCGGTCATTTTCGCCCATTCTTTCTGGGCTTCCTTAGCGGTGGACAGCGCCTGTTCGACGATTGCCGGGGTGGCGGCGTGGACAGTGGCGATCTGCTCGCCCGTCGCGGCATAGATCACCGGGATCGGGGTGCCGGCAGTGTCTTCGACGTAGGCGCCGTTGATGAAATGGCTGGCTTTGGGCTGTGCGGGGTGTGTCATGGTTTTCATGCCTCCGGCGGGGATATTGAGGGCCAGCAGAACTGGCCGGATACTGAATTCGGGTTACTCGCCCCTTGGGAAGCGTTTGCTTTCCTCAAGGGTGTTGAGATCCATGTGGTTGCGCATGTAGCGCTCGGATGCTTTTTGCAGCGGCTGGTAATCCCAGGGGTAATAGCCGCCCTGGCGCAGGGCCTCGTAGACGACCCAGCGGCGGGCCTGGCTGGCGCGCACCTCGGCGTCGAACTGGCCGAGGTTCCAGCGCGCGTCTGATTTGGCGCGCAAGGTTTCCAGCGTTCCGGCATGGGCCGGATCGGCCGCCAGATTGGTCAGCTCGTGCGGGTCGGCCTGCAGATCGAACAGTTGATCGGGGTCCAGCGCGCAGCGGTTGTATTTCCACTTGCCGTAGCGGAGCGACACCAGCGGCGCATATGAGGCCTCGGCTGCGTATTCGATGGCGACCGGTTCGGTCCGTTCCGTGCCGGTGGCCAGCGGCACCAGGTTGTGACCGTCGGTCCAGGGTTCGATCTCGGCCATATCGACACCGGCCAAGGCGCCCAGCGTCGGGGTCACATCCAGGGTGGAGACCGGTGTTTCGATCAGCCCCGCAGGCAGGTCCGGCGCCGAGATCATCAGCGGCACGCGCGAGGAGCCGTCATAGAAGCTCATCTTGAACCACAATCCGCGCTCGCCCAGCATGTCGCCGTGGTCGGAGACAAACAGGATGATCGCCTCCTGCCGCGTGGTTTCCAGCACGTTCAGGATCTCGCCGATCTTGTCGTCGAGATAGGAGATATTGGCGAAATAAGCGCGGCGGGAGCGTTTGATGTGGTCTTCGGTGATGTCGAAGCTGCGCCAGTCGTTGGCGTCAAAGATCCGCTGCGCGTGGGGGTCGTGGTCGTCATAGGCCATTGCCGGGACTTGCGGCAGCAGATGCTCGCAATCCTCGTACAGATCCCAGTATTTCTTGCGCGCCACATAGGGGTCATGCGGGTGGGTGAAGCTGACGGTCAGCGCCCAGGGGCGATCGTCCAGCCCGCGCGACAGCTCATACAGTTTGGCGGTGGCGTTATAGGCGACCTCGTCGTCGTACTCCATCTGGTTGGAGGTTTCCGCGACCCCTGCCCCGGTGACCGAGCCCATGTTGTGATACCACCAGTCGATCCGTTCGCCCGGTTTGCGGTAATCCGGGGTCCAGCCGAAATCGGCCGGGTAGATGTCGGTGGTCAGGCGGTCTTCGAACCCGTGCATCTGGTCGGGGCCGACAAAATGCATCTTGCCCGAGAGGCAGGTGTAATAGCCGGCCCGGCGCAGGTGGTGGGCATAGGTGGGGATATCGCTGCGGAATTCGGCGGCGTTGTCATAGACGCCGGTGCGCGACGGCAGCTGGCCGGACATGAAGCTGGCGCGGCCAGGCGCGCACAGCGGCGACGCGGTATAGGCGTTGGCGAAACGGGTGGAGCGTTCTGCCAGTTTCTTGAGGTTCGGAGCATGCAGCCAGTCGGCGGGGCCGTCCGGGAAGAGTGTCCCATTCAGTTGGTCAACCATCAGGATCAGGATATTCGGGGCACTCATCGCGGACCTCCCAAGTATTGGCGATGTTTCTTCGAAAGGCGCCTGGCAGGCCCGAAGGCACTGCCAGGCGGTTGGTGGCTGGTCCCGTCATTCAAGGAAACCAGGGGCCAGCCGGGAGACCGCCCCTAGTGGGCCGCCTTGATCTTGTCGAAGTCGAGCGTGTTTTCCTCGGGCGAGGCGGTGATGCTCATCACTTCGCCGCGCTTGAAGACCACGATGTAGGCCAGGCAGGCGACGTAGATGCCGATCACCGCGGTGCCGATCCACTGGATCTGCAGCCACTGGCTCTGGAATGCCAAGGTGAGGACAAACAGAACAACCGCATTGC
The DNA here is from genome assembly GCF_000511355.1 of Leisingera methylohalidivorans DSM 14336. Classification (NCBI taxonomy): domain Bacteria; kingdom Pseudomonadati; phylum Pseudomonadota; class Alphaproteobacteria; order Rhodobacterales; family Roseobacteraceae; genus Leisingera; species Leisingera methylohalidivorans. The sequence goes on along the minus strand of NC_023135.1, from coordinate 1,175,927 downwards.
CCAGCACATAAGGAATGGTGCCGAAACGCTTGGCCGTCAGGTTCAGGTTGTCGGTGTAGAGGCGGATCAGCGAGTCAAAGGAGTTGACCACAAAGATGATGCCCACCGCGACCATGGAGACGTTGATCAGCAGCGTCGTCTCGATGCTGTTCAGGTGGTAGTAGTAAAGCACCGAGAACCACACACCCAGCGGGATCGACGGGAAGATCAGCAGCGCGGCCAGAACCTGCCAGGTGCGCAACCCGCCGACAAAGCGCGAGGTGAACTGGCCGATCATGATCGACCAGGCGAACCACCAGAACAGGTAGAATTCGTGGTAGTCGGTCAGCGGCAGCACGAATTTGTGAATGTTGGCAAAGTAGCCGCCGATGTTGGAGGCGGTATCGCCGAAGGCGCCCAGACCCATGCCGGAATAGGCCCACATGCCGAGGATCAGCGCCAGGAACAGCACGGTGGATCCGACGGACAGAATGCGCACGTATTTGATGTCGGTCGAGGAGAAGGCGGCAAACAGGATCACCAGGAAGGTGATGACATAGAAGGCCGGGATCACCGTTTCGCCGTCGCCCATGAAGGTGGCGTAATACGGCAGGTAGATCAGGAACAGCGCGCCGGTGAAGGCGCAGGTGCCGATGATCACGATGTTGTTGATCCATTTCACCAGCGGGATCTCGAAGAACTTCACCCGCGGCTCGATCACGCAGAAATAGAAGGTCGTCAGGAAGTAGAAGCCCCAGATCAGGAAGCCCCAGAAGCCGAATTCCAGCGCCAGCGGGTTGGTGAAGCCGTAGGCGGGCTCGGCCGCGGTGTCGGCATAAAGCGGGAAATCCCAGGCCAGCGGGAACATGATCAGGCCCACGTCCAGCCCCGAGGTGAAGAGAATTGCGATGAAGGTGAACAAGTGGACCGGGGTCACGCCGACGTTGCGGACGTTCCACCACTTGATCACGCAGAACACCACCAGCGCAAAGGCCAGCAGAATCCCGAATGAAATGATTGAAGTCATATGTCCCTCCCATTTCCGGGCGGTTTCCGCCCTTAGACATGGGAGGAGTACATACCACAGCCGGCTGATGCGCCAAACAGTTTTTTAAACAGCCATTCAAGTTTTCAATTCGCGCTAACAACAGTTGAAACTGCGCCCCAATTGCCTCACAACTTATTCATGAGCAGGAAACGCATCCGGGACATCCGCAACGAAGAGCTGATCGAAGCCACCATCGTTGCCGTGCACAAGCGCGGCTACGGGGTTGTAACCATGGCGGAAATCGCGCGTGAGGCAGGCGCCTCGGCGGCGTCGATCAACTATTATTTCGGCTCCAAGGAAGGCCTGATGGAAGCCACCATGCTGCACCTTCTTGGCAAGCTCCGCCGCGCGATGAGCGAAGGTTACGCAACCGCCCGAACCCCGCGCGAGCGGCTTTATGCGGTGATGGATGCGAATTTTGCCGACGGCCTGTTCACCGTGCCGCAGTGCAGCATCTGGATGCAGTTCTGGGCAAATGCCCCCTATTCACCGCGCCTCAGCCGCCTGCACCGAATCAACCGGGCCCGGGTGCGCAGCCATTTCCTGGCCGAACTGCGGGCGCTGCTGCCTGCCGGGCAGCTGGAGACCGCGCGGCAGGCGCTGCAATGCTACATGGACGGGGTCTGGCTGCAGGCGGCGCAATCCGACGCTCCGCTGGACCCGGATGAAGCCCGCGCCGCGGCGCACCGGGTGGTGGATCTGGTGATCCCCTGAAGGCGCAATCTGCCACCCCCCCGGCCCCGGCGCCCTGCCTCTAGTACAGCCGCCAGTAGTCCAGCCGGGTGCCCTGCGGCAGGTAGATCAGGGTCATGGTCTCGTCGGTCAGGGATTTGATCTGGTAACACAGGCTGGTGCTGCTCAGGCTGTCCCAGACCTTCAGGTAGTCGCCCTCCTCTTCGGTTCCGCCGCAGCTGCCCTGCACCGCGATAAATTCCGGGGGCAGCTCGATGCCGCCGTAGCTGAACCGGCGCACGGCCCCGGAGATTTCGAACCTGTCCATTGGATTCCGCTCCGACATCCATTCCCCCTGCATCTGCTCCAGCATCCGGTCGAACCGGTTCGGTGCGCGCGGCGTGACACTGTACAATTCCAGGCTGCCAGAGTTGCCGAACCGGGTGGTCATCTCTCCGTCAACCTCCAGCGGGGTGCCGTGCAGCAGTCCCAGAAGATACGTAAAGACCGGATCCGAGATCTCCACCCTGCCTTCGGCGCCGAACTTCATACCGTTGCCGACAAACCTGCAGGTGACGAATTCGGCTGCATCCGGCTGTGTGCAGCCCTGAAAGACCACGTCCACCGAATAGTGTTCCTTGTTTTCCGCGTCGCGGCGGATTTCCTGAGGCGGCACTATCGCCGCGCTGCCGCTTGCGGGATGCGAGCGGCGGCTGAGTTGGATTGTCCGGTTTTCTGTGTCGAAGACCGCCTTGGCAAACCCCTGCCTGGCAGGATCCTGCAGCGCGCAATCCGCGCCATCCTCAATCCGGAAGCGGCCCGGTGCGGTGCAGAACCGGACACTGTCGTCGCGGAACCTGTAACCGGGGCTTTCGGCGCGGAAGTAGAAATAGTTGCGATGATAGCCCTGCGGCACCGGTTCCGCGCAATCGCCCGAAGGCAGCGGCTGCCAGCCCTGCGCAACCCAGCGGCCGCCGGTGTGCAAGGTGACGGCCAACTGATGCTGGACCTTTGTATCGTTGCAGATACGGGTCCCGGCCCGGGCGGCCATCTGGCCAAAGAACACGTCCAGCAACAGCACCGGCAGCCAAAGGTATTTCATCATTCTCCGCCCCCGCAGATGTCTGTAAGCGCGGGGCTTTAGCCCGGTGCCGCCACAACCATAAGAAAATCAAACGCCTGCTGCATTACCGGAAAGTGAAGAATCTTTCTTTTTTATCCTGGATTCACGCCAGGAAATGAAGCTGACCGCGGCCAGGATCAGCCCGCCGCCGGACATCACCCAGACGTCAACCGGCTCGCCGAATGCCAGGGCGCCAAGCAGCGTCGCCCAGACCAGCTGCAGGAATGTGACCGGCTGGGTCACCGCCACAGGCGCCGCGGCAAAGGCCAGGGTCATGGTATAGTGGCCCGCGGTGGCAAAGCAGGCGACCCCGAACAGGATGGCGATCTCGGCCGGCGTGGGTGTCACCCAGACCGCCAGCGCAAAAGGCGCCAGCCCCAGGGTCACAAAGGCCGACAGCATGCCGACCACAACGGCCGGGCTGTTGCTGCCGACGGTAAATTTGGCGATCAGGTAGGAGGCGCCGAAGAACACCGCAGTGAACAGCATCGCCATATGGCCGGGCGAAATCTCGCGGAAGCCCGGCCGCAGGATGATCGCGGCGCCGACCAGCGCCACGGCTATCGCCGAAATCCGGCGGATCGCAAGTTTCTCGCCCAGGAACAGCGCGGCGCCCAGGGTGACATAGACCGGCGACAGGTAGTTCATCGCGGTGACCTCGGCCAGCGGGATCTGGGTCATGGCGAAGAACCACAGGATCACCCCGGCGGTATGCACCGCGCCGCGGCCCGCAAACAGCGCCCAGAGCCGCGGGGTAAGATGCGCCCGGCGCAGGGCTCCGGCCATCGGAATCAGGAAGACCAGCCCCAGCAGATAGCGCAGAAAGGCGCTTTCAGCGGGCGGGATGCGGCTGCCAAGGTGTTTGACCAGCGCCGTAACAGCCACAAAGCAGAGGCCGGTGACGACCATCCAGAACACGCCCTTGAGCGGGTTCTGTGCATGTTGGATGGCGGCGGCGTTCTGTCTCATGAGCTGACAGAACACCCGTTCGGGCGGCAGCGCAAGACTTCACATGTGAATTATTTCCAGGGTTCGGGCAGCGGGGTGAATTCCTGATCATCGCCGGGGGGCAGATGGAAACGCCCCTGCTGCCAGTCGCCTGCGGCCCAGGCGGATTTTGCGGCCTCGATCCGGTCCCGGGAGGAGGCAACGAAGTTCCACCAGATGTAGCGCGGCCCGTTCAGCGTCGCTCCGCCCAGCGCCATCAGCCGCGCCCCCCTGCGCGCCGGCGGTCACGGTGATCTCATCCCCCGGGCGGAACACCATCATGCGGCCGGCCTCAAAGGTTTCGCCGGAGATTTCCACCGCCCCTTGCGTGACATAGAGCCCCCGGTCCTCGTGATCCGGGGGCAGAGGCAGCTTGGCCCCGGCCTGAAGCACCGCATCAGCATAAAAGGCTTCGGAATAAAGCGTTGCAGGCGCCTTTTCACCCCAGGCCGAGCCGAGGATCAGGCGCACAGCTTTGCCCTTGCCCTCCAGCAGCGGCAACGCCTCCTTGCCATGGTGTTCGAAAGTGGCGGGTGCATCCTCGTGGCTCTCGGGCAGTGCGATCCAGGTCTGGATGCCGAACAGGCTGCTTGGGCCTGTGCGGGTTGCGGGTGAGGTGCGCTCGGAATGGGTGACGCCCTGGCCTGCCACCATCCAGTTCACCTCGCCCGGAAAGATCATCTGATGGGTACCTAAGGAATCGCGGTGCTCAAACTCGCCCTGATAGAGGTAGGTCACGGTGCCAAGGCCGATATGCGGATGCGGCCGCACGTCGATCCCCTGCCCGGTCAGGAATTCGGCCGGGCCGGCCTGATCGAAGAAGATGAACGGCCCGACCATCTGGCGGCGCGGCGCGGGCAAGGCGCGGCGGACCTCAAACCCGCCGATGTCGCGGGCGCGCGGGATGATCACCGTTTCAATAGCATCAAGGCTGCCTGCATCAGGGCATCGCGGTTCCAAAGCCGGGTTCCAGCTCATCCTTCTCTCCTGTTGGTGGCTGCAAAAGACAGATAGCGCGATTCTGCGCAGGCGTCAGGGCGGCCTGCGCACAGGGGCTGTTCGTCACATCATCAACAGTTTGAGCGCAATCGCCCACATGGTGAGGCCGACAATGGCGTCCAGCACCTGCCAGGCGCGCGGCCGGGCAAAGACCGGGGCCAGCAGGCTGGCGCCATAGCCGAGCGTGAAGAAGAAGGTGAAGCTGGCGATGGCGGCACCGGCGGCAAAGACCAGCGGCTGCGGATACTGGGCCGAGATCGACCCCAGGAGCACCACGGTGTCCAGATAGACATGCGGGTTCAGCCAGGTGAGCGCCGCAACCGTCGCCAGCACCGGCAGCAGGGCCGCGCCTGCGCCTTCGCCCGCAGCGTCCAGGGTTTCGCCGCCGCGCCAGGCCGCGCGCAGGGCGCGGGCGCCGTACCAGACCAGAAAGGCGGCACCGCCCCAGCGCATCGCCTGTTCGAACCACGGAACCGCCAGCGCCACCGAGCCGAAGCCCAAGACCCCTGCGGTGATCAGCAGCGCGTCGGAGCCGGCGCAGGTGAGGCAGATCCAGAACACATGCTGGCGCCGCAGCCCCTGGCGCAGGACAAAGGCGTTCTGGGCGCCGATCGCCATGATCAGGCTCAGGCCAAGGGCAAATCCGGCAAGCAGGCTGGGGGGCATCGTGGTCTCCGTCGTTGTGCTGGGATTTGACTAATGCCCGCCGCGGCATTAATCCAGTTAAAGACACTTATGTCAGATTAGAGTTGCTAATGCAGATGGACCCCAGCCAGCTGGCAGCGCTGAGCGCGGTGCTGCGCCTCGGCGCCTTTGAGGCCGCGGCGCATGCGCTGTCGGTGACCCCCTCGGCCGTATCGCAGCGGATCAAGGCCCTGGAGGACCGCATTGGCACCGCGCTGGTGCTGCGCGGCGCGCCGTGCACCGGCACCGCAGCGGGCCTCAGGATTGCCAAACATGCCGAGGACATCGGCCTCTTGGAGGCGCAGCTGGCGCGTGAATTGTCATTGGAGGCGGACCACGGCCCGGTGCGGCTGCGGATTGCAGTCAATGCCGACAGTCTGGCCAGCTGGTTCATCGAGGCAATGGCTGGTGTGGAGGGGGTGCTGTTCGATCTGTTGGTGGACGATCAGGACCACAGCGCGGAGTGGCTGAAACGGGGGGAGGTGTCGGCGGCGGTGACCGCCAGCTCCAAGCCCGTGACCGGGTTTGATGCCTATCCGCTGGGCACGCTGAATTACGTGGCAACCGCCAGCCCGGATTATTTGGCGCGGTGGTTCCCGGACGGGGTGACCCCCGGGGCGGCCGCCCGCGCGCCCTGCCTGATTTTCAACGCAAAAGACAATCTGCAGCGGCTGTGGCTGGAACGGAATGCGGGGCCGGGGCTGTCTCCGCCGGCGCATTACCTGCCCTCGACACAAGCCTTCATTGATGCTGCCGCAGCGGGCCTGGGCTGGGGCATGAACCCGCTGGCCATGGTCGCCGGCGACATCCGCAGCGGACGGCTGGTGCCGCTGATCCCGGACACCGCGCTGCCGGTGCCCCTGACCTGGCAGGTTGCGCGGGTCATGGCCCCTGCCCTTGCGGAGGTGACCCGCGCGGTGCAGAAATCAGCTAAGATGTATTTGTCGCAAACCGCATGAGAAAGGCCGCCCATGGTTTCAAAAGATGCTCTCAGCTATGATCCGCTGCCCTTGCCGGACCGGGCTGGGTATTCCGACAAGGAAATGCAGCAAAAGGCGGCCGGTTTCCTGGCCCATATGCAGCGGCGGCACTCGGTGCGGGATTTTACCGGTCAGCCGGTTCCGCGGCAGGTGATCGAGACCTGTATCCGCGCCGCCGGAACCGCACCCTCGGGGGCCAATCACCAGCCCTGGTTCTTCACCGCGATCTCCCGCCCCGACCTGAAGGCGCGGATCCGCGCCGAGGCTGAGGAAGAGGAGAAAAAGTTCTATGCGGGCGGTGCGGGCGATGAATGGATCAAGGCGCTGGAGCCGATCGGCACCAATGCGGACAAACCGCATCTGACCACAGCGCCCTGGCTGATCGTGGTGTTTGCCCAGCGCTGGGGGGAATTCGAGGACGGCAGCCGCTACAAGCACTATTACGTGCCGGAAAGCGTGAACATCGCCACCGGTGTCTTGCTGACGGCGCTGCACACCGCGGGCCTGTGCACCCTCACCCACACGCCGAACCCGATGAAGTTCCTGAACAGCGCCCTGGGCCGCCCGGCCGCGGAAAAACCGACGATGATCATCGCCGTGGGCCATCCGGCCGAGGGCGCGACGGTGCCGTCTGTTGCCAAGCTGAAAAAACCGCTGGAGGAGATTTCGGCATTTCTGGAGTGACCGCCGCCGCGGGGATCCGGAAAATTCAAATTTTCCGGCCGGTTTTCTTGCAAGAAAATTGCACCGCTTGCGGCGGGCGGTGCGGCTGATGCGGGAGCCTGCCTCCCTGCGCCGCAGCCTGGGCCTGCAGGTGCTGCTGCCGCGGGCGGCGGTGGTGCTGGTCTGGCTGGCGCTGAACCAATGGACCCGCCTGCCGCTGCCGCTGGTCTTTTCCCTGATGGCGGCAGACGGGCTGTTTCTGCTGTGGCAGGCCCGTTTCTTTCTGCAAAGCGCCGATGCGCATGTGCGCAGCACCGGGGCGATGGCGCCGGTCTGGGGCGGCTATCTGGTGCTCATGCTGGCCGGCTTTGCCGCGGTCACCCTGTGGTGGGATGCGCAGCTGATTGCCCGGGCGGTGGATGAACCCGCCTATGCCGAACAGCGGCGGCAGGAACGCGAGGCGCTGTACCGGCTGACGGTGTCCGAAGATGGCCGCGTGCTGGTGTTTGACGGCGAGATCACATTCGGGCTGACCGGGCGGATAGACCGGATGGCCCGCCGGCACCCCGGCCTGCAGCAGATTTCCCTGACCGGTCCCGGCGGGCTGATTGCCGAAGCCCGGGGCGCGGCCAGGCTGATCCGGGACCGCGGGCTGGCCACCCGTGCAGAGGGTTTGTGCGCCTCTGCCTGCACGCTGATGTTCACGGCCGGCCATCGGCGCAGCCTGGGGGCCCTCGGGCAATTGGGGTTTCACGGCTATGGCTTGCAGTCCGCCAGCGGCCTGCCGCAGATCGACCTGGAGAAAGAGCAGGAAAAGGACCATGCGTTTTTGCTTGCGCAGGGGGTGAGCGCAGCGTTTGCAGACAGGATTTTTGCTATCCCGCACAACCAGATCTGGATACCGGACACCGCAGCCCTGCGCGCAGGCGGCGTTGTGACCGACTAGCAGGCCTGCCGCCGGGCAACCGGGTTTTCCTTGCCGCATCCGCCAATCTTCCCTAGCGTTTCGGGCATCAACCGGGGGACATTCGGACATGAAGCGCATTTTTGCGGCGGCGGGCCTGGGCTTGGGGCTGGCAGCTTCGCCTGCCATTGCCGGGCTGGAAATCTGCAACAAAGCAGGGCAAAGCCTGAGCCTGGCCATCGGCTATTCCAGCGACGGGGACTGGGTGTCCGAAGGCTGGTGGAACATTCCGGCCGGAGCGTGCAGAACGCCGGTCGGCGGCGATTTGAAGATCCGCTATTATTATTACCGGGCCAATGCCTCGGGCGCGGCTTTTGCCAGCGGCGATTACACGTTCTGCACGTCGCCTGAACCCTTTACCATTCACGGCGACAGCCAATGCGGCCCGCGCGGATATGAAACGCAGGGCTTTCGCAAACTGGACACCGGCGAGACCGCCACCCATTTCACCCTGACGCTCAATGCTGCGGCTGACCCGCCCGCCGCGCAGGCCCCGGTTGCGCAGGATCCGGCCCCGGCGCAAGGCATCACTCCGGGCACTTACGGCGAGCCTTATGCGGACGATGCGACCTTGCAGGGCTGTTCTTCCGACGGGCCGCGGGAATGCAGTTTCCACGCTGGCGGCACCAAGTTCTTGGTCCGCGATGACGGGCGCACGCCGCAGTTTGTCTTTTCGGTCATGGAAACGCTGGATACCGGCACGCCGATCGTTGTGGAGGGAGATCTGGAAGCGATTTACGACCGGACCGCGGATGTCGTCCTGCGGGATGTCTCGGTGCGGCCCTGGAGCGAGCATGACGGGCTGCTGAACAAGCTGCAGGGGCACTGGTATTCGGTGGACGATCCCAACGCGCAGTTTACCGTTCTGGGCGCGGAACGGGACAACAGCTATGACGGTGCATATGCCGGGCGGGACTACCTGGCGGTCTCGGAATGGTGCGGCGGGTTTGAAGGCAGCGGGCCGTATCTTTATGCCCGCGAGGAAGAGACCGGCGAGGATTACTGCTATGTGATCGACCATGTGGATCACCTGGAGCTGACGCTGATGTATCTGCCGCGCGGATCTATCCTGCGCTACCGCAAGCTGGAGTGACCCGGCGCGGGGGCGCTGCCCCCGCGGCCTTGCGCGGCCTCACCCCCGGAGTATTTGCGACCAGAAAGAAGCAACGGCCCGGTTCGGCCGGCCTGGTGCGGCTGGTCCGGTGCGGCTGGTCCGGACGTGAAAAGGCCCGCCGGTCCGGCGGGCCTGAATCGTGAAACGGCAGCCGCGGCTTAGAGCTGCGCCATGACCTCGTCGGAGGCTTCAAAGTTGGTGGTGACGCGCTGCACGTCATCGTCATCTTCCAGCGCATCGACCAGCTTCATCAGCTTTTGCATGCCTTCGAGATCCAGCTCGGTGGTGGTGCCCGGTTTCCAGACCAGCTTGGTGCTCTCGGACTCGCCCAGCTCCGCTTCCAGTGCGCTGGAGACATCGTTGAGGTCGGTGTCGGCACAATAGATGATATGGCCGTCCTCGGAGCTTTCGACATCTTCGGCGCCGGCTTCGATTGCTGCCATCATCACGGTATCGGCGTCGCCTGCAGAGGCCGGATAGGTGACTTCACCCTTGCGTTCGAACATGAAACCGACCGAGCCGGTCTCGCCCAGGTTGCCGCCATTCTTGGAGAAGGTCGAACGCACGTTGGAAGCGGTGCGGTTCTTGTTGTCGGTCATTGCCTCGACGATCACCGCCACGCCGCTGGGGCCATAGCCCTCGTAACGGATTTCGTCATAGTTTTCGGCGTCGCCGCCGACGGCCTTTTTGATCGCGCGGTCAATCACGTCCTTGGGGACGGACTGGCTTTTGGCTTCCTTCACCGCCAGGCGCAGACGCGGGTTCTTGTCGGGATCAGGGTCGCCCATCTTGGCGGCCACGGTGATCTCCTTGGCCAGCTTGGAAAACAGTTTCGACCGCGCGGCGTCCTGACGGCCCTTGCGGTGCTGAATGTTTGCCCATTTTGAATGGCCTGCCATGGTGCATCCTTGCTGCTGAATATCTGAATTGGCGCTCATATAGCCTTTGTCAGTGCCGGGTTTCAAGCACCCTGCCCCCGGCTTGGCCCTTGCTCCGCGGGGTTTCGCGGTTAAGCTGGCCCGATGACATATGATCAAGCCGTTTTGTTTTCGCTATTTGCTGCCGTTTTTGCCCTGCTGTTATGGGGGCGCTACCGGTATGATCTGGTGGCCTTTGCCGCGCTGATGGCGGGGGTGGTGCTGGGGGTGGTGCCTGCAAGCGATGCTTTTGCCGGGTTCGGCCACCCGGCAACGCTGGTGGTAGCGCTGGTGCTGATCGTTTCAGCCGGGCTGGTGCGGTCAGGCGCGGTGTTTCTGATCACCCGCACATTGGTGGATTCCACGCGGGGGCTGGGCGGCCATATTGCGCTGATGGGCGGGGTTGGCGCGGTTTTGTCGGCCTTCATGAACAATGTGGCGGCGCTGGCGCTGCTGATGCCAGTGGATATCCAGACCGCGCGCAAAGCCGGCCGGGCGCCGGGGCTGAGCCTGATGCCCCTGTCCTTTGCCACCATTCTGGGCGGCATGGCGACCCTGATCGGCACACCGCCCAACATCATCATCGCGGCGATCCGGGAGGAGCGGCTGGGAGAGCCGTTCCGGATGTTCGATTTTGCCCCTGTGGGCGGTGTGGCGGCGCTGGCGGGACTTGCCTTTGTGGCCTTGGCCGGCTGGCGGCTGATCCCGGCGCGGGAGAATGCAGCGGGCGCGTCCGAGGCGCAGCTGGCACCCTATATCGCGGAGCTGACGGTCGGCGAAGACTCGGAGGTTGCCGGCAAGCGGCTGGGTGAGCTGGAGGAAGAGGCCGAGAAGGCTGACGTGGCCATTCTGGGGCTGATCCGCGACGGCAAGCGGCGCTACGGGCGCTCGGTGGCGGCGGTGCTGCGGGAAGGCGACACGCTGGTGATCGAGGCAGAGCCGGAGGCGCTGGACGAGTTCCGCAGCGCGCTGAAGCTGGACTTTGCCGATGCCGCCCGGCAGGACAAGCTGACCGCCGCCGGCGAGGGGCTGGAACTGGTGGAACTGGTGGTGCCGGAATCCGCCCGCATCCGCGGCCGCAGCGCACAGTCCATCGGCCTGTCCTGGCGGCAAAGCGCAGTGCTGCTGGGGGTTGCCCGGCAGGGCCGCCGGATCACCCGGCACATCCGGCAGACCGATATCGAAGCCGGTGACATCCTGCTGCTGCTGTGCCCGCGCGGCCGGGTTGCGGATGTGGCTGAATGGCTGGGCTGCCTGCCGCTGGCGCAGCGCGGGCTGGCGGTGACGGCAGATGACAAGACCTGGGCCGCCATCGGTCTGTTTGCCGCCGCAGTTCTGGCGGCATCTGTCGGCCTGATCTACCTGCCGGTGGCCCTGGGGCTGGTGGCAATCGGTTATGTTCTGTTCAAGATCCTGCCGGTGGCGGAGATCTATGATCACGTGGAATGGCCGGTTGTGGTGCTGCTGGGGTCGATGATCCCGCTGGGGGCGGCACTGGACAGCTCAGGCGGCACCGCACTGATTGCCAATGCGCTGACAAGCCTGACCGAAGGCCTGCCCGCCTGGGCGGTGCTGACAGTGCTGATGGTGGTCACCATGACGCTGTCGGATGTGCTGAACAATACCGCCACCGCGATTGTCGCAGCGCCCGTGGGCATTCAGATGGCAGAGTCCCTCGGGGTATCTCCTGATCCGTTTCTGATGGCGGTGGCGGTCGCAGCCTCGGCGGCGTTCCTGACGCCGATCGGGCATAAGAACAACACGCTTGTGCTGGGTCCCGGCGGGTATCATTTTGGCGATTACTGGCGGATGGGGCTGCCGCTGGAGGTCTTGGTCATTGCCGTTTCCATTCCGGCAATCCTGGTATTCTGGCCTTTGTAGCGGGGGCAAACTTTTGCGGAAAAGTTTTGCCACAATCCTTTCACAAGGATTTTGCCGCCTGCGCGGATACCTCGGCAGGCTGCGTTTGCCGGTCCGCCCAGGCCTGCGTCATCAGCACAATGGCTGTTGATCCGCCCAGAACCGCGATCAGGAACAGTTTTCTGAAGTCCATGTGCCACCCTGTGAAACAGTCCCTGTTTCATATAGGCACGGCCGTAACAATTTCATGTAAACGGCGGGTGATGCGGCGGAACACTGCCATCACCAAAGGCATCCCGTGCTATCAGAGCGGCCAGAAAAACGGAATGATCAGCGACGCCAGCATGCCAACAGTCAGGTTCAGCGGGATGCCGACACGCAGAAAATCGGTGAACTTATAACCGCCCGGACCGTAAACCAGCGTATTGGTCTGGTAGCCGATCGGGGTGGCAAACGAAGCCGAGGCGGCCACCATCACGGCCACCACCAAGGGACGCGGATCCACCCCCATCGCCTGGGCCAGGCCAATGGCAATCGGGGTCACCACAACCGCCACCGCATTGTTCGATACCAGCTCGGTCAGGACAGAGGTCAGCAGATAAACCGCCCAGACCAGCAGGACCGGAGGCAGCATCGACAAGGCGGGCGCAATGGCGTTGACGATCAGGCTGACGGCACCCGAGCTTTCCAGCGCAGCTCCGATGGCAAGCATCGAAAAAATCAACGCCAGCAGCCGCCCGTCCACGAAAGAGAACGCCTCATCCGCGTCGATGCAGCGGGTCACGAACACCAGTGACACCATCAGCAGCGACAGCATCAGGATCGGCGCCACGCCCAGGGCGGCCAGCAGAACGATGCCCAGCAGAGCAACAACGGCAATCGGTGCGTGGCTGCGGCGGTAGGCGCGCTGGGTCGGTTGCGAGACGTCTGCCAGTTCCATATCGGTCGCCAGACGCTGGATATCGGCAGGTGCCCCCTCGAGCAGCAGAGTGTCGCCGATCCGCACCACAAGGTCATCCAGCTGCACGCCGATATTCTGGTTCCGGCGGTGCACCGCCAGGGTATAGACGCCATAGCGGCGGCGCAGGCGCATCGCGCCCAGGCTGCGGCCGACCATACGGCAGCCCGGAGTGATCAGCACTTCGACGGTTTCAGTTTCCACTGCCGAAACCTGGTCGACCCGTTTCAGCTCCTTATTGCTTTGCAGACTCAGCAGCTCGGTCATCCTGGTCCGCAGAACCACCCGGTCGCCGACCTGCAGCTCCACGCCCTCGAGGTTGCGGCGCAGCGATTCATCGCCGCGGATCACGTCGATCAGCCGCACGCCGGGGCGCTTGAACAGCTGCACGCCGGATGCTTCGCGGCCGATCAGGTTGCTTTCAGGCGGGATCACCGCTTCGGTGAAGAACTTCATCTTGGACTTATCGCTGAGCAGCATCGCCATGCTGTCGCGGTCCGGCAGCAACCGCGGTGCGATAAAACGCAGGTAGATCATGCCATAGACGACCAGGATCACGCCCAGCGGGGTGACCTCAAAAATCGTGAAGGGTTTCAGGCCCTGCGCCCGCGCCACGCCATCCACCAGCAGGTTGGTCGAGGTGCCGATCAGCGTCAGCGTGCCGCCCAGGATCGCCGCATAGCTGAGCGGGATCAGCATCTTGGACGCCGAAACATTCAGGGTGCGCGATATCTGGATGAAGACCGGGATCATCACCACCACCACCGGCGTGTTCGACACCACGGCAGAGGCGGCAACCACAAAAGCCACCAGCAGGGCAACCGCAAGCTTTGGGTTCACCTCGGCCTGTGTCTTGGCGATTTGGGTGAAGGCATCAAGAGCGCCGGTCCGCACCAGGGCGCCCATGATGATGAACATCGCGGCAATTGTCCAAGGCGCCGGGTTGGACAGCACCGGCAACGCCTGATCGTATGGCAGAACGCCGGTGGCCAGCATTGCCGCCACGCCGGTCAGCGCCACAACCTCGGTGGGGTAGGTTTCGCGCAGGAAGGCCAGGAACATGGCCAGGACAATGGCTATTGCCAGGACCGCGCTGCCGGTGTCGCCAAATTGGAAGAACTGCATATGCCGTGATTATGCCCATGTTGTTTCAGGCGGGTTTAGCGCGCCGCTGCACGCTCCGCCATCGCGCAGTTTCCCTGAAACCCCGGGACTGAGCAAGAATTTCCGCATCTGCTCCGCAACAGAGGCCTGCATTCGGGAATTTGTGCGGAAAATCGCGTCTGCACCGGCAAATCATCCCGCCCCAGCTGCGCCGCATGGCCGCAGGACACGGCGTTAGGGAGCCGCTTCCTGCAGCAGGCCGCCGTTGCGCACCATGCGAATCTGCTTGGCCGCGCCAGTGCGGTCGTCGGTCTCCACGAACACACCGGACAGGCTGGCCTCGCCATTTGCGGGAGTAAAGCGCGTCTTGGGCATTCCGGTCAGGAAGCGGCGCATCGGCTCGGCCTTATCCATGCCGATAACCGAATTGTAGTCGCCGCACATGCCGGCATCGGTGAGATAGCCGGTGCCTTCGGACAGGATCTGCGCGTCCGCTGTCGGCACATGGGTGTGGGTCCCCACCACCAGCGAGGCACGCCCGTTGCAAAAATGGCCCATCGCCATTTTCTCGGATGTGGCTTCGCAATGCACATCCACGATGATGGCCTGTGCCAGCCCGCCGCGGGGGTGCGATTTCAGCACCGCCTCAACCGCGCCGAAGGGGTCATCGAAAGCGCGTTTCATGAACACCTGGCCCAGCACCTGCACCACCAGCACCTTGCGCCCGCCCGGGGCCTGGAACAGCCGGTAGCCGCGGCCCGGTGCGCCCTTGGCAAAGTTCAGCGGCCGGATAATGCGCTGTTCCTGTTCGATGAACTGCAGCATGTCCTTCTGATCAAAGGCATGGTCGCCGAGGGTCAGGCAATCGACCCCGGCCTCCAGCAGCAGCTTGGCGTGATCGCCGCTCAGCCCCATGCCATTGGAGGCGTTTTCGCCGTTCACCACAACAAAATCGAGCCGCCAGTCCTGGCGCAGCCGCCGCAGATTTTCGGTAATGGCACTGCGCCCCGCGCGGCCCATCACATCGCCTAAAAACAGAATTCGCATTCCGGCGTGGTACGCCGTTGCGGCCGGCAGAACAAGGCCTGCGGCAGGCGTGCAAAACTTTTCTGAAAAATTTTGCCAGGATTTTTCACCAAAATCCTGGCTGTCCGGCCGATGTCAGCGGCTGAATTGCAGGATCCGGCTTTCGGTAACCAGCATATCGAGCGGCTGGTCGGTGGGTTCCAGCGGCAGGTCTTCGGCCTCTTGCGCGTCATAGGCAAAGCCGATCGCCAGCGTCGCCCGCTTGCCGCGCAACAGCTCCAGCGTGCGGTCATAGAAGCCGCCGCCATAGCCCAGCCGCCCGCCCTTGGCATCAAAGGCAACCAGCGGAACAATCAGGATCTCAGGCTCGAAAAAATCATCCGTTTCGGGAACCATGGCGCCAAAGGGGCCGTCGCGCAGCGGGCCTTCGGGCTGCCAGCGGCTGAATTTCAGCGGCTGGCCCGCCCCCATGATCACCGGCACGCCAACAGGCCCATGCGCAGCGGCTTCGGCCATTGCGGGCACCGGGTCGATTTCAGTCCGGATCGGCAGAAAGCCCGACAGCGGCACACCGCGGTAACCGGCCAGCACCTCGGACAGATGGCCGGCCGCGCCTGGGATATTGCGGGCGTGCGCTTCCTTGCGGCGGGCAAAGGCGGCCTTGCGGGCGGCGGCTTTGATTTCAGTCAGATCCGTCATCGCGGTCTCCTACAGCAAAACGGTTGCGGCAAGCCCGAGGAAGGCAAAAAAGCCGACCACATCGGTCACCGTGGTCACAAAGGCCCCCGAGGCCAGTGCCGGATCAATTCCGGCTTTCTCCAATAGAACCGGGATCACCGTGCCCGCCAGCCCTGCCACGACCAGATTGACCACCATAGCGACGGCAATCACCACACCCAGAATCGGCGAACCGAACCACGCGAGGCCCACCAGCCCCATCACGATGGCAAAGATCACCCCGTTGACCAGCCCCACCAGCACTTCCCTGCGGATCACCCGCCAGACGTTGGAGCCGGTCAGGTCGCGGGTGGCAATCGCACGCACCGCAACCGTCAGCGACTGGGTGCCCGCATTGCCGCCCATGGAGGCGACAATCGGCATCAGCACCGCAAGGGCCACGAACTCGGCAATAATTTCCTCGAACTGGGCAATCACCAATGAGGCCAGCACCGCCGTCACCAGGTTCACCGCCAGCCAGGGGAAGCGGCGTTTGGTGGTTTCTATCACCCGGTCGGCCAGCGAGCTTTCCTCGCCCACGCCAGCCAGACGCAGGATGTCTTCCTCGTGCTCCTCGTCCTGCACGATCATCGCATCGTCGATGGTGATCACACCGACCAGGCGCCCTTCGCCATCGGTCACTGGCGCCGAGATCAGGTGGTACTGGTTGAAGGCGTAGGCCACGTCCTCCTCGTCCTGATCGGCGGGAATCACCTGAAAGGTGTCTTCAACCAGTTCGGTCAGCGGCACTTCGCGCTTGGTGGCCATGATCCGGCCAAGGGTAACATTGCCGATCGGGTGCAGGCGCGGATCGACCAGGACCACATGATAGAACTGGTCCGGCAGATCCTCGGAGTTGCGCATGTAATCAATGGCCTGCCCGACATTCCAGTGTTCAGGGGCCATCACCACTTCGCGCTGCATCAAACGGCCGGCCGAGTTTTCCGGATAGCTCAGCGACTGTTCGACCGCGACCCGGTCGGCATCTTCAAGCGCCTCCAGGATGGCTTCCTGCTGCGGCACCTCAAGGTCTTCGAGAAGGTCGACGACATCGTCGCTTTCCATCTCCCGGACCGCATCGGCCAGAACCAGCGGGTTCAGCGTCTCGATGACTTCTTCGCGGATCGATTCGTCCAGTTCGGACAGGATCTCGCCGTCAAACTCACGGTCGTAAAGGCGGATCAGCCGCGCCCGGTCGCCGGCATCGACCTGTTCCAGAAGGTCGGCGATATCTGCCGCGTGCAGGTTTTCCAGCAGCTCCGTCAGCGCCTGCTGATCGCTCTGCTCCACCGCATCCAGAATCTGGACAACCAATTTGCGGTCCAGATCGTAGGAGTCGTCCTGAGACAGGTCGCCGGTGATGTTGTCGCCGCTGCTCATGTGGTGCTCCCGGGCATTTTGTGAGTGTTTGCCTGCAAAATAGAAGAAGCGGCTACCGGAAAACAATGACATCGGCATAATTTACCGGAGCTGATGCGGCGGGTATCCTGCCCGGAGCCGTTTTGCAAGGAAAGGGTTGGAAGAATGGGCACCGATTACATCCTGAAAGGGCGCGTTCTGTCTTTTGCCGGCTCTCCCTTTGCGGCGGAGCGGCCCGAAGATGCGGTCCGGCTGCTGGACGCGGTGGCGGTGCGGGACGGCCGGGTCGCAGGTGCGGGGCCGCTGGCACAGATGCAGGCACTGCTGCCGCAGGCGGAAACCCTGGATCACAGCGGCAAACTGATCATGGCGGGGTTTGTGGACGCCCATGTGCATTACCCGCAGACCGCGATTATCGCCAGTTGGGGCAAGCGGCTGATCGACTGGCTGAACAGCTATACCTTCCCCGAGGAGATGCGGTTTGCGGACCGGGCCTATGCCGATGAAATCGCCAGCCGCTACCTGGACCTGACAGCGGCGCATGGAACCACCACGGTGTGCAGCTATTGCACCATTCACCCGGAAAGCGTGGATGCGTTCTTCACGGCGGCGCAAGCGCGCGGGCAGCGGGTGGTTGCGGGCAAAACCTGCATGGACCGCAACGCACCCGGCGGCCTGCAGGACACGGCGCAGTCGGCGTATGACGATTCGGAGGCGCTGATCGGGCGCTGGCACGGCGTGGACCGGCTGGAATATGCAATTACCCCGCGGTTCTCCCCCACCTCCACCCCGGAGCAGCTGGAGGCGATGGGGGCCTTATGGGGCAAGCACCCTGAATGCCTGATGCAAACGCATCTGAGCGAGCAGACGGATGAGATCGCTTGGGTCAAATCCCTGTTCCCGCAGGCGCGGGATTATCTGGACACCTACGAGGAATTCGGCCTGCTGGGCGCGCGCGGGCTTTATGGCCATGCGATCCATCTGGAGGAGCGTGAACGGCACCGGCTGCGGGACTATGGCGCGGCGCTGATCCATTGCCCGACGTCGAACACCTTCATCGGCTCCGGGCTGTTCGATATGGCCGGGCTGATGGCCGAAGGCCAACGGATCGGACTGGCCACCGACACCGGCGGCGGGTCGAGTTTTTCGATGCTGCGCACGATGGCGGCGGCCTATGAGATCGGCCAGCTGCGCGGCACGGCGCTGCATGCGGCGCAGCTGTTGTGGCTGGCGACGCTTGGCTCCGCCACGGCGCTGCGGATGGAGGCGAGGATCGGCAATATCGCCCCCGGCATGGAGGCCGATCTGGTGGTTCTGGATCTGGGCTCCACCCCCGCCATCGCGCAGCGGTCAGCACGCGCCGGGGATCTCTGGGAGGCAGTGTTCCCCACCATCATGATGGGCGACGACCGCGCCATTGCCGAGGTCTGGATCGGCGGGCGGCCGGTTGAGCCGAGGCGCTGACGCGCCCCTGCTTCCGGCCTTGAGTATGTTCAGAAAGATGAAGCCAGCGCCCGGGCCAGCTTCCCGTGGCGTTCGATCAGCTGCGGCAGGTCGAGCGTGGTGATCTCGCCGCTGCGGATGATCTGCTTGCCTTCGACAAACAGGTGTTTCACCTGGGCCGGACCGGCCAGCAGCAACGCGGCGGCATCCCAGCTGCCGCTTGAGGCTACGCCGCCGGTGTCCCAAATGGCGATATCGGCCCGCTTGCCCGGCGCCAGCCGCCCGCAATCGGGGCGGCCCAGCACATCGGCGCCGCCGCGGGTGGCGATCTCCAGCGCCTCATAGGCGCTCATCGCGTCGGCGCCGTTGGCAACCCGCTGCAGCAGCATCGCCTGACGCGCCTCCGACGTCAGGCTGGCCATGTCATTGCTGGCGGATCCGTCCACCCCCAGCCCCACAGGAACCCCGGCGTCCCGCATTGCCCGCACAGGTGCAATGCCGCTGCCCAGACGGCAGTTGGAACAGGGGCAGTGCGCCACCCCGGTGCGGGTTCTTGCAAAGAGATCAATCTCTTGCACATCCAGTTTCACGCAATGCGCGTGCCAGACATCATCGCCGGTCCAGCCCAGCTCTTCGGCATACTGGCCGGGGCGGCAGCCGAATTTAGCCTCGGAATAGGCGATGTCCTCGTCATTCTCGGCCAGGTGGGTGTGCAGCATCACGCCCTTGTCGCGGGCCAGCAGTGCGGCGTCGCGCATCAGCTCGCGGCTGACCGAGAAGGGCGAGCATGGCGCAAGACCAACCCGGCACATGGAGCCTTCGGAGGCGTCATGAAAGGCATCCACCACGCGGATCATGTCATCGAGGATGGCGCGCTCCTCCTCAACCAGGCTGTCGGGCGGCAATCCGCCGTCGCTTTCGCCGATGCTCATCGCACCGCGGGTCGGATGGAAGCGCAGGCCCACATCGCGGGCGGCGTGGATAGTGTCCTCCAGGCGGGAGCCGTTGGGATAGAGATACAGGTGATCCGAGCTGAGCGTGCAGCCCGAGAGCGCCAGCTCCGCCAGGCCCAGCTGGGCAGAGACGAACATCTCGTCCGGGGTGAACTGCGCCCAGATGGGATAGAGCCGTTGCAGCCAGCCGAACAGCAGCGCATCCTGCGCCCCCGGCACCGCGCGGGTCAGGTTCTGGTAGAGGTGGTGGTGGGTGTTCACCAGCCCCGGCGTCACCACGCTGCCGCGGCCGGAGACGACGTTTCCGCGGGTTTGCAGCCCCTGACCCACGGCGGCAATCTCACCGCCGCGGATCAGTACATCGGCGCCATGCAGCACCCGCCGCGTATCATCCATCGTCAGGATGGTATCGGCATTTTGAATGAGGATCTCTGTCATTTTCACACACTCCTAAAGACAGCCCGCTTCAGAGGAATGTGCGATTGGCCGATGGAAAACGGGCGAAGAACCGGCCTGTGGGAAAAGTACAGGCAGGCACGGCCGGGTTCAACCGGTTTACGCCTGCCGCAGCAGTTTCAGCGCAGACGCGTGGATATCCGCATTGGCCGCGGCCAGGGCACGGCCGCCGTTGTGG
The DNA here is from genome assembly GCF_000511355.1 of Leisingera methylohalidivorans DSM 14336. Classification (NCBI taxonomy): domain Bacteria; kingdom Pseudomonadati; phylum Pseudomonadota; class Alphaproteobacteria; order Rhodobacterales; family Roseobacteraceae; genus Leisingera; species Leisingera methylohalidivorans. Next base: position 1,155,743 of record NC_023135.1, on the reverse strand, counting down.
GCCGGGTTGCCCTGCCAGTCGGTGACCATGCCGCCCGCGGCCTGGATCAGCGCAATCGGCGCCTGAATGTCATAAGCATTAAGACCGGCCTCGATCACCAGATCCACTTGCCCTGCCGCCACCAGCGCATAGGCATAGCAATCGGTGCCGTAGCGGGTCAGCTTGGCCTGGGCCGAGACCCGTTCGAATGCGGCGCGATCCTGCGGTGTGCCGACTTCCGGGAACGTGGTGAACAGGATCGCGTCTTCCAGCGCCGCAGTGGCGCGGGTCTGCAAAGGCCTTGCGCCGAGCGGGCCGGTCATGGCGGCAACGTCCGGTCCGCCGCAGAAACGCTCACCGGTATAGGGCTGGTCGATGACGCCCAGGAACGGGCCGTTTTCATCTGACAGCGCAATCAGCACGCCCCAGGTCGGGGTGCCGCTGATGAACCCCCGGGTGCCATCAATCGGGTCCAGCACCCAGGTGCGGCCGGAGGTGCCCGGCTTGGTGCCGAATTCCTCGCCCAGAATGCCGTCGCCGGGGCGCAAGTCCGCCAGAACCGCCCGCATCGCCTGCTCGGCAGCGCGGTCCGCGACAGTGACCGGATCAAACCCGCCTTCGAGCTTGTTCTCGGCGGTCAGCGCAGATGTGCGGAAATGCGGCAGGATGGCAGCGCGGGCTGCGTCTGCCATCCTGTGTGCAACGTCAAGATCTGAAAATGCGGCCTGTGTCATACCCGTACGGGTGCCACCCAGCCAAAATTATTGCAAGCGCAATCCCTGCCACCTGCAGGTTTTACGCCGGCAATCTGTCTATACCGGCCGTCCGGGTTTCAGGCGACGTCGCTCAGAACACGTGCCAATTCAAACAGGCGGCGGCGCTGGTTTTCCGGAATCGCATAGTAGGAGCGCACCAGATCAAGGGCTTCTTTGTCGCCCATCAGATCTTCCGGAACGGAGGCTTTCTCCGCGGGCGCTTTGCCTACTTCCTGCAGACCTTCGAAGAAGAAGCTCACCGGCACCTCAAGGGCGTCGGAAATGTCCCAGAGCCGGGAGGCGCTGACCCGGTTGGCACCGGTCTCATACTTCTGAATTTGCTGAAATTTTATGCCGACCTGCTCGGCGAGTTGCTGCTGCGTCATGCCGATCAGCCACCGGCGGTGGCGGATGCGCTTTCCCACATGCACGTCAACTGGATGAGCCATGCGTTTCTCCTAAGTCTAAAAATCCGGCCGTAACCCGGATCGCTGCAGTCATATAACCCGTTCTGGCGGCTTCAATTCTTTGCCGGAACACGGCTCCCCATCAGAGCGATCTAAGCTCAACCTCTGAGCAAAAGTGTACAACCCTTGCGATTGATTGCAAGGCTGTCGTCGCCCCGTGCGCAGCCCGCACGTTCAACCGCATGATTTCATGTATCATTTTTATAAAGGTTTTATTGCCAAGCTGCTGACGATCACGTACCTCCCCAGAAATAGCGAGGTGCGCACCGGTTCAGCACCCCGCAAGTGTGAGGGTGCGAATCACAGGGATTCCCGCAGAAGGTGAGGACAAAACATGCAGGCTTTCCAAGTTCAGGCCTTTGACCGACCAGCGTCGCTGACCGAAATCCAATGCCCCCCGCCGGGCCCCGGGGAAGCCGCCGTTGCGCTGCGGGCCTGCGGGCTGAACTTTGCCGACCTGCTGATGATGAAGGGCAGCTATCAGGACACGCCCGCGCCCCCCTTCACCCTGGGACTGGAAGCGGCAGGCGTGGTGACGGACCTGGGCGCGGGCACTCAAGGGTTTGCTCCGGGAGACCGGGTCGCGGTGTTCGGCGGCTCCGGCGGACTGGCCGAAGCCGGGGTTTTTGACGCAGCCCGGCTGATCCGGATCCCTGACGCGATGAGTTTCGAGCATGCCGCGGCAATGCAGATCGCCTATGGCACCAGTCACCTCGCACTGGATCACTGCGCCCGCCTGCAGCCGGGCGAGACGCTGCTGGTAACCGGAGCCGCCGGCGGTGTCGGGCTGACGGCTGTTGAAATCGGCAAACTGATGGGCGCGACAGTGATTGCCCAGGCCCGCGGACGGGAGAAGCTGGAGGTCGCTGCGGCTGCCGGTGCGGATCACCTGGTCGATGCCGGTGAAGACCTGCGCAGCACTGTGAAGGCATTGGGCGGCGCTGACGTGGTCTATGACGCAATCGGCGGGGACGTTTGGAAAGCGGCTTTCCGCTCTGCCAATCCCGGGGCGCGGCTGCTGCCGGTGGGGTTTGCCGGCGGCGACGTGCCGCAAATCCCGGCCAACCACCTGCTGGTGAAGAACCTGACCGTGATCGGTTTCTATCTGGGCGGTTACATGAAATTCCGGCCCGAAGCGGTGCGCCGGTCCTTTGAGACACTGTTTGCCTGGCACGGGGAAGGCCGCATCAAGCCGCATATCAGCCACACCCTGCCGCTGGAACGCGCGGCCGAAGGGTTGGACCTGCTGCGCAGCCGCAAGTCCACCGGCAAAGTGGTGATTACCATCGGCAGCAGCCGCTGACCGGAACAGGAAGCAGCCGCGCGCCCGGGCCCCTCCCGCCCGGTGCCGGAGCATCAGCGCGTTAACTGGCAGCGCGCAGCGGCGCGGACCACAGTCCCTGAAAGGCCTGACGGATGAATTCGGCCAGCTCGCCGACGTAGGGCGCGCGCACGCGCTCGGCTCCGTAGAGGTTGATGTGCTGCATCGGAAGATCCGGCAAGCCGCAGCCCTGTTCGACCAGCTCCTGATAGCCCGGCTGTGTCCCCTCCAGCAGCACACCGATGGCCAGATCGGCGCTGACCGTTGCCTCGACGGTGCGGTCGGAATCGCTGTCGAGCGCCATCTCCCATTCGATACCCGCCGCATCCAGCGCCGCCGTGGCCACGGGGCGGAAACTGCAGTTGCGGCAGAAGCCGAGCCGCAGGGGACGCTGCCGCCAGACCGATCCGTCCGGCGCGCCGACCCAGCGCAGCGGCATGCTGTGGATCGTCTCGGCGCCGCCGCCTGATTCGTTTTCCGTGGTCAGGATGAGGTCGTATGCGCCGCGCGCGAATTCGGCTTTGAGGTCGCGGGTATTGGACGTGCAGAGGTTCACATTCACCCGCGGGTAACTGAGATTGAACCGCTTCAGCACTTGCGGAATGACCGGATGCACCACGTCATGCGGCACCCCCAGCAGCACCTCGCCCTCAAAGGCCTGGTCTGTCAGCCTGCCGATCACCTCGTCATTCAGCGCCACCATCCTGCGGGCATAGCCAAGCATCTGCTCGCCCTCCGCTGTCAGCGCAATGGTGCGCCCGGATCGGTCCAGAAGGCTCAGCCCCAAAAGCTCCTCCAGCCGCTTCATCTGCATGGACACCGCCGACTGGGTGAGATGCAGAAAACCGGCCGCCCGGGTCACGCCGCCATTATCCGCCACCGCCACAAACGACCGGAGAGTCGTGATATCGAGATTTCGTATCATCACAGCACCTGATGCATTGTATCAAAAACATTCGTTTTTAAAATGTGCCACAAGGCGCCATATTCATCAACAGAATTGATCACCCAAAAGGGACGCATCACAAACCCAACTGAAGGATCCGCGCCATGACCCTTGCAACCTCCTCCTGCACCACCCCGTGCTCCGCCGCCAAGCCGCCGCTTACATTGGCCGCGCGCTTGCGTCTGCACCTTTCAGCATGGCGCCAGCGCCGCCAGCTGGCCAAGCTGGACGCCCGCGCATTGGACGACATCGGCCTGACCCCCTCCGAGGCAGATGCCGAGGCCCGGCGCGGGTTCTGGAGCGCTCCGGATCACTGGACCCGCTGAGTGTCTGCAGCCCGATTTGACACCGGCATTCGAGGCGGGCCGCCAGCCAGCGGCCCGTTTCCTCGTTTTTCATCTATTTATTGCCCCGAAATACTTGAACCGGAAGGCACTTCCACCGATATTTAGCGGGAAAGCTGCCGGCCGCGGCCCGGGTCGCGCGACGGCAGCAAGGGAGTAATTTACGGAGACCACCCAAGATGGCACAATTCGACACCATCCGGTCTGCCGCCGGCGCCCGCGCCGCGCAGATTGATGAGGGCCTGCGCGCCCATATGAACAAGGTCTACGGCACCATGGCCGCAGGCACTTTCATAACCTTCCTCGCTGCCTGGGCCATTTCCGGCCTGGCTGTCACTGCAGACCCGGCCAATGCCGTGGCCCAGCTGAGCGGGGACAAATACCTGACCAATCTCGGCTACGCGCTGTACGCATCGCCGCTGAAATGGGTCATCATGTTTGCACCGCTGGCCTTTGTCTTTGGCATCGGCGCGGCCGCAAACCGCATGTCGGCGGCCGGCGTTCAGCTGCTGTTCTACGCTTTCGCCACCGTGATGGGCCTGTCGATCAGCTCGATCTTCCTGGTATTCACCGGCGAGAGCATCGTGCAGGTGTTCCTGATCACATCCATCGCCTTTGCAGGTCTGTCGCTGGTCGGTTACACCACCAAGAAAGACCTGTCCGGCATGGGCGCCTTTCTGATCATGGGCCTGATCGGCCTGATCGTTGCCTCGATCGTCAATATTTTCCTGGCGTCGTCGGCGATGGCCTTTGCAATCTCGGTGATCGGCGTGCTGATCTTCGCGGGCCTCACCGCCTATGACACCCAGCGGATCAAGAACGACTACCTGCAGATGGCCCATTCCGGCGATCAGGAGTGGCTGGCCAAGTCTGCGATCATGGGCGCACTCAGCCTGTATCTGGACTTCATCAACATGTTCATGATGCTGCTCCAGCTGCTTGGTAACCGCGAATAAGCACTCAAAGGTTTTCACAATCAGCAAGGGGCGGGTCCTGAGGATCCGCCCCTTTTCATTTGCCGGTACAAAACAATAACAGGAGGAAATCCCCATGAAGGTCATCGAGATTCCCGCCGCGGAAGCCGGGCGCCTGCTGCCGCTGTTGCAGGACCTGCACGCGCTGCATGCCACGCACCAGCCGGAACGCCACATCCCCCAGCCCGGCAGCGCCGATCTGACCGAGTGGCTGCAGGACTGGCTGAAGGAGGAAACCGTCTTTGCTCTGGCTGCGGAAAGCCCGCAAGGGGCCCTGCTGGGCTATCTGATCTATGAGCTGCAAGACCGCCCGGCGCTGCCCATCCGCGCGGCAGAGACCCGCGCCATGCTGCACCATATTTCGGTAACCGAAGCCTGGCGCCGGATGGGTGTCGGCAAGGCTCTGGTGGAGGCGATGAGGACACGGGCACTGGCGGCCGGCGCCACAGTGATTGCCGCCACCTACGCGCCGTTCAACACCGCCTCGGCGGCGCTGTTGCAGGGCATGGGCATGGATCCGGTGCTGACCATGGCCGAGTGGCGCGCCTAGGGCCGCAGCCCCGGCGCCAGAGTCCGCAGCCAGGGCCAAGGGATAACGGCAGAGGCGGCCTTAAGATCCGGTGGCAGGGTGCAGGGTCAGGATCCGGGACCGGGGCAATCCAGCCCGGCGGATGCGGCGATTGCCCCCCCCGGCGGCCCGGCAGCCCCGCATCTCGCGGACTTCTCCGTCCGGGCGGCAGCCGGAGGCATCAGCGACCAGATCAGGAAACTCAGCCGCCGGGTCCTCCGGCAGCCCGGGCACTGCACTGTCCTCCGGGACGCTCAGCACGGCCATCCCGGCGCTGCCTGAGCGGACCCAGGCACAAAGACGGCCTGCGCCCCTGCAGCCGCACGATTTTGTCCGCCACAGCCTGCTGCCCCCCGGCAGGGGCTGACGGCACCACCCGCAGATCCCGTGCCTCGACTGCAGGCGGAAACGGCACCGCCGTCCCGCCATCAAAGGAACTGGAAACCGGTGCCCCGGCCGCTGCAAATGCAGCCGCAATCATGTAAATCTTCACAGCACATCCACCCGTTTGTTCATTAACCCACGGGCTTGAAGCTAGGCCGGAATTGGGGCGGAAACATGCGCGGCAGCCGGCTGCGCCGCGAAATCCGCCCGGTATTTTCCGAGAATTAGAAGCAGCCGCACGCGGCGGCGGCCGGCCAAAAAGAAAACGGGCCGCGGCTGGCGCGACCCGTTTCCGAAAATCATTCCAAAGGAAAGGCTTACTTGATTTTGCCTTCTTTGTACTCGACATGCTTGCGCACAACCGGGTCATACTTCCGCACAACCATTTTCTCGGTCATGGTGCGTGCGTTTTTCTTGGTCACATAGAAGTGGCCGGTGCCCGCGCTCGAGTTCAGGCGGATCTTGATTGTGGTCGGCTTCGCCATGGTGCTTCTCCTGCGTCCGAAAAGGCAGGAGCCTCTCGGTAAATTCCTATCTGAAGCCCGGCTTGTACCCGCCCCAGCCCCCAAGTCAATAGGATTCGGCCCAAATCCCGGGGTGTTTTATGCGCAGAAGGCCTGTAAGCCGGATCCTGTCCCCCCGGGACCGAAATCCCGGGCTCGACGGCCATTCATCTGGGGCGCGCATTGCTGCGTGCCTCTAGCTGCCAACCCGGCCCCTCTCGGCTGAAGCGTGCCTAGCAGCGGTTTCCCGTTTCCGGGACCTGCCTGCGCGGGGGCCCTATTTGGCATTGCTCCCGGTGGGGCTTGCCGTGCCGCCCCTGTTGCCAGGGGCGCGGTGGGCTCTTACCCCACCGTTTCACCCTTACCCCGGCTGCCGGCCGGAGGCGGACCTCCAAGCCGCCGGGGCGGTCTGTTTTCTGTGGCGCTTTCCGTCGGGTTTCCCCGCCCGGGCGTTACCCGGCACCGTTGCTTCATGGAGTCCGGACTTTCCTCGCGGAGCCGAAACCCCACGCGGCCGTCCAGCCTTCTGCGCGCCGGATGCGTAGAAACATCAGCGCGCGGCGTCAAGCGGATAGTTCAGGAGAAGCGGCTTTGCCCCACTTGGCGTCCGGCCAATTCGCCCCGGGGCGGTGCCTCGCAAAAACCCTGCTCAGAGCCCGCAGCAGCCAAGGGGCGGGAAATCCTCCGCCGCGAGCGGGCCGCGGGCCCAGGGCCGGAAGCGCAAGCGGACTGCGGCCAGCAGCGCGTCATCCTCTGCCGGAGCGGTAAAGCCAGCCCTATGCGCTGCCTTGCGGAAGTGATCGAAACTGAAGCCTTGCGGCGCCCCGCCGTTTCCACGTTCCGCGGCCAGCCCCTGACGGGCCAGCCGGGCCCAGTCGAACCGCGGGCCCGGGTCGGCCTTGCGCCCCGGTGCCATGCAGGAATGGCCGATGACACCGGCCGGAGGAATGGACCAGCGCTGCATGATCCCCTGCATCAGGTCTTCCAGCGCTGCCATCTGCGGCGCGCTGAAGGGATGATTGCCGCGATTGTCCAGCTCGATGCCGATGGAGCGGGAGTTTATGTCAGCCAGCCCGCACCACTCCCCTGCCCCGGCGTGCCAGGCGCGGCCTGCCTCGGCCACCAGCTGCCAAAGGGTGCCGTCCGATCCGATCAGGTAATGGGCGGACACCTCCGCCACCGGGTCGCAGAGCCGCTCCAGTGCGGCCTGAGCGCTTTCCATGGCGGTGTAGTGCAGCACAATCAGGGCCGGCGTCAGACCATCCCTGCGCGGCCCTGAATTCGGGCTGGGGCGCCAGCTGGCGCCCGGATGATCAGGCCCGCGCTGATCCGGCGCCATCAGTTCTGGACAGCCAGCCGGTACGGTGCCGGGTCCCAGCCGCAGGCAAAGCCGTCGCCATCCGGGTCCAGCGCCTGGCGGTCCCGCTGCGGGCCGCCTGCCTCGAGGAAAGCGATCTGGGCCTGGTCGGGCGACGCGAACTCTGCGCAGTTGCGCTTGCTGCGCGCCTGCAGGTTGATGCCGGAACGGCTGTAAAGGCGGGCGCCTCTGGGGTTGCTCGTGCTCAGCGCGTAGCGGACGATATTGGGGCTGGCGCTGTCTGCCCGCTGCGGCACGGCGACCGGCTGCACCTGCTGGTATTGCGCCCGCTGCCGCTCCAGCCGGGCGGCATCGCTTTCGATCGACTGACGGGCCGAGACCGCCTGGAAATCATTCTCATCCGAAATGGCGGCAGTCCCGCCCGGCTGCGGCGCCGGGTTGGAGGGGCTGGCCTGCAGCGGCGCGACTCCGGAATTCGCCTGTGACGCAGCAAGTGCCGCCGCGGTTTCGCGGGCGATGTCGGCAGCGCTGCCGGCGGCGGGTGCTGAAGACGCGAACGTGCCTGCTGCCGAAACCGAGCCCGGGCTGCGCGGCGCCGGGCTTACCTGATACGGTTCGCTGGAAACCCGGGCAGGCGGCACCAGCGGCGCCCCTGTAATTGTGGTGCCCGCGGCAGGCGGCGGCGCAAAAGGATCACCGTCAATGCCGACATTTGCGGCGCTGTCGGGAACCTGAGGGGAACAGGCAGCCAAAACCAGAAGGCTGCCTGCAGCGGCGTAAGATGCGAATGCGCGCATGGGGTTACCTGTCAGTTCTGCTCAACTCATTGAGCAGAGCATTACCACCATTGCTGCGGCTTGGCTACAAAGCCTGCTGCATTCTCCAGCGCATAGGCAGTGTTCAGCAGATCGCCCTCTTCCCAGGGTTTGCCGATCAGCTGCAGGCCCAGCGGCAGGCCCTGGCTGTCCAGCCCCGCAGGCACTGCAATTCCTGGCAGGCCGGCCAGGTTCACGGTGACGGTAAAGACGTCATTCAGATACATTTGCACCGGATCCGCGTCCGTCATCTCGCCAAGGCCAAAGGCCGCTGACGGGGTTGCCGGGGTCAGGATCGCATCGACACCAGCGGCAAACGCATCCTCGAAATCTTTCTTGATCAGGGTGCGGACGCGCCGGGCGCGGTTGTAATAGGCGTCATAAAAGCCTGCCGACAGCACATAGGTGCCAACCATCACACGGCGCTGCACCTCATGGCCGAAACCTTCGGCGCGGGTCTTTTCATACATCTCGGTGATGCCGTCGCCGGCTTCCAGCGCGGCGCGCTGGCCATAGCGGACACCGTCATAACGGGCCAGGTTCGAAGATGCTTCGGCCGGGGCGATCACATAATAGGCAGGCAGCGCGTATTTGGTGTGCGGCAGCGAGATGTCGACGATCTCGGCGCCCGCGGCCTTCAGCATTTCGGCGCCGTCCGCCCACAGCTTTTCGATCCCGCCCGGCATGCCGTCCATGCGGTATTCCTTGGGGATACCGATTTTCTTGCCTTTGATGTCGCCGGTCAGCATCGCCTCGAAATCCGGCACCGCCAGTTCGGCGCTGGTCGAATCCTTGGGGTCATGGCCGCACATGGCTTCCAGCATGATCGCAGCGTCGCGCACCGATTTGGTCATCGGGCCGGCCTGATCCAGCGAGGAGGCAAAGGCAACAATGCCCCAGCGCGAGCAGCGGCCGTAGGTCGGCTTGATGCCGACAGTGCCGGTGAAGGCGGCAGGCTGGCGGATCGAGCCGCCGGTGTCGGTGCCGGTTGCCGCGAGGCAAAGGTCGGCAGCGACGGCAGACGCAGAACCGCCCGAGGAGCCGCCGGGGGTCAGTTCTGCCGTGTCGCCGTCGCGGCGCCAGGGGCTGACGGCGTTGCCGTAAACCGAGGTCTCGTTGGACGAACCCATGGCGAATTCGTCCATGTTCAGCTTGCCCAGCATGACGGAGCCGGCATCGGCCAGCTTCTGCGAGACGGTGGATTCATATTCCGGCTTGAAGCCTTCGAGGATGCCGGAGGCCGCCTGCGACGGCACACCTTTGGTGCAGAACAAATCCTTGATGCCGACCGGCAGGCCGCACATGGAGGGGGCCTCGCCCGCCTTGATCCGCAGGTCCGCCGCCTTGGCGCGCTCGATGGCCATTTCCGGCGTCTTGTGCACAAAGGCGTTCAGCGCATCGGCCGCATCGATTGCCTTGAGGCAGGCCTCGGTCAGCTCGACGGAGGTGGTGTCGCGCTTGCGCAGCGCGTCGCGGGCCTCTGCCAGGCCCAGTTTATTCAGATCGCTCATGTCTCTTACTCCACAACCTTGGGCACGGCGAAGAAGCCTTCGCGGGCATCGGGCGCATTGGCCAGCACCTTGTCCTGCTGGCTGCCGTCGGTGACTTCATCCGCCCGGCGTTTCAGGCGCTGCGGAGTGACAGAGGTCATCGGCTCAATGCCCTCGACATCCACCTCGTTCAGCTGCTCAATGAAGCCCAGGATGTTGTTGAACTCGTCTGCCAGCGCCGGAAGTGCTGCGTCCTCAACCTTGATCCGGGCCAGTTTGGCCACCTTGGCGGCGGTGCTTTGGTCAATCGACATGGAAACCCTCATCTGGTGTTGCCTAGGCATTTACCGCCGCACCGCCCCGCCTGCAAGCCTGCAAGGGGCGTTCGCTGCATCCTGCGATGACAGGGCGGCTGGCCAGGCAAATTTTCCGCAGGCTTCAATTCCATTCCGCACCAGGCCTGTTAGGCTTCCGCCCGAAGACACGGGAGGAGATTTGAGATGAAGATCATTTGGCTGGGCCACGGATCGTTCCGCATCGAGACCAGCGGCCGGGTGCTGCTGGTAGACCCTTGGCTCAGCGGCAACCCGGTTCTGCCGGAAGACCGGCACGAGGCGGCCATTGCGGGCGCCACCCATATCCTGCTCACACATGTGCATTTCGACCATGTGGTGGATGTGCTGCCGCTGGCCAAACGGCTGGAGGTGCCGGTGGCGGGGCAATACGATTTGATGGGGCTGTGGGGCGAGACCGAAGGGGTTGAGACCATTGGCTTCAACAAGGGCGGCACCGTGGATCTGGACGGGGTGAAAGTTGCAATGGTGCCTGCTTCGCACAGTTCGACCTTCAACACTCAGGACGGCTTGCGCACGGGCGGCTCGGAGGTCGGATACATGCTGATGGCAGAGGGCAAGACAGTCTATCTGTCCGGCGATACCGCCATCATGGCTGACATGGAGTGGATGGGGGATTACTACAAACCCGATATCGGCATCCTGTCCGCGGGCGGGCATTTCACCATGGACATGAAGCAAGCGGCCTATGCGGCCAAGCGTTATTTCAACTTCAAGACGGTGATCCCCTGCCACTACAAAAGCTTCCCGGTGCTGGAGCAGGACGCATCGGACCTGATCGCGGGGCTGCCAGGCGTCGAGGTCATCGAACCGGAAGTGATGAAAGCAATCGAGCTTTAATCCGGAACCGCCGCCGCGCGGCTCCCGCCCGCCGCCGGATCTGCGCGGCAGACCGGCGCCCGTTGGGCCGGGCGCCGGGCCTCCTGGCCCGGCGCGGTAGCGCTACGGCCGGAAGCTATCGGCCAGAAGCCTCCAGCCGCGGCACGGTAAAGGCCTTTCTCGCCTCTGCTGCCTTTTTCCGGCAGATGCAGCCGTTGGCGTGGTCGTTGATCAGACCCATCGCCTGCATGAAGGCAAAAGCAGTCGTGGGGCCGACAAATTTCCAGCCGCGTTTCTTCAGCGCCTTGGACAGGGCCGCGGAATCAGGGCTGGTTGCGGCGGTCTGCGGTTCCGGCAGATTTTCGGGCCTGGGCTCAAAGCTCCAGAAAAACGCGGCCAGCGAGCCGGCCTCGGCCACCAGTTCCTGTGCCCGGGCCGCGTTGTTGATCACCGCTTCGATTTTGCCTCGGTGGCGGATGATGCCCTTGTTCTGCAGCAGCCGCTCCACATCTGCCGCGCCGAATTTGGCCATTTTGTTGAAATCGAAGCCGGCGAAGGCCGCGCGGAAATTTTCGCGCTTGTCCAGAATTGTCCGCCAGCTGAGGCCCGACTGGAAGCTCTCCAAGCAGACCTTCTCGAACAGGCGGATGTCGTCGCCCACCGGATAGCCCCACTCCTCGTCATGATAGCGCAGAAAATCCGGCGCAGAGGCGGCCCAGCCACAGCGGGGCTGGCCATCGGGGGCGGTGTAAAGCCGGCTCATGCGGCCGTCTTGAGAAAAGCAAGCCGCGCATCGGTCAGCACAGGCGAGAACCCGGTGATCTCAGCCGTCACGACATCCTCCGCCACAAAGGGATCCTGCGCCACGCGGGCGGCCAGATCCTCGCGGCTGCAGCCGTGGGCGAGGATTGCGCCGCCCCGCCCCTCTTCTATCGAACCGGCGGCCAGGAACACCTGATCCGCAAAGCCCTGGCGCAGCCAGGCCTTATGCGCCTCCATAAATTCACCCGCGCGATCCCTGCGGGCTGAAAATTTCAGAAAAACGACAAACATATCTGCTCCCTTCAATTTGGTTCCACAGGCACCAGGCCATGCAGCCAGGCCTGCATCTGTTCAACTTCACTTATGATAAATGCCGGATCGCGGAACGCCTGCGCCAGCGTGGCCACCCCTTGGCTCCGGGCCAGCAGGTGCATGGCCAGCGCATCCGCACCATTGGAGCAGCCCATTTCCTCGAACTGACGGCCAAGCCAGTCGCGGAACAGGGTGAAGACCGCATTGGCCTGGCCCTGTGCGGCGTGATCCAGCTTGCCCAGTTCCGTCACCAGCGTGCCAACAGGGCAGCCGTACAGCGTGATTTTGGCCTGATTGACGATCAGGATGCGGATGAAGCAGATGATCCGCCCTTCGGGGCTGCCGCCTTGGGCCTGCCACTTGGCCAGCATTATACGGGTGCTGGCCATACGGCGAGTGATCACCGCATCAAGAATCTCGTCCTTGCTCTTGAAATGGTGGTAGAAGTTCCCGCGCGAGATGCCGACGGAGGCAGCAATGTCCGCAAAGGATGTGGCTTCGAACCCACGTTCATAAAACAGCTGATCAGCTGCCCCGGCTATCCTGTCTTTTGTCCCATTCTGCGCCATTTCCACTCCCTAGGACAATCGACCTAAATCCACAAATAGGACAAATGACCTAATCCAGCAACCCTCAAATGAGACCGCGATGCGCCTGCATTCAGCGTTTTCTGGCGAAGAATTCCTTGAGCAATTCGCTGGCCTCGACCTCGGCGATGCCATCGTAGACCTCGGGCGCGTGATGCGCCTGAGGGTGCGAGAACACACAGGCGCCATGCGCCACGCCGCCGGACTTGGGGTCGGAAGCGCCGTAATAAACGCGCCGGATGCGGGCCGCGGCGATGGCGGCGGCGCACATTGCGCAAGGTTCCAGCGTCACATAAAGGTCATAGCCGGCAAGCCGCTCGCTGCCCAAGGACGCACAGGCTGCGCGGATGGTCAGGATCTCGGCGTGGGCAGTGGGGTCGTTCATCTCGCGCGTGCGGTTGCCCGCCAGGGCGGCAACCTGTCCGTCCGGCGCGATCAGCACGGCGCCGACCGGCACCTCGCCGCGTCCCGCCGCCTCCCGCGCCTGCTCGAGCGCCTTGTCCATATGCGATTTGAACGCCATGCCCCTTCCTGCCTGCGATTGCGCGCTTTCGCAAGGCGGCGGAATGCTCTATGGCACGCACATGAGCAATACACCCGCATCCCCCAAGGGCAAACCGGCCCCGAAAGCCGCGGCAGGCAAAGCGCCCGCCGCAAATCCGACTGACGGCAAGGCGCCCGAAGGCGACCGCATCGCCAAGGTCCTGTCGCGCGCCGGCGTCGCCTCGCGCCGGGAGGCTGAACGGATGATTTCCGAGGGCCGTGTGACGGTGAATGGCGACAAGATCGCCAGCCCGGCGCTGAACGTGACCGCCGCCGACCGGATCAGCGTCGATGGCAAGCCCCTGCCCGAGGCCGAGGCGCCGAGGATGTGGCTGTATTACAAGCCTATCGGGCTGGTCACCTCGAACAGCGACGAAAAAGGCCGCACAACGATCTTTGACGAGCTGCCCGAAGACATGCCCCGGGTGATGACGGTGGGACGGCTTGACATCAATTCCGAGGGCCTGTTGCTGCTGACCAATGACGGCGCCATCAAGCGCAAGCTCGAACTGCCCTCGACCGGCTGGCTGCGCCGCTACCGCGTGCGCATCAACGGCCGCCCGCGGGACGAGGATTTTGCGCCGCTGCGCAAGGGCGCGGTGATCGACGGCGAGAAATTCCAGCCGATGACGGTGTCGCTGGACCGCCAGCAGGGCGCCAATGCCTGGCTGACGGTGGGGCTGCGCGAGGGCAAGAACCGCGAGATCCGCCGCGCGATGGAGTATGTCGGGTTTAACGTGAACCGGCTGCTGCGGGTGTCCTATGGCCCGTTCCAGCTGGGCGAGCTGAAGCCCGGCGAGGTGGAGGAGCTGCGCTCGCGGGTGGTGCGCGACCAGCTGGGGCTGGAGCCGGAGGAGGAAAAACCTGCCGCCCGCCCGACCCGCGGGCGCGGCAAGCCGGGTGGCAAACCGGGTGGTAAGCCCATGGGAAAAACCGGTGGCCCTGGCGGCAAGCCAACTGGCAAGCCCGGCGGCAGGCCGGGCGGCGGTTTTGGCGGCAAGCCCGGTGATAAATCAACCCGTTCTGGGGGCGGAAAACCCGGCCCGAAAGGGCCTGGGAGCCGCGGCAGTACCGGTGACCGGGGCGCATCCCAGGGTGGAGGCCGGCCCGCACAACGCGGCGGCGGCAAGCCCTCTGGCGGAAAGAATCCCCGGCGCTGAGGCATTTGCGGCAGACTTCCCCCTAGCAAGATCGCCGGCTATCCCCTAGGTTTCCAATCAGTTAATCATTGCTGGCCGTTCTAGGGGGACCTGCGTGCAGAAACTTGCCTATGCCGCCCTATTGATCCTGATGCTGGGCCTCAGCACCGGCTGGATTGCAGGGGGCTGATCCTATGGCACAGCGTTACGGCGGCAAATACAGTCCCGACGGCAAATCCGCGCAGCCGCCCGCCAAACCCGCGCAATCCTTTCGCAATGCGCAAGTAGATCCTGTTGGCATGCGCGCCAACCTGATGTTTCTGCCGCCTGCGATCCTGACGCTTTTGTCACTGAATGACGGGGCAACAGGGCTGGCGCTGGGGTTGGTTGGCGCAGGCCTGTGGACCGGCGGGGCCTTCCTGCTGCGCGAAGGGCTGAAGGCCGAGGCGGCCTTTGCCGCCCGCAAGGTGGCCCGCAAACCCGCCCTGCCCCGCAAGATCCTGGCGGCCTTGCTGGCAGGCACCGGCGCAGCACTGGCCGCGTGGAAAGCTGAACCCGGCCTCCTGACCGCTGCCATCTATGGCACCGCAACGGTTGGGTTGCACCTTACTGCATTCGGGATCGACCCGCTGCAGGACAAAGGCGCCGAGGGCGTCGATGAATTCCAGCAATCCCGTGTCGCCCGCGCGGTGGACGAGGCGGAAGCGAACCTTGCTGCGATGCAGGACGCCGCCCTGCGGGCGCAGGACCGCAAGGTGGAGGCCCGGGTGGAGCAGTTCCAGGCGGTGGCCCGCGACCTGTTCCGCACGGTCGAGGAAGATCCGCGCGACCTGACTGCCGCGCGCAAGTATCTGACCGTGTATTTACAGGGCGCCCGCGATGCGACGGTGAAATTCGCCGAGATCTATGCCCGCAGCCGGGACGCCCAGGCCCTCAGCGATTACTTGGCTCTGCTGGATGATCTGGAACAGAATTTTGCCGCGCGCACCCGCAAAATGCTGGTGGCGGACCGCGCGGATCTGACCATTGAAATTGATGTGCTGCGCGACCGTTTGCAGCGTGAAGGGGTCCATCTGGACCAAAACTGATTAGCGAGGAAGCCGTTCATGTCCGAAGCCGTGCAACAGAAAGCCGTCCAAACCGAGGCCCTGGTCAACGAGGTCACGGCAATCGAACTGCCCGAGCCCGCCGCAGACATCCAGCCGCTGGAACAGGCCGACGCGGCCACCAGCGAGGCGATCCGGGTGCGGATGGATCAGATCGACATGGGCGACACCAATTCGATCATCCATTTCGGCTCTGCCGCCCAAAGCGAGCTGCAGACGATCAGCCAGGCGATGCTGGCCGATGTGCGCAACAAGGACGTCGGGCCTGCGGGCGACAGCTTGCGCAATATCGTGACCACTATCCGCGGCTTTTCGGTTTCCGAACTGGACATCCGCCGCAAGCCGACGTTCTGGGAACGCCTGCTGGGCAAGGCAGCCCCCTTTGCCAAATTCACTGCGCGGTATGAAACCGTGCAGGACCAGATCGACAAGGTCACCGATGACCTGCTGGGGCATGAGCACACCCTGCTGAAGGACATAAAGTCGCTCGATATGCTGTATGAAAAAACGCTGAGCTTTTATGACGAGCTGGCACTTTACATCGCGGCGGGCGAGGCCAAGCTGGCGGAGCTGGACGGGACGGCGATCCCGGCGAAAGAAGCCGAAGTGCAGGCCGCGCCGGAAGGTGATCAGGTGATGAAGGCGCAGGAGCTGCGCGACCTGCGCGCCGCCCGCGACGACCTGGAACGCCGGGTGCATGATCTGAAGCTCACCCGCCAGGTCACTATGCAGTCGCTGCCTTCGATCCGGCTGGTGCAGGAAAACGACAAGTCGCTGGTGACCAAGATCAACTCGACCCTGGTGAACACCGTGCCGCTGTGGGAGACCCAGCTGGCCCAGGCGCTGACCATCCAGCGTTCGGCCCAAGCAGCGGAGGCCGTGCGTGATGCCAATGACCTGACCAACGAATTGCTGACCTCCAACGCCGCCAATCTGCGCCAGTCGAACGAAATGATCCGGCAAGAGATGGAACGCGGTGTCTTTGACATCGAAGCGGTCAAACAGGCCAATGCCGACTTGATCGGCACCATTCAGGACAGCCTGCGGATTGCTGACGAGGGCAAGGCCAAACGCGCCGCAGCCGAGGCCGAATTGCAGAAGATGGAAGCCGAGCTGCGCGATACGCTGGCCGCTGCCAAGTCGCGCCGCGACGGGGTTGGCGACAACGCCGGCACCGCTGTGCCGGGCTGAGCGGAGTGGCAGGCGTGCAGGCAACGAAAGCCGTCTGGAAAAGCGCAGCAGCCCTGGCCGGGCTTGCCGCCGTGTCCGCCTGCCTGCCCTTTGCCCAGCCGGAATCGCTGGTGCCGCGGGCCCGCCCTGCTGTGCCGGTGCCGGCGGTCTACAAACCTTCTGCCGACAGCGCGCAGCTGGCCTATTACTATAATGCCTTGCAGCGCGACCTGCTGACCCGCGGGCTGCTGCGCACCGATGGCGGCGGCCCGGACACGCCCTATGATGCCGAGGATCTGGCGGAAAGTTTCGAGGCGCTGGCGTTTTACGATGAATACGGCGGATCCGGAATCTCCGGCGGCTTGGGCCGCTGGGCCGGGCCGGTGCGGATCGCCGCTGAATTCGGCCCGTCGGTGCCCGCGGACCAGCGAACAGCGGACAGGGAAACGGTTACCGCTTATGCCGCCCGGCTGGCCCGGATCACCAGCCACCCGGTCAACACTGTGGCCTCCCGGGCAAATTTCCACGTGATCTTTGCCAGCCTTGATGACAGCGCCTTTGTTGCTGAACGGGTGCGCGAACTGCTGCCCGCGATCAGCGCCAGGGACCTGTCGCTGCTGGCCGCCCCGCCCCGCAGTTTTTACTGTCTTGTGGTTGCCGGCGGCCCGCAAAGCAATCCGCTGTCCTACACCCGCGGGGTGGCGCTGATCCGCGCCGAACATCCCGATCTGGTGCGCAAGAGCTGCGTGCATGAGGAAGTGGCGCAAGGGCTGGGCCTCAGGAACGACAGCCCGCGGGCGCGGCCCTCGATCTTCAATGACGATGACGAATTTGCGCTGCTGACCAGCTTTGACGAAAAACTGCTGCAGATGCTGTATGATCCAAGATTGAAAACAGGGATGGGCGCCGCAGACGCCCGCCCGGTGATCCGCATTCTCGCCCGCGAGGCGATGGGCCAGGAACTGTAGGCCTGAAAATAAAGCCATGTGAAGAGGACCTGACAGATGGGTATTTTCGATTTTCTCAAAGGCGAATTCATTGATGTCATTCATTGGGTGGATGACACCCATGACACCATGGTCTGGCGGTTCGAGCGCGAGGGCCACGCGATCAAATACGGCGCCAAGCTGACGGTGCGCGAGGGCCAGGCAGCGGTGTTCGTGCATGAGGGCCAGCTGGCGGATGTGTTCACCCCAGGTCTCTACATGCTGGAGACCAACAACATGCCGGTGATGACCACGCTGCAGCACTGGGACCATGGCTTTCAGTCGCCGTTCAAGTCTGAGATCTATTTCGTCGACACCACCCGTTTCAGCGATCTGAAGTGGGGCACCAAGAACCCGATCATCTGCCGCGACCCCGAATTCGGCCCGGTGCGGCTGCGGGCCTTTGGCAGCTATACCATCAAGGTCGCCGACCCGGCCCGGTTCCTGACCGAGATCGTCGGCACCGATGGTGAATTCACCATGGACGAGATCTCCTTCCAGATCCGCAACATCATCGTCCAGGAGTTTTCCCGCGTGGTGGCGGGCAGCGGCATTCCGGTGCTGGACATGGCGGCCAACACGGCGGATCTGGGCAAGCTGGTGGCGGCGGAGATCTCTGGCACGCTGGCGGACTATGGCCTGATGATCCCGGAGCTGTACATCGAGAACATCTCGCTGCCGCCCGCAGTGGAAGAGGCGATGGACAAGCGCACCCAGATGGGCGTTCTGGGCGATCTGGGGCGTTACACGCAATTCTCGGCAGCCGAAGCGATGACCGCTGCGGCGCAAACCCCGAACAGCGGCATGGGCGCCGGCATGGGGATGGGCATGGGAATGGCGATGGCGCAGCAAATGGGGAACATGGCAGCGGGTCAGTCCGCAGGCCCCTGGGGCGCCCGCCCCGCCCCCGCTGCAGCCGCACCGTCCGCCCCTGCCGCAGCCCCGCAGGCCGCCCCCGTGGCCCCGCCGCCGCCGCCGGTCGAGCATGTCTGGCACATTGCCGTGGACGGGCAGACCTCCGGCCCGTTTTCCAAGGCGCGGATGGGACGGATGGCTCAGGAGGGCACGCTGTCGCGGGACACCCATGTCTGGACCCCGGGCCAGGATGGCTGGAAACGGGCCGGCGACGTGAACGAGGTGGCGCAACTGTTCACCGTCCTGCCGCCGCCTCCCCCGCCGCCGCCGCCAGCTGGCTGAGCTGCCAGGCCGCTGCGTCTGCTTCTTACCTTGACCAACTTTGCTACGACAGGTTCCTCTCCCCGTGACGATGCCCCCGCCGCCGCCCGCCGACCGCGCGCCGTCTGCCCTTGAGGGCAGCCACCGTTTCCCCTGCCCCAACTGCGGGGCGGATTACCGGTTTGATCCGGACGCCGGCGCGCTGATCTGCGATCATTGCGGTCAGCGGGAAGACGTGCGCGGCGGGCCCTGGGCAGGCTCCGCCCTGCAGGAGCAGGATTTCCGCGCCGCACTGGCGGAACAGCTGCCAGACGCGGAGATGGAGGTAACCCGCGTCTCCGCCTGTCCGAATTGCGCGGCGCAGGTGGAATTTGATCCGGATACCCACGCCAGGGAATGCCCATTCTGCGCCACCCCCGTGGTCACCGGCACCGGCAGCAACCGCCACATCAAACCCAAGGGCGTGCTGCCCTTTGCAATGACCGAGCGCGCTGCGCATAAGGCAATGACCGACTGGCTGGGCGGGCTGTGGTTCGCACCGGGCGGCCTGAGGGAATATGCCCGCAAGGGGCGGCGGATGCAGGGGATCTATGTGCCTTACTGGACCTATGACGCCCAGACCCGCAGCCGCTATTCCGGTCAGCGCGGCACGGTTTATTACGTGACCGAAACCTACCGGCAGGATGGCAAGACCAGAACCCGGCAGGTGCCCAAGGTGCGCTGGACAGCGGTTTCAGGCCGGGTGCAGCGGTTCTTTGACGATGTGCTGGTTCTGGCCTCCAAAGGCCTGCCCAAACGCTATACCGAAGCGCTGGAGCCCTGGGACCTGTCACAGCTTGAACCTTACCAGCCGCAGTATCTGGCGGGTTTCCGGGCCGAAGCCTATACCGTGGATCTGGAAACCGGCTTTGCAGAAGCGGGCCAGAGGATGGACCGGGCGATTGAACGCGATGTGCGCTTTGACATCGGCGGCGACCGGCAGCGGATCGGCGGTATCGACACTCAGGTGTCGGATGTCACGTTCAAACACATCCTTCTGCCGGTCTGGCTGGCGGCCTATAAATACCGCGGCAAGACGTATCGGTTTGTCATCAACGGGCAATCCGGGCGGGTGCAGGGCGAACGGCCCTACTCTGCAGTCAAGATAGCGGCTGCAGCGCTGGCTGCGGCCATCGTGATTGCCGCCATCGCCTATTTCGCCGGGCAGCAGTAAGCCCTGCCAGGCCTTTCGCACCAGCCGCGCGGCGTTGCAGGCGTTCATGGTCTGGCGCGGACAATACTTAGCAAGGACATAACAGATGCGGGCATTGATACAGCGGGTCAGCGAGGCCTCGGTCACCGTTGAGGGCAAGGTCACCGGAGAAATCGGAGCAGGGCTGCTGATCCTGATCTGCGCGATGCACGGCGACACCGAAGCCCAGGCGGACCAGCTGGCGGTCAAAATCTCCAAGCTCCGGATCTTCAAGGATGAAGCCGGCAAGATGAACCGTTCAGTGCTGGAGACCGGCGGCAGTGTGCTGGTGGTCAGCCAATTCACCCTGGCCGCCGACACCCGCCGCGGCAACCGGCCCGGGTTTTCCACCGCCGCCGCCCCTGCCGAGGGCGAACGGCTGTATGAGTATTTTGCCAGGCAACTGTCGCGGCTAGGTTTGGGAACTGCAAAAGGACAGTTCGGCGCCGACATGAAGGTCCGGCTTCTGAATGACGGCCCCGTCACGGTCTGGATGGACACAGAGCAGGTCTGATCCAGCATCAAAAGCCTGCCATCCGGTGTGCCGAAAACCCGCATCAGTGGTTGCCCCGCAAAGCCCCGCTTTACGCTGCAGAAACAGGCCAGGGTTTGGCCTTTTGCGGCGCGGAAGACGTTTTCAGACCTCAAAGCATCGATTCTTCCCGAATTCAAACCGGACTGATTGCCCGATCGTGGCAGATTCGAAAAAATTCCGGCCTTCCGGAGCACAAAAATTTCTTGTCGCATTCCAGATGTTTTTTTGATTTACACTCGGTATCACTCACAAAAACGGCACCTTACCCGAAAAAGGCGACGCCCGCTCCACCAGCCTCACAAGTGCGCATTCCCCCCCGCCAAGGGTTTCGCGAATAACGCTTGCGAGGTTGCAGCAAATGCGCAAATCTTGAACCATCAATCAAAAAACAGGTGCCGCAGCACCGCAATCAATCGGGAGAAATCGATGAATAGACATATGCAGTATCTCGCCAGCCAGGCTGTGGCGGGCAAACTGTCGCGCCGCGACTTCCTTGGCAAGGCCGCCGCTCTGGGCTTCACCGCTGTTTCTGCCAACCTGCTGCTGTCCGGTGCTGCCAAGGCGGCCGGACCGCAAAAGGGCGGCACCATCCGTTTGGGCCTGCAGGGCGGCTCCACCACCGACAGCATGGATCCGGCCCTGGTCACCAACACCGTTGGCCTGATGGTCACCCGCCTGTGGGGGGAGACGCTGGTCGAACTGGCTGACGATGGCGGCATCGAAAACAAGCTGGCTGAAAGCTATGAGGCTTCGGCGGATGCCAAGACCTGGACCTTCAAGATGCGCCCGGGCGTCACCTATTCCAACGGCCAGGATGTCACCGCCGAAGACGTGGTCAAGACCATGGAACGCCACAGCGGCGAGGACACCAAGTCCGGCGCCCTGGGGATCATGCGCGGCATCAAGGACGTGCGCGCCGATGGCGACAGCGTCGTCTTCGAACTGGACAGCCCGAATGCCGACCTTCCCTATCTGCTGGCAGACTACCACCTGATCATTCAGCCGGGCGGCGGCAATGACGATCCCGCGGCAGCCATCGGCACCGGCCCCTACATCATGAAGTCCGCCGATATGGGCGTGCGCTTTGTGGCTGAAAAGAACCCGAACTACTGGGGAGATCTGGGCAATGCGGAAACCGTTGAAATCATTGTCATCAATGATGACACCGCCCGTGTAGCCGCGCTGCAGTCCGGCCAGGTGGATGTGATCGACCGGGTGCCGCCGCGCACCGCAAAACTGGTGGACCGTGCGCCGAACATCTCCGTGCACTCGACCTCTGCGGCCGGCCATTACGTGTTCATCATGCACTGCAACACCGCGCCGTTCGACAACAACGACGTCCGCATGGCGCTGAAATACGGCATCAACCGCCAGGAAATGGTCGACAAGATCCTGAACGGCTATGGCACGGTGGGCAACGACACGCCGATCAATGCCTCCTACCCGATGTATACCGCGCTGGAGCAGCGCGCGTATGACCCGGACAAGGCGATGCACCACCTGAAAAAGGCGGGCTATGACGGTGAAATCCTCCTGCGCACCTCGGACAATTCCTTCCCGGGCGCCCCGGATGCTGCCGCGCTGTTCCAGCAGTCGCTTTCCAGCGCGGGCATCAAACTGGACGTGAAGCGCGAGCCGAACGACGGCTACTGGTCGGAAGTCTGGAACAACAAGCCGTTCTGCACCAGCTACTGGGGCGGCCGTCCGACCCAGGACCAGATGTTCACCACCGCCTATCTGTCGACCGCGGACTGGAACGACACCCGTTTCAACAACGAGCAATTCGACCAGATGCTGGTTGCCGCCCGCGGCGAACTGGACGTCGCCAAGCGGACGCAGATGTATGCCGACATGTCGACCATCCTGCGCGACGAAGGCGGTCTGATCTGTCCGATGTTCAACGACTTTGTCGAAGCGACCACCGATAAGGTGGACGGCTGGGTCGAAGGTGTGCCCGGTCAGGTTCTGATGAACGGCTATGCCGCCAGCAAGCTGTGGGTCAAAGCCTAAATGTCGCCTGTTTTCAAACTCTTGGCTCAGCGCATCGCGCTGAGCCTCCTCCTTCTTCTGCTCATCTCAGTAGTGATCTTTGCCGGCACGATGGTGCTGCCCGGCGATGTCGCCCAATCGATTCTGGGCCAATCGGCAACTCCCGAAGCGCTTGCCAACCTGAGAGCTGAGCTTGGTGTCAACGATCCGCCCGTGCAGCGCTATTTTGCCTGGCTGTTCGGTGCCATCCAGGGCGACCTGGGCACCGCGCTCACCAGCGGCCAGGATATTTCCGAGGCCCTTGCGAGCCGCTTCTGGAATACCCTGTTCCTTGCCTTCTGGGCGGCCGTGGTTGCGGTGCCCCTGGCCATTTTTCTGGGCCTGCTCGCCGTCCGCTTCAAGGACCGCTGGCCCGACAAGCTGATCTCCGGCGTCACTCTCGCCTCGATCTCCATTCCCGAATTCCTGATCGGCTATGTGCTGATGTATCTCATCGCGGTGAAGCTGCGGTGGTTCCCGTCGGTGGCGATGATCAACGACTCGATGAGCCTGTTCGAAAAGCTCAACGCCATCGCCCTGCCGATCGCCGTGCTGACCCTGGTGGTGCTGGCGCACATGATGCGGATGACTCGTGCGGCGATCCTCAACGTGATGCAGTCGGCCTATATCGAAACTGCCGAGCTGAAGGGGCTCAACGCCTTTCAGGTGATCTACCGGCATGCGTTCCCGAACGCGGTTGCCCCTATCGTTAATGTGGTGATGCTGAACCTTGCCTATCTGGTGGTCGGCGTCGTGGTGATCGAGGTGGTATTCGTCTACCCCGGCATGGGCCAGTATCTGGTCGACCATGTATCCAAGCGTGACGTCCCTGTGGTGCAGGCCTGCGGCCTGATCTTCGCCGCCGTCTATATCGGTCTCAATATGATTGCCGATATCGTTGCAATCCTGAGCAACCCGCGTCTGAGGCATCCGAAATGAAGAATATCCCCGTTTCCGCACTCATCGGGCTGTTCTTCACGGCCCTTTATTTCCTCGGCGCGATTCTTGCGCCGCTGCTGGCCCCTTACGGGGTGGGCGAAGTGGTCGGCGATGTCTGGGAACCCGCCAGCGCGGAGTTTCTGCTGGGCACCGACAACATCGGCCGCGATCTGCTGACCCGGATGATCTACGGCGGCCAGACCACAATCTTCATTGCCACCGCGGCAACCGTGCTGTCCTTTACCACCGGGTCCATTCTGGGCTTTATCGCCGCCGAGGCCGGCGGCTGGCTGGACCAGGCGATGTCGCGGTTTGTCGATCTGCTCATGTCGATCCCGACACTGATCTTTGCGCTGGTTGTGCTCTCGGTCATGCCAGTGACCATTCCCACCCTGATCGTGGTGATGGGCCTGCTGGACTCGACCCGGGTCTACCGGCTGGCCCGGGCGGTCGCGGTCGATATCGAAGTGATGGACTACGTCGAAGCAGCCCGGCTGCGCGGCGAGAAGACCTCGTGGATCATCTTCCGCGAAATCCTGCCCAATGCGCTGTCGCCGCTGGTCGCCGAGATGGGCCTGCGGTTCATCTTTGCGGTGCTGTTCGTCTCCACCCTGTCTTTCCTTGGCCTTGGTGTTCAGCCGCCGGCGGCTGACTGGGGCGGCATCGTGAAGGAAAACAAGGACGGCATTGTCTATGGCATTCCCGCGGCCCTGATCCCGGCCTTTGCCATCGCCACCCTGGCGATCTCGGTCAACCTGGTGGCTGACTGGGTGCTGAACCGGACAACCTCACTGAAAGGAGGCCGCGGATGAGCGATCCTCTGTTGAAAGTCCGCGACCTGAAGATCGGCGCGACCATCTATCCGCCGGGGGAAAAGCCCAAGGATATTGAGATCGTGCACGGGGTCAGCTTTGATCTCGCGCCCGGCAAGGTTCTGGGGCTGATCGGCGAATCCGGTGCCGGCAAATCCACCATCGGTCTTTCGGCCATGGCCTATGGCCGCGGCGGCGTGCGGATCACCGGCGGCGAGGTCTGGGTCAACGGGCGCGATATCCTGAAAACCGGCCTCCGCGATGTACGAAAACTGCGCGGCGGCGAAGTGACCTATGTGTCGCAATCGGCGGCGGCCTCTTTCAACCCGGCCAAAAAGATCATGGACCAGGTGGTCGAGGCGGCGGTGGAGCAAAAGAAGTTCTCCCGCAAGGAGGCCGAGGAGCGGGCACGTACCCTGTTCGCCAAACTGGGCCTGCCGGATCCGGACAACATCGGCGAGCGGTTCCCGCATCAGGTGTCAGGCGGCCAGCTGCAGCGCTGCATGACCGCGCTGGCGCTGTGCCCGGAGCCGGATCTGGTGGTGTTCGACGAGCCCACCACGGCGCTCGATGTGACCACCCAGATCGACGTGCTGATGGCGATCAAAGAAGCAATCCGCGACACCGGCGTTGCCGCGCTCTACATCACCCACGACCTGGCGGTTGTGGCGCAGGTGAGCGACGACATCATGGTGCTGAAGATGGGCAACACCGTGGAATACGGCAGTGTCGATCAGATCATCAACAACCCGCAGGAGGAGTACACCCAGGCGCTGGTCTCGGTCCGCTCCATCGAGCATGAGGAAAAGGCCCCGACGCCTGATCCAGTGCTCAGCGTGCGCAACATCACCGCGCGCTACAAGGGCACCCGCTTCGACGTGCTGCACAATGTGAATGTTGACCTCTATCCCGGCCAGACGCTGGCGGTGGTGGGCGAGTCCGGATCCGGAAAGTCCACCCTGGCCCGCGTCATCACCGGGCTTCTGCCGCCGCGCGAAGGCGAGATCGAATTTGCAGGGCGCACGCTGTCGGCAGACCTCAAGGGGCGCACCCGCGAGGACCTGCGCGAGTTGCAGATGATCTACCAGATGGCAGATGTCGCGATGAACCCGCGCCAGACCGTCGGCACCATAATCGGCCGGCCGCTGGAGTTCTACTTCGGGATGCGTGGCGCCGAGAAGAAGAAGCGGATCATCGAACTGCTGGACGAGATCGAGCTGGGCGAGAAGTTCATGGACCGCTATCCGGCAGAGCTGTCCGGCGGCCAGAAGCAGCGTGTCTGCATTGCCCGCTCGCTGGCTGCCAAGCCGAAGATGATCATCTGCGACGAGGTCACCTCGGCGCTGGACCCGCTGGTGGCAGACGGTATCCTGAAGCTGCTGCTGGATTTGCAGAAGATCGAAGATGTCGCTTATCTGTTCATCACCCACGATCTGGCAACCGTGCGCGCCATCTCTGACAACATCGCAGTGATGTACCAGGGCAAGGTTCAGCGCTACGGCGGCAAGTCCAAAGTGCTGAGCCCGCCGTTTGACGATTACACCGACCTGCTGCTGAGTTCCGTCCCCGAGATGAAGCTGGGCTGGCTGGAAGAGGTGATCGCCAACCGTAAAATGGAAAGCGCCGGCAACTGATCCGGCGGCCGATTGCGACGCGATGCGCCCCTGCCCGATTCCGGGCGGGGGCATTTTCTTTTTTTGCCCCTCGTGATTTTGTGGTAAATTGCCGCCACCGGAGCGAATGCGGCGGGTCCAGCCGCTAACAAGATCCAGACATTGAGCGCGGCCGTTTCCTGTGCAGGCCACCCCGTTTCCGACGGGCGGTTTTTTTGTTAACGATTTCCGGGAGGAACTGCCATGAAAGACTGGGCCATTCACGGTTTGGGAATTTCCAACTGCAACTGCGTTCCCGGCTGCCCCTGCCAGTTTTCGCAATTGCCCAGCGACGGCACCTGCGAGGCGATGCTGACTTTCCGCATCGACAAGGGCCATCACGGCGAGGTGTCTCTGGACGGGTTGACGGCTGCGGTGCTCTACAAGTGGCCGGGCGCCGTTCATGAAGGCAACGGCGAGATGCAGATGATCATCGACGAAGGCGCCTCCGCCGGGCAGCGCGCGGCGCTGGAAGCGATCATGCGCGGCGAGGACACCCAGGAATTTGCCACCATGTTCCATGTCTTCAGCACCATGAGCCCGACCAAGCACGAGACCCTGACCGCCCCGGTCTCCATCGATTTCGATGCGGAGAAGATGACCGGCTCGGCCAAGGCTGGCGATATCGCCGAAACCACGGTCAAGCCGATCGCCAATATCGTATCGGGAGAACCCCATTCCGTCAGCATCAAGCTGCCCAACGGGTTCGAGTACGCCGAGGCCCACGTTGCCAGCGGCAGCACCGTCACCCATCAGGGGGCAATCCGGCTGGAAAAAAACAGCGATACCCACACCCATGTGGCCGAACTGCATCTGACCGGCGACGGCGTCCAGCGAGCGGCCTGACCCGCCGTGGGCCGGCAGCAGCAGTTTCAGGGGCCGGCCGAACGCCTGGCCCGCCGCGATCAGGCGGTGGTGCTTGCTGCTGTCGGGGTGATCCTGCTGCTGAGCCTGCTTTACACCGTTTCCGGCGCAGGGATGGAGATGAGCGCGGTCGAGATGACCCGCATGGCCCGCCCCATCGGGGAGCCGATGCAGATGGGCGCGGTTGGCGCCTGGACCCCGGGTTACGCGGCGCTGATCTTTCTGATGTGGTGGATCATGATGATCGCCATGATGACTCCCAGCGCGGCGCCGGTTCTGCTGCTGTATACGGCCATCAAGAAAGCCGGCGCCCGGCCCGGCCAGGCACCGTTGCTGGGCCTCCTGTTCCTGTGCGGCTACCTGCTGGCCTGGGCCGTTTTTTCATTTGCTGCCACTGCCTTGCAATGGTGGCTGGAAACAGCGGGGCTGTCGGACGGCCCCATGATGTCGCTCAGCAGCCGCGCGCTTGGCGGCACGTTGCTGCTGGCGGCGGGCACCTATCAGTTTACCCCCTGCAAGCACGCCTGCCTGTTTCATTGCCGTATGCCGGTACAATTTCTGACCGCGCATAACCGCACAGGACTGGCCGGTGCTGTGCTGATGGGCGCCCATCACGGCGTTTTTTGCCTCGGCTGCTGCTGGGCATTGATGCTGCTGCTGTTTGCCGGCGGGGTCATGAACCTTTACTGGATTACCGGCCTTGCGCTGTATGTGCTGGCAGAAAAACATGCTCCCGACCCGCGCCTGTTTGCCTGTTCCACCGGCGGGCTTCTGGTGCTGGCCGGCTGCTATGTCCTTGCTACGGCATTCTGAGATCCGGCCGGCGCCTCCGCGGCAATGCAGCTGAACATCCACCTGTAATGCCGGTTTCTGACCATTCATTCGTTTTTTGAATGGCAAATCAAGAATCCGTCACGATGATACGGCACCGAGGCCCTTGCCATGCAAAAGGATTCGGCGAATGGACAACAAACTCCTGCTCATCATTCTGGATGGCGTGCCCTGGCGCAACTTCCGCCGCCTGTTCGGCAACCTCGAAGGCTGGGTGGACAGCGGCGATGCCCGGGTCTGGAAACTGCGCTCGGTGCTGCCGTCGATTTCGGCCAGCTGCTATGCCTCGATCCACACCGGCGTCGCGCCCGCCATCCATGGCTGCACTGGCAACGCCAATGTGTTCCGGCTGAAGGAAAAGGACGTGTTCTCCCAGGTGCGCGAAGCCGGCGGCGTCACCGGCGCCGTGGCACACAGCTACTGGTCGTCTTTCTTCAACCGTCATCCTTTCGACTACGTGCGCGACATCGAATATGACGAGCCGGAAAGCAAGACCATCACCCATGGCCGCTTTCATTCCATGACCGGCTACGGCAAGGACAACCAGATGACCCCGTCGGATATCGATCTGTTCGGCACGCTGACCAATCTCTGCCTGCGCTTTGGCCTGGACTACGGGATGCTGCACACCTGCACCCTGGACAGCATGGGCCACCGGTTCTTTCACGACTGCCACGAAATGGATCACGCCTGTTTCGTGATGGACGAAATGCTGGCCCCTTTCATCACCCGCTGGCGCGGCCTGGGGTATGAGGTGATTGTCACTGCCGACCACGGCCAGGACGAACGCGGCCATCACGGCGGCCGCAGCGCCCTGCAGCAGGAAACAGCACTCTATTACTTTGGCGAGGCCGAAGGCCCCGATCATGACGCAGTGGTCGACCAGCGCCAGCTGGCGCCCACTATCCTCAAGCGGCTGGGCGCGCCGGTAGCGGACAGCATGAAGGCAGAACCGTTCCTGAAATAACGCGGCTGCGGCGGCTTTGTGCTAGACTGCCGCTCAGCCGCCGTGTTCGAATGACAGGAATGATTGCCATGAAGTCCTTTGCTGCTGCGCTGTGCCTGCTGGCGTCCCCGGTTCTGGCCAGCGATGCCTGCCACGACCTTTGGTTCACCAGAAACGCTGTCATCGACCGTGCCGGGTACTGTTTCGGCTCGCCGCTGGGGCGGGCTGTGTTCAACAACGGCGATTGCATCGGCAAATCGGTCTCATTGCTGCCGCCTGCCGAGCGGATAGTGGCATTGGTCAAGGAGATGGAGGCGCGCTTTGGCTGCCGGGTGAACAACAAGCAGACCTATCTGGACCTGGACGATCTGTTCCTCAGGCACCAGCTGTGGGACCTTCCTGTGCGCGACGAATTTGAAAGCGCCTGCCTGGGCTGGCTGGGCCCGGTGACCGGCCTGCGGGCGGGGCACCGCCCGGAGGCCCCGCTGGTCGGGCAGATCGTTGCCGGGGACTATGTCAGCTACTCGCATATCCCGGTCGGCAGCTGGACCTATGTCACGACCTCCGGCCCGGACTGGCAAGCAACCAGCGGCGGCTGGCTGGATACATCCCTGGTTCAGGAGCAATGCCGCGAGGTTGCCGGCTAGGGCGCCTCGTGATCGTAGCTCCAGATCCCCTGCCCCAGCGCCTCGATCGCGACCGAGATCCGCTCAAAACTGTCCCGCGCCCGGCCCACGGTGTGGCGCGCGCGCAGGTATCCGTGGATCAGGCCCGGCTCGTTGATCCAATGCGCCTTGCCGCCGGCCTCCAGGATACGGTCGCGGTAATCGCGGGAGTCATCGCGCACCGGGTCGCAATCAGCCGTCACCAGCACTGTCGGCGGCAGGCCTGCAAAATCGCTGTCGGCAAGCGGTGTCAGCAGCGGATCATCTTGCGGTGCCGCGCCATCGGTTCGGATATCCATATAATACAGCACGTCCTCGCGGGTCAGCATCGGCGCCTGGGCGTGTTCAATATATGATCCCTGGTTCACATCGCCGCCAAAGACCCCATAGATCAGCACCTGTCCCAGAATTGCTTCCGTCCGGCCACGCGCATGATGGGCAACCGCGGCGCACAGGTTCGCACCGGCACTGTCACCCGCCAGGACAATACCGTTGCCGTAAACCGCCTCCACCCATTCCAAAGCTGTCCAGGCACCCTCGAAACCGGCCGGGTGCTTGTGTTCCGGCGCCAGGCGGTAATCCACGGCCACCACCCGGTAACCGGTCTGGGCGCAGATCTCGGCACAGACATCGTCGTGGCTGTCGAGCCCGCCGACCACAAATCCGCCGCCATGGCAGAACAGCACCGTGCGGGTCGGATCGCCTGCGGTGTAGACCCGGACCGGCACGCCATTGGCCGAGCTGTCGGTGACCGCCACAACATCCGGGCGCGGCGCCCGGAACTCGCGTGCCATGGAATCGTAAATCCGGCGCTGTTCCTCGATGGACATTTCCACGGCGTCATCAGGGTATAGCTCGCCGGTCTTCTGGATAAAGTCCCAGGTCTCCTCGTCGATCAGCCGTTCGTAATCCATCCGCGAGCCTCCCTGCGTGCCTGTTTTTCAGAGCCTAGGCAGAGATTCCCGCAAATGGAATGCCTGAATGAAAAAGCGCCCCTGAGGGCGCCCTTTATCTCACGCTGGCCGCCCGGTTCAGGCTGCCGCCGGCTCCCAGGGCCGGGTGAAACGGTCCAGAACACACGCGATTTCAGGCTCAGCACTGCCATTGGCCGCCACTTGGGCCACCAGACCCCGTTTCTTGTCGTCGGTCACGCTGACAACGCGCGCGGCCAGCCCGGCCTGTTCAAGCGCGCCGTTGTAAACGCGGGTGATCGCGTGTTTGCGCAGATCCGGCTTGAAGACTTTGCCCACGGCAGTCTTCGGCAGCTCCTTCAGCACTGTCAGATGCTTGGGGATCGCCGCGCGCTCATGCACGTGGATCTTGCAGTAGTCCAGAAGCTCCGCCTCGCTGACCGAGGCGCCTGCGACCAGTTCGACAAAGGCGCAAGGCAGCTCACCCGAATGGGCATCCGGCTGGCCGATAGCGCCGGCGAAAGCCACCGCTTCATGCCCCAGCAGCGCTTCTTCGATCTCAGCCGGGTCGATATTGTGGCCGCCCCGGATGATCAGATCTTTGGCACGGCCGGTGATCCACAGATAGCCATCCTCGTCAATCCGACCCAAGTCGCCAGTGCGCAGGTATTTGTCCTGATAGTAGAGGTCCACGTTTTTGTCGGTTTCGGTATAGGTGTTGCCGGGGTAGACGCCGGGGTTCGAGATGCAGATTTCCCCCACTTCATCGACACCGCACTCCAGCGGGCCGCCGGAGGTCTGCTTGACAATCCGCACATCGGTATAGGGGAGCGGGATCCCGACCGACCCAACCTTCTTCTCGCCGCCCGGAGGGTTGCAGGAAACCAGGCAGGTCGCCTCAGTCAACCCGTAACCTTCTACTATGGTCACGCCCGAAGCCGCTTCAAACCGCTTGAACAGCTCCATCGGCATGGGCGCCGAGCCGGAAAACGCAGTTTTCACCGAGGATATATCAGCGTCCACTTCGCGCTGCATCAGCGCCGAAACAGCGGTGGGCACGGTGATGATAAAGGTGATCTTCCAGCGTTCGATCAGCTTCCAAAAGTTGTCGAATACCCCCTCGCCCCGGTAGCCCTGCGGCGTCGGGAACACCACATGCGCCCCCGAGGATACGGCCGCCATCATGATCACATGCACCGCAAAGACGTGAAACAGCGGCAGCGGGCACATGATGTTGTCTTCTTCGGTGAAGAGCAGCGTGTGCCCCAGCCAGCCGTTATAGATCAAGCCCGAGTATTTGTGCTGCGCCACCTTGGGCATGCCGGTTGTGCCGCCGGTGTGGAAATAGCAGGCAACCCGGTCGCCGTTGCTGTCGGCGAAATTCAACGTGGCGGGCTGTTTCGCCATCTCTTTGGAGAAATTCAGGTAATCCGCATGGGCCGCCTTGGCCTGATTGTCCAGTTTGGGCCGGATCAGCGGCACGATCCAGGATTTCGGCGGCGTCAGATAGCGGTTCAGGTCCACTTCCAGCACCGTGTTCACCCCGGGCGCATGGCGCACCGCCTCGGCCACCTTCTGCGCCACATCAGTCTTGGGGAAGGGCCGCAGGGTCACCACCACCTTGGCCTTGGTCTCCCGCAGGATCGAGGCGATCTGTTCCGGCTCCAGCAGCGGGTTGATCGGGTTCACGATCCCGGCCACCGCGCCGCCCAGCATGGTCACCAGTGTTTCGTTGCAGTTGGGCAGCACATAGGCGACCACATCCTGCTCCCCGATCCCCAGCGCGCGGAACATGTTGGCCGCCTGGCTCACCTGAGCCTTCAGCCTGCTCCAGGTCAGAGTTTCCGCCTTATCCTGGGGGCCGGAAAAAATCTGATAGCTCACCGCCTTGCTGTTCGGGTATCTGCCCGCAGTCCGTGACAGCAGCCCGTACAGCGTGGCCGGCAGATCCCGCGCCTCATACGGCATTTCGTTCTGCAGCGCGTCGCGGTCCGCGACTCCGGAAAATCCCATTTATCTCCTCCCCGTTCCCCCAATGAATGGGGTGTTCTGTTTGCGCCAGACTATTGCAAACGCGCAATTGCGCAAGCTCCGGAGCAGGGTCACGCCAAGGCAGTTTACGGCATGACGTGGCGCCATTTTGCGGCCCGTTGCAGATTTCAGAACACAAACAGCCCGGACCCGGTGCGGGGTGCGGGGTGCTGGGTATTTTGCAGAATTCGGCGTCTACTCCGCGGCCAGCCCTTCGGTGAACTGCAGTTTGGCAAGACGCGCATAAAGCCCGCCCTGCGCCACCAGCTCATCATGGGTGCCGGTGGCCACGATCCGGCCCTGATCCATCACCACAATCCGGTCGGCCTTTTTGACAGTCGCCAGACGGTGCGCCACAATCAGGGTGGTCCGGCCCTGGCTCAACTCGTCCACCGCGGCCTGCACCAGACGCTCGCTTTCGGCATCCAGCGCCGAGGTCGCCTCGTCCAGCAACAGCACCGGCGCATCGCGCAGGATGGCACGGGCGATGGCAATCCGCTGCTTCTGGCCGCCCGACAGCATCACCCCGCGCTCGCCGACAAAGCTGTCATAGCCTTCGGGCAGTTTCGAGATGAAGTCATGCGCCGCGGCGGCCAGGGCGGCAGCCTCAACTTCGGCATCCGAGGCCTCAGGACGGCCAAAGCGGATGTTCTCGCGGGCCGAGGCCGCAAAAATCACCGGATCCTGCGGCACCAGCGCGATGTGATGGCGGAACTCATCCCGCTGCAGTGCAGTCAGCGCTACGCCGTCCAGCTTCACCGCACCCTGGTTCGGGTCATAAAACCGCTGCAGCAGCTGAATGATGGTGGTCTTGCCCGCCCCGGACGGGCCGACAAAGGCCACAGTCTCGCCCGGTTTCACCGCCAGCGACACCTTGTCCAGAGCCGAGACATCCGGGCGCGACGGATAGCGGAAAGACACGTTGTCGAACTGGATCTCACCCTTCACCGGCGCGGGCAGCACCTGGGCCGCAACGGGATCCAGCACGGTATCGGCCGCATTCAGCAGCTCCACCAGACGCTCGGTGGCGCCCGCCGCCCGTTGCAGCTCGCTCCAGATCTCCGACAGCGCCGCCACTGAGCCCGCCACCAGCACCGCGTAGATCACAAACTGGATCAGGGTCCCCTCGGACATAACCCCCGCGCGCACATCATTGGCACCCATCCACAGCACGCCGACAATGCCCGAGAACACCAGGAAAATAACGATCACCGTCAGATAAGCCCGGGTCCGGATCCGGCGGCAGGACACGGTATAGGCGGTCTCGGTCATCTCGCCGAACTTTTGGCGGCTGGCGGCCTCATGGGTAAAGGCCTGCACGGTCTGCACCGCCCCCAGCGCCTCACCGGCATTGCCCGAGGAGGCCGCAATCCAGTCCTGGTTTTCCTTGCTGATGGCACGCAGGCGGCGCCCCAGGACCAGGATCGGGACAATGACGGCCGGCACGATCAGCAGCACCATCATCGTCAGCTTGGCCGAGGTCAGCAGCATCAGCACCATGCCGCCCAGGAAGATCAGCAGGTTGCGCAGCGCGATCGACACCGAGGATCCCAGCACCGATTGGATCAGCGTGGTGTCGGTGGTGATCCGGCTCAGCACTTCACCGGTCATGACCCGTTCGTAAAACTCCGGGCTCATCCCGATCACCCGGTCGAACACCGCCTTGCGGATATCAGCCACAACCCGCTCGCCCAGCCGGGTCACCAGCGCATAGCGCACGCCGGTGCCCGCCGCGAGCAGCGCAGCAATCCCCAGCGCAGCGCCGAAGTAGAGGTTCAGCAGTTCGGACTCCGAGACCCGGAAATTATCCACCACCCGGCGCACCGCCAAAGGCAGCGTCAGCGACAGCCCTGCGGTCATCACCAGCGCACAGGTCGCGGCAAGCATCAGCAGACGGTACGGCCGCATGAACGGCCACAGCGCCGAAAGCACGCCAATCTTCCGGGAGCCTTCGCGCTCCTGTTCCGCATTCGGGGCCGCCTGTCTCCGCGCCATTCCGGATCCTTCTGCACTTTGGGCTGGCGGGTATGAAACCCCGCGCATTCGCCACGGTTCATGGCCCCGCAGGCCCCGCGCGTCAAGCGCTGAGCCGGTTCAAAAAGCACATGAACGCGCGAACATCCCGCGTCACGGTGTAACAGAATGGCAGAAGGGGGAGGATCTGGAGCGGGTAGCGGGAATCGAACCCGCACCTTAAGCTTGGAAGGCTCTTATGATACCATTTCACCATACCCGCTCAGAGTGTTTGCTGATTTAGGTGAAGCGCCCGGGAAGGTCAACCTCCTTGGTTTCGTTTCTCAGCACGCCGCAGAAAAAATCTTCCCAAGCCTTGCGGAGTGCCCGGCAAGCCCCCCAAATAGCGGAACAATCCCGACTACTTACGCAGTTTCAACAATCCGGACCCCCGCCTTGACGAAGACCACGCGCACCGCCGTCATCACCGCCCATGGCCAGCCTTCCGACCCTGGTCCGGCAGAGGCCGCTCTGGCCAGGCTTGCGGCCGAGGTTGCGGCGCATCTGCCGGATTGGGATATCCGCTCCGCCACCCTCGCCACGCCCGGGCGGCTGGAGCACGAAATGGCCGATGACACCGTGGTCTATCCGTTTTTCATGTCGCACGGATGGTTCACAGCCAAGGTTCTGCCTGACCGCCTGCAGGGCCGCAGCTATTGCATGGCCGCGCCTTTCGGTCTGGATGCCGCCCTTCCGGCCCTCGCTGCAGAGGCCGTCCGCCAGGCCGCGGAAAGGCAAGGCTGGCCGCTGGCTGAAACGCATCTTCTGCTCGCCGCCCACGGGTCTGCCCGCGGTCCCAAGGCGGCAGAGGCCGCAGAATGTTTTGCTGCCAGGCTGCGCCCCCTGCTGCCCGGCTGCGCAGTCTCGCCCGGCTATGTGGAGCAAGCTCCAAGGGTTGAATCCGCCGCAACCGCTTTGCCTGCGTATTCCATTTGCCTGCCGTTTTTTGCCCAGGCCGGCGACCATGTTAAACAGGACATCCCCCAGGCGCTCGAGGCTGCCGGTTTCCAAGGGCTTCTGCTGCCAGTCACGGGTGCCCTGCCCGGCATTCCCGCCCTGATTGCCGCTGGCATCCGCGCGGCGGCACTTGACCAAACTGCGGCGAGGTGAGATTCTACCCATCCGGAAAGAAAAGCAATTTTTGGTCCGGACAGAGGCAAAACGCCTCTTGCGCAGGCAGCGGGCATGTGATTAATCACGCCCTACACCACGGATGGCGAGTTGGCGGAGTGGTGACGCAGCGGATTGCAAATCCGTGTACACCGGTTCGATTCCGGTACTCGCCTCCACCCGCACTCAGATGTAATTGCCGCTCTATCTCGGCCCCTTACAGCCGCTGCAGCGTGGCAAAGGCTTGGTGAGCCCGTAAAACCCGCGCACCCACCCTGCCGGCAGTTTGACAGCCGCTGTCAGGACAAGCACCGGGAATGGCTCTGGCAGCTAGGCTTTCAGTCTGAAGCGCTGGATTTTGCCGGTTTCAGTCTTTGGCAGCGCTGCGGTGAACACAACCGAGCGCGGATACTTGTAAGGCGCGATCGCCGCCTTTACGTGGTCCTGCAGACGTTTCACCAGATCCGCCGACGGCTCCTGCCCCGCGGCCAGCACCACATGCGCCTGCACAATCTCGCCGCGGGCCTCGTCCGGGGCGCCGATCACCGCGCATTCCGCCACTGCCTCATGCGCCAGCAGGGCGGCTTCCACTTCAGGACCTGCAATATTGTAGCCGGCCGACACGATCATGTCGTCGTTCCGGGCGGCAAAGTGCAGATAGCCATCCTTATCCCGGATGAAACTGTCGCCGGTGATGTTCCATCCATCCCGGACATATTCCGCCTGCCGGTCATCAGCCAGGTAACGGCAGCCGGTCGGTCCCTTTACTGCCAGCCGCCCGACTTCGCCGCGCGGGGCCTCGGCGCCGTCTGCATCCAGCACCTTCACCTGGTAGCCGCCGACCGGTTTGCCGGTGCAGGCAGGCCGGTGATCGCTGAACCGGTTGGTGATGAAGATATGCAGCATCTCGGTCGCGCCGATCCCGTCCAGCATCGGCTTGCCGGTCTTCTGCATCCATTCGTCATAGACCGGCGCGGGCAGGGTTTCCCCGGCCGAAACCGCCGCCCGCAGCGAGGACAGATCCGCCCCCTCCTCCATCGCCCGCAGCATCACCCGGTAGGCTGTCGGCGCGGTGAAGCAGACCGTTGCCTTGTATTTCTCGATGATCTCGATGAGGTTCGGCGGGGTTGCGTTTTCCAGCAGCGTCGCCGCAGCGCCAAACCGCAAGGGAAAAATTGCCAGCCCGCCAAGCCCGAAGGTGAAAGCCAGCGGCGGCGAGCCGACAAAGACATCCTCGGGCTGCACATCCAGCACTTCACGCGCATAGCCATCGGCAATGATCAGCAAATCGCGGTGAAAATGCATCGTCGCCTTGGGCGACCCGGTGGTGCCGGAAGTGAACCCCAGCAAAGCCACGTCATCGCGCCCCGTCCGCACTGCCTCATAAGCCACGGGTTTTTCCAGCGCCAGCCGGTCCAGTTCCGCATCGTGATTGGACGTGCCATCAAAGCCCACCACGGTCTTCAAGAATTTCGAGTCTTTGGCGCAGGCGACCAATTCGTCCTTCAGCCGGGTGTCGCACAGCGCATGGGACACCTCGGCCTTATCGACGATCTTGGCCAGCTCCCCCTTGCGCAGCATCGGCATGGTATTGACCACCACCGCGCCCGCCTTGGTCGCCGCCAGCCAGCAGGCCACCATCGCCGGGTTGTTGGCCGAGCGGATCAGCACCCGGTTGCCAGGCTTCACCCCCAGATCCTCGCTCAGCACATGCGCCAGCCGGTTGGTCCAGTCGGCCAGCTCCTTGTAGGTGCGGTAGCGGCCGTTGCCGATCAGCGCAGTGCGGTCGCCAAACCCCTTCTCCACCATCGCATCGGTCAGCTCGACCGCGGCGTTCAGGTAGTCGGGATAGTCAAACCCCTCCAGCAGAAACCCGGGCCACTGCTCCGCCGGCGGCAGGTTATCCCGGGTGAAAGTGTCTTCATGCGCTGATGGTCCCAGCATCTCAGTTCCCTCCCTGAAAAGCGGCAAGCGCCTGGCGGGCGATCACCACCCGCTGCACGTCCGAGGCCCCTTCGTAAATGCGCAAGGCACGAATATCGCGGTAAAGCTCCTCAACCTTCTGGCCCCGGCGCACGCCGTCGCCGCCATGCAGCTGCACCGCCTTGTCGATGACCTGCTGCGCCTGATCGGTGGAAAACAGCTTGGCCATCGCCGCCTCGCGCGTCACCCGTGCCGCCCCGGAATCCTTGGCCCAAGCGGCGCGGTAAACCAGCAGCGCGCTGGCATCCACGTCCAGCGCCATATCGGCAATATGCCCCTGCACCATCTGCAGATCAAACAGCGGCGCGCCCTGCACCTGCCGGGTGGTAACCCGCGCCAGCGCCTCGTCCAGCGCCCGGCGGGCAAACCCCAGCGCCGCCGCCGCCACGGTCGAGCGGAACACATCCAGCACCGACATCGCGATCTTGAAGCCCTGCCCCGGTTGCCCAAGCAGCGCGGACTTCGGGATCCGGCAATCGGTAAAACGCAATGTTGCCAGCGGGTGCGGCGCGATGGTTTCCAGCCGTTCCACCACCTCAAACCCAGGCAGATCCGCCGGCACAACGAAAGCACTCAGCCCTTTGGCGCCCGGTGCCTCGCCGGTGCGGGCAAACAGCGTGTAGACATCGGCAATGCCTCCGTTGGAGATCCAGGTCTTCTCGCCATTCAACACGTAAGTATCGCCATCCAGCGTCGCCGTCATGGTGGAGTTGGCCACATCCGAGCCTGACTGCGGCTCGGTCAGGGCAAAGGCGGATATCGCCTTGCCTGCGCGGGTCAGCGGCAGCCATTCGCCCCGCTGCTCTGCCGTGCCGAACAGCGAGATCGCACCCGTCCCCAGCCCCTGCATGGCAAAGGCAAAATCTGCCAACCCGTCATGGCGCGCCAGCGTTTCGCGGATCAGGCACAGGCTGCGCACGTCCATCTGCTCCCCGGCCATAGCCCCGGAATGCTGCGTCCAGCCGCCCTCTCCCAGCGCAGCCACCAGCGCCCGGCAGGCCGCATCGGTGTTCGAATGATCTATGCCCGCCAGATGCGCCCCGGCCCAGTCTTCCAGCTCTGCCGCCAGTTCCCGGTGCCGGTCCTCAAAGAACGGCCAGTTCAAAAACGACTTGTCCGCCATGGCGCGGCTCTCCCTGCTTCATCTTTGTCCAAATACTCCCGCCGGAGGCTCCCGCACTCTCCTCCAGTGCAGCAGCCGCGGCTCAAGCGGTTCAGTCGCCCTCGAACAGCGGTTTTTCCTTGTTCACAAAGGCATGGTACGCGCGTTCGAAATCCGCGGTCTGCATGCAGATCGCCTGCGCCTGCGCCTCGGCCTCGATCGCCTGTTCGATCGACATCGACCATTCCTGCGCCAGCATCGTCTTGGTCATCATATGGCCGAAATTCGGCCCCGCCGCGATCCGCGCCGCCCAGGCCTGCGCCTCGGCGTCCAGCTGATCCGCCGCCACCAGTTTATTGTGGAATCCCCAGGCCTGGCCTTCCTCGGCGCTCATCGACCGCCCGGTATACAGCAGTTCCGCCGCCCGCCCCTGGCCGATGATCCGCGGCAGGATTGCGCAGGCGCCCATGTCGCAGCCCGCCAGCCCGACGCGGGTGAACAGAAACGCGGTCTTGGCTTCCGGCGTGGCGATGCGGATGTCCGAGGCCATGGCGATGATCGCCCCCGCCCCGACACAAATGCCGTCAATCGCCGCGATCACCGGTTTGCCGCAGGTCACGATCGCCTTGACCAGATCCCCGGTCATCCGGGTGAACGCCAGCAGCTCCCTCATGCTCATTTTGGTCAGCGGCCCGATAATGTCATGCACATCGCCGCCCGAGCAGAAATTTCCGCCATTGGATGCAAAGACCACCGCCTTAACGCTGTCGTCGTAATGCAGATCGCGGAACCAGTCGCGCAGCTCGGCGTAACTGTCGAACGTCAGAGGGTTTTTGCGCTCCGGCCGGTCCAGGGAGACCGTGGCGACGCCCTCCTCGATCCGGCACAGGAAATGCTCGGGATCCCTGTTCACCTTCATGACTTGCCTCCGTTTTCCAGCCTTCGGGCCACTGCTTCCAGGCTCTCGGCGATCCCCTGCACCTCATCCGGGTTCAGACCCGCAAAGGCAGCAGCGATCCAGCCTTCATGCGCCTCAGCCTGACGGGAGAATTCCGTCTTCCCCGCTTCGGTCAGCCGCACCAGATTGGCGCGCCGGTCGCCC
This sequence comes from Leisingera methylohalidivorans DSM 14336, assembly GCF_000511355.1. Lineage (NCBI taxonomy): Bacteria > Pseudomonadati > Pseudomonadota > Alphaproteobacteria > Rhodobacterales > Roseobacteraceae > Leisingera > Leisingera methylohalidivorans. The sequence goes on along the minus strand of NC_023135.1, from coordinate 1,116,171 downwards.
TCAACTTTCTCGCGCAGCACATGGCCATCCTCGACCAGCCGCTCGACAATGCCGGTGACATTGCCGTTCGAGACTTTCAGAACACCTGACAACTCGCTCATCTTAAGGCCTTTTTCGTGCTGAACCAGCGCCGCCATCACGTCAAACCGCGGCAAGGTGGTGGCAAACTCGCGCCGCAGGTTCTCACGCACCTCGCTTTCCACCGCCTTGGTGGCCTTCAGCACCTTCAGCCATAGCCGCAGCCGGTCTTTGGAGGTGGTACTCAAACCTCGCCTCCCGAAACGCTCATCGCGTGCCCATTGACTGATGCCGCCCCCTCCGACGCCAAAAACACCGCTGTTGCCGCCACTTCTTCCGGTGTGATCAGCCGCTGCATCGGGTTGCCGCCGACCACCATCTTCAGCGCCTTGTCGCGGGAAATCCCCTGCCGATCCATCAGACCGGTGATCGCCGTCTCTGCCATTTCGGTATCAACAAACCCGGGGCAGACCGCATTGCAGGTGATGCCGCGCTTTGCCACGCTCTGCGCAACCGACCGCACCAGACCCAGCACCCCGTGTTTCGAGGCCGCATAGGCCGGGATATGCGCACCGCCCTGCAAGGACGCGGTCGAGGCAATGGCGATCAGCCGCCCGCCCGGTTTCATGCCGGCCCGCAGGGCTGCGCGGAAGGTCAGGAAGGTGCCCGTCATATTCACGGTCAGGGTCCGCTGCCAGTCCGCCAGCTCAACATCCTCAATCCTGGCGGCCGTCCCGGTGCCGGCATTTGCCACAACCACATCATAGGGCGTGTCGAACAGCGCCTCGACCTGCGCCTCATCCGTGACGTCGGCGGGTCTTATTTCCAGCCCCGTACCCGCCGCGGCTTGCTCCAGCGCGTCGCGCCGCCGGCCGGAAATTGTCACCTGACACTTCTGGGCTGCAAAGGCCTGCGCGATTGCCTTGCCAATGCCGGTGCCGCCGCCTGTCACAAGAACCCTGCGTGTCATGCCCGGATCACCTCCGCTTCGCGGTCGGCCAGCCGCCAGGCCTGATCCCGGCCCGCGTGATAGGGCAGCGGCCACTCGCCATGCCGGTCGCCGATCCGCGCCGCCTCGTGCAAGGTCCAATAGGGATCGGCCAGATGCGGCCGGCCCACGCAGACCAGATCCGCCCGCCCCGCCATCAGGATCGAATTGGCATGGTCCGCCTCATAGATATTGCCCACTGCCATGGTGGCAATTCCGGCCTCGTTGCGGATGCGGTCGGAAAACGGGGTCTGGAACATGCGGCCATAGACCGGTTGCGCGTCGGTCGAGGTCTGCCCGGCGGAAACGTCGATGATATCCGCCCCGGCGGCGGTAAAGGCCCTGGCGATTTCCACCGCTTCTTCCGGCGTGACGCCTTCGTCTCCAACCCAGTCATTGGCAGAAATCCTGACCGACATCGGCTTGGCCTCCGGCCAGACCGCACGCATCGCCTGGAACACCTCCAACGGATAGCGCAGGCGGTTCTCCAGCGCGCCGCCGTACTCATCGCCCCGAATGTTCGATTTTGGCGAGATAAACGATGAGATCAGGTATCCATGCGCCGCATGAAGTTCGATCATGTCAAACCCTGCACGCTCTGCCATTTCCGCAGATGCCACAAATTCCGCCTTGATCGCATCCATTTCCGCCCGCGTGATCTCCCGCGGGGCCGGATTGTTTGCCGACCATGGGATAGCTGAGGCCGATACGGTCTCCCAGTTGCCATCTGGCAAGGGCGCGTCCATCACCTCCCAGCCCAGCTGCGTCGAGCCCTTGCGCCCCGAATGGCCGATCTGGCAGCAGATCTTCGCGCCGGTCTCAGCATGCACAAAATTTGTCAGCCGTTTCCAGGCAGCCTCATGCTCCGGCGCATACAGCCCCGGACAGCCCAGCGAGATCCGGCCCTCGGCGCTGACACAGGTCATCTCAGTATAAACCAGCCCGGCGCCGCCCTTGGCCCGCTCGCCCAGATGGACGAAATGCCAGTCCGTCGGGCAGCCATCAACCGCCTTGTACTGCGCCATGGGGGAGACCACGATGCGGTTCTTCAGCTCCATATCCCGCAGCTTATAGGGGGCGAACATCGGTGGCCGCACCGGCGCATCCGCGGGCGCTCCGGCCCTGTCCTGGAACCATTTCTCGGCGCTCTGCAGCCACTCCGCATCCCGCAGGCGCAGGTTTTCGTGGGAGATCCGCTGCGACCGCGTCAGCAAGGAATAGTTGAACTGCACCGGATCCATATCCAGATAGCGCTCGACGTCCTCAAACCACTCCAGCGAGTTGCGCGCCGCCGACTGCAGCCGCAGCACATCCAGCCGCCGCTCCTCCTGATAGCGCTCAAAGGCGCGCTCAAGCGTCGGCTCGGAGCTGACCAGCTCCGCCAGCGCAATCGCGCTGTCAAAGGCCAGCCGGGTGCCGGATCCAATGGAGAAATGCGCCGTGGCCGAGGCATCGCCCAGCAGCACCACATTCTCGTGATACCATTTTTCGCACAGCACCCGCGGGAAGTTGATCCACACCGCGGCACCACGCAGATGCGCGGCATTCGACATCAACGCGTGCCCGCCCAGATGATCCGCAAAGATCTCCTCGCAGGTGCGGACGGTCTCCTCCTTGCTCATCCCCTCAAAGCCCCAGTTCTCCCAGGTCTCGGCCGAGCATTCCACAATCACCGTCGCGGTGTCCGCATCGAACTGATAGGCGTGGATCCACATCCAGCCGTGTTTGGTCTTCTCGAAAATAAAGGTGAAGGCGTCGTCGAATTTCTGATGCGTGCCCAGCCAGATGAACTTGCAGGGCCGCACATCGATTTCCGGTTTGAATTGTTCGGCGAACTCAGTGCGGACACCGGAGTTCAGCCCGTCGCAGCCGACCACCAGATCATAGTCTTTCTGATAGGCGGCAGCGGTCTTGGCCACGGTTTCAAATTGCAGGTCAACGCCCAGTTCGCGCGCCCGGCTTTGCAGCAGCAGCAGCATCTTCTTGCGGCCGATCCCGGCAAATCCGTGCCCGCCCGACACCGTGCGGGTGCCGTCATGAACCACCGCGATATCGTCCCAATAGGCAAAGTTCTCGCGGATCGCTTCGGCGCTTTCCGGGTCGTTTGCGCTCAGGTTGTCCAGCGCGTCATCCGACAGCACCACACCCCAGCCAAAGGTATCATCGGTTTTATTCCGCTCAATCACCGTGACCTGCGCCTCCGGCTGCCGCAGCTTCATCGAGATCGCAAAGTACAGGCCGGCAGGCCCTCCTCCCAAACAGGCGACTTTCATGATCATCCCTTCCCGCTCAGCGCACATCCTTGCGGATCAGGATAAGCGGGTCCGGAAAAACTTCAAGCCTAAAGTTTTAAGCTTGAAATAAGAGAGCGCAAAACTTTGGCGCAGCCCGTGCCCGGCCCGCTCAAGAGCTCAATGAAAACATCTGCCAGGCCCTGGGGCCGCGGCCGTCAAAGTTCCCGCAGGTATTGCATCACGGCCGGGCGCACCGCCTGGTCGCCGCGGTGGCGCGCGTCCGCGATGATCTTGCGCAGCTCGCCCAGATCCACCCGCAGCAGCAGGGACTTGACCGGCCCGATAGAGGCCGGGCGCATCGACAGCGTGCGGATGCCCATGGCAGCCAGGCACACAGCCTCGACCGGGCGGCCCGCATCCTCGCCGCAGAAGCTGAGCGGCGTGCCGGAGATCGCGCAGCGCTCCACGATCCGCTCGATGAAGCTCAGGAAGCTGACGTTCAGCGTGTCATAGCGCTTGCGCACCCGCTCATTCTCGCGGTCGGCCGCAAAAAAGAACTGTTTCAGGTCATTGCCGCCGATCGAGACAAAGGCCACCTCGTCAAAGAATTTCTGCGGCGCATAGGCCAGCGACGGCGTTTCCAGCATCGCGCCGATCTCCAGTTCGGCAGGCAGCACGTGGCCCAGAATACGTTCGCGCTCGATGGTCTTGTCCACTTCGGCCTTGGCCGCGCGGTATTCTTCGAACTGGGCGACAAAGGGGAACATGATCGACAACGGCCGCCCTTCGGCCGAACGCAGCAGCGCCTGCAGCTGCATCCGCATCACACCGGGCTTGTCCAAACCCACCCGGATCGCCCGCCAGCCCAAGGCCGGGTTCGGCTCATCCGTCGGCTTCATGTAGGGCAGCACCTTGTCGGAGCCGATGTCCAGCGTCCGGAACACCACCGGCTTGCCATGTGCCGCATCCAGCACCCGCTTGTACAAAGCAACCAATTCCGAGCGTTTCGGCATCTGATTGCGCACCAGGAATTGCAATTCCGTGCGAAACAGCCCCACGCCTTCGGCACCGGAACCATCCAGCGACGGCAGGTCCGCCATCAGCCCGGCATTCATCACCAGGCTGATGCGCTGGCCGTCGGTGGTGATCGCCGGCTTGTTGCGGATTGAGGCATAGCGCTCCTGCGCCTGGGCGTGCATCGCGATCTTGTCGCGGAACGCGCTGACAACCGTTTCATCGGGCCGCAGATGCGCCACGCCCTGATCGCCGTCCACCATGATGTGGTCGCCGTTCAGCGCCTCGGTTGTGATCCGCTGGGCATTCACCACCAGCGGAATGGCCAGCGCCCGCGCGACGATTGCGGCGTGGGATCCGACCGAGCCTTCCTCCAGCACGATGCCCCGCAACCGGCGGCCATACTCCAGCAGATCCCCCGGACCTATGTTGCGGGCGATCAGGATGGGATTTTCCGGCAGCTCGGCCCCGGTGTCCGCCCCCTGCCCGGTCAGGATCCGCAGCAGCCGGTTGGACAGGTCGTCCAGATCGCTGAGACGTTCGCGCAGGTAGGCGTCCTGCACTTGCGACATCCGGGCGCGGGCCTGGGATTGCTCCTTTTCCACCGCCGCCTCGGCGCTGAGGCCGCGGGCGATGTCTTCTTCCATCCGCCGCATCCAGCCTTTGGAATTGGCAAACATCCGGTAGGCTTCAAGAACCTGCAGCTGCTCCTTGTCGCCGTGGCGGGAGACTTCCAGCATCTTGTCAACGCCGACCCGCAGCTCCTCGACCGCGCTGTTCATCCGTTCCAGCTCACGCTGGGGATCATCGGCAATCGGATTGGTCACGATCACCCGCGGCTCATGCAGCCAGACATGGCCTTCCGCCGCGCCTTCCTGGGCCGAAGTGCCATGGATCAGAACCGGCTGCTGATGCAACGGCGACAGCGCCGCGCCTTCGCCGACAAAGGCGCCCAGTTCCGTCATCTCGGCGATGACCATCGCCACCACTTCCAGTGCATAAACCGCATCAGCCGAAAACTCGCGCGCCTCTTTGGACTGCACCACCAGGACGCCCAGCATCTCGCCCAGCCGCTGCACCGGCACCCCGAGAAAGGAGGAAAACCGCTCTTCCCCGGTTTCCGGCATATAGCGGAATCCTTTGGCATTCGGTGCATCCGGCGTGTTCACCACCTTGCCGAATTTTGCCACCCGGCCCACTAGGCCCTCGCCGATGCGCATCCGGGTCTGGTGCACCGATTCAAGGTTCAAACCCTGTGTTGCACAAAGCTCCAGCGTCTCGTCATCGCGAAACAGATAGACCGAGCACACCTCGGTCCCCATGCTATCGGCGATCAGATGGGTAATCTTGTCGAGCCGCGCCTGGCCGGCATCGTCGCCCGCCATCGCCTCGCGCAAGCGAACCAGAAGCTTCCTGCTTTCGGATTCTGTCGTGTCAGCCATTGCCACCCTCTCCCGAGGTCATTTCCCGCGCACCGCCGCCCTGACTGATCCCCGCAGAACGGACACCCCTCAGAGTAGTGCGCCAGTGCTCTCTCCTCCACCCACTTGTCCCACCCCAGCGGAAAAAGTCCAAGTGTTTTTGCAGCATTGCCCGCAAACAAAGCAGCCTGCCACGGCATTGCGCAAGATACCGCCCGCGGCAGGGGAGACACAACAAAGGCGCCGGAGCGGCGCCTTTGCAAGATACGGAAAACGGCTTCCCGGTCGGCGCTTAGCCGGCTTTTTCCAGCTCAAACGCGTCATGCAGCGCCTGCACGGCCAGCTCCATGTACTTGCGGTCGATCAGCACCGAAATCTTGATTTCGGAGGTTGTGATCACCTTGATGTTGACGCCCTCATCCGACAGCACCTTGAACATCTTGGCGGCCACGCCGGACTGCGAGCGCATGCCGATGCCGACCACCGAAACCTTGGCGACGTCCTTGTCGGCCAGCAGTTCGGCATAGTTCAGCTCGCCCTTTTCCTTGATTGCCAGCAGCGCCTGTTCGGCGCGGGCCACCTGGTCGGTCGGGCAGGAGAAAGTCATGTCGGTGCGGCCCTCATCCGAGATGTCCTGCACGATCATGTCGACATTCACGCCCGCATCGCTGAGGGTGGTGAAAATGGTTGCCGCGATACCGGGGCGGTCGGCCACCGACTGCACGGTCAGCTTGGCCTCGTCACGGGAATAGGCCACACCGGCCACAACATTGGATTCCATGATTTCCTCCTCGGCGCAGACCAGGGTTCCGGCCTCGTCAGTTTGTTCCTCAAAGCTCGACAGCACGCGCAGCTTCACCTTATAGCGCATTGCCAGTTCAACCGAGCGGGTCTGCAGCACCTTGGCGCCCAGCGAAGCCAGCTCCAGCATTTCTTCAAAGGCGATCTTGTCCAGCTTGCGCGCCTTGTCGCAAATCCGCGGGTCGGTGGTATAAACGCCGTCCACGTCGGTATAAATATCACAGCGCTCGGCCTCGAACGCCGCCGCAAAGGCCACCGCGGTGGTGTCCGAACCGCCACGGCCCAGCGTGGTGATGCGGCCTTCGGGGCTGATGCCCTGGAAACCGGCCACAACCGCCACCTTCATGCCCTCGTCAAACTTGGCACGGATGTTTTCCGGCGGGATCTCCTCGATCCGCGCCTGGCTATGCGCCGAAGTTGTCTTGAGCGGCACCTGCCAGCCCTGCCAGCTGCGGGCGGGAACATCCATTTCCTGCAGGGTCAGCGCCATCAGGCCGGCGGTCACATTCTCGCCCGAGGACACAATCGCATCATATTCGCGTGCGTCATACAGCGGCGAGGTCTCATCGACCCAGCCCACCAGCTCGTTGGTCTTGCCGGACATCGCCGACACAATGACGATCACGTCATAGCCCTTGGCCACTTCAACGCCGACGCGTTTGGCGGCGCGGCGGATGCGGTCCAGGTTGGCGACAGACGTGCCGCCGAATTTCATCACAAGTACGGGCATATGGAGCGGGTCTCCCTGCGCTTGCGGGTTTCGTTCCCGTGCCTCATATGCGAGCGTTCCCTTAAGGGCAAGGGCATGCAGCCCCATCCGGCAAGGAAGCTGCGGTTCAGGCGTCCGTTTCAGCGCGGCAAACCGCCACAACGGTCAGGCAGCGCAATTTTAGCCAACCCGAGGGCCCTCAGCTGCGCCAGAAGCGGACAGTCAGCATCGCGTAAACCGCCATCAGCTCCAGCCGCCCGATCAGCATCGCCGCGCTCAGGATCCATTTTGCCGGGTCGTTCAGGGTCGAAAAGTTGCCGGCAGGCCCGATGACATCCCCCAGGCCGGGCCCGATGTTGGCAACCGCCGTTGCGGCGCCTGAGACTGAGGTCACGAAATCCAGCCCGGTCAGCGCCAGCAACCAGGCGACAATGCCCAATGTCACCACAAAGAACATGAAAAAGGAGATCACCGAGCTCAGCACGTCGGCACCGACCGCCCGCCCGTCGAACCGCGGCACAAAGATTCCATGCGGCGAACGGATCCGCTGGATCTGCACCCGGATCGCCGAAAACAGCAGCTGATACCTGAAAATCTTCACTGAACAGGTGGTGGATCCCGCACAGCCGCCGATCAGACCGATGAAGAAGAACACTATGATCAGAAAGCTGCCCCACTCCATGTAATCGACACTGGCATAACCAGTGCCTGAGATGATCGAGGTGATATTGAACAGCGCTTCGCGGAACGCCTGTTCAGGATGATGCGGAAACACATAGACCAGCACAGCGGATGTAACGCCGACCAACAGCAGAATGACGATCAGGAACACACGGATCTGACTGTCGCGGAGCAGCGGCTCGGCATGGCCGTTGACCAGCTGCACATAGCGCACAAACGGCAGCGCCGCGAGAATCATGAAGACCGACGCCGCGTATTCCGCTGACCCAGAGAAGGTGCCGAACGACGCATCGTAATTGGAGAACCCGCCAGTCGACACTGTGGTCAGCGCATGAACCAGCGCGTCGAACCCCTGCATGCCCAGCATCAGGTAGACGATCATGCAAAACAGCGTCAGCACCGCGTATATAATCGAGATCTGCTTCGCGATCGCCTGTGCGCGCGGCAGGATTTTCCCCATTGTCTCAAAGGCTTCGGATCGGAAGATCTGCATCCCGCCGACCCGCAGTTCGGGCAGGAACACCATCGCCACCACAATGATGCCGATGCCGCCGAGCCATTGCAGGATGCCGCGCCACAACAGCAGCCCGCGCGGCAGATCGTCCAGCCCGGAAATCACGGTTGATCCGGTGGTGGTCAGCCCTGACATCGCTTCGAAAAACGCATCGACGAACCGCAGCTCGGTTGCCCCCAGCATCAGCGGGATGGCCCCGAACAGCGGCAGCGCCACCCAGACCATCGTGGTCAGCAGGAAGGTCTGGCGGATGCTCAGCCCCTCGCGCACCCCGTTGGCACAGCTCAAGGCCAGTATTCCGCCCACCAGAATGGTGAACAGCGCACTTTCCAGGAACACATGCCATTCTCCGCGGCCATCCATCAGATCGACCAGCAGCGGGAACAGCATCATGGCTCCCAGAATGACGACCAAAAGGCCGATAACATATCCAACCGGACGCAGATCAAACATGCGGGGCAGCGTTGGACCTGCGCACGGTAAGTGTCAAGCCTGCGACGCTATTCCTTGCCCTCGCCGCCTTTTGCAGCGTTGCGCGCGGGCATCTTCCGCAGCTTGGACGGCTTGCGCGGGCGTTTGCCGGGCGCCGCTTTTTCTGGTCGCGCCGGTTTGGCGGCCGGGGGCGCCGGTTCCGGTGCGGGTGTCTGCACAGCGAAGGATTTGGTCACTGCCGCCACCGCCGCGGACTGCGCAGTGTTCCGCTGTGTTTCCGGGCCGGCACGGCGGGCGGCAGATCCGCCGAACACCGCGGACGGCTCCGAAGCCGCATCAGCGGCTGCTTTATCTGTTGCGCCCGGCGTTGCCTGACTTGCCTTCGCCACCACCGGTTTTGCAACTTCCGGCTTCGCAACCGCAGCCTCGGCCGGCACGTTTTTTCCGACGGCTGCATTTCCTGCAGCGGCCGGCACGGCCGGTTTTTGCTCTGCGGTCTTGGGCGCGGCCGGCTTTCTGGCAACCGTCTTCCTTTTGGCAGCAGGCTTTTCTGCCGTCTTCCTGGCAGGCGGTTGCGCGGGCTGGACTGCGGGTGGAACTGAAGCCGCGTCTTCCGCAGCCTTTGACGATTCCGCAGTCTGCGGCTGTGCCGTGTCAGCCCATGCTGCCTGCGGCACCGCGAGGCCGAGGATTTTCCGCTGCAATTCAAACATGGAACGGGCGGCCCGCAACTGCTGCAGCGGCGCCGCAATCGCTGCTTCGCTCATTTGCCGCCACAGCTTCAACTGCGTGCCAGCCGTATAGCCGGCCCATTCCTGCGCCAAGGCCGGGAATGCGCCAGGCTGGTGAAAACTGCTCATCAGATACTCCTTACTTCATGCACTGGTTTCACCCTGCCTGTTCGGGCTGCGGCCGGGCAAAATAGGAGAAGCGCAGCCCCGGAGCAACTCCGGGCCTGCAGCAGCGGCAATCGGGTGTATCTTCCCTGCCCCATGCACAACGGCTCCCCAGAACACCTGGAGAATCCTCCAGGCTACAGTCCGGAGTTTACCATATTCCGCTGCGCGGCAGCATAAATAATGCGGCAGCGCAGAAATCACAGAGGATCCGCCGGAAGACTGCCTTATAATCAGGCACGTCAGCCCAGCATTTACCCTTGATGGATAAGGGTCGCGAACAGTTTCGGATCCAGGCTCATCGCCTTGAACAGCGGACCCTGGGTCAGCACGCTGACCGCATCATGGCTGTGCAGGCTTTCCTGATGGCTTGCGATCACCCGGAAATCGCCGATCCGCGCATCGCCTTGCAATGCTTCGCAGAACAGCCGCGCCGCGTCTTCAACAAAGATCGGATTGGCCGCGTTCAGCTCGGCAAAGGCCTGTTCATCCTCGCGCTTGACCATCACCTGGGTCTCGGTCGGCACCGCCTGGCGGCACAGTTCGATCAGGTCCTCGAACCACAGGCAGCCGCTGTCCGGCACCGACTGGACCGAAATCCGCGCCACCGAGCGCTGCGAGTGCGGCGTCGCCAGCTGGCCGCGCGACTGGCGGGCATGTTCAGACAGCTCCAGCGAGCACGGACAGGTCGAGGAATAGACATAGTCCAGGTGCATGATCTTCTCACGCACGCCGTCATGGTCCACCAATTCCAGCGCAAAATCGTAATATTGATAGCCGCTGAGACCGGACCGCAGGCTTTCGACCCTTGCCGGGAAGGAGAACCGCATCTGAATGCGCGCATCCGGGCTGTCCAGGTCGCTCAGGTAATCATCCAGCGCCGCCGCCATGACCTCAAAGCTGAAGGTGCGTTCGGCGTGGTTATAAAAGGTGCGCATGATCCGGGACATGTTGATGCCCTTCTTGGCCGCATCCAGCGAAACGGTGCCGGTGACGCTGGTTTCCAGTGTCAGATCGCCATCATCGCGGGTATGGAAGCGGATCGGCAGGCGGAAATTGGAAATCCCCACATGCTGGATCTGCTCCTGCGCGCCGCGGATCAGGCTGGTCGGCCCGTTCTGCAGGTCGGGCAGCGTGGCGCGGTACGCCTCGTCCGATTTGAAATCCTCGGGGTAGTGCCGCGACAGATCCGGGTAGTTTCCCACCTCGCGGCCGGGCAGCAGCCGCGCCACAGCCGGATCCAGCTGGGCGATCTCGGTCTCGGTCACAGTGCCGGCCCAGGCCCGCAGCACATCCAGCGCGGCGGCAGCGGCCTCGCGGTCCGGCGCCCCGGCAGCGTCGCGGTTGTGAATGTTCATCGGCGTTTCCCCCAAGTCATACGGCCCATATAGGAGCCGGCAGGCCACCCTCATATACTGTTACGCGGCAATTTTCAAAACGGATCCGCCAAATGCGGCAGAACCGGCGCCTTATCGGACCCCCAGCGCCTCTGCAAGCGCCCGCAAGCGCCGCGAGCGCGACTTGTAGTGCGCGGTGATCAGCACATAAGGCCGCGGCATGTCCAGTGCAGGTCCGTCCAGCCGGTGCAGCCGTCCGGCCCGGATTTCCCTGCCCGTCACCTGCGCGGGCAGCAAGGCAATGCCCAGCCCCGCCTGAACCAGTGCCACCGCGGCGGGCACCGTCGGAGCAACCGCCGATGCAACCGGTGCCTCCTGCCCGATCCCATGCTGCACAAAATACTGCCGCCAGCCCGGCACCGACGAAATCGTTGCCCCCCAGCTCATTTCCACCAGCGGCGCTGTCCGAATGTCCGCGGCCGGATCCATGCCAACCGGAATCAGCGCATCCGTGAACATCTCCTCTGTCCGGTAATCCGGATGTTCACCGCCATAGGACAGCCGGGCGTCGATGCCCTCGGCCTCCAGATCGATGCTGTCATCCTCGATCCGAAGCCGCACAGCCACATCCGGACGCGCCGCCCGGAAGATCTTCAGCCGATCCGGCAGCCACAGCTGCGCCAGCGCAGGCGTTGCCGAAATCACCAGCGGACGGTGCCCGCGGCCCTCGGTCAGCGCCTGGGTGAAACTGGCAATCTCTGCCAGCGACATTGCGGCTTTCCGGTAATAATCGCGCCCCGCATCCGTCAGCCGCACCTGATTGGCGCGGCGGGTGAACAGTTTCAGCCCCAGCCAGTCCTCCAGGTTCTTCACCTGCATCGACACCGCAGCCGAGCTCACCCCCTGCTCCGCCCCCGCTGCCGAGAAACTCCCGGTCCGGGCGGCGCATTCAAAGGCACGCAGGGCATTCAGGGGCGGCAGTTTCATGGCCGCACAGTGCAAGATTTCCTTATGCTCGCCAAGATATTTTATAGTGGTCAGACCCTCGCCCGGCGCGCAGGGTTTGCAAAAGCGCTTGGGAGATCAAACATGCACGATATTCTGGATCTGAACCGTTACCCGCTCGACCGCCCCGGCAGCCCCGAATGGCAGGCGCTGGTGGACCGCTGCCGCGCCGAACTGGCGCAGGACGGCATGTTCAGCCTGGACGGGCTGATGCAGCCTGAGGTGGCGCAGGGCGCCGCAGATGCGCTGCAGGGCAAGTTTGCGACCGAAAGCTTCCACCACAAACGCGAACACAACATTTATTTCAAAGACAGCGTTGAAGGCCTGGCGCCGGATCACCCGGCGCTGCAGAAGGTCGAAACGTCAAACTTCACCCTCTGCGCCGACCAGTTCCAGGGCTCGCCGGTTCTGCGGCTTTACGACTGGCCGCCGTTTGCCGAGTTCCTGGCCGCCACCATGGACAAGCAGAACCTCTACACCATGGATGACCCGCTGGCGCGGCTGAACATTATGTCCTACGGGGCGGAACAGGCGCTGAACTGGCATTTCGACCGGTCCGAATTCACCACCACAATGCTTCTGCAGGCCCCGGATGAGGGCGGCGAGTTCATCTACAGCCCCGAGCTGCGCAGCGACGACGACCCGAATTACCCAGGCGTCGAGCGCCTGCTGGCGGGCGAAGACCCCAACATGCGCGCGATCACCCTGTCGCCCGGCACCCTCAACATATTCCGCGGCAAAAACTCGCCCCACCGGGTGGGCACAGTGAAAGGAGACAAACACCGGGTGATTGCCGTCTTCACCTTTTACGAGCGCCCCGGCGTGCGGTTCACCGACGAAGAGAACATCGGCTTCTACGGCCGTGCATCATGACGGAGCTGGCGGTTTTCAAGGACGAACGCAAACGCAGCTTTCTGAATGCCGAAGGCGCGGACAAGCCGCTGAAATCCCCGCTGCCGCAGCCGGTGCTGGACCGCGCCAGGGCCTACCGGCTGCAGCGCTTGCGCGATGAGATGGCCCGCCAGGATGCGGCCGGGCTGCTGCTCTATGATCCGGTCAACATCCGCTATGCGTTTGATTGCTCCAACATGTCGGTCTGGACCGCCCACAACCCGATCCGCTATGCGCTGATCCTGAACGGCGGGCCGGGCATCATGTTCGAATTCAAAGGCTGCGAGCATTTGAACCACGGGCTGCCGGGGGTGGATGAAATCCGCAATGCCATTGGCTGGATGTTCATGTGCGCCGGCGATCAGGCCGCGGACCGGCTGCCCCCCTGGGCAGCGGAAATCGCGGATCTGGTCAAGCAACACGGCGGCGGCAGCATGCGGCTGGGTGTCGACCGGATGGAGCCCGAAGGCGTCCACGCGCTGAAGAGCCACGGTATGCAGATTGTCGACGGCGGCAAGATCACCGAGACCGCCCGTGCCATCAAATCGGCGGATGAGATCGAGCTGATGCGCTGGACTATCCGGGTCTGCGAGGCCGGCATGGCGCGGATCTATGAGCATTCGGTGCCGGGCGTCACCGAACAGGAGCTCTGGGCGCATCTGCATTTCGAGAATGCGCGCTCCGGCGGCGAGTGGCTGGAGACCAAGCTGCTCACCTGCGGGCCGAACACCAATCCCTGGTACAAGGAATGTTCCCCCCGCGAATGCCAGATCGGAGAGATGATCAGCTTTGACACCGACATGATCGGCCCCTACGGCTATTGCGCCGACCTGTCGCGCAGCTGGACCTGCGGCTATGCGCCGATGAACGGCACCCAGAAGCGGCTCTATGCGGCAGCGCGGGCGCAGATCGACCACAATATGGCGCTGCTGCAGCCGGGGCTGAGTTTCGCCGAGTTCAACGCCAAGAGCTGGCAAATCCCCGAAGCCTACCAGCCCTACCGCTATTCATTGGCGGCGCATGGTGTGGGGATGGCGGACGAATGGCCGGTGGTCCCGCTGCATCCCGATTTCGAGAGCAGCCACGGCGGCCAGTTCGAGGAAAACATGGTGATTTGCATTGAAAGCCTGATCGGCGAGCAGGGCTCGGAATCGGTCAAGCTGGAAACCCAGGTGCTGGTGACCAAAGACGGGCCGCAGCGGCTCGACAGTTTCCCCTGGGAGATGTGAAACAAAAAGAGGGGGCTGTCTGCCCCCTCTTGCGCCTCCGGCGCAATTCATCCCCGAGGATATTTCCGGACAGATGAAAAAGCGATCACCTGCCCGAATGCACACCCTCAGACGCTTGCCGCTTCCAGCGCCGCCGTGAGATCGGCGATCAGGTCATCCGTGTCCTCCAGCCCGACAGAGAAACGCACCAGGCCGGGGGTGATGCCCAGTTCAACCTTCAGCGCGTCACTGAGACGCTGGTGGGTGGTGGTCGCCGGGTGGGTGGCAATGGATTTCGCATCGCCGAGGTTGTTGGAAATCACCGGGATGGTCAGCGCGTTGAGGAACTTGAAGGCCGCTGCCTTGCCGCCTTTCAGGTCCAGCGACAGCACCGTGCCGCCCTTGCCGCCCAGCTGGGTCTGCACCAGCGCGTTCTGCGCATGCCCCGGCAGGCCCGGATAGATCATGCGCGCCAGCGCCGGATGACCGTCCAGGGCCCCGGCAATTTGCAGCGCGCTTTCGGCCTGTGCGTTGACCCGCAGCGAGATGGTTTCCAGCCCTTTCAGCATCACCCAGGCATTGAACGGGCTGAGCGAGCCTCCGGTGTGCTTCATATAGGGTTCCAGCGTGCCGCGGATATACTCCTTGGTGCCCAGCACCACGCCACCCAGCGCCCGGCCCTGGCCGTCGATATGCTTGGTGGCGGAATAGATCACCACATCGGCACCCTGTTCGATGGCACGGGAAAACACCGGCGTCGAGAACACATTGTCCACCACCACCGTCGCGCCGGCAGCACGAGCGATCTCCGCAACGCCTGCGATGTCGATCACTTCCAGCGTCGGGTTCGACATCGACTCGAAAAACACCGCCTTGGTGTCCGGCCGCACGGCAGCGCGCCAGGCCTCCAGATCGGTGCCGTCGATAAAGGTCACCTCGACCCCGAAACGCCCCAGTACATCCGCCAGGATATAGTTGCAGGAGCCGAACAGCGCCTTGGCAGAGACGACGTGATCCCCCGCCTTCACCAGCGAGGTCAGCGCGCCATTGACAGCCGCCATGCCCGAGGCCGCGGCAAAGGCATCCTCGGCCCCTTCCAGCGCCGCCATGCGCTTTTCGAACATGTCCACGGTCGGGTTGCCATAGCGGGCGTAGATGAATTCATCCGGGCCGGTTTCGATAAACCGCGCTTCGGCCTGTTCGGCGCTGTCATAGACAAAGCCCTGGGTCAGGAAGATCGCCTCGCTGACCTCGTTGTACTGGCTGCGGCGGGTGCCGCCGTGCACCAGTTTGGTGCGTTGGTTCCAGGTTTCGCTCATCACATGTCCTCCTGCGCCTTCCGCGCAATAAAAAACCCCCGTCCGGCCAAGCGAAAGGGGGTCCTTCACATCCTGACCTCTTTAGCGGGAATGTTTTACGTGGCCCGCAATCCGGTAACAAATCGCGCACGCCCGAGGCGGCAACCCTCAGGATTCAGTCAGTCCAAAGAAAACACCGCATCGGTCGTTTTCCACAGAGGGATCTTTGCCACGATCCCAGCAGTTCCCCCTCTCCGCCTGGGTATGCCAGCATGCTGAACGTCAAGCCCCAGGGCATACTTTAGCAAACCCGGCCGCTTGCGGCCATCTGGCCGGTCCGGGCACCGGAAAGGATTACGCCGGAATACAGCAGAAAAGCCCGTTTATGCAAGGCCGAATACGGCCTGGAATGCCGGCCGGCCTGCCGAGCAAAAGGTCTCGTTTTTCATCGCGGAGCCTGCGCCCCCTGCCCGGATAGCAGAACCGGGCGATCCTCAGCAGGCAGCGGGACTGTCCAGACGTTCGCCGCAGCCGCAGCCTGCAGGATGCGGCGCGGTCCCTGAGGTCAGGGAAGTGCCTGCCGCAAGGTTCCGGCAGTTTGCCGGTGGAGCACGCCTCCCCACCGGCAGCAACCTGGGTTCACACTCAGGTTTTAACGTGGTGCCTGGCAATGACGTTGTAGGCCAGGCCGCCGAGGATTGCGCCGATCACCCAGTTGAAACCAGACAAGAACGCGAACCACGGCACCCAGACAGTCGCCACCGAGAAAATGGCCGCCGCCGCGAAGGCTTTGACCGCAGCGTTGTTCCAGCCGTTGTCATAATGGTAAAGACCGGCATCCATGGTGTAGAGCTCGGCGACCTTCAGCTGCTCCTGACGGTGCATATAGTAGTCAACGATCATGATGCCGAAGATCGGCGCCAGTGTCGCGCCGAGCGTGTTGACGAAGCCGCTGATGCCGAACTGGCTGATGAAGCTGTTCCAGAACCCGCCGATGACCAGCGCAAACAGCGAGGTGATCAGGCCGGCCTTGCGGAAGCTGATCTTTTCAGGCGCCAGATTGGCAATACCGTTCACCGCCGGGATGAAATTGGCGACCAGGTTGATGCCGACAGTCGCCGCAAAGAAGGTGATTGCGGCAACGATACCCAGCAGCACACTGTCGGTCCGTTCAACGATCTCGGTCGGATTGATGATCTCCTCCCCGAAGACAACAGCCGCACCGCCGGTGGTCAGCAGGGCCAGGGCCGAAAACAGGATCATGTTGAACGGCAGCCCGGCAAAGTTGCCCAAGACCATCGCCCGCTGGTCCTTGGCATAGCGCGAAAAGTCGCTGAAATTGATCATCACAGCCGCAAAATAGGCCACCATGGTGCCGACGATCGCAATGAACCCCTTGAATTCGCTCCAGAAGGTGCCTGCGGGGTTGGCAAAGATCGTGGCCGTGGCGCTGAGCAGCTGACCGTCCGAGCGCTGCCAGAGCACGGCAACCAGGCCGATCATCACCAGATAGACAAAGGGGCCAGCGATATTGAGAAAGGTTTCCACCCAGTTCATGCCGCGCCAGAAGATGAGGATATGAAAGCCCCAGACCAACACGAAGGAAAGCCAGTCGATGCCGGTGAGGCCGAGGATCTCGGTGCCGCCGGAGATGCCGGTGAGCGAACGGATCAGCAGCGCCAGTGCGGTTGAGGCAAAGTAGACCTGAACCCCGTACCAGAACACCGCCACCGTTGCGCGCAGAATGGCCGGCAGTTTGGCCCCTTGGGTCCCCATGCTGGCACGGGCAAGGACCGGATAGGGTATGCCGTATTTCTCGCCCGGAGCACCGGAGAGATTCACCATCCACATCACGAACAGCCCGGCGCAGATCAGCGCCGCAAAGGCAGTCCAGCCGCCGACGCCATAGGAAATGAACAGCGACGCCACCAGCGAATAACCGAACAGCGACTGCACGTCATTGGCCCAGATGTTGAAGATGGCGAACCACCCCCATGTTTTTTCGTCGCTGCCAGCGGGGTTAAGCGCATTGCCTTCGGGGTCGAGTGTGCCCCCTTGCGCTATGCGCATGTCTCCTGTTGCAGTCATGTCTTCCTCCCTGGTGCTGTTCCGCGGCCGGCGGCTTCCTGCCGCCAGCCAAACAGCGTGGCAATCTAGTCTTGCAACTGACATATTAGCAGATATTCTATTTGGCATCTGTTCGGAATTCCAGATAGCACTTTATTGAAACCGCAGATAATGCCCATTAAGGAAAGCCGGATGACCCAGTCTCAGAATGTTCAGCTTTTGGCGGTGAAGGCGCAGCAGGCGCTGATGGCGGCGCTGCGCAGCGGGCAGCTGCGCGACGGGCAGTTTCTGTCGATGTCACAGCTGGTTACAATGCTCGGCTTGCCGCTGTCCGCGGTCCGCGAAGCGGTTAAGCACGCCAGTTCGCTGGGCCTGCTGGTCACGATGCCGAAACGCGGCATCCAGGTGATGGAGGCGCGCCCCGAAACCATCCGCGACTGCCTCGACTTCCGGATGGTACTGGACCAGGAGGGGGCACGGCGCCGGATTGCCAACGACGATCTGACCGGCCTCGGCGCCCTTCGGGACCGGCATCAGGCCTTCCGGGAAGCCGCCCTGCGCGGCGAGACCGGCAATACGCCGGACGGCCCCATAGAAGTCGACCTCTCGCTGCATGACTTCCTGGCCGCTGGACTTGGAAACGCCCAGCTGGCAGCAGCTTATGCAGCCAACCGGATGCGGACTGCCATTATCCAGAACGCCCGCCCTTTCCTGCAGGACCGGATCATTTCGGCTATGGAAGAACACCTTGCCATTATGGACGCCCTTGAACGCCACGATGCTGACGCCGCAACCGGCGCAATCCGGCTTCACTATACGCAGACCCTGCGATGGTGGGGCGTCACCTGACCTCCGCATCCCGCCGCGCTGTAAACCGGCCGGGGCCGGAACGGTCACGACGGCGGGAGAGCAGCCGCCTCTTGCATGCCCGGCGCCTGCCGTGTTCCTGTAGCCGGACAACCTGACGGAGAAAACAGATGCAGGAACCGATCCGGCTTTACTACTGGCCCACGCCCAACGGCTGGAAAATCTCCATAGCGTTGGAGGAAATGGGCCTGCCGTACGAGGCGACGCTGATCGACATCGGCAAGGGGGATCAGTTCGCACCGGAGTTCCTGAAGCTCTCCCCCAACAACCGGATGCCCGCGATTACGGACCCGGACGGCCCCGGCGGCACACCGGTTTCGCTGTTCGAAAGCGGCGCCATTCTGCAGTATCTCGCCCGCAAGGCCGGCCGGTTCTACGGCGCGGATGAACGCGCGTGGCTGGCTGTGGATCAATGGCTGATGTGGCAGATGGGCGGGCTCGGCCCGATGGCAGGCCAGGCGCATCATTTCCTGAAATACGCCCCCGAAGACCTGCCCTATGCGCAGGACCGCTACCGCAAGGAAGTCGCCCGCCTCTACGGCGTGCTGGACCGGCAGCTGGCAGAGAATGTGTTTGTGGCCGGGCCGGATTTTACGATTGCCGATATCGCTATCTGGCCCTGGGCGTCGCTGTGGGAAGGCCAGCAGCAGACGCTGGAGGACAAACCGCATATGGCCCGCTGGCTGGATCAGATGTGGTCCCGCCCCGGTGTGATTGCCGGCCGGGCGCTGCATGCGGACCTGCGCGCGGACCGGTCGGACACCAGGGCGCAGCAAGTGCTTTTCGGTAAGTAATCAATCGCACAAAACACAAGGCTTGGTCCGGCCGAAAGGCCGGGCTGCGCCTGCCTGCCCGTCAAACCCAAGGTTTGCTATGGCAAAACGGACAGGCGCATTCGCGCCAGCCCAGGCAGGCTCCGCCCTCAACGCCATTTCCGTAGGGTGGCTGCGCCGGTTACTCCGCCGGTTCGGCCTCTTCTTCCTCAGCGCCGTATTTCTGAAACAGCTGCCCTTGCAGCATGAAGAAGGCAAACATCGCCACCGGCAGCCCGAAAGTCTTGAAATAAACCCAAGTGTCGGTGCTTTGCGTCCGCCAGATCAGTTCATTGGCCACAGCCAGGCCAAAAAAGAACGCGCACAGCCGCCGGGTCAGGATCATCCAGCCTTGCTGCTGCAGCGGCATGACTTCCTCCATCACCACCTTCAGCCAGCTTTGCCCGCGCATAAGGCCGATGCCCAGCAGCCCGCCGAACAGCAGATACAGCATCGTCGGCTTCATCTTGATGAAGCGGTCATCGTTGAACCACACCGACATGCCGCCGAACAGCACCACCAGGATCAGGGTGGCAAACTGCATCCGCGACAGATGCCCGGTCAGCTTCCACAAGGCCAGCGTCGATGCCGCCATCAGCGGGATAAAGGCGGCGGTGATGACGATGAAGCCCTTGTATTCATTGCCGCCGATCAGAAACACCTCATCCTTCAGCTTCAGATAGCCGATGAAGAACAGCACGATCGGGCCCAGCTCGAGCAGCATCTTCAGGGTCGGGTTGATCTTCTTTCCGGCCATGGGGCCTCCTGTCAGTTCTGCGCGCGGTCTCAGCCGCCCATTTCCACTATCACGGCGCCCAGCGCGATCAAAGCCATCAGCGCAATCCGCCGCGGGCCCACGGTTTCCTTCAGCACCAGCCAGCCGATCAGCGCTGCAAACACGGTGGAAGTCTCGCGCAGCACCGCCGCCTCGCCCACCTTGTCAAGCCGGGTCGCCAGCATCACCGCCCCGAAGGAGGCAAAGGCCACCAGCCCGCCGAAGACCCCCTTGACCATCAGCGGCCCCGGCGGCGGCGGCTCCGGCATCCGCCGCCAGCGGGCAAAGGCAATAACCGGAAACACCAGCCCGTCGATCATGAAGAACCAGGCCAGGAAGGTGAAGGGATCAGCGGTCGCCCGGATGCCGTAGGCGTCATAGGTGGTATACAGCGCCACGAACAGCCCGGTGATCACCGCCAGCACCAGCGCAATCCCCAGCGTCTCCCGCGCGGAGACCAGGAAGATGAAATTGTAAATGGCAAGGCCGAAGATGCCGGCCAGCAGCACCCCGACACCAAGCCACTGCGTCACCGTGAAGACCTCGCCGAACAGCCAGTAGGCGCCGATCACCGTGAACAGCGGCCCGGTGCCGCGCACCACCGGGTAGACCACCGTATAGGCGCCCTTGGTATAGGCCAGCGCCTGGAACAGCTTGTACAGCACATGGATCACCCAGGCGCCAAAGAAGATCAGCCACATGTGCGGCTCGGGCCAGGGCACCACGAACAGCGCAAACGGCGCTGCCATCAGGGCATAGGAAATGTCGATGGCCCCGCGCGACAGCCAGGGGTCGTGGCGGCCCTTTTGCAGCGCCCCGAAGACCGCGTGCAGCACCGCGGCCATCAGCGCCAGATACAGCGCCGCCTGATGCCCGGCCGCGGTGCCTTCCAGTGAAATCAGCCATTCGCTCATGCCGGATTTCCTGTTGGCCGGCAGGGTGGAAATCGACTGGCGTCAGGGATCATGGACAGCATACGCGACACTCTGAGGCAGGATTTCGCAAACGGGTTCGGCGGGGTGCCGGCCCCGGTTGCCGCGTTTCGCCTGGTCGCGGCGCTGCTGCTCGCCGGGGTGATCGGGTTCGAGCGTGAACTGCGCGACAAGCCCGCCGGGCTGCGCACCCATATGCTGGTGTCCGTGGCGGCCTGCCTCTTCATGCTGATCAGCCAGCAGCTGGCGGCAACCCCCTTCATGAACTCAGGCGATGCACTGCGGGTGGACCCTCTCCGCCTGATCGAAGCGGTGACTGCAGGGGTGGCCTTTCTCGCTGCGGGGCTGATCTTTTCCTCCGGCGGCGAAGTGCGCAATGTCACCACCGGGGCCTCGCTCTGGCTGACCGGCGCCATCGGGCTCAGCTGCGGCAGCGGCGAGATCGCCTTGGCAGCGCTGGCCACCGCGCTGGTGCTTGCGGTGCTGATCCTGATGCGGGTGCTGGAGCACTGGATGGGCACCCGGTAACCGGGCGCAGCTCTCATCGGGTTTCAAGACCGGTGAGAGCCGCAGCAAAGTCTTCCGGATCAAAAGGGGCGAGGTCGTCGATCTGCTCCCCCACACCGATGGCGTGGATCGGCAGGCCGAATTTGTCCGCCAGCGCGACCAGCACGCCGCCCTTGGCGGTGCCGTCCAGCTTGGTCATCACCAGGCCCGAGACATCGGCCAGTTTCTGGAAGGTGCCCACCTGCGACAGCGCGTTCTGGCCAGTGGTCGCATCCAGCACCAGAAGCGTATTATGCGGGGCGGTTTCATCCTTCTTGCGGATCACCCGGACAATTTTCGACAGCTCCTCCATCAGGTCGGCGCGGTTCTGCAGCCGGCCTGCGGTGTCGATCATCAGAAGATCGGCGCCCTCTTCCTGCGCTTTCGTCATCGCGTCGAACGCCAGCGAGGCCGGGTCCGAACCTTCCGGGGCGGTCAGCACCGGCACGCCCGCACGGTCGCCCCAGACCTGCAGCTGTTCAACAGCCGCGGCGCGGAAGGTGTCGCCTGCAGCGATCACCACCTTTTTGCCGGCGCCCTTGAACTGGCTGGCCAGCTTGCCGATGGTGGTGGTCTTGCCCGAGCCGTTGACGCCCACCACCAGCACCACCTGCGGGCGTTTGGCGTAGATCGGCAGCGGCTTGGCCACCGGCTCCATGATGCGGGCGATTTCCTGCGCCAAGAGTTCCTTGATCTCGCGCGAGGACACCCGCTTTCCCATCCGGCCCTCGGCCAGATTGGCGGTGACGCGCAGCGCCGTGTCGACCCCCATGTCGGCGGCAATCAGCAGCTCTTCCAGCTGCTCCAGCATGTCGTCATCCAGCGCCCGGCGCGGCTCGGCGGCACTGCCGCGGCCCATCAGACGGCCCAGCAGGCCCGGCGCTTTCTTCTCCGGTTCAGGTGCAGATTCCGCTGCCGGTGCAGTTTCCGCTGCGGAGGCAGGCTGCGGCGCCGGTTCAGGCGCTGGTTCTGCCTCAGGGTCCGGTTGCGGCACAGGCTGCGGCACAGGCGCCGGGGCCGGCTGTTCAGGCGTGACAGCGGGCGCGTCCGCCAGGGCTTCCACTGCCTCGGCTGCACTGTCCTCCGCCCCCTCCTCGACAATCGCATCGAGCCCCTGCTCGAGCTTGGAGGAGGATTTGAACAGCCGCTCCTTGAGCTTTGAGAAAAACGCCATCTTGGTCTCCGCAAAAGGGTCTGCACCCCACCTAATGCGGATTGCGCCGGAGTGCAAAGCGCAAGGCGTCCTGCGCATCAGGAAAATATAGCAAAAAACCCTGCTTGCGCGCCCCAGTAAAGCAGCCAGACCGCATAGGGCGTGATCCGCCGCAGCGGGTGCTTTGCGCTCAGCACAAAGGTTTCCGCGGCCAGGATCATGTCCGACAGCATAAAGGCGCAGGCCGCGGCAAAGACCCAGGTGCCGGATGGCAGGGTCAGCGCCGCCGCCCCCATGCCAAGGATGACCGGGATATAGACCAGCACCGGCCCCTTCAGCGCGCCGGCCCGCGGTGCCAGAACCCGCGCCATGATCAGGCCAAGCCCCAGCAGCCCGGCCGCACCCAGCGCAGCCGGCAGCTGCAGGAGCCGGGCAGGATCGCTGTCCGCACGGGTCAGGAACAGCGCCGCATAAGCCAGATGCCCTGCGGCAAAGGCCCCCACGCCCGCGATAAAGGCGCCGTCGCCGTCGCGTGACAGGAACAGATCCCCCAGGGCGCAAAGACCCAGCGCCAGCACCAGCAGCAGCGGCGCCCCCGCCATGCCGGCGCCAAGCGCCAAAAGCGCGACCGCCGCGGTTTTGGCCAGGCTGCGCAGAATACCGGGCGGCTGCGCGGTCAGACCCAGATACCCGGCGGCGCAGAGCGCGGCCCCTGCCCCTGCCCCTACACCTGCTGCTGTCGCTTGCATCATCACGGTCCTGCCTCCCTGCCTGTTTGCGTCAGTTGGCGGCAACTCCCCCTCCGGTGTCAAAGGTGACCAAGCGGGAGCCATGTCAGCGCCGCCCGGCTTTGCGCCCCGCTTATGTCCCGCTTGCGGCCCGGTTGCTGCCCGGTTGCGGCCTGATTGCAACCCCGTGTGTTTCCCTTGGCCGCGACCCGCACACTCTGGCACAGTGGACCCATGCGCTGTCTGATGCTGATTCCCCTGATTGCCGCCCTCAACGGGCCGCTGCTGGCTGCCGAGCCGCTGAACGCCGAACAATTCGACCGCTATACCCAGGGCCGCACCCTGTTCTACGGTTTTGGCGGCAGCATGTACGGGGTGGAGCGCTACCTGCCCGGCCGGCGGGTGATCTGGTCCTTTCTGGACGGCAGATGCCAGGAGGGCAGCTGGTACGAGGACGCAGGCCGGATCTGTTTTATCTATGAAAACCGGGGCGATCCGCAGTGCTGGAGCTTTGAACTCGCCCCCGGCGGGCTGACCGCCCGGTTCGAAGATGACCCGGCCTCGACCGAATTGTACGAGGCCGAAGACATCGGCGAGAAAATGCTGTGCTACGGCCCTGACGCCGGTGTCTGAGGCCTGCTCCGGCGCAGTGAGTATTTCAGACCGCAAAGAAGCTAGGACAGCGAGCCCTGGCCGCCGCCGGACGGTTTCGCTGCGGCGGTCTGGGAAGCCGGATCCGCAGTGCCCGCCTCCAGGTCCAGAATGCCGTCGGCAAATTCGATCTGCAGCGGGCCGGCCTGGGCCGCAGCGGCCTTGGTGGTGAGGATCCCGGCCCCTGAACGCACCACCGCATAGCCGCGCTCCAGCGTCGCCTTGTAGCTGAGGATCTCCAGCTGGCGGCCTGCGGCCGAGAGGGTCTGGCGCTGGCGGTTGAGACGCAGCGACTGCGCCGCATCCAGCCGTTGCGCCAGATGGCCCAGCGCGTCTCTGCGGGCGGTGATCTCGCGCCGGATCGGCCGCAGGGTCAGGCGGGAGGACAGGTTTTGCAACCGGTCGCGGCGCCCCTGCACCAGCTGGCGCAGGGTGGCAGGGCGCAGGGAGGCGGCTGTTTCGCTCAGATGCACCCGGCGGCGCTGCACCCCGGAGATCAGCGCGCCCGGCAGCCGGTCGGCAATCCGGTCAAGCCGCTGGCGCGGGGTTTCCAGCAGGGTATCGGGCCTGGGCAGCGCGCGCGCCAGATCATTCAGCCGCTGACGGCGCTGCTGCACCGCCTGGCCGGCGGCGCGGGTCAGCCGCGCCCCCTGGGTCTCGGCCCAGGCCATCAGTTCCAGCCGCACCGGCACAGCAAGTTCCGCCGCCGCCGTCGGGGTCGGCGCCCGGCGGTCCGAGACAAAGTCGATCAGCGTGGTATCCGTCTCATGCCCCACGGCGGAGATCAGCGGGATCTGCGACGCCGCCGCGGCGCGGGCGACAATTTCTTCGTTGAAACCCCACAAATCCTCGATCGAGCCGCCGCCGCGGGCGACAATGATCAGGTCCGGCCGCGGCAGTGCGCCGCCCGGTGTCAGGCGGTTGAAGCCGTCGATGGCGCGGGCCACTTCGGGCGCGCAGTTCTGTCCCTGCACCGCCACCGGCCAGACCAGCACCTTGCGCGGGAAGCGGTCGCGCAAGCGATGCAGGATGTCGCGGATCACCGCGCCGGAGGGCGAGGTCACCACCCCGATGATCTGCGGCAGATAGGGCAGCGGCTTTTTGCGCCCGGGCGCAAACAGCCCCTCTGCCTCCAGCTGTTTCTTGCGCTTTTCCAGCAGCGCCATCAGCGCGCCCTGCCCCGCAACCGCAACCTCGTCGACGTTCATATTGTATTTCGACTGGGCGCCAAAGGCGGTCAGCCGGCCGGTGACCACCACCTCCAGCCCTTCCTCGGGCACCACCGACAGGCTGGAGACCTGCCCCTTCCAGGTGGTGCAGGCCAGCACCGACCGGTCGTCCTTGATGTCGTAATAGAGATGGCCGGAGCGCGCCTTGAACACCCGGCCCACTTCGCCTTTCACCCGGATGCGGCCGAAGGTGCCCTCCAGCGTGCGCTTCACCTCGCCGGAAATTTCCGAAACGGT
Source organism: Leisingera methylohalidivorans DSM 14336 (assembly GCF_000511355.1). Lineage (NCBI taxonomy): Bacteria > Pseudomonadati > Pseudomonadota > Alphaproteobacteria > Rhodobacterales > Roseobacteraceae > Leisingera > Leisingera methylohalidivorans. The sequence continues at coordinate 1,090,727 of NC_023135.1, read as the reverse complement.
GAATTCGGGCGCGTTCTGCCCCGGTTTTGGATCATCAAACAGGTCGGACATGACGGGGCTGCTCTCCTGCGGCTTGCGGCTGGTCTTGTTTTGAATTCGCGCGCAGCATAGAACCCGCCGCAAGCAAGGCAAGCCCCGGACAGGACCGGGGCGGCTCTCGGCTCAGTCAGATCGGAGTAGACGCAGATGAACATCCTTATCCTTGGCAGCGGCGGGCGTGAACATGCACTGGCCTGGGCGGTGATGCAGAACCCCAAATGCGACAAGCTGATCGTGGCGCCGGGCAATGCCGGGATCGCGCAGATCGCCGATTGCGCATCATTTGACATCGAGGACGGCGGCGCGGTGGCGGCGTTTGCCGAGGAAAACGCCATTGATTTCGCGATCATCGGCCCCGAGGCGCCCTTGGCCGCTGGGGTTGCCGACCGGCTGCGCGCCGCAGGATTGCTGGTGTTCGGCCCGTCTGAGGCGGCAGCCCGGCTGGAAGCCTCCAAAAGCTTCACCAAGGAAGTCTGCGACGCGGCGGGCGCGCCCACTGCCGCCTATGGCCATTTCACCGATGCAGAGGCCGCCAAGGCCCATGTGCGCAAACATGGCGCGCCGACCGTGGTCAAGGCCGACGGGCTGGCTGCCGGCAAGGGCGTGATCATCGCGATGACCGAGGCGGAGGCCATCGCCGCCATCGACGACATGTTCGGCGGCGCCTTCGGCGGCGCCGGCGCCGAGGTGGTGATCGAGGAATTCATGGAAGGCGAAGAGGCCTCTTTGTTTGTGCTGGTGGATGGCGAGGACGTGCTGGCGATCGGCTCGGCCCAGGACCACAAGCGGGTGGGCGAAGGCGACACCGGCCCCAACACCGGCGGCATGGGCGCCTATTCCCCCGCGCCGGTGCTGAGCGCCGAGATCGAAGCCCGCGCCATGGAAGAGATCGTGAAACCCACCATGCGTGTGATGGCAGAGCGCGGCATGCCCTATCAGGGGGTGCTTTATGCCGGCCTGATGATCAAGGACGGGTTGCCCCGGCTGGTGGAATACAACGTCCGTTTCGGCGACCCGGAATGCCAGGTGCTGATGATGCGGCTTGGCGCGCAGGCGCTGGACCTGATGCATGCCGCGGCTGAAGGGCGGCTTGGCGAGGCGCAGGTGAACTGGGGCGACGATCACGCGATCACGGTGGTGATGGCCGCCGAAGGCTATCCCGGATCTTATGAGAAAGGCACCGAGATCAAGGGCCTGGACGCGCTGCCCGAGGACAGCAGCAACATGGTGTTCCATGCCGGCACCAAGGCCGAAGACGGCAAGGTGCTGGCCGTCGGCGGCCGGGTGCTGAACGTGACCGCCCGCGGCGATACCCTGCAGGAGGCCCGCGACCGCGCCTATGCGATGGTGGACGGGGTCGAGTGGCCGCAAGGCTTCTTCCGCCGCGACATCGGCTGGCGCGCGCTGGACTGAACGCCTGCCGCGGCGGCGGCTCTCCCGCCTGTTCCCGGCCAATCAAAGATTGACCGTCGCAGTTGGGCCTGGCCGGGCGCGCCGGCGCCCGGCCAGGCCCCCTTGTTCCGCCCGCCGGCGGTATCCTTGCCGGGTGCAGTGCGGTATTCTGCACTTCAGCCGGACGCGGGATGCTGCAAAGCGGTGAGAATGGCCCTGGGAGGCAACGATCCGCCGTTACCGGCAGGACAGGCCATGCCGGTTGTCCGCTGCAGCCACCCGTGCCGTCTGCGCCTCCTGCGGACTGCACCGGGCCGGCCAGGAGGATGCGCGCCCCGCCCGCTGGGAGGTCCGACTTTGAAACTGCCCCGCAGACTCAGCGCTGACGATCCGCTGCTTGCCGAGGTGCTGGCCCTGATCCAGCGCAGCTTTGCCTATATGGACGGGCGCATTGATCCGCCCTCTTCCATGCACCGGCTGACAGTCGGCGGCATGGCGGAGCATTGCCGCGCTGGCGGCGAGATCTGGGCCGCCGGCAGCCCGCCCGCGGCCTGCATCTTCCTGATGCCGCAGGCAGACTGCCTGCACCTTGGCAAGCTGGCAGTTGATCCCGCCCGCCGGGGATCTGGCCTGGGCAGGCGGATGGTGGACCTGGCGGCACAGCGCGCCAGGGATCTGGGCCTGCCTGCGCTTGAGTTGCAGACGCGGATCGAACTGGTGGAAAACCACCGCCTGTTCGCCCGGCTGGGATTTGCCAAGACCGCAGAAGGTTCCCATCCCGGCTGCAGCAGGGTGACGAACATCACCATGCGATTGACGCTATAGCGCGCCCCTGCGATGCCGGGCGGTGCGGTTTGCTGTGCCTCAGGCCAAAGCGCATCCGCCGGGTCAGAACAGCGCCAGAATCGGATCGCTGAAGCCAGAGTTCCCAGACCCGTTGAGATCCGCCAGCATGAGGAACCTGTTACGGAAATCATCCAGTTTTGCATCCTCGAGAAGATCCGCCGGATGGGTGGTTCCGAATACGGAAAACGAGCGCTCCTTCATCTCCTCGACCTGCCGGTCCACGTCCAGCTGGCCGAAACTCGACGGCAGCGCCAATGCGGTTTCGAATACCGTTTTCAGCGGCGGCGAGCCGATGATGCCGTACCAATGGGCGTTCTCGCTGCCGCCTGCATCCGCAACGGTTTGCAGCTCGCGCTCAAAAGCCAGCGCCAGCCGCATGTTCGGATCGCTCTCGCCGATCTCAATTTCAAACTGGCGGGTGGTGTAAAGCTCGGAAATCTGCCCGGCAAAATCTTCCGGATACTCGCGGCCGGTGTCCCCGCCGTTGAAGGAGAACGCATACGCCATGGCTTTCAAACCGGTATCGTAATGCAGGTTGGCGTATGACGTGCTGGACGACAGGTCGGATTCAAATGCGCGGATCACAGTGTCGAAATCCAGGTTCCGTTTGCTTTGGCCGAAGATATCCAGCGTCGCTTCAAACAGGCTTGAATCAAAAACCAATTCCCGCGGATCTGTAAAGGTGCCCAGCTTGCCGGTGATTTCATCGGAGAACACCTTCATCTTGCTGACATAATCCGGCCAGCCGTTCTGAAACGCGTCGGCAAAGTCGTAATAGGCTGAATTTTCGGGCTGATTCACATAGGAGTCCGGATCGGACAAATCCGATTCCAAAATCTGGCGCAGCTCGTCCTCATCCCTGCCATACAGCCCGAATGTATCCAGCGCATGCTCCAGCACCTCCGGGTTCGACAACAGCTCATCCGGATCGGTCATCGCATTGATATCCGGCCAGCCGAATCCAAACGCCTTGGAAACAGCAAGATATCTTTTGTCCTCCAGCTGGTTCACAAAGGAGTCCGGATCGGTGGTATCAGAATTCAGAACCCGGCGCAGGAAATCGGGGCTGGTGCGTTCCAGATCAAAGGTATCGACGACGGCCTGCAGAAGATTTTCATCCCCCAGCAGGTCATCCGCGCTTGCCAGGCCTTCGGCGTGCTCGTTGAATTCCCCGACCAGCGCCTGGATGCTGTTTTCATACACCGGCGGCGTATTGAAACTGAATTGCCGGGCAAACTCGGCATATTTGGGATTACTCAGCTTGTTGACAAAGGACTCCGGATCTCCCAGGTCGGATTCCAGCACTTTCTGCAGAAAGAACTGATTTTTCTCGAACTCTTCCATTCCCACGTTGGCAAGCGCCTTGCGCAGCAGGGTGCCGTTTGCCAGCAAATCATCCGGCGAGGCGACACTGGCAAATTCAGCGCCGGCCTTGGCGCTGGGAAGCGACGGGCCATCCGGGCTGTTGAAGCCAAAGGTTTCCGCCAGCGATTGATACCGGCTGTCGTTGAGCCGGTTCGCAAAGGAGCCCGGGTCGCTGATATCGGATTCAAGCACCTTCTTGATGAACGCCCTGTTGCCGATATCCTCGTCCAGGCCAAAGGCGCCCAGCGTCACGGTCAGCAGTTTGTAGTCATCCAGCAGCTGGTCCGGTGTCTCAACGCTGGTGATTCTCTGATTGAAGTACTGCACCGTCCGGTCGATGACCGGCGACTTCTCATAGATTTCCTGCTGCTGGTCGCGGGTCCGCTGCAGGAAGGTCCACCCGCTGATACCGGTGCCCAACACATAGGGTGTAAAGCTCACGCGCCTGTCTCCTGTAAAACCGGCTCAGGCAGGTAAACGCCTGGCGCCGCTCGTCAGGGGCAAGGTAACCCGAAGGGGATGAATAAATCTGAAACACCGCGCAAAAACCGGGCAAGCCGCGGCGCAGCAGGCCTGGCTGTCCGGGCTGTCCGGGCTGCCAGGGCGGCAGGCACTCCCGCCGGTTCCGGCCCATCCTGGCGGAGGCCCTTCACAGTTGGGCCCGGCGCCGCGCCCTGCGCGCCGCAGGCCAGGGTTCCGCCGCAGGCCAGTGCGGCCTGCAGCCCCGTGTCCCTATTGGAACGGGCCGATGTCCCGGCTGGTAGATTGCGCCGTTGTGCAGACGCGATGCGATGATCCGGCGCCCATCGCCGCCGGCCGTCATCAGCTCCGGCCCCTGCCCGCATTTGCGGATGCCGGAGGTGATGCGGATGCCGGAGGTGATGAAGCCCTGGCCGGTCCGTTGATTGATCAGCCCGGGCCGGCTGGCGGTTGCTGTGGCCGGTATGCGGTGTTCCGGCGATCTTGCCCGCTGCGCCATGCAAGCCCGGCACGGCGCCAAGGCTCACATCGGTTTCGGCCACCATCACCGCATCCAGCCTGCCGTTGCGGGTCAAGTCCGCCAGACGCGGCGGCAGGTCTTCACAGACGCGATCCCGGGCAATACGGTTTCAAACCCCCAAACCTTGCCGTCCTGCCCGGCCGGCCAAAGCGGCAGCCCGGACCAGTCAGCCTCACCCCCCGGGCTCCCATGTGCATAACGCAGGGCCGGACCGGTGTATGCGGATGAGAGGATTCCGGCTGCCCGACCCGGCGCGGAGCCAAGGCCTGCGGAGGCCCGTTGCGCAGCGGCCGGTCCGCAGACCAGCCCTGCGCTGCCAGCGGCCCCAGGCACTGCACCTGCCCTGCGCGGCGGGCGGAACGGGGCCGGGCGCGCATCCTCAGACGCCGCGCCGCTGCCCCTGCGATCATCAGATCTGTTTTTCGGGCATATGCACCACCAGCCCGTCCAGCGCATCGCTCACCTTGATCTGGCAGGTCAGCCGCGAGCGGGCCGGATCCGGCTCATAGGCGAAATCCAGCATATCCTCTTCCATGTCGTCCTTGGCGGGCAGCTTCTCGACCCAGTCCGGCGCAATGTACACGTGGCAAGTCGAGCAGGCGCAAGCGCCGCCGCAATCGGCCTCGATTCCGGGAATATTGTTGTCGCGCGCGCCTTCCATCACGGTCAGCCCATTGGCGACATCCACGACATGGCTGGTGCCGTTGTGCTCAATGTAAGTGATCTTTGCCATTGTCAGCTCTCTTCCCTTTTCCGGTACTTGCGCGACTGTGTAGCCAAGCCCCTGCGCCGGTGCCACCCCCAATTGCGACCCTGCCCTGCCGCAGCTGGACTTTTCACGTCAATGTTCTATATTTGTTCACTCCGGATATTTTTCAACCGCAAGGCCGTTTTCCTCATGCCAGCCGCCGCCTCACCCCCCGCCCCCGGTCCCGCCCCCGCCGCAGCCTGCGCTGCGGGCGGGCACCGCTCACAGCCCTGGCCGCAGCCGCCGCACTGCCTGCCTGCGGCCCGGCTGCAGGAGCCGCCCCGGAACGCCCGCATCACCGTGGCCGGGCTGGTGATCCTGCGCCAGCGTCCCGGCACCGCCAAGGGGGTGATTTTTGTCACCCTTGAGGATGAAACCGGCACCGTCAACGTGATCGTCTGGCGCAAGATCTACGAGGCGTTCCGCCGGGCGGTGATCTCGGGCCGGCTCTTGCGCGTCACCGGCCGGCTGCAGCGGGCGCATGCCGTCACCCATGTGATTGCCGAGACGGTTGAGGATATTTCGCCGATGCTGGACCTGTTGCTGGCGGAACAAGGCCGCCGGGATGATCCCGCCTTTGCGCAGGGGCCGGAACTGGGCTAACCTGCCGTCAAAGCACCGGCGCCTGGAACGGACATGCGCGCCGGCAAAGTCACAGTGACAAAGGCATCCGGGCATGACGCCGAGCATATTCGAAACCAGCCGCCGGGTCTGGCCCGGGCTGCTGCTGGCGGTGCTGGCGGCCTGCGTCCAGCCGCCGCCCGGCGGCGACGTGTCCCGCGCCGGACGCTATGCCCCGCCGGGCGCGCCGCCCGGCACCTGCTGGAGCAAGCACATCTCGCCCGCCGTCATCGAAACCGTCACCAGCCAGGTGCAGGCACAGCCGGCGCAAACCGACAGCAGCGGCCGGGTCACCCGCCCCGCCGTCTTCCGCACCGAGACCCGCCAGCAGATCGTGCAGCCGCGGCAGAAGCACTGGATAGAAATCCCCTGCCCCGCCATGATGACGCCGGACTTTATCCGGACACTCCAGCGCGCCCTGGCCGTCCGCGGGATCTACCGCGGACCGGTTCACGGACAGATGGACGCCGCCACCCGCACGGCCGTGCAACGCTATCAGGCCCCGCTGGGGCTGGACAGCGGCACCCTGACGCTCACCTCCGCCCGCAGGCTGGGACTGATCGCCGTGGCGGGCTGAACCAACCGGTTCAGTTCCCCGGTTCCCCGGAGCCCATGGCTCTGCTAAGGTCCGCCGGACTGGGCACCTGACGCAAAGAGATTTGGCCATGCTGACAACCCGCCTGCCCGATACCGGCTTTCTTTCCGGCGCCTCCGGCCCGCTGCGCCGGATGCTGGAAAGCCAGGCCGCGGACGTGCGCCTGCGCCAGGGCGAGGTGCTGTTTGAACAGGGCGATGCGGGCGATGCGCTTTATGCGATCGCCGAGGGGGCGCTGGAATTTTCGGTGCTCTCTGCCTCGGGCCGCAAACTGTCGCTCGACATGATGCGCCCCGGCGCCGTGTTCGGCGAGATCACCCTGTTCGACCCCGGCGAACGCACCGCCACCGCCATCGCCGCCGAACCCAGCCGGGTGCTGCGCCTGCGCAGCCGCGACGTGCTGGATCAGATCCGCCAGTATCCCGATCTGGCCGCCGACCTGCTGCGGCTGGCCGGCCAGCGGATGCGCTGGATGAACACCCAGCTGAACGAGCAGGTGTTCCTGCCGATGCCGGTGCGGCTGGCGCGCAAATTGCTGTATCTGGCCCCCGAGGGCCGCGATGGCCGGATTGCCCTGTCGCAGGCCGAGCTGGCGGAGTTTGTCGGCGCCACCCGCGAGGCGGTTTCAAAAACCCTGGCCGCCTGGAAACGCAGCGGCCTGGTCAGCATCAGCCGCGGCGGCGTGCAGATCCTGGACCGCGCGGAACTGGCAGTGCTGGCCGGGCCGGATTCGATCTGACCGCCCCCGCAGCGCAATTTCCCGGAAAATCCGCACGAAAAGCCCTGTTCTGTAATCCCGGTCACAGAACCTTTGGCGGCATCCGGCAATAACCGGAAACAGACAGCCATTATCCGTTCCATCCCATTGGCTGCCTATCCCAAAAGAGCCATGCGCCCGCCAGCGCATGGCTCTTCCCCTTTCCGGGACCGGTCCCGGACCTCACGCAATATCCCGCTTAGCGCCCCGCGGCGGCCCTAGGGTGCCCTCCAGGGTTTTTACCGCCTGCCTCAACGCGCATACCCAATTGCGGGAACGGAAAAAGGCCGGGCAGAGGCCCGGCCTTTGACAGGTTGAACAGGATCGGCCTGCAGCGCGTTACTCCGCCAGGTTCAGCGCCACGAAACGCGGCTCGCCGCCGCGGCGCACCAGCAGCAGCAGCGACTTGCGGCCCGCCTCCCTGGCTTCGGCAACGCGGGCCTCCAGCTCGCTGATCGAGGTGACCTTCTGCTGGCCTGCCTCGGTGATCACATCGCCGGCGCGCAGGCCTTTTTCCCAAGCCTCCGATGCCTCGTCCACGGACAGAATGGCCAGTCCTTCGACCTCTTCGCCCACATTCAGCTCACCGCGCATCTGGTCGGTCAGAACCCCGACCGACAGGCCCAGCAATTCCTTTTCGCTCTGGCCCGGCTCGCCATCACCGTCCTGACGCCTGGACGGTCCGCGCTCGGCATCCTCGCGGCGGCCCAGGGTCACCCGCAGGGTTTCGGTCTTGCCCTCGCGGTAGACCACCAGCCGCACGGTCTTGCCGACCTCGGCATTGCCGACCTGGCGCACCAGGCCGCGGGTGTCCTTCACCTCGCCGCCGTCAAAGCTGACAATCACGTCGCCGGCCAGCACCCCGGCGTCCTTCGCGGGGCCATCCGGCACGTCCGTCACCAGCGCGCCGCGGGCCTTGTCCAGCCCGATCGCCTCAGCCAGATCCGCATCCACATCCTGGATCTTCACACCCAGCCAGCCGCGGCGCGTCTCGCCGAATTTCTTCAGCTGGTCGACCACTTTCACCACCACATTGGAGGCCATCGAGAAGCCGATCCCGATGGAGCCGCCATTGGGCGACAGAATCGCGGTGTTCACCCCGACCACATCGCCATCCATGTTGAACAGCGGCCCGCCGGAGTTGCCCCGGTTGATCGCCGCATCGGTCTGGATGTAGTCGTCATAAGACCCCGAAAGCTCGCGGTTGCGGGCCGAGACGATGCCCGCCGACAGCGAGAACCCCTGCCCCAGCGGGTTGCCCATGGCCACCACCCAATCACCGACGCGGGCGGTGTCGCTGTCGCCGAACTTGACGTATTTCAGCGGCGCCGGCGCCTCGACCTTCAACAGCGCGATATCGGTGTTGGGATCGGTGCCGATCACCTTGGCCGGCAACAGCTCATTGGGCTGGCCGGTGCCGGGGAAGAACTCGATCTCGATCTCATCCGCGCCTTCGATCACATGGTTGTTGGTGACGATATAGCCGTCCTCGGAAATCACAAAACCCGACCCCAGCGCCGAGGACCGGCGCGGGCGGCTGCCGTTGCCATTGCCGTTGCGGTCCTGGAACTCCCGGAAGAAATCCTCAAACGGCGAACCTTCGGGCACAATGCCCTGCGGACCGGTGCGGCCCTCGATCACGGTGGTGGTGGTGATGTTGACCACCGACGGGCTCACCTGGTTGGCCAGCGGCGCCAGGCTTTCGGGGCGCGCCATCGCGGCCGCGGCCTGCATCAGCAGGACCGCCATGGCCAGCACCGCAAGCCAGATCATGCGCATCATCGCGCTGCTGCTGCCTGCCCGGCCGGAAATTGCAATTGCCTGTGGCTGCACGGATCTACTCCTTGTCACTTCTCATTCTTCTTATCCGCCCCGGACCGGCGCAATCGCCGGCCACGCCGGGCGGAGCCTTACGGACCCAATGTAGGAACTCCCGCCCGCCCCGCAACAAATGTTGCAAGGAATAAAGCCGCTGTGAGCGGGTTTTCAGCCCGGACGGGGCGGGGACAGGTCCTGCTGCGGGCATCCTAGCAGGGAAACCTTACGGTTTCGCTGAAAATCTAGGGGGAAAACGGCGCCTCAGACCCCAAAACGGAACGCCAGCCAGACCAGGATCAGACCCAGCGCCAGCGCCGCCAGCCCGGCATTGCGGCGCTGCGCCTCGCTCAAGGCGCGCAGCATCTCCAGCAGATGCTCCACAAGCGAAGGGGCCAGTGCGTACACCAGCCCCTCTGCAATCAATACCAGCCCGAGAGCCAGGAGGATAAACCCCATTACTGCTCTGCCAGCGGCTTGCCGCTCGAGGATTTCAGGTAGTTGAAAAACTCGTTGTCCGGCGACAGCACCATGGTGGAATTCCCCGCCTTCAGCGAATTCGAATAGGCGTTCAGGCTGCGGTAGAATTCAAAGAACTCCGGGTCGGCACCATAGGCCTGGGCAAAGATCGCGTTGCGTTCGGCATCCGATTCACCGCGGATGATCTCGGCTTCGCGCTGCGCTTCGGACACCAGCTCGACCACGGTCCGGTCGGCCTGCGCCCGGATCCGCTGCGCCGCCTCGTTACCGCGGGCGCGCTCGTCGGTGGCTTCGCGCACACGCTCGGCCCGCATCCGCTCAAACGTCGCATCCAGGTTTTCCGACGGCAGGTCGGTGCGCTTCAGCCGCACGTCGATGATGGCAATGCCCAATGCGCGCGCATCGGCAATGGCGCCGTTGCGGATCCGCAGCATCAGCGCGGCACGGTCCGACGACAGGATATCGTTGGAGCTGACCGAGCCGAGGATCTCCCGGGTTTGCGCCCGCAGGATCGAATCCAGACGGTTTTCCGCGGTGGCGATACCGCCGACGCCAACTGCCTGACGGAACCGGTTGACGTCCACGATGCGGTAGCGCGCAAAGGCATCGACCACCAGACGGCGGTCGTCCGACGGGGTGATTTCCAGCGGGTCGATATCGCGGCTCAGGATGCGGTCGTCATAGCGCACGACCTCCTGGATCAGCGGGATCTTGAACGCCAGGCCCGGATCTTCCTTGACCGAAACCACCCGGCCGAACTGCAGCACCAGCGCCTTTTCACGCTCGTCCACAATAAACACCGATGACAGTGCGGTAATCACAGCGATCACCAGCACCGGCAGCAAAAGAGTTGTCTTACGCATCAGTTGCTTCCTCCGCGGCGCAGTTCATTCAGCGGCAGGTACGGCACGACGCCCTGGCCGTCGCCGGATTGCTCATCGAGGATGATCTTGTCGACCCGGCCCAGCACCTCTTCCATGGTTTCCAGGTACAGACGCTTGCGGGTCACCTCAGGCGCCTTCTGGTACTCGGTCAGAACCGCCGAGAACCGGCTCGCCTCACCCTGGGCTTCGTTGACAACCCGGGCGCGGTAGCCTTCGGCCCGTTCCAGCAGTTCCGCAGCCTGGCCGCGGGCCTCAGCCAGCGCATTGTTGGCATAGGCATCGGCTTCGTTCTGGCGCCGGTCGCGTTCCTGTTCAGCAGCCTGAACATCGCGGAAGGCGGCAATCACGGAGGCCGGCGGGTCGGCCTTGTCGAAGTTGACGCGGATGATGTTGATGCCGCTGTCATAATCATCCAGCGTGAACTGGATCAGCTCCTGCAGCCGCGAGGCGATCGAACCGCGGTCGCGGTTCAGGATCGGCGCCAGTTCGGACTGGGCGATAATCTCGCGCATCGCCGATTCCGACACCGCCCGGATGGTGGTGCGGGCATCGCGCAGGTTGAACAGGAACTTCGCCGGATCGCTGATGTTCCAGACCACCTGGAAATCAATATCGACGATGTTCTCATCGCCGGTCAGCATCAGCCCGGCTTCCGAGCTGCGGCCGCCGCCGACACCGATGTCTTCGGTCTGTTCACGGGTGACCGGCAGGATCTCCTTGGTCACCAGCGGCCAGGGCGCAAAGTTCAGGCCCGGCTGCCCGGTCGAGGAATATTCGCCCAGGAACAGCTCAACCGACTGTTCTTCCGGCTTCACAGTATAAAAGCTGGCAAAGCCCCACAGGACCGCTGCCGCAATAACGGCCAGCCCCACCGTGCCCTTGGTGAACATCGGTCCGCCGCCGCCGGAGCCGCCGCCGCCGCGCCCGCCGGAGCCGCCGCGCCCGCCCATAAGGACGCGCAGCTGCTCCTGGCCTTTCTTCACCAGTTCGTCAATCTCGGGGATCTGGGGCTCATCCGGCTTGCGGCCGCCGCCGCCGCCATTGTTGCCGCCGTTATTGCCCCGGTTGCCTCCGCCGCCAGAGGAGCCACCGCCCCCCCAGGGGCCACCGCTATTGCCCGCCATTTCTCTCCTATCCGTATGCTGCTGCCCATGAGTTTCCCCGATGGGCGGCATGTGTTGTCAATTATTGCCGGCCGCCCGATCAGGTCGAACGCACCGGAGTCTTCAAGGTTACCAACTCTTCCGACATTGTCGGATGGACCGCAACTGTACGGTCGAAATCTTCCTTGGTCGCACCCATCTTTACGGCGATTCCCGCCAGCTGGATCATCTCTCCGGCGCCGGGTGCGACGATATGGCAGCCCAGCACCTTGCGCGTCGCCTTGGAGACGATCAGCTTCATCAGCACCCGCTGGGCACGGCCCGCAAAGGCCTGCTGCATCGGCTTGAAGGAGGTTGCATAAACCTCGACCGGCTCCTGGTCGCTGGCGTCCTCTTCGCTCAGCCCCACAGTGCCCATCTCCGGCTGGGTGAAAACCGCCGTCGGGATCAGGTCATGGTCGGGGCTGGTCGGGTTGCCCTTGAACACCGTCTCGACAAAAGCCATGCCTTCGCGGATCGCCACCGGCGTCAGGTTCACCCGGTCGGTCACATCGCCGATCGCATAGACCGACGGCACCGAGGTCTGGCTGTACTGGTCGACCACGATCTCGCCCTTGCGGCCGCGCTCCACACCGATCTCCTCCAGGCCAAGGTTGCCGGAATTGGGGTTGCGGCCGGTGGCATACATCACCTTGTCGAACAGCCGTTCCTGGCCATTGGTCGACTTCACCCGGATCTTATCGCCTTCCTGGCGCATCTCCAGCACGTTGGTGCCCAGATGCACGTCGATCCCGGCCTGGCACATTTCCTCGCAGATCAGGCCGCGCGCCTCGTCGTCAAAGCCGCGCAGGATCTGCGCGCCGCGGTAGAACTGCGTGGTCTTCACGCCCAGCCCGTTCATGATGCCTGCAAACTCACTGGCGATATAGCCGCCGCCGACGATCAGCAGCGTCTCCGGCAGCTTGTCCAGGTGGAAAATCTCGTTCGAGGTGATCGCCAGCTCCGAGCCCGGAAACTCCGGCACCGACGGCCAGCCGCCGGTAGCGATCAGGATGTGCTTGGCGGTCTTGCGGGTGCCGTCGGCCAGCTCAACCGTATGCGCATCGGCCAGCTTCGCGCGCTGGTCGAAACTTTCGACGCCGTTATTCTTCAGGATATTGCGGTAGATGCCTTCCAGCCGGTCCAGTTCGGCATGCAGCTTGCCCTTGAAGCTGTCCCAGTTGAACCCGCCGGCCTGAATGTCCCAGCCATAGGCCTGGGCGTCCTCGACCATGCCGGAATATTCGGAGGCAAACACCATCAGCTTCTTCGGCACGCAGCCGCGGATCACGCAGGTGCCGCCATAGCGGTCCTCTTCGGCCAGCGCCACCTTGACGCCTTCCTGCGCCGCAACGCGGGCTGCCCGCACCCCGCCCGAGCCGCCGCCGATGACAAACAGATCGTAATCAAAGCTCATGAATTTCCGCCCTTTGCATCTCTTGTGCAGGTGTATCCCATAACGGACCACCAAACGCCATATGCCCAAGTGGGCGTTATTCGGCCGCTTTCAACCTTTTGCTGCAGAAACAAACGGGGATGTGAGGCGGAAAGCCCGTCACTCCGACCCAAGGCGCCGCCCGGCCTGCCGGCCGGGCGCACCATAGGTTTGCACCGGTCCTCAATCCGTCAGATCGGTGAACAGGTTGTCGGTCTCGGCAAAGTCCAGCCTGTCTTTCTCAACCGTGCCCTCGTTGATGTCGCGCACCTCGACCCGGCCGTCGCCATAGCCGATCACCACCGTGTCGCAGATGTCGATGAACAGCCCGTTCTCGATCACGCCGGGGATCTGGTTCAGCACCAGCGCCAGCTGACGCGCGTTACCGATGCGTTTCAGATGCAGGTCAAGAATGTAATTCCCCTCATCGGTCACAAACGGCGCATCGCCGTTCATCCGCAGGGTGGTGGTGCGGCCCATCACATCCATCGACACCAGGGTTTCCTCGATCAGCGCCTGGCTGCTCTGCCAGCCGAACGGCAGCACCTCGACCGGCAGCGGAAAGGCCCCCAGCCTCTCGACCGACTTGCTGGCGTCCGCAATCACCACCATCTGGTCCGATGCGGTGGCAACGATCTTCTCCTGCAGATGCGCGCCGCCGCCGCCCTTGATCAGGTTCAGATCGGCGTCAAACTCATCGGCGCCGTCAATGGTCATGTCCAGCCATTTGGCCTCGTCCAGCGACACCACATTGATGCCCACATCCCGCGCCAGCGCCGCGGTCCGGCTAGAGGTCGGCACGGCGGTGATCTTCAGCCCGTCGCGGCTCACCATCTCACCCAGGCAGCGCACCAGCCAGGCGGCGGTCGAGCCCGTGCCAAGACCAACCCGCATGCCATCCTCAACCATTTCAGCCGCCCGTTTGGCAGCCACGAATTTCGCCTTGTCGATCGGCGACAGCTCTCCGGTCATCGGGGGCCTCCATGAATACGCGTTTGCGGCGGTTATAGGCGGTTTGGCGCCTCTGCGCGAGGGGGCTTGCAGCGGTTTCCGGCACCGCGGCTGGAAATGCGCCGCAGCCGGGCTATTGATTTTCAACTTGGGGGACCAGAACCATGCTGCAATTCGACGAAGAAACCGCCCGCGTCCTGGAAGACGCCTATCAGGGCGCCGATGTGTCGCAGCGGCGGCGGGCCAGCTTTGACGCGCTGGCGCCGCTGCCGGGCGACCGCATCCTGGATCTGGGCTGCGGCAACGGGCTGCTGACACTTGAGCTGGCCCGCGCCGTCGGCCCCGCCGGCCATGTGACCGGCCTGGACGCCAGCCCCGACATGCTGGCCGCCGCCCGCAACCGGCTGGCAGGCCGCGCCAATACCACCCTGGCCGAGGGCGATGCCGCACGCCTGCCGTTTGAGCCGGAAAGCTTCACCAAGGCGGTTTCGCTGCAAGTCTTCGAATATCTGAACGACCGCCGCCCTGCCCTGAGCGCCCTGCACAACGTGCTGCAGCCGGGCGGGCGGCTGGTTGCGGGCGACATGCATTGGGGCACATTGGCCTGGCACAGCGACAACACCCGGCGCATGGAGCGGATGCTGGAGGCCTGGAACCGCCACATGGCGGTGCGTGATCTGCCCGCAAAACTGCCGGCCGAACTGCGCAGCTGCGGATTTGAAATGCAGCGGATGCACCCGGTTGCAGTCTGCGACACCGCCCTGCGCCCCGACGGGCTGGCGGCGATGATGATCCAGCTGATCCGCGCCTTTGCGGTGGACATCGGCGCCACCGACCCCGACGATGCCGCCGCCTGGGCGCAGGAACAGCAGGAACTGGCCGCCGAGGGGCGGTTCTTCCTGTCGCTGACCCATTTTGTCTGCACCGCCCGGCGGCAATGACCGCCTGTGCCGCAGGCAGGGATCCGCCGCTGTGCAGGGCGGCAGGGAATCAGGCATCACAAAGGCGGGTTTCCTATTGGAAACGCCGGAAATGGACACACGCGGCGGAGGTTTGCGACATATTGTTACGCCATGAAACCCGAATACCGTCTTCACTTCGCCCCTGACAATGCCTCGCTGGTCATCCGGCTGGCGCTGGAGGAGCTTGGCCAGCCGTATGAAACGGTGCTGGTCGACCGCCGGGCAAAGGCCCAGCGCAGCGCCGGATACCGGGCGCTCAATCCGAACGGTTTGATCCCGGTGCTGGAAACGCCGGACGGGCCGCTGTTTGAGACCGCTGCCATCCTCTTGTGGCTGGCCGGCCGGCACGGGGCGATGGCCCCGGCGGCAGGGAGCGCGGATTACGCGCCGTTTCTGAAATGGCTGTTCTTTGCCTCCAACACCCTGCACGCCGACCTGCGGATGCTGTTCTACCCGGAGCAATACATTGGCGCGGACAAGGCCCAGCAGGCACAGCTGCAGTCCGTCTTGCGCCAGCGGCTGCACCAGCATCTGACCAATCTGGACCGCGCCGCCGCCGGCCGCCCCGCCTGGCTGGGCGCACCGCAGCCCTCGGTTCTGGACTATTACCTGGCCTGCCAGATGCGCTGGATGGCGCTCTACCCTGCCGATGCGGACAGATCCTGGTTCCGCATTGCCGAATACCCCAGCCTGCAGCGCCTCTGCGCCGGGCTGGAACACCGCACGGCCGTTACCACCGCGCGCCAGGCCGAGGGCCTCGGTGCCGCCCCGTTCACCTCCCCCGCCTATGCCAATCCCCCAGAAGGATCAGCCACCTGATGTTCCTCTCCGTTTTCGACATGTTCAAAGTGGGCATCGGCCCGTCCTCCTCGCACACCATGGGTCCGATGGTCGCCGCCGCGCGGTTCCTCGATGTGATGCGCGCCTCGCCGTTCGAATTCCACGGGCTGCGCGCCTCGCTGCACGGCTCGCTGGCCTTCACCGGCGTCGGCCATGCCACCGACCGCGCCACCATTCTCGGCCTCGGCGGCTTCCGCCCCGATGATTACGACGATCAGAAGGCCGAGGCCTTCCTTGCGGAACTGGCCGAAACCCGCAAGATGCAGCCCGAGGGTCTGGGCGAGCTGCACTTCGACCCCAAGGCCGACATGATCTTCGACTACGATCACGCGCTGCCGGGCCACGCCAACGGCATGATCCTGATGGCCACCGACGCCCAGGGCGACGTGATCCTGAAACAGGTCTACTATTCGATCGGCGGCGGCTTTGTCGTCACCGAGGAAGAACTGGCCCAGGGCAAGGCGACCGACGAAGGCGACCCGGTGCCCTACCCGTTCAAATCCGCGGCCGAGATGCTGGAGATGGCCAAATCCAGCGGCAAATCGATTGCCGGCATGAAACGCGCCAATGAAATCGCCCGCGGCTGCCCCGAAAGCCTGTCCAAGGGCACCGCCCGCATCTGGCAGGTGATGAACGACTGCATCAACCGCGGGCTGGAGCGCGACGGCATCCTGCCCGGCGGCCTCAATGTGCGCCGCCGCGCCAAGGGCATCCATGACGCGCTGCTGGCCGAACGCGGCATGAACCTGACCGCGCCGCACACCATCAACGACTGGATGAGCGTCTATGCAATGGCGGTGAACGAGGAAAACGCCGCCGGCGGCCAGGTTGTGACCGCGCCGACCAATGGCGCCGCAGGCACCCTGCCGGCGGTGATCCGCTACTACCTCGACCATGTGCCTGGCGCGTCTGAGTCCCATGTCGAGGATTTCCTGCTGACCGCCGCCGCCATCGCCGGCCTGGTCAAATACAACGCGTCGATTTCCGGCGCCGAAGCCGGCTGCCAGGCCGAGGTCGGCTCGGCGGCCGCGATGTCGGCCGCCGGCCTTTGCGCGGTGATGGGCGGCACCCCCGAACAGGTGGAAAACGCCGCCGAGATCGCGCTGGAGCATCACCTCGGCATGACCTGCGACCCGGTCAAGGGCCTGGTGCAGATTCCCTGCATCGAGCGCAACGGCCTCGCGGCGATCAAGGCGGTCTCCGCCGCCTCCCTCGCGCTGCGCGGCGACGGCCAGCACTTCGTGCCGCTGGACGCCTGCATCGAAACCATGCGCCAGACCGGCGCCGACATGCATGACAAATACAAGGAAACCTCGCTCGGCGGCCTGGCGGTGAACGTCCCCAACTGCTGAGCCCCCGCTGTCCTGCAAAGAGAGCGTGACACAAGGCCCGTGGCTGACCTTGGGAAGGCGCGTATGCGCCTGACCGGGGGCAAGGTCAGGCGCGGGCCGTGCCGCGGCGCACCACCTCCCGAAAAGAGTGCAGCGCTCCTCTTTCCCCCGCAACTCCAGCTTGCACCGCCCACCGCGCCGGCCTAGCGTGGCGCCATGATACAGGACCGCCCCCTCCTCGGCATTGCCCTGATGCTGGGCTTCTGCGTGACCATCCCGGTCTGCGACGCCATCGCCAAACTGCTGGGCGCCCATATTCCCGTGGGGCAGATCGTCTTTGCCCGCTTCGCCTTTCAGGCGGCGCTGCTGGTCCCCTTTGCCTGGCTGCTGGGCTGCTCGCTGAGAATGCCGCGGCATGTGCTGCCTTACCTGCTGCTGCGGACCCTGCTGCAAATGGGCGGCGTCGGCGCCATGTTCACCGCCTTCAAATACCTACCCCTGGCCGATGCGGTGGCGATTGCCTTTGTGATGCCCTTCATCATGCTGCTCCTGGGCAAATACGTCCTGAACGAAGAAGTCGGGCTGCGCCGCCTCGGCGCCTGCGCGGCCGGCTTCACCGGCACCCTTCTGGTCATTCAGCCAAGCTTTGCCGCGGTGGGCTGGAACGCCCTGTGGCCGGTGCTGGTGGCGGTGATCTTTGCCCTGTTCATGCTGGCCACCCGCAAGATCGCAAAGGAGACCGAACCGGTCTCGCTGCAGGCGGTCTCCGGCCTACTGGCCAGCCTGTTCATGCTGCCGATGCTGTGGTTCGGTGACAATGCAGGCCTGGTCGGCCTCAACTTCGACATGCCGCCCAGCCACACCTGGGGCTTGCTGGCTGCGACCGGCGTGCTGGGCACCATCGCGCATCTGCTGATGACCTGGAGCCTGCGTTTTGCCCCCACCGCCACGCTGGCCTCGATGCAATACCTGGAAATCCCGGTGGCGGTGTTCTTCGGCTGGCTGATCTTTTCCGAGCTGCCCAACACGCTGGCCGCCTTCGGCATCCTGCTGACCATCAGCGCCGGGCTTTATGCGGTGCTGCGCGAGCGCAAGGCCTCGGAAACCGAGGAACGGATCAACCCCGCCTGAGATCCTGCCCGAGGTCCAGCCTGACCGCCGCCACCACCTCGGCCAGCAGCCGCCGCGGCACGATCGCCAGCAGCCCCGGCCCCTCCGGCACCAGCCGCAGCGGCCCGGTGGCCCGGTTCGAGGTGCCGATCCGCCCCATCGGCGACATCCGCAGCCCGCCGATGGGCCACTCCAGTCCTTCCGAACGCCCGGTCACCTCCTGCATCGGAAACAGCGAGATCACCTCCCCCGCCTCTGCGGGCAGCTCGACCGCATGGGTCAGGTGAAAGATCACTTCGGTTTCGCCGATCAGCACACACGGCGCCGGATGCCCCTGCACCAGCGTATTGAACGCCGCCAGCTGGTGATCCACCCGTGCGCCCAGAAACCCCACCGCCAGCACCGCCGGCGCCGCAATCCTGCGCAGCGCCTTGTCGAAATCGGTGCTGTCCTGCTCCGCCACCGGAAACAGGCTGCCCGGCGGCAGCCGGCCCCGCACATCCCCGGGCAGCGAGTCGAAATCACCGATCACCGCCTGCGGCACATGCCCCGCCGCCAGCGCCGCAACCGCGCCGCCATCCGCCGCCGCCAGCACCGGCGCCAGCGCCAGCGCCTCTTCCAGCGCGCCGGAGGCCAGCTCACCGCCGCCAACCAGGGTGATTGGTTCCAATTCCTCAACAATCAGATGATTCATGGGCAGCATTCCTGGCAGTTTTGGAAACAAGTCACAATGTGAACACAAAATGATACGATCAATTGCACGGATTCGAGCAAAATTGGTCCTTCAAGCCCATATGGTAAATAACAACTGATGTGACGAAGACGAGCGAGCTGATGGTACATAACAACAAAGTCTTGACCGTATCCTATGGAACCTTTTCCTGCACTTTGGAAGGGTTCGAGGATTCCTTCGGCACAATGAAGGCGATTGCCGAGTACTTCCGCGACCTGGCTTCCGATGACCGTTACTTTGGGGCGGAACCGCCGCAACCCGACGCCGACATGCTGGCCCGCATCGCCCAGCGCGAAATTGCCCGCCAGGTCGAGGCCCGCACCAGCGACGGCGGCATTCACCTGCGCGCCGCCACCCCGGCCCTTGGCGCCGCTGCTGCCGAAGCCCCGGCGCCGGCCCCGGCTGCCGCTCCGGCACCTGCACCTGCACCTGCGGCAGAAACCGCACCGGCCGCTGCGCCGGCTGCTGAACAGCCCGCTCCGGCACCCGCCGCGGACCAAGCCGCCGAAACCCCTGCCCCGGCGGCAGCGGAGCCGGCGGAACAGCCCGCAGCAGCTGAGGCCGAAGCTCAGGCAGACAGGCTTGCAGCCAAAGAGGCCAAAGCCGCTGCCGAAGCCATTGCCGAAGAAGCCAAGGCCGCCGCCGCAGAACTCGCCGCAGAAATCGCCGAAGCCGAAGCCGAAGCCGAAGCCGAAGCCGAAGCCGAAGCCGAAGCCGAAGCCGAAGCCGAAGCCGAAGAAACCATCACCGCCGTGCTGGAAACCGCAAGCGAAGACTCCGCTCCGGCCAAGGCTTCCTCTTCCGTCGAACTGCTCGAAGTCAACGAGCCGGAGGCCGAGACCGAGGCGGAAACCGAAGAACACGCCGCAGCGCCCGTCCGCCGCGAAGAAGACACCGTGCCGGCCGCCGACAGCATCGCCGCCAAGCTGCAGCGCATCCGCGCGGTGGTGGCACAGACCCCTGTCGAAGACTTCACCGAAGACGAACATGCCGACGATGTGCTGGAAAGCGCAGCCGAGGACATCACCAGCGCGCTGCTGGAGGATGGCAGCGACGGCGCGCCGGACTTCGATGATGAAGGCGACGATGCAATCGCCAAGGCACTGGACCGCCTGGACCTGAACACCGGGGCCGCCGAAACAGCAAGCGATGCGCCCGCACAAGACGGCGGCAGCCTGTTTGCCGGCCTGCAGGATGAAGACCTTGCGCCGGCTGCTGCAGATACCGCAGATGCCGCAGACAGCCGCGGCGCCGGCAGCACCGCTGACGAGGCCGCCGCCAAGCCTGCTCCGGCCCGGGTGCGGATCACCAAGGTCAAACGCGCCGATTTTGACCAGGCCGTCGCCTCTGGACAGCTGCAGGAAACCAATGCCAGCGAAGACCCGGCGCCCGCCCAGCCGTCCCTTTCGGAAGACGACGAAGCCGACCTGATGCGCGAACTGGCCGAGGTGGAGGCCGAGATCCTCGCCGCCTCCGAGGCGGATGAAGGTGCCGCTGAATCGCCCGATGCCGAAGCCCCGGCCCAGCCCGCAGCCGCCGGGCTGCCGGACAGCGATGTCTCCCGGCTGATGGCCGCCGCCGACGAAAAACTCGAAGACCCGGACACAACCTCTTCCCGCGAGGCCTACAGCCAGCTGCGCGCCGCCGTCGCCGCCACCAAGGCCGAAGGCGCTGCCGCCGTCAGCGCAGGCAGCGATGGCGCCAAACCCTACCGCGAAGACCTGGCCAGCGTGGTCCGCCCGCGCCGCCCGGAACCCCGCCCGAACGCCTCGGAACGCCCGGCCGCCCCGGCCGCCCGCCCGGCGCCGCTGAAACTGGTGGCCGAACAGCGCATTGACGAAGGCAGCGCGCCGCAGCAGCCGGTGCGCCCGCGCCGGGTCTCGGCTGGGGTTCTGGACGACGGCACCGAAGGCAGCAGCGGCTTTGCCTCCTACGCCGCCGACCGCGGCGCCGCCGAGCTGCATGAGCTGCTGGAAGCCGCCGCCGCCTATATCAGCTTTGTCGAAGGCCGCGACCACTTCTCGCGCCCGCAGCTGATGAGCAAGGCGCGCAGCGCCGGCAGCAGCGACTTCAACCGCGAGGACGGGCTGCGCTCCTTCGGCCAGCTCCTGCGCGACGGCAAGATCGAACGCTCCGGCAACGGCAAGTTCACCGCCTCCGGCGACATCGGCTTCAAGCCCGGCAAACGCGCCGCAGGCTGACACCCCGGACAGAACACACAAAAAAGGCGGCCTCCGGGGCCGCCTTTTTCCGTTCCACCGGCCAGATGCTGCTTCATCTGTGCAGAAATACCCCGGGGTGAATTGACCCGCAGGGCCAAGAGGGCCAGCGCCCCTCTTCATTCAAACCTGAGGGCCAGCGCCCCTCTCCACTCAAACCTGAGGGGCAGCGCCCCTCTACCCCTTCAAACCTGCGGGGCAGCGCCCCTGCGCTTACTGATCTTCCGCGTCCGGCTCCGCCTGGCCGACGCCGCGGAACACAAATTTGAACGGCAGCACCCAGGCAACCCCCAGCGCCACATAGACCAGCAGCTCCAGCCACAGCGGCGGCCGGTCCAGCCAGTTCATCACCGTGACCGCGGCCACGATGTAGACCGGCATCCCGACCAGCAGGATCACCAGCGCCCAGCGCCGCCGGGCCTTGTAGCTCAGCCCCTTGCTCCCGGCCATCAGTCGGCAAACGGGTCGGTCACCAGAATGGTGTCGTCCCGCTCCGGGCTGGTGGACAGCAATGCCACCGGGCAATCGATCAGCTCTTCCACCCGTTTCACGTATTTGATCGCATTGGCCGGCAGGTCGTTCCAGCTGCGCGCGCCTTCGGTGCTTTCGCTCCAGCCCGGCATTTCCTCGTAGATCGGGGTGCAGCGGGCCTGCTGGTCTGCCGCGGTCGGCAGGTAGTCCAGACGTTCCCCGTCCAGCTCATAGCCGACACAGATCTTCAGGGTCTCGAACCCGTCCAGCACATCCAGCTTGGTCAGCGAAATGCCATTGATGCCCGAAGTGGCGCAGGTCTGGCGCACCAGGCAGGCATCAAACCAGCCGCAGCGGCGCTGGCGGCCGGTGGTGGTGCCGAACTCATGGCCGCGCTCGCCCAGACGCTGGCCATCCGCATCCGGCGAGCCATCGGCCTGCAACAGCTCAGTCGGGAACGGGCCTTCGCCGACCCGGGTGGTATAGGCTTTGACAATGCCCAGCACATAATCGATCGAGCCGGGGCCGATGCCCACGCCGGTGGCCGCCTGGCCCGCAATCACGTTGGAGGAGGTCACAAAGGGATAGGTGCCGAAATCAATGTCCAGCAGGGCGCCCTGCGCGCCTTCGAACAGGATCCGCTTGCCCGCCTTGCGCTTCTCGTTCAGCACCTTCCAGACCGGCGCCGCATAGGGCAGGATCTGCGGTGCGATCTCTTTCAGCTGCTCGATCAGCGCGTCGCGGTCGACCGGATCGACGCCCAGCCCCTTGCGCAGCGGATCATGATGCTGCAGCGCGCGGTCGACACGGGCAATCAGCGTTGCCTCATCGGCCAGATCCGCCACGCGGATCGCACGGCGGCCCACCTTGTCCTCATAACACGGGCCGATGCCGCGGCCGGTGGTGCCGATCTTGGTGCCTTTCGAGGCCGCCTCTTCGCGCGCCCGGTCCAATTCGCCATGCAGCGGCAGGATCAGCGGCGTGTTTTCCGCAACCATCAGGGTTTCCGGCGAGATCTCCACACCCTGCGCCTGGACCGTGGCGATCTCTTTCATCAGGTGCCAGGGGTCCAGCACCACACCGTTGCCGATGACGCTCAGCTTGCCGCCGCGCACCACACCCGAGGGCAGCGCGTGCAGCTTGTAGACCTTGCCGTCAATGACCAGCGTATGGCCGGCGTTGTGGCCGCCCTGGAAGCGCGCGATCACGTCCGCACGCTCGCTCAGCCAATCCACGATCTTGCCTTTACCTTCGTCGCCCCACTGGGCGCCGACTACGACGACATTGGCCATATCCGGTCCTTTACAGTCTTGGTTCAAACCCACGCTCATATAGCGATGCTGCACCGGCAGGGGAACCGGTTTTTCGCCGCAGTCAGACGCCAGACACCCTTTTCAGCCCGATCACCAAGGGCTGCGCCTGCCTGGGCGGGCGCGAATGCGCCGGCTTGCCGCTGATTCCCGAACTGACAAAAAGGGCAATCGTCCCTTCGGCAAAAGGGCGGGCGTCTGCCCGCGGGGGGGGCGCCGCTGCGCTTGTGCGGGGCAATTTATCCCCGCAACATCCGTACGAGTTACTAATGGAGCACTGCCGTCTCGAAAGCGCCAGCCCGTTGGGGCGGGCAGGCGCTCGCCCGGCGGCGCTGCCGCGCCTTGATACCGGGCGGGTGTTGCGCACCCGCCGCACGCACGCTTCACGCGATCCTCATCCCCGTCGGACAGACTGCCAGCTGATCGATCGCCCGCCATGGCTCCGCGCGCGGGGCCATGATACAAGGCACAGGCATCTGTGCGGCTGCCTGCGCAGCACCCGGAGACCGGCCCCGATAATAAGGGGGTCGTTCAGGAACTCCTGTCCGAGCAGGCCCTGCGGGGTCTGTCCATCCTCTCACCGGCGGCGCCGCCCCCCTTGCTATCCGGTACCCCGACATAAGACAAAGCGTCAGCAGACAGACAGACAGACAGACAGACCCGCTTAGGGCGCAATGCCCCCCGGCGGCCGGACCTGCGGGCGCATTCAGCCCTGCAGATGCACCGGCGCGCCATGCGGGGTGGACAGATAGGCCTCCTCCCAACGGCTGCGCATCCCCTCGGCCTCGGCGCGGGAGGCCGTGCCGTCATCGGCCAGAACCTGCTCCAGCGTCTCCAGCCAGGCGCGGAAATAATCCTCGCCGCCATCCAGCTCCCGGTTCAGCCCGTGGCGTTTCAGCGTGGCCGAGAACCGCTGCACCCAGTCCGCCCAGGTAAACCTCCCAGCCTCGTTCAGTTGCACCGTGAGAGCAAAGACCTGCGCGTGCCAGGGTTCGGCAAACACAGGCTCCGGCGCGGATATGCCTGCACAGTCACTCATAGCGGCTCCAGATAGCTTTGCCACAGATCCAGCACCACCTCGTCCCCCGGGTGTTCTGCATGCGCCCACAGCACGCGCGCCGGAAACCGCACCGCATACAGCGGCTCGGGCGCCTCGCCCAGCCCATGCGCGCTGCTGTCAGGAAACACATGGGTGCCATGCATCCGCAGAATATAACCGCGCGCCCCGGCGGCATATTGCGGCAGCCGCGTGTGGCCGCCGTCCACCAGCGCATTATCCGCCGGCAGTCGCGCCCGCACCGCCTGCCCCGGATTGAACCGCGGCTTCGGCCCGCCCTGCCGGTCCGCCGGGCCGCCCTTGGCCAGCGCAGCGGCGGCATTCTTGGCCGTCAAGGCCCGTTCCGCCAGCGCGTGCAGCCCCGCCGCGCCCTTGCCCTGCAGATCCTCCCGCGTCAGCACATCTTTTTCGACCAGAAGATCCGCCAGCGCCGCGATCCATTTCTCATAGTAGGAAAAGCGGCTGTAATCCTGCGGAGACAGCCGCTCGCGCGCATGGCGCGAGGTATCGATGTTCCACTGCCCCAGCGCACCGCAGGCCAGCGTCACCGCCAATGCGCGGGCATGCCAGTCTTCGGCAAACACCGGTGCATCCGCGGCTTCCGGCACCACCGGGCCGTCGCCGAATCGCCCGCCCATGTCATGCACCCGGGTCATGACGGCGCCCCTTCCGGCACTTTTGCCAGACCGGTGCCGATCATGCTGTCACGGGTGACCAGCGCCGCCAAATCATCCTCGCTCAGACCCGCGCTGCCTTCGGGGCGCACCGGCAGCACAAGATACCGCACCTCAGCGGTCGAATCCCAGACCCGCACCGCGGTGCCTTCGGGCAGGGTTACGCCGAAATCCGCCAGCACCTTGCGCGGCTCCCGCACCGCCCGGGCGCGGTAGGCGTCGGATTTATACCAGCCCGGCGGAATGCCCAGCAGCGGCCACGGGTAGCAGCTGCACAGGGTGCAAACGACCATATTGTGCTGCGCGGGCGTGTTCTCCACCACCACCATATGCTCGCCCTGGCGGCCGTAATAGCCCAGGTCTGCCAGCACCGGATCGGCATCCGCCAGCAGCGCCGCCTTGAACTCCGGGTCGCTCCAGGCCCGCGCCACCACCCGGGCGCCGTTCTGCGGGCCGATCCTGTTCTGATAGGTCTCGATGATCTCCTCCAGCGCGGCGGGATCAATCAGCCCTTTTTCAACGAGAATCGTTTCCAGCGCTTTGACCCGCAAGGCGGGTTCCGGCGGTAAAAGAGCGTGCGGGTGGTCAGGGTCATCATGAGGCATGAAAAAACTCTGCCCTGCCGCCAGGGCCCGCGTCCAGTCACAATGCACTGCGCAAAGGCCGCAACAGGCCCTCTGACCGCACGTCACGCCGATGCTCCAAGGCGAAGCAAACTCCGCCCTTGCCCCCCCGGTCAATCTTGCCTATTTACCGCCCGATACTCAGCCAACCGCCGCAGGGACCCATGGAAAACGTTGTTCTCATCATCCATCTTCTTTTGGCTCTCGGCCTGATTGCAGTTGTACTGCTGCAGCGTTCCGAAGGCGGCGGCCTTGGCATGGGCGGCGGCGGCGGCGGCGGAGCGATCTCCGGCCGCGCGGCAGCCACCGCGCTCAGCAGGCTGACCTGGCTGCTGGCGATTGCCTTCATCTGCACCTCGATCACCCTGACCGTTCTGGCCGCGCAGAAATCAGCGGGCGCCTCGGTCACCGACCGTCTGGCCGTGCCGCAGACCGAAGATCCGGGCGCACCGGCGGCGCCGCTGGGCAGCGATCTGCTGCCGCCCAGCGAAGGCGACAACGCTCCGCTGGTTCCCAGCGCAGACTGATACACTACACCTTGAGAGGGTTTTAGGAGCCGCAACAGCATCTTGCGGTTCCCTTGCGTATGTCGCGCGAATCCTTTATATATAAAGTCCCGTGGTGCAGCGGTTTTTGAACCTGTTTCAAAACCCGCCGGGCAGCTGAAATCTGACTTCTCACGGGGGCAGCCGATACTCATGGCGCGTTTCATTTTCATTACTGGCGGTGTTGTTTCATCTCTGGGCAAAGGCCTGGCCTCGGCAGCGCTTGGCGCGCTCCTGCAGGCGCGCGGCTACTCCGTTCGCTTGCGCAAGCTGGACCCCTATCTGAACGTCGATCCGGGCACGATGAGCCCGTTTGAACACGGCGAGGTCTTTGTCACCGACGACGGCGCCGAGACCGATCTGGACCTGGGCCACTACGAACGCTTCACCGGCGTGCCCGCCCGCAAGACCGACTCGATCTCCTCGGGCCGGATCTACACCAACGTGCTGGAGAAAGAGCGCCGCGGCGATTACCTCGGCAAGACCATCCAGGTCATTCCGCATGTCACCAACGAGA
Organism: Leisingera methylohalidivorans DSM 14336; assembly: GCF_000511355.1. Classification (NCBI taxonomy): domain Bacteria; kingdom Pseudomonadati; phylum Pseudomonadota; class Alphaproteobacteria; order Rhodobacterales; family Roseobacteraceae; genus Leisingera; species Leisingera methylohalidivorans. Next base: position 1,064,265 of record NC_023135.1, on the reverse strand, counting down.
TCAAGGATTTCATCTCGATCGGCGAGGATGAGGTGGACTTCATGCTCTGCGAGATCGGCGGCACCGTCGGCGACATCGAAGGCCTGCCCTTCTTCGAGGCGATCCGCCAGTTCGCCCAGGACAAGCCGCGCGGCCAGTGCCTGTTCATGCACCTGACCCTGCTGCCTTATATCAAGGCGTCCGGCGAGCTGAAGACCAAACCGACCCAGCACTCGGTCAAGGAGCTGCGCTCGATCGGCCTGGCGCCGGACATCCTGGTCTGCCGCTCCGAAGGGCCGATCCCGAAGAAAGAGCGTGAAAAGCTGGCGCTGTTCTGCAACGTGCGCCCCGACTCGGTGATTGCCGCGCAGGATCTGAAATCGATCTACGAGGCGCCGCTGGCCTATCACCGCGAAGGCATGGATCAGGCGGTCCTGGATGCTTTCGGCATCTCCCCTGCCCCCAAGCCGAACCTGGCCCGCTGGGAAGATGTGGCCGACCGCATCTACAACCCCGAAGGCGAAGTGAAGGTGGCCATTGTCGGCAAATACACCCAGCTGGAAGACGCCTATAAATCCATCGCCGAGGCGCTGACCCACGGCGGCATGTCGAACCGGGTGAAGGTGAAGATCGAATGGGTCGACGCCGAGCTGTTCGACAAGGAAGACGCCGCCCCCTACCTGCAGGGATACCACGCGATCCTGGTGCCCGGCGGCTTTGGCGAGCGCGGCACCGAGGGCAAGATCAAGGCGGCGCAATATGCGCGCGAAAACAAGGTGCCCTATCTGGGCATCTGCCTCGGCATGCAGATGGCGGTCATCGAGGCCGCGCGCAACGTCGCGGGCATTGCCGAGGCCGGGTCCGAGGAATTCGACCATGAGGCTGGCAGGAAACGGTTCGAACCGGTGGTCTATCACCTGAAGGAATGGGTGCAGGGCAATCACAAGATCAGCCGCAAGGCCGATGATGACAAGGGCGGCACCATGCGCCTGGGCGCCTATGACGCGGCGCTGACCGAAGGCTCCAAAGTGGCCGCCGCCTATGGCAGCACCCATATCGAGGAACGCCACCGCCACCGCTATGAGGTGGACATCAAATACCGCGAAAAGCTGGAAGAATGCGGGCTGAACTTCTCGGGCATGTCGCCCGACGGCCGCCTGCCGGAAATCGTGGAATGGAAAGACCATCCCTGGTTCATCGGCGTGCAGTTCCACCCGGAACTGAAGTCCAAGCCGTTTGCGCCGCATCCTTTGTTTGACGATTTCGTGCGCGCCGCCAAAGACACCTCGCGCCTGGTCTGAGGGATCGTGCGGCAGGCAGGGGTCTCCCGCCCGCCGCCTGGCTCACATCACGTGAGCAGCGTCCGTTGGGCCCGGCGCCGCTGCGCGGCGCCGGGAACATACAGAAAAAGGCGGGCCAGCGGCCCGCCTTTTGCCTTTTTATTGATTTCATTCAGGCCGGTTCAGAAACCGTGCATCCGCTTGGCCCATTGATAGGCCACCACCAGCCCCTTCATCCGCGGCAGCATCGCCAGCGACGCCCCCGCCGTGATCACCGACATGATGATCGCCAGGGTCCAGGGGTCCGGGCGCAATTGCGTATAGACGATGTGCAGCGCAAAGCCGAGGATGTGGCCCACCACCAGGATGGTCAGATAGGCCGGGCCGTCATCGGCGCGCTGGTGGTGCAATTCCTGACCGCATTCCGAACAGCCGTCGTACACTTTCAGATAACTGTGCAGCAGCTTGCCTTCGCCGCAGTTCGGACAGCGCAGGCGCAGCCCCTTCAGCAAGGCCGGCTTCAGCTCCCGCTGGTCCTGTTGCAAAACATCCATCCCAGTCATCGCGGCGTCTCCTTGGGTTTGCCGCCTGATACAGTGATTCCCGCATTGAATGCAATCAACATAAAGTCAATATACCCTCATTGAAGTTGCATTGACGGCGGAAATCAGGCATTGAACCGATCAATCATGACACAATGCGCCGGAACACCGGCGGGAGACAGCGCAGATGAAACCCTGGACCCCTTCCAGCCTGAACAGCGGCAAGCCCCGCTACGTGGAGATCGCCGAAGCGATCAAGGCGGATATCGGCGCGGGCGTGCTGTCCCCCGGCGACCGGCTGCCGCCGCAACGGCGGGTGGCGCAGGATCTGGGCGTCGATTTCTCAACCGTCGCCCGCGGTTACGCCGAAGCGGTGCGGCGCGGCTATATCGAGAGCTTCGTCGGCCGCGGCACATTCGTGAAGGCGCCGGACGCGCTGCCGGAACGCCCCGATCCGCGCCGGGCGCTGGAGGAAGACCCGATGATGAACATGCCGCCGGAGCCGGACGACCCGGCGCTGCTGGCGCAGATGCAAAAGGGGCTGGAGCATGTCTCGGCCAATCTGATGCCGCTGCTGCGCTATCAATCGGTGACCGGCAGCCCGCAGGACCGGGCCATTGCGGCGGATTTACTGCAGGCAAACCACCTGCCCTGCGCGCCGGAACGGCTGGCGATCACGCCGGGCACCCATGCCAGTCTCTATGCAATCCTGACGCTGCTCTGCGCGCCGGGTTCGACCGTTTTGTGCGAGGCTGTGACCTATCCCGGGCTGCGGTCGATTGCGGCCCGGCTGGGGATCCGGCTGATCGGACTGGCCGCAGACCGTGACGGCATTCTGCCGGAGGCGCTGGAAAAGGCCGTCACCGGCCACTGGCCGGCGGCGCTGTATCTGAACCCGACCCTGCAGAACCCGACCACCCGCACCATGCCCGCGGCGCGGCGGCAGGAGATTGCCGCGGTGCTGCAAAAGCATGAGCTGCCGCTGATCGAGGATGACGCCTATTGCTTTGTCGCCCAGGAGGCGCCGGCCGCCATCAGCAGCCTGATCCCGGATCTGGGCTGGCATGTGGCGGGCCTGTCCAAATGTTTCGGCGCCGGGCTGCGGCTGGCCTGCACCACGGTGCCGCAGCGCGGCCTGATGGGGCAGTTCAGCCAGGCGCTGCGGTCGATGCATGTGATGGTGTCGCCGCTGAACCTGGCGCTGCTGGGGCGCTGGATCGAGGACGGCACCGCGGCGGAGATCCAGGCCTTTGTGCGCAAGGCCGCGGCCGCGCGGCAGGCGCTGGCGGCGGAGGTGCTGCAGGCGTGCTCCGCCGATGCGGACCCGCTGGCCTTCAACCTGTGGCTGACCCTGCCGCGCGGCACCAGCCGGGCCGAGGTGATGGGCCGCATGGCGACCCGCCAGATCGGCATCCTGCCCAGCGATGCCTTCACCGTCACCGGCCAGCCGGAGGAAGCGGTGCGGGTGTGCCTGGGCGGGCCGGTCAGCCTGGAAGAGCTGCGCGGCGATCTGATTGCGCTGAATGACGCGGTCACCCGCAAGGACTGGCTGGGCTGACGCCTGCTGCCGCGGCGCCGCGCGATCTGCTGCGCGATCTGCTGCCGCAGGCGGCAAATCCTGGCGCCGTTAGCGCAACACCCCGTTGTTTTCCAGCGGATTCGCGGTATAGACAGCGCCAAGACAGACCATTCCCAAGAAGAGTGACGCATTATGGCCAAAGACGCTTCCGTACATCAGGCACAACTCGACCGCATCGCCAACGGCAAGGGCTTTATCGCCGCGCTGGACCAGTCGGGCGGCTCGACCCCGAAAGCGCTGAAGCTTTATGGCGTGAATGAAGACGCCTATTCAAACGACGACGAGATGTTCGCCGAGATCCACAAGATGCGCACCCGCATCATCACCTCGCCGAGCTTCGGCAAGGACCGGATCCTGGGCGCGATCCTGTTTGAGAAGACCATGGACAGTGCCATCGGCGGCACACCGACGGCTGAGTATCTGTGGAACAGCTGCGGCGTGGTGCCGTTCCTGAAGGTCGACAAGGGCCTGGCGGAAGAAGCGAGCGGCGTGCAGATGATGAAACCGATGCCGGAGCTGGATGCGCTGCTGGCCCGGGCCAATGATGCAGGTATTTTCGGCACCAAGATGCGCTCGGTCATCAAGGACGCCAATGCCGCGGGCATCAAGGCGGTTGCCGCCCAGCAGTTCGAAGTGGGCCGGCAGATCGCCGCGGCCGGCCTGGTGCCGATCATCGAGCCGGAAGTGGACATCAATTCCGCAACCAAGGCAGAGGCCGAAGAGGTCCTGAAGACGGAGATCCTGGAGCAGCTGAATGCCCTGCCCGCGGACTGCAAGGTGGCGCTGAAGCTGACCATCCCGACCAAACCGGGCCTTTATGATGATCTGGCGGATCACGCCAATGTGGTCCGCGTTGTGGCGCTGTCCGGCGGCTACAGCACCGACACCGCCTGCGCGCGCCTGTCGCAGAACAGGAAGATGATCGCCTCGTTCAGCCGGGCGCTGACCGAAGGGCTGAACGCCGCCATGAGCGATGCGGAGTACGATGCCGCCTTGGGGGCTAATATCTCAAAGATCTACGACGCGTCGCTGTAAGCCGGCCGCAGATCAGTTGAACAGAAAGCCGCGCCTGCACAGGGCGCGGCTTTTTTCATGTCTGGCGGGTCAGGGGCTGGCGGGTCAGAGGCTGGCGGGTCAGGGGCTGGCGGGCCGGAGGCCTGACCGCCGGGCGCAGCCCGGCACCGCTGCGGAACGGCAGCCAGAGAAACCGCAATGCGGTCAGGGTGAACCAGACGGGCTGATCCTCTGCCGCCTGTCCCGCGCCGCTGGTCCAGGCCCAGAACACCAGCGCCGAGGCGGAGATCATCACCCCGCTGACGGCGCGCAGCCAGCGTGCCGCGCCAGGCATCGCCGCCTCTGCCGCCGGGGGCCTGCAGCTGGCGGCAAGCCATCCTTTCAGGCCGCTTCGGTCAGCGACGGGCGCAGGCCGGTGCAGCTGACCTTGTTTCCATTGGCCGCAAGGTAGCGCCGGGCCGCCTCGCGGTCTGCGAAGCTCAGAGCCTCGTCATAGAAATAGGTGATCCTGTCCCCGGTGCGGGAGAGCAGGGCGCCGCTTTCAAACAAGATGAACCATTTTTTCTGCACCATTTGCATCAGCCTCGCTCCTTTCTGAAGTCCGGTCCTGAGACAGGGGCGCCTCAGCCGGATGTACTGCAGGTGTTCAGAGCGCAACCAGCCATCCGGCGCCCGAACGGGCCTCCCGGCAGCAGAATTCCGAATGCTCGATTGGCCTGATTTGTGCCCTGCTGACGGCAGAATTCGCCCGCAAATGTTGCCAAAAAGTTAATCGGGGTTTCTGCTGATTCTACGCGGCATTTTTCTGCCGGCTGGCGGCGGTTTCCCGCCGGCAGAAGCGGATATTCGGAAAAATTGACGAGAAAGCACTGTTGCGGTTTCCGAAGGCCAGCCGACAGGACGGCGCCGGTTCCGGGCGCGCGTGCGCCCTCGGCGGCAAGGCGGCAAGGCGGCCTGCCCGGCCGCGGGACGGGCGTATTTGCGCCGCAAAGAAGAATGCAGGGCACGGCATCAGCCGGAAGCGGGCGCCGCGTCAGCCGAAGTCCGCAGAGCGTTTTTGCAGCTGTGCGGCGACCGCCTCCATCTGATCCGGCTTGCCGATCAGCTCAAGCTGTTCGGCGCTTTCCGCCAGCAGCACATCGGCCTGGGCGGCGCCGCTTTCGGCGACAGCGATCAGGCGTTTGGCGGCCCGGATGGCGGAGGGGCTTTTTGCTGCGATGACGGCGGCCAGCTCCTGGGCGCGGGTCAGCGGGCTGTCTGACAGTTCGCTCAGCAGGCCCCAGTCCAGCGCCTGCCGGGCGCCGATTTTCTCGGCCGTGTAGGTGAGCCGGCGCAGCACGTCGGAGCGCAGCAGCCGCGGCAGCAGCGCCATGCCGCCCATATCCGGGATCAGCCCCCATTTCATTTCCATCACCGACAGCTGCGCCTCGGGGTGGGCAATGCGGATGTCGGCGCCCAGCGCGATCTGCAGCCCGCCGCCGAAACAGGCGCCGTGGATGGCAGCGATCACCGGCACCGGCACCCGGCGCCAGACCATCGCCACCTCCTGGAACGCATTGGCGTCATGGTGGGTCCGCTCCATCACCAGGCTGTTCAGGTCGCGCTGCATCAGGCTGGTGAAACTGGCCATGTCGAGGCCCGCGCAGAAGCTTTTGCCTGATCCGGCCAGCACCACCGCGCGGGCATCCGAGGCGGCGACCTCCTGCCCGGCGGCGATGATCGCCTCGATCATCGCATCGTCGAGGGCGTTGTGCTTGTCCGGGCGGGCAAGCGTGACATAGGCGATGTGGTCCTTGTAGCCGGTGGTGACTCGGGCCATGGTGTGTTCCCCGCTGCTGATCTGCAGCCAGCCTGCCCCGGATGCGGGAGGGTTGCCAGTGCTACGTGGGGGCAGGATCAGGGCGCCAGCGGCAGGCGGGCGAACCAGGGAGAGCCGAGCGTCATCACATTAAGCCGCCCGCCCGCGCTCTTGCCGCCGGTGGTGACGCCAAGGCGCCCGTCCGGATCCTGCAGGGTGCGCAGGATGTTCGCCTGCCCGTCGAACTGCATCAGCATGCCGCGATGCACCGGGGCCGGGCGCACCAGCGGCCCCAGCCGCCAGATCGGATTGCGCAGAAACGGATAGGGCATAAGCTTTTCCGGCGGCAGGCGCGGGCTGGCAAAGGCAAGCCAATAGGTGCCGCCGCCCTGCGCCTCGAGGTTGCCAGGATAGCCGGGGAGGCTATTGAGGAAGACCTCGCGCCGGCCTGCCCTGTCCCTCATGAGCCAGGGCCGGTGGACCCGGGCGCGGTAGGCGGATCTTAGGCGATGGGGTCCACCGGCACCGGCCAGAACAGGAGGCAGGCAAGGGCTGCGGCCAGCAGGGCGCAGACAAAACGCATGAAAGAATTCCTGAAAGATCCCGTGCAGATCTGCGCGGGCGGCTGCGGCGACGCAAGCCTTGCCCCCTTCGCGAGCTTGCGGTTATCTGCACGCATGACTGGTCCCCGCTATACCCCGCTTGCGCAATCCCTGCCCGCCACCGTGCCGTTTGTCGGCCCCGAAACCCAGGAGCGCGCCCGCGGCCAGGCTTTTGCCGCGCGGCTAGGCGCCAATGAGAACATATTCGGCCCTTCGCCCAAGGCGGTTGCGGCGATGGCGCAGGCTTCCGCGGAGATCTGGAAATACGGCGATGCGCAAAGCCATGATCTGCGCCAGGCGCTGGCGGCGCATCACGCGGTGCGGCCGGAGCATATCATTGTCGGCGAAGGCATCGACGGGCTGCTGGGGTATCTGGTGCGGCTGCTGATCGGGCCGGGCGATGCGGTGGTGACCTCGCTCGGGGCCTATCCGACATTCAACTATCATGTGGCCGGGTTCGGCGGGGTGCTGCATACGGTGCCGTACCGGGACGACCGCGAGGATGTCGGGGCGTTGTTTGCCAAGGCGGCAGAAGTCGATGCCAAGATCGTCTATCTGGCCAATCCCGACAACCCGATGGGCAGCTGGCACAAGGGGGCTGAGATCGCCGCGGCGCTGGACCATCTGCCTGCGGGCTGCCTGCTGCTGCTGGACGAGGCTTATGTGGAATGCGCGCCCGAGGGCACCGCAGCCCCCGTCAGCGCCGATGACCCGCGGGTGATCCGGATGCGGACATTCTCAAAAGCCTATGGCATGGCCGGGGCGCGGGCGGGCTATGCGATGGCGCACCCGGATCTGATTTCAGCCTTCAACAAGGTGCGCAATCATTTCGGCATGAACCGGGCGGCGCAGGCCGGCGCCCTGGCGGCGCTGCAGGACCGGGACTGGCTGGCGCAGGTGCTGGCGCAGATCGCTGAGGCCCGTGCCCGGATTGCCGGGATCGCGGCGGACAACGGGCTGAGCGCCCTGCCCTCGGCCACCAATTTCGTGGCGATTGACTGCGGGCGGGACGGGGTGTTTGCCAAGGCAGTTTTGGATTCGCTGGTGGATCAGGGGATTTTTGTGCGGATGCCCTTTGCCGCGCCGCAAAACCGCTGCATCCGGGTGAGCTGCGGGCCGCAGGCGGAGCTGGATGGCTTTGCCGCGGCGCTGCCGCGGGCGCTGGCTTCGGCACGGGCCGGCTGAAACTTGCCAACGGCCGCCGGATCGCGCTGGTTTTACCGGACATTCCCCCCTGCTGGACTACTATTTTGGGGCAGAACCGGGAGAATTGTCATGCGTGACCCTGAATTGCCGGCCAGCGTGCCGGATTTCTTCATCGCCGCAATCACCTTTGCCGGGATCAACCTGGTGTGGATCTTCTTTGTGGTCTGGGTGATGTACGGAATGGTGCCTGTTCTGGTGCTGGCGGTGCTGATCAACCATCTTATCACCAGGCTGGACATCCGCCTGAACGCGCGGAAGGCTTGAAGCCCGCCTTGCGCCTGTTTCCAAGCGGCCGCTGACACGCGGCCCGGGCCATTGCGGCCGTCCTGCGGGGGCGTTTCCGCCCGCTGCCGCGTCACGGCGAATTGCTTGCGCCCTGCAACCGACCTGCTTAAATGGTTGCGGCATGTCAGAAAAGGCGCGAAATGACCCGAACTCCCTGCCGGACCCTCCCCGCATGAGCAAGCCTCACAAATCCTCCCGCGAGCTGTTCGGCTGGCTGTGGCGCGGCTATCTGCGCCATTACATCGGGCTGCTGGGCATCGCCGCGATCTTCATGCTGCTGGAAGGCGCCACCATGGGCGCGCTTGGCTACATGATGCAGCCGATGTTCGATCTGGTGTTTGTCGCCGGCAATTCCGACGCGCTGGTCTGGGTCAGCCTGGCGTTTCTGGCGATTTTCACCATGCGCGGCGTGTCCAGCGTCACCCAGAAGGTGCTGCTGAGCAAGGTCTCGCAGACCTCGGCGGCGCATCTGCGCAAGGACATGCTGGCGCGGCTGATCCGCCAGGACCCGGCATTTCACCAGCAGCATCCGCCGGGGCTGCTGATCCAGCGGATCCAGTCGGATGTCTATGCGATCAACGCGGTCTGGCAGGCGGTGATCACCGGCGCGGGGCGCGATCTGGTGGCGCTGGTGGCGGTGCTGGGCGTGGCCTTCAGCATTGATTGGCGCTGGACGCTGATCCTGCTGATCGGGGTGCCGGTGCTGCTGCTGCCGATCTCGACCATTCAGCGCTATGTGCGCAAGAAGGCGTCGCGGGCCCGGGATCTGGGCGCCGATCTGGCGACCCGGCTGGACGAGATTTTCCACGGCATCGTGCCGGTCAAGCTGAACCGGCTGGAGGAGTATCAGGTCCACCGGTTTTCCGAACGCACCGATGATTTTGTCCGCTCGGAAGTGAAGGCGGCCTTTGGCACCTCGTCGATTTCCGGGATGACCGACATCATGGCCGGTGTCGGTTTCATGGCGGTGCTGCTTTATGGCGGCAACGAGATCATTGCCGGCGAAAAGACCGTCGGCCAGTTCATGAGCTTTTTCACCTCGATCGGGCTGAGTTTCGAGCCGATGCGGCGGCTGGCGAATATTTCCGGCGTCTGGCAGGGCGCCGCGGCAGCGCTGGAGCGGATCAAGGAGCTGCTGGATGCGCCGATCCTGCTGAGCGAGCCGGAGCAGCCGCAGGCGGCACCCGAGGGGCTGCCTGCCATCAGCCTGAGCGGCGTCGATCTGAGTTACGGCGACGCACGGATCCTGCACGGGCTGACTTTGGAGGCCGAAGCAGGCAAGACCACCGCGCTGGTGGGCGCATCAGGTGCGGGGAAATCGACGATCTTCAACCTGCTGACCCGGATGGTGGATCCGCAGGCGGGATCCGTGACCGTGGGCGGGGTTGAGGTCACCAATCTGACAACCGCCGATCTGCGCGGGCTGTTTTCGGTGGTGACCCAGGATGCGATGCTGTTTGACGAGACCCTGCTTGAAAACATCGTTCTGGGCCGCACCGATGTCAGCGACGCGGAGCTGCAGGCGGCGCTGGAGGCCTCGCATGTGGCAGATTTCCTGCCCAAGCTGGAACATGGGCTGGACACCCGGGTCGGCCCGCGCGGCTCGGCCCTGTCGGGCGGCCAGCGGCAGCGGGTGGTGATTGCGCGGGCGCTGCTGCGCAACACGCCGGTGCTGCTGCTGGACGAGGCCACCTCGGCGCTGGATGCGCAATCCGAGAAGGTGGTGCAGCAGGCGCTGGACAAGCTGGCCGGCGGGCGCACCACGCTGGTGATCGCGCACCGGCTGTCGACCATCCGCAACGCCGACAAGATCGTGGTGATGGACCGCGGCCGGGTGCTGGACCAGGGCACGCACGACGAACTGCTGGCGCGCGGCGGCGTCTATGCCGACCTGTACCGGCTGCAGTTCCAGGACGGCAAGACGGTGGTGGATACTGCCGGCATTGCCGCTCAGGCGGAACAGGTGCCGGGCGGCGGCGCAAGCGGCAAGGAACGCTGGTTCCGCCGGTTCTCGCGCAAGGTGTTCGGCTGACGTCCATTTTTCATCTTAGAAAGCGCAGGGCGGTGCCAGACCGCGGGCGGAAGCGAAGCGCCCGCCCATGGGGGCGGTCGGGGGCGGTCGGGCGCTGCCCGGCCCCTCGGCCGGGAGCGGCATTTCATTTACTGTAGGCCTTTGCCAGCCTTTCTGGTTTCACTCCCAGAAAATACCGCATCAGCGTCCACAGGTTCCGCCCCCCGCGCCGCAGCCAGCCGGCCCGCTGATAGCGCGCCGCGCTGGTGAGCGCCGCGCAGGGCAAAGCGGTCAGCCCCGTCAGGCGCCGCACCAGGGCCACGTCCTCCATCAGCGGCTGATCCGGGTAGCCGCCCGCGGCCTCATACATATCGCGCCGGATCAGCAGGGCCTGATCGCCATAGGGCAGGCCGAACAGGCGGGACCGCAGATTGGCCCAGCCGGCAACCAAGGCAGGCATCAGCCCCTTGGCCCGGAACCGCAGCCGGAAATAGGCGGGGCGCCCCTGCCCGTCCTGCAAGTGCTGCGCCACGGCTGCAGCCCAGCCCGGTTCCATGTGGGTGTCGGCGTGCAGCACCAGAAGCCAGCTGCCCCTGGCCGCCGCACAGCCCCGGCGCAGCTGGCCGCCGCGCGACGCGGCGCCGCTGATCCATTCCGCCCCGGCAGAGTGGGCAATGGCGCGGGTTTCATCGTTTGAGCCGCCATCGCTGACCACCAGCTCGCGGATCAGCCCGGCGGCCAGACCCTCCATCAGATGTTCGAGGGCGGCGGGCAGCTCCCCGCTTGCGTTCAGGGTGGGAATGATGATGCTGACCGGCGCGGGCATGGCAGGAATTCCTGTTTTCTTCCGCCCTGCTTCCTATATCACTGGGCGGCACTATGAAACGTCCCCTTAGCCACACCGGAGACACAAAATGAGCGACCGCCGCATCCTGCGCCTGACTGGCAGTGACGCCAAACCCTTTCTGCAGGGGCTAGTCACCAACAATGTGGACCGGCTGGACGGCGGGCTGGTCTATGCCGCGCTGCTGACGCCGCAAGGCAAGTATCTGGCGGATTTCCTTCTGGCCGCGGACGGCGAGGCGGTGCTGCTGGATGTGGAGGCGTCGCTGGCCGAGGGGCTGCTGAAGCGGCTGAACATGTACCGGCTGCGCGCCGATGTGCAGGTGGAGATGACCGATCTGCAGGTGAAACGCGGCACAGGGGAGCCGCCCGCGGGCGCCCATGCCGACCCGCGCCATGCGGCGATGGGCTGGCGGGTGTACGGCGCCGAGGGCGGCGATGACGGCAGCGACTGGGATGCGATCCGGGTGGCGCATTGCATCCCTGAGACCGGCATTGAGCTGGGGCCGGAGAGCTATATTCTGGAAGCCGGTTTCGAGGCGCTGAACGGTGTGGATTTCCGCAAGGGCTGCTATGTCGGCCAGGAGGTGACGGCGCGGATGAAGCACAAGACCGAGCTGCGCAAAGGGTTCCGCACAGTGGACGTGGACGGCACGGCGCCGGTTGGCACGGAGATCACCGCAGACGGCAAGCCGGCGGGCACGCTGTTCACCCAATCCGGCGGCAAGGGCATTGCCTATCTGCGGCTCGACCGCGCCAAGGACGGGATGCTGGCCGGGGAGGCCCGTGTCGCCTGGCGTCCGCAAGCGGGCTGAACGGGACGGTTCTTTCCGTTCCGGCAAAGAAATACCGCGCAGCCGTCAGCTGCAGGGCGATGACGGGCTTGGGTCAGCTCTGCCCCAGCCGCACATCCTGCGTGCCTGAGGCGTTCCTGCAGCAAGGAGTCCCGGCCGGCTCTGCGGGACGGAGCAGACTCTTGTTTCATTTTATTCAAGTTCTGCTTTCGCTTCATACCTGCCGTTTTGCCAACAACTGCCTAAGACGATCCGGCATTCAGCAAGCGGCAATTGGCGTGCCGCGCAGGCGTCCTTGACGCGAACAGTCGCAAGTCCGACGCCGGATTAACCTAAGGCAACGCGATGCCAATCGCCCAGAGCTAACTTACGCAGGCCCCACACCGGAAGGGAAATGGCCAGTGTCAAAGCGAACATCACCTGAGCAACACCACATTTTGGGGGGTGGCATCGCTGGACTGGCAACTGCGGTCTATTTAGTCCGGGATGCAGGAGTCGAAGGCAAGAACATCCACATCTATGAGCAGCTCGGGGTTGCTGGTGGATCGCTGGACGGTTCAGGCGACGCCGAGTCCGGATATATGATCCGCGGTGGCCGCATGTTCGAGAAACACTTCGCCTGCACGTTCGACCTTCTGGACACAATCCCGTCCGTGAACGATCCAGACGTCAGCGTTACAGAGGATATCATGGCATTCAATCGCATGGTGCCCGGGTCGTCCAATTGCCGCCTCGTTCGGGACGGCCTACCGGCTGAGAACCGCTATGACCTCACGCTCAGTGCGCATGACATTGTCGCAATCAACCGCCTCATCCTTCAGCCAGAAAGCAGGTTGGCGGGGCGGAGCATCGAGGACTGGTTCAAGCCTTCCTTCTTCGAGAGCAACTTCTGGCTGATGTGGTCCACGATGTTCTCGTTTCAACCATGGCATGCGCTGACTGAAATGCGGCGCTACCTGCGGCGGTTCATCCATCTCTTCCCGGGCTTCACACGCATCGCGGGCATTCTGCGCACGCGTTATAATCAGTATGAGTCCCTGATCGCCCCCATCGTTACATGGCTGCGGCATCGGGATGTCAGGATCGCCACCGGCACGCAGGTTACCGACGTCACAATTGAAGGCACGCGGCAGGACCGGTGCATCACGGCCCTCGCTTTGGCCGATGGAAGACACGTGCAGATCAGTGAAGATGACCGTGTCTACCTCACCTTGGGGTCGATGACGGACGCGACCACCCAAGGGTCGAACGACCGCGCACCTGATCTGCATGATAAAGAAGGGGGTGCCTGGGCGCTTTGGCGCAAGCTGGCGGCACAAAACGAAGGATTTGGTCGCCCCGAGGCGTTCTGCGGCGACTTGAGCAAGACCGCATGGCATTCGTTTACGGTGACAATGGATGGCCCTGATTTTTTCGAGTTCATGGAAGATTTCACAAACAACCGGACAGGCACCGGAGGACTTGTCACTTTTGCTGATTCAGGGTGGACGCTGTCGGTCGTGCTGTTCCACCAGCCGCATTTCCGCGACCAAAAACATGGTGTCTACACCTTCTGGGGCTACGGTTTGCGCGGTGAGAGGCCCGGCGACTTTGTCAAGAAACCGATGCGGGAGGCGACAGGCAACGAGATCATCGAAGAGCTTTGCGGGCATCTGAAACTCCCTAAGGCGCAGGCAGCATGGTTCGACGACGCTCGGGTTCTGCCGTGTCGCATGCCGTACATCACCAGCCAGTTCATGCCCCGTCAACCAGGCGACCGCCCCGATGTACGCCCCAATGGTGCACGGAACTTCGCAGTGATTGGCCAATTCTGTGAACAGCCCCGCGATTGCGTTTTTACGGTGGAGTACTCCATACGCTCCGCGCGCTCCGCGGCCGCAGGGCTGACGGGCCGTGTCGATCCACCGCCGCCCGTCGCACGCACTGACCTTGACCCGATAGTTCTGATACGGGCGGCCCGTGTACTGACGGGTGTGTGACCATAGTGTTTGTCCACGAATACAATTCGGGCGCGCATCAGGCGCTTTCTTAGTTTGGTCCCTTTTTGCCTGGCATGAACGTTCGCTTCCCGCCTCTAACGGTCATCTGAGCGCGATGCAGCATGGGTCAATATGGGCCCATGCACTAAATCGCTCCGCGATATGGGCGCCTGTGGCTGGCGTTGCGGGAAACCGGGAATTGTTGCGCGGATTTCGATGACGGGTGTGTGCTGTTGGCCGAGGTGATTGTACCTCGGTTGACAGGGGGGGGGGCCATGACCGTTCAGCATCCTACACCGGCGACACCGCTTCGTGGCCGTATGATCGCGGATATGTCGGCGCGCAATCCGGGGCCGGCGTCTCAAACCAGCCACTTGCGGGCCTGCAAGCGGTTTGCAGCCTGGCTGGAGCGATCCCCCCGGGACCGCGGCACCCGATGATATGCGGGGCTTCCAGCGGCATCTGATGGAAAGCGGCAGCAGCATCTGTACCCGCAATCAAACCATGACCGGGGTGAAGTTTCTGTTCCGGGTGACGCTGCGGCGGCATGACCTGGCCGCGGAGGTTTTCAGCCTCAAGGAGCCGGGGAAGGTGCCGCTGGTGCTGAGCGGCACCGAGGTCAAGCCTATCCTGCTCATGGCACCAAGCTTGAAGGCGCGTGTGATGCTGTCGCTCGCCTATGGCTGCGGCCTGCGTGCGGGCGAAGTTGTCCGGCTCAAGGTCGGCGGCATCGACGAGGACCAGAAGATCATCCGCATCGTACAATCCAAGGGCCCGCAAGGATCGCAACGTGATGCTGCCCGCCGGCATTCCGGGATCATTGCGGGACTGGTGGAAAGAGCGTCCCACTGGTCAGGACACAGGCGTGGCCGGGCCTGAACGGGTCATTTTCCACGGCTATCGCGGCAAGCGCCTGTCTGCCCGTCAGATCCCGCGTTTGTTCAAGCAGGCAGCGCGGGCCGCGGGCATCACCAAGCCTGTGACGCTGCACACGCTGCGGCACAGTTTTGCGACACACCTGCTGGAGCGCGGCGTCGACATCCGGGTCATTTATTACCCGGCAGTCGGAACCCAGTTTCGATGAGAGGGCAGGCGCTGCTCGGGCACACCAAACTGACCACGACGGCGCACTATGCCAGTGTCGCTACCACTGCCCGGCAGGCGATTGCGCAGCAATCTGCCGAGAGGGGCACGACGGCCTGTCTTCGGACAGCACCAAGTGGATCGCCCGCCGCAGGAACTTCTTCCTCTCCGTCCGGGTGCTGTCCCGCCTCTAACGGCGCCTCATCCTGGACGGGCTGAACCGGCTGCACAAAGCCGGAAAGCTGCACTTCTTCGGCAACCATGCCGGGCTTGTGGATCGCGCGGCCTTCGACGGGTTCCTGCAACCGCTGCGCAGGATCGATAGGGTTGTGTATGCCAAGGAACCCTTCGCCGGACCCAGAGCCGTGCTGGCATAGCTGTCGCGCTACACCCACCGCGTCGCGATCGCCAACAGCCGCCTGATCCGCATGGACGGCCAAGGCGTCACTTTCCGCGTCAAGGATTACCGCGTCAACGGTCCGGGGCGGCATACCGCCATGACCCTCAAGACCGGCGAGTTCATCCGCCGGTTCCTGATCCCTGTCCAGCCCAAGGGGCAGCATCGCATCCGCCCCTACGGCTTCTTCGGGAATGGCAACCGTACCGCCGATATCGCCAGGATCAGGGACCTGCTCGGGGCCGCAACATCTGATCAGGGGCACGCGCACGACGGCACGGCCGGTGAGGCCGATGCACTTGCCCGCGTCCTCGCGCTGCCATGCCCCTGCTGCGGCGGGCGGTTGATCATCATCGGAACGATCCCGCAGGAACGGCAGCCCAGAGCGCCGCCAGGAACAGCGAGGGCTGCTGCATGACACGCGCGCCAAAGACCGGAAGTCCAATTGCCGCTGCTCGCGATACCGCTTGCGACCCCACCGGCATGGCCGGCACCCAGATGGCCGTAGTGCAAAAGGTCCCGAAAACCGCAGGATACAGCGCATGTTGAGCAAAGCCCGCAAAACTCACGCTGAGGCTGCCTTCAAGAGGGCAGCCGGCTCAACTTGGCCGGCTGGGACCAAGCCAGTCAACCGCTTCAAATCCCCATAGAGCCAGCTGATCCGCCCAATCCCAACCCCGCAATTTCCCGCTTGAGCGCTTCTCCGACGCCAGGCAATGCCGCGCGTCACTCAAACGTCGCGCGCGGCGTCCGAGGAGCCTGCACCTTCGCGGTTAATCCGGGGGGACACCGGCAGATGCGCCGCTGAAAGCTGAATTGGACGGCGCAGCAAAAATGAATGCCCCGCGCATCTGCACGGGGCATTCAGCTTGCGGTCTTCTGAGGCGGCTCAGGCGCGCTCGGAATATTCCATGGTCTCGGTATTCACCACGATCATCTCGTCCTGGCCGACAAACGGCGGCACCATGACCTTGACGCCGTTGTCCAGGATCGCGGGCTTGAAGGAATTCGCCGCGGTCTGGCCTTTGACGACCGGCTCGGTCTCGACGATCTGGCAGGTCACCTTCTGCGGCACGGTGGCGTTCAGCGCCTCGGATTCGTGGAATTCCACCACAATGGTCATACCGTCCTGCAGGAACGGGCGGCGTTCGCCCAGAAGCTCGGCCGGCAGTTCGATCTGCTCGTAGGTTTCGGTGTCCATGAACACCAGCATGCCGTCGCTCTCATAGAGGAACTGCTGGTCTTTCTGCTCCAGCCGGACCTTCTCGACCTTGTCCGCCGAGCGGAACCGCTCGTTCAGCTTGGAGCCGTTGCGCAGGTTGCGCAGCTCGACCTGGGCAAAGGCACCGCCCTTGCCGGGCTTGACGTGATCGACCTTCACCGCTGCCCACAAACCGCCATTATGTTCCAGGACGTTTCCGGGACGGATTTCGTTACCGTTGATCTTGGGCATGGGAAAATGCCTTTCAGATGGTTGTTGAAAACTTGCAAGACCCTATATCTGGCAGGCTGATCGCTGGCAAGACAAGGATATGGTGTGTACGAAGGATGAAGAAGCTATGCGCAAATTGCATGAATGCTATGCATCTGCGCTCTATCCGAATCGTCACACTTCCGTCATAAGCAGCGCTACGCCGAAAATTGCAATAGCAAGAACAACAAGGGATACGAGATGCGAGATTTCGTAGACGGCACCGCTTATAACAACGAGCAAGGCAACCGTGCCCGCAAACTTTTTGCAGCCGTTGTCCTGGCCGCACTGGATGATGCCATCGCCGACGACAAGAAATACGGCAATGGCCCGGAACAGATTGCCCGCTGGGCGCGCTCGCGCGATGGCCGCGAAGTGCTGTCCTGCGCCGGTATCGACCCCAATGAACGGGTGGTCGAAGGGCTGATGGACTTTGTCGGCCGCGGAGTGCGGACGTCCGTTGCGCTGTCGCGTGAAGAAAGCGAACGCCGCAACGCTGCGCAGGCAGAAGCCGCCTAAGGCCGCTGCCCCGCATTGCTGAAAAGCGCGCCCCTTGGGGCGCGTTTTTCTTTTGCGCGCCGCACTTTCCGCCAGGTCAACCCGCCGCAGGCTGACGTCGCGCGGGGACAGGGCGCCGACGGTTCCGGCACAGCGCCCATGGACGGCGCCGCCTAAGCTGCTATGCAGGCCCCTGACAGAGGGGCGCAGGCAGGGAGAGGCAGCAATGGCGCGTTCGATCATGATCCAGGGCACCGGCAGCAATGTCGGCAAGTCGCTCATTGTGGCGGGGCTGGCGCGCGCCTATGTGCGCCGCGGCCTGAAAGTGGCGCCGTTCAAGCCGCAGAACATGTCGAACAATGCCGCCGTCACCCCCGAAGGCGGCGAAATCGGCCGGGCGCAAGCGTTGCAGGCCCGGGCCGCGATGCGCCCCCCCCATACCGACATGAACCCGGTGCTGCTGAAGCCCGAGACCGACACCGGCGCCCAGGTGATTGTGCAGGGCCAGCGCCGCGGCACCCAGGGTGCCGGCTCCTTCATGCGCGACAAGAGCGGCCTGTTGGAGGCGGCGCTGGAAAGCTACCGGCGGCTGGCGGCGGAGGCCGATCTGGTGCTGATCGAGGGGGCGGGATCGCCCGCCGAGACCAACCTGCGCAAGAACGACATTGCCAATATGGGCTTTGCCTGTGCCGCGCAGGTGCCGGTGGTGATTGCCGGCGACATTCACCGCGGCGGGGTGATTGCGCAGATCGTCGGCACCCATGCGGTGCTGGAGCCGCAGGACCTGGAGCGGGTTGCCGGGTTCCTGGTGAACCGCTTCCGCGGCGATCTGAGCCTGTTTGATGCGGGCCGCGACGATATTGCCGCGCGCACCGGCTGGCCCAGCCTGGGGGTGGTGCCGTGGTTCTGGGACGCCTGGAAACTGCCGGCTGAAGACATGATGGACATCGCCTCGCACAAGGGCGGCGCCTGCAAGGTGGCGGTGCCGCAGCTGGAGCGGATGGCGAATTTCGACGACCTGGACCCGCTGGCCGCCGAACCGGCGGTGACGGTGGAGATCGTGCCGCCGGGCCGCGCCCTGCCCGGCGATGCCGATCTGGTGATCCTGCCCGGCAGCAAATCGACAATCGGCGATCTGGCGTATCTGCGCCGCCAGGGCTGGGATATCGACATTCAGGCCCACTGCCGCCGCGGCGGCCACGTGCTGGGCCTGTGCGGCGGCTATCAGATGCTGGGCAAGACCATTGACGATCCGGACGGTGTCGACGGCCGCCCCGGCAAGGTCGCGGGGCTGGGGCTTTTGGATGTGCATACGGTGATGTCGGGCGAAAAGCGCGTCACCCTGACCGAAGCGGTGACCCGCGACGGCAATCTGCCGGTGAGCGGATATGAAATCCACATGGGCCGCACAACCGGCGCGGACTGCGCCCGCGCCTGGCTGAGTATCGGCGGGCGGGCCGAGGGCGCCGCCTCGGCTGATGGCCGGGTCAAGGGATCCTACCTGCACGGGCTGTTTTCCTCGGATGCCTTCCGCGCCAGCGTGCTGGCGGCACTGGGGCACGAAAGCCAGGCCGGTTATGAAGACGGCGTCGAGGACACGCTGGACGCGCTGGCGGCGCATCTGGAGCAGTACATGGATCTGGACCAGATGCTGGAATTGTCCCGGCCGGTGAGGGTCTGAAAACGGGTTGAGGCAGCACTCCCGCGCCCGCGGCCAGCCCTGGCTGCGCCAGAGCCGTCCGCGGTCTTGGGCCCGGCGCCGCGCAAGGCGCGGCGCCGGGCCCAACGGGCGGGGGCTTTTTTAAAAGCCGCAGGCCGGGCGGGAGCAGCCCGTTTTCAGCGGCAGCTACCCGTCAGGACCGGTTGGTTCTGCGGCCGGCAATCGCCGAATAATAAAACACACCCGGATCCACCCCTTTGCAGTCAATGGTGCAGCCACTGAAACTTCAGTGGCTGCACTTCTCATTGCTCCAAACCGGGTAAAGATTTCATCAGGCGATTGACTGCGCCTGCCTGTTCGGCCGGTTCAGGCGCAGGGCCTGCGGGCCTGTTGCGAACCGGCGGCCGGCGGCCTGCCAGTTGACGCCCTTGAACGCGTTTTCCAATCGTGCTGTGTGATCCGCCACTCGATCGCAGATGAAGCCGATCTTCTTGTAGCCATCTCGCGGACAGAGGCCGGTGAATTCACTGATCTTCGAGATCGGGCTGCCGTTCGCAATCATCCGGAGAACGGCCCTGTTGGCGCTGCTGCGGTGCGGGCCCCTGATCTGGGGCCGATAGAGAACGATGCCAGGCGGGCTCTGCCCTTGCATCTCTGGGCACCCTTTGCCGCGGGCCCGGATTTCCGATAGAGCCCGGGATTGTCCTCAGGGCGTTTCCCGTGGTTCCCGCAGCCCTCGTTCGGTCAGCAGTCCCCCGGACCCTCCGCTTGGAACCGGCTGCGAAGGCGGCGATATTCGCCGGCCGCGGCAGCAATGTTTTTTATGATCGAGCATTGACCGCAAGCGCCGCACTTTAAGGTTTTTTCGTCCCCGGAGCCGCTGACTTTGCCTCGAGATTGGTTCGATTTGACGTTCCGGGAAAAATTTCTTTCCTTCTTGAAGAGCTCTGGCGGCTCCATGAAGAGACCGCGCGGGGGGGGGCGGCAGAAACTGACGCCGATCCCGTGACACGGCACTTGCAGACGACGTTCTCTCTCTGGCGAAGAATTGTTCGCGAGCACGTCCACGCGCCCTGCCTCGGAAAAAACCGCATACCGCGGTCATCGAGGGTAAGATTGGCCGGCATCTGGCCAACCGAAATTTTCTCTGCACCACGACCTGCAAAGGGCTGGCACCCGGGCACGTCTTTTTAAAGCCTGCCGCTTGCCCGCAGCGGCCTGCGGACGGTTTCAGGCCTCAGAGCAGATCATGCGCGGCCAGCGCGCGGTGGATTTCGCGGCGGACCAGTTTGCGCACGTTGCGGGTGATGCGCTCCCCCAGCGGGCCCTGCAGCTCCTCGCGCACGATACTGGCCACCAGTTCGCGCAGGCTGTCCTCGTCGAGGTAGTCGTCAGCGGACTCGGCCAGGGTTTCCAGGGCAGCTCCGGCGACAGCGGCTTCGGCCACGGTTTCAGCCCGCGCAACCGCGCTGCCATCGTTGACGCCGGGTCCCGGCGAAACCTCTGCGCCCGCCTCCTGCAGCGTATCATCAGCGGCGAATGCGCCGCCCCCGGCCTGCGGTCCGGAACGGCGGGCGGAGAGCGGTTCGTCGCGCCATTCGATGGTGTCGGTGCCGGCAAACGGCGCCTCCGTCTGGCTGTCCGGCTCCCATTGCTGCTGCTCCTGCTCATGCCCGCGGGCGCTGCGGGCCTCAAGCTCGGCAATTTTGCGCACAACAGAGGCGGCGCGGGCGCCGGCGGTTTCGATGGCGTGACCGGCGTCCGTGGCCTGACCGCCTGCTGGCGCGTCAGCGGCCGGACTGCCTGTGCCATCTGCCCGCTGGTCCGCGTCTGCGGCAGCGGCAAAAAGAGTGGCATTGGGGTCGCCCCAAGGGGCGCCCGCCGCAGCACCGGGCACGGTTTGCGAATGCGGGTCATGCAGTTCTGCATTCAGGCCTGAACCCTGGTTTCCCGAGTCCAAATGACCGGTATCCGAGCAGTCCGTTTCCAAATGGTCCGTATCGAAATGGCCGGTGTCGAAATGGCCTGGATCCGGCTGGACGGTCTGCAATCCCGAGTCCGGCTCCGCTTCGGCCAGCCCGTCATCCAAGGACGATCCGGTTTCAGGCACGTTGTTGCGGTGGCGGAAGGCAATCGGGGCTTCCGCTTCCAGCATCGCCGCGCTGCCGGAAGGGCCGGTTGCCACCGGTGCATCAGCGCCGTCTCCGGCCTGGCCGGAGCGGTCAGCGGCGCCGTCAGCCGGGCTGCGGGATGCTGCGCCGGTTTCAACTGCCGGAACATCAGCCGCCGGAACATCAGCCGCCGGATCACGAGTTCCGGGACCGCGGTCCGGGCCGCCCTCCTGCACCCGCAGGGCGGGCGTCAGAACCAGCCGCGCCGCCGGTTCGGGGGCCGCCGGCCCGCTGCGGCTGTCATCACTCACCAAGCGGCGGATTGAGGACAATACATCTTCGATCTCAGCATGGGTAACTGGGTCGGACATTTTATAAACCACTCTTGCCTCTTGAGTCAGAGTGTAGCGGCCTTCCCGTCACCGCACAACCGATAGGATGAATTGTCAGTTACGTCCCAAGGCCTTGAGCACCCGGTCCAAATCCTTGCCGCGCTTGCTGTATTGCGCAGGCGCGTCCTTGACCAGGTTGTAATAGAGCGCCGGGTCGTAGATCTCGACCGCCAGCCCCAGATGCTCGGCGGTGAGCAGCCCCTGCGCCTGCAACAGCTGGTAGGCCGCGATGGCCTGGTTGGCACGCGCATTCACCTCGCCGGTCTGAGCATCGAGATACTGCTGCTCTGCCTGCAGCACGTCCAGCGTCGTCCGTGCCCCCAGGGTCGCCTCTTCCCGGATGCCGTCAAAAGCGACCTTGGATGCACGCACCCGTTCATTGGAGGACACCAGGGTCGCCCGCGCCGTTTCCACGTTGAAGAACGCCGAGCTGACATTCTGGCGCACAGCGCGCTGGGTATTGATCAAGGCGCCGCGTTCCGAGTCGGCACTGGCAATGGCCCGCCGCCGGGTCGCCGCGTTGAGACCGCCGGCATAGAGCTGTTGCGACAGTGTCACTGAAGCCGAAGCATCCGAGTCGGTGCCGGTGCTGCCGTTCACGTCCTCGCTCAGGCCTGCGGAGGCACGGAACCTCACATTCGGCCCCAGGGCCTTGGTCGCTGCCTGGACCAGAATGTCGGCGGATTTGACCGAATGCTGCTGCGCCAGCAGATCCGGCTGGTTGCGGGCCGCGATGGACTGCGCCCGGTCAATCGAAACCGCCCGCGACGGCAGCCGCGGCTGACCGGCAATCCTCCCCGGCGCGTGGCCGACGATCTGCAGATAGGTCGCCCGGGCGGTCAGCAGAGCGCCTTCGGCATCGGTCAGATTGGCGCGCGCGGCAGCCACCTGGCTTTGCGCCAGCGCGACATCGGTGCGGGTCACCTCGCCCACTTCGAACCGGTCCTGCGCCGCCTTCAGCTCCTCTTGCAGCAAGCTCAGGTTGTTGCGGCGCAGGGCGACATTCTCCTGCCCCTGAAGCACCCCCACATAGGCCTGCACGGCATTGAGCAGCACCGTCTGCTCGACACTCAGCAACTGCTGGCGCGCGGCAAGCACCAGCTCCTGCGCCGCCAGTTTGCGCAGGCGGGTCTCGCCGCCGTCATAGAGCAGCTGGGTCAGCTGGATCTGGGTGCCGAGATCGTTGTTGGTGAACTCGTTGAAGGTGCCGAGCTGGTTGATGCTGCGGGAATAGGTATGGCTGGCGGTGATCGTCCAGTCGATCACGGGGCGCAGCCGGGACACGGCAATCGCCACGTCCTCATCCGCGGCCCGCAGCAGCGCCCGGTTCTGATCCAGCAGGCCGCTGGTCTTATAGGCGCCGATCATCGCGTCGGACAGGTTGTCCGCCGCCGCCGTCACCGGCACCAGCGCCGTGGCCGCCACGCCGCCGGCAAACACAAAAGCCTTCAACACATTCGCCGGGAATTTCATTCGCATCGGTCGCCTTATCTTTTGCCGCGCCGCCAGCCGCGATGGTTTTTTACTGCACTCCGGGCGCTCCTTTGTCCGGCGCCCGGCCTCTGGTTCAGTCTAACGGCTGCATCGCTGCGAAGGCAATGCCGCGTTCCGCGGATCAGAGCGCGAATTCACGCGCGGCTGCAAACCCCGGCAGCACCGGGGCGCCGGCATTGAAGGCAAACCGCCAGGAGATTCCGGAGCCGCTCTTGTAGCCGATTTTCATCTCGCCAAGCGCGCCGGTCATCATCAGCGCCGCAATCCGGCCGCCGTCCTTGAGCTGGTCCAGCAGGGCCGCGGGCAGCGCCTCGACGCCGCCCTCGACCAGGATCACGTCATAGGGGCCGTGTTCGGCGGCCCCTTCCGCCAGCGGGCCGCTGTGCACAATGGCATTGTCCGCGCCGGTCTCCGACAGCAGATCCTGCGCGTCGGCGGCCATGTCCGCGTCTTCTTCGACGCCGATCACCATCTGCGCCATCCGGGCGGCCACTGCGGTGGAATAGCCCAGCCCGCAGGCCACATCGAGCACCAGTTCGTCGTTCTGCAGATCCACCGCATCGAGCATCTTGGCCAGGGTGCGCGGTTCCATCAGCACCCGGGTGCCGCCCAGTTTCACGTTCTTGTCCGCGTAAGCCGCCTCGCGCTGCGCGTCGGGGACAAACTGTTCCCGCGGGACTGCCAGCATCGCCTTGATGATCGGGTATTTGGTGACATCCGACGGACGGATCTGGGTGTCCACCATCATGCGGCGGCGCTCAGTGAAATCTGGCATCTGCTAAACTCATTTGTTCAGTCGGTCAGGCAGGTTGTGACATATCCCGGCCGACACGGCAACGGGGCCTTTTGCGCAAAGCCCTGAAGTAGTGCAGCGCCGCAGCAGGACAACGGCGGCGGTTCAGGACCGGCTTCAGCCGGCGGGGCGGCTGCCCCCCGGCTGATGAAGCTCCCGGACCTGTCCGAGGCGTGTCACGCTGCCGCCCTGCCCCGCTGCGGCCGGGGCCGGACTGTCAGAGCGCGCAGCTTTTGCAGAAGGGCGAGGCCGGACGCTGGTCCAGCCAGTCATCGGCGATGTTGTCGCCGCAAATCCGGCAATAGCCATAGGACCCCTCGCGCAGGCGGGCCAGAGCCGCATCGATGCGGCGCAGCTCGTCCAGGCCGGCCCTGGCGGGGACCGCGATGGATCCGGCACCGGCATGGCCTGCCCCCGCCTGCCGGGCTGACCCCATCTGCACCGGGTCCGGCGCAAGGCCGGAATTTGCCGGGTCCGGCGCAAGGCCGATATGTGCCAGGGTGCCTGCCAGCGCCATCCGGCGCAGTTCAAGGGTTTGTTTTCTAGTGGAAAAGTCCATAGTACATGCCCTCCAGCTCAAATGTCGCACAACTTGCTGCGGGGTCAAAGCTACAGCCTTGATCCAAGTCAAGATACCCGCGATTTCCGGGGAGCACACTACCCTATAAGTTGCAAATTTCTGGTAAATCGCTTTCCGGACCGGAGGCCGGCCCCTAGCCCGCTGCAGCGCCTGCGCAGGTTTTGCACAGGGGGGCAGCGGGCAGCAGGTCCAGCCGCGCATCGGAAATCCGCTCGCCGCAGCCGGCGCAGATGCCGTAGGTTCCTGCACGGATCCGAGCGAGCGCGGCGTCAATGCGGCGCAGCTCGTCCAGTTCGGCCTTGCCAAGGCTTTCCAGCACCTCGTCGCCCTGCCGCTCGGAGGCGCGATCCTCCCAGTCCTTGGGCATCGGTGCGTCCAGCGTGTGCTCGACCCTGCCAAGATGGCCGGTCAGTTCGGCGCGGCGCGCCTCCAGTGCCTGTTTGCGGGTGGACAGGTCCATATCTCTGGTCTCCTCATGACTGTTTGCACATCCCAGTATACCTTCTCCTCGCCTGCCGCCTTGACCTTGCTCAACCGCATCGGATCCGCTGGCCTGCAATTGCTCTGGTCTGGACTGAGGCGGCTTGCTAGACATCCGCCAAAGAGTTTTGAGCAGAGATGAGGAGCCTTCGACGATGATCAGGATTTTTACGTGTGCGCTGATGCTGCTGGGGCTGGCCGCCTGCGAGACCACCAAGGGCGCAGGGCGCGACATTTCCAAGGCGGGACAGGCGATCAGCGGCGCCGCACAGGACGTGCAGGACGCGCTGTAAGCCCATCGGTTTCAAGACAGCAACGCCCGGCCCGGTGCCGGGCGTTTTTGTTGCGGTCACTCGATCCCGAGCATCGCCTTGGCTTCGGCCAGAACGGCGACCGAGGCCGCATGATCGCCGCCGTCATGCAAGCTCTGGCCCTCGTCGCGCATGCCTTGGACCGTTGCCAGATCGGCCTCCGACAGCTCGGTCCCGGAGGCCAGCGCCGCGTCGATGGCGGCAATGTCGGCGGGGCATTGCCCGGCCAGAAGCGGCGACGCCAAGAGGGTGATCGCGGCGGCCAAAGTCAGGTGTTTCATGGTGTTATCCTCCCCAGATGAACGGGGCGGAGGATAGCATGGAAATTGCACGTTTTCAGCAGCGGAATGCTGGCCTGGCCGCGGATGCGCGGAGAGTGGCGCATGGGCCAATCAGGCCTCCGCCAGCCAGATCATCGCTTCCCAACCGGCTTCGGCAGTGACTTCAGCCAGAACTTGCTTGTAGTAGCTGAAAGACGCAGCCAGGTCCTGCGCGCTGTTATCGCTGAACTGAAACAGGAAAGACGCGATGGCGAGCGGGGCGTCCGGGCATCCGGCCACTGGATAGCTGACAAGGTTGCCGCAGCCGTCCAGCAATTCAATTCTGGCAATCGCCATTCTTTGCTCTCTTGCAAAGGCCAGGAACCCGGCGATGTCCGGAAATTGCAGGATGAACGGTGAGGACCGGGAAACTACGGCGAAATCTGTCATATGGATTGGCCCCTTTGGAAGCCGATGGTTTGACCCGCACGCGGAGGGCAGCGCCCGGCCCGGCGGGGTGGGAAGCGAAGCGCCCGCGTCGTGCTGGAACCACGCCTCTGGCGTGGCGGGGGGCGGGACGGGCGCTGCCCGGTTTGGCGGCCGGGCGGTTAGGTCGACGTAAGTCGCAAGGAGCGACTTCAATAACGAGCATCCAGCAGATACAACCCTCGTCAAGCAGAACAACACCTTTGAGCGGAATAATGTCAAAAAAGAAGTACCAAGTTTTTCTCTCTTCGACTTACTCTGACCTGCGTGCCGAAAGAGACGCCATAACACGCACACTCTTTGAAATGGGTTGCATCCCGATTGGCATGGAAGCGTTCCCTGCAGCTGACGAGGAGCAGTTCGAGTTCATCAAGAAAATCATTGATGAAACGGACTACTACATCCTTGTAATCAAGGCCAGATATGGATCGATTGCACCTGATGGAATAAGCTACACAGAAAAGGAATATCTTTATGCAAAGGAGAAAGGCATTCCGGTTCTAGCATTTGTTCATAACAACCCACAGGCGCTAGATGGAAACGAAACAGACTTGCAAGATTCTCTAAAAGCTGAAAACTTCTTCCGTTTTCGAAACGAAGTCACCAATTCTCGCCTTGTGAAAATGTGGGATGATCCCGGAACACTGCCGGCTTTCGTTGTTTTGGCCTTGAACAGAGCTATGACGGAAAACCCGGGCATAGGTTGGACCCGCGGACCGACGGTCGACTCCGATCAGACGCTACTTCAGATTGTTTCATTGCAAAACGAACTTAAAGAAGCGAAGGAAAAAATCAGAGATTTTGAAGGTCAGCAGCAAGAGATCTCTAATATCGCAGGAATTGAAACAGATATTCCACTAACCGTAGAACCTTGGCTTTACAACCACCAAGGCTCCACTATTCGCGGCACTGACGTTACAGTCACCACAAGCCTAGAAAAGATATTCTCTACGCTTAGCCCAAACATGATTGAACCTCTCAATCAAGATGCCGCTTCTAATATTATGGCCTTGGAAGCGACAGACCAAAATCGCCCTTCAAAAGCGATCGAATATAAGTACAGATTAGAAAGGGAGACCCTAAATACAGCTCGCCTACAACTGGAAGCCCTCGGATTGATTACCGTCTACAGATCAAAGACAGTTGGAGGAGATGTGGCCAATTTCTGGCAACTAACAAAGCTAGGAGTTTCGGAAATGCGCAGGTTAAGAGTTCTAAAACGGAGCGATTGATTCTAGTGCTCCGTCGCACGTTTCTGATAACTAAAAAACATCTAGAACTTTACCTCATCTGACCTTCAACGGGCCGAACCGAGGTGATTTTGCTTGGCTTTAATATTGAGCCGTGCCCGCCCGTGGCGGCGGATCGGGCGCTGCCCGGCCTCTCGGCCGGGCGGGACTTTGGATGGGGCAGAAACAGAAAACGGGGCCGAAGCCCCGTGTTGCAACTGTTTGAAAAGGTCTCGTTTCCGCCGCAGAACGCCGGGGTGCGGGCACGCAATTGGCTGCGCCAACCGCTTTCGCCCGCGCGCCCTCGGAAACGGACAGCCTCAGCTGTCCATTTTGAGGGCGGAAATAAACGCTTCCTGCGGGATGTCGACCTTGCCGAACTGGCGCATCTTCTTCTTGCCCGCTTTCTGCTTGTCCAGCAGCTTGCGCTTCCGCGTCGCGTCGCCGCCGTAGCATTTGGCGGTCACGTCCTTGCGCAGGGCGGACAGGGTTTCGCGGGCAATCACCTTGCCGCCGATCGCCGCCTGGATCGGGATCTTGAACATGTGGCGCGGGATCAGCTCTTTCAGCTTTTCGCACATCGCACGGCCGCGCATCTCGGCCCGGTCGCGGTGCACCATCATCGACAGCGCATCGACCGGCTCGTCATTGACCAGCACCGACATCTTGACCAGCGCATCCTCGCGGTAGCCGGTCATCTGGTAGTCAAAGGAGGCATAGCCCTTGGTCACCGATTTCAGCCGGTCGTAGAAGTCGAACACCACCTCGTTCAGGGGCAGGTCATAGACCACCATGGCGCGGGAGCCGGCATAGGTCAGGTCTTCCTGCAGGCCGCGGCGCTCCTGGCAGAGCTTCAGCACATCGCCGAGGTAGTCGTCGGGCACCAGGATCGTCGCCTTGATGCGCGGCTCCTGGATGTGGTCGACCTTGGACATGTCGGGCATGTCGGCGGGGTTGTGCAGGTCGATCTTCTCGCCGTCCTTCATGAACACGTGGTAAATCACCGAAGGCGCGGTGGTGATCAGCTCGATGTTGTATTCGCGCTCGATCCGGTCGCGGATCACTTCGAGGTGCAGCAGCCCGAGGAAGCCGCAGCGGAAGCCGAAGCCCAGCGCGGCGGAGGTTTCCATTTCAAACGAGAAGGAGGCGTCGTTCAGGGCCAGCTTGTCGATCGCCTCGCGCAGGTCTTCGAATTCGGCGCTATCGACCGGGAACAGCCCGCAGAACACCACCGGCTGGGCGGGTTTGAAGCCTGGCAGCGCCACCTCGGTGCCGTTGCGGTCATTGGTGATGGTGTCGCCGACACGGGTGTCGCGCACCTGTTTGATCGAAGCGGTGAGGAAGCCGATCTCGCCGGGGCCGAGGCTGTCGATCATCTGCATTTCCGGGCGGAACACGCCGATACGGTCAACGTTATGCAGGGTGTCATTGGACATGAATTTGACCCGCATGCCCTTTTTCAGCACCCCGTCCATGATCCGCACCAGCACGATGACGCCGAGATAGGCGTCGTACCAGCTGTCCACCAGCATCGCCTTCAGCGGCGCGTCGCGGGTGCCTTTGGGGGCCGGCAGGTGCTGCACGATGGCTTCCAGCGTTTCGCGGATGCCCTGGCCGGTCTTGGCGGACACCTGAATGGCGCCCGAGGCGTCGATGCCGATCACATCCTCGATCTGTTCCGCCACCCGGTCGCAGTCGGAAGCCGGCAGGTCGATCTTGTTCAGCACCGGCACGATCTCGTGGTCGGCCTCCATCGCGTGATAGACATTGGCCAGGGTCTGCGCCTCGACCCCTTGCGAGCTGTCGACCACCAGAAGCGAGCCTTCGACCGCGCGCATGGAGCGGGAGACCTCATAGGCAAAGTCGACGTGGCCGGGGGTGTCGATCAGGTTCAGCACATAGGTGTCGCCGTCATCGGCAGTGTAATCGATGCGGACGGTGTTGGCCTTGATGGTGATCCCGCGCTCGCGCTCGATATCCATCGAGTCGAGAAGCTGTTCCTTCATATCGCGGTCCTTCACCGTGCCGGTCTCCTGGATAAGCCGGTCAGCGAGGGTGGATTTGCCATGGTCGATATGGGCGACGATGGAGAAATTGCGGATTTTGGCGAGGTCTGTCATGCAAGGGGATATGATTTGGTTTTGGGGTTTGGTCAAGCGGGCGCAGCGGTCCAGCTGATGATATTTCACCGGGTGGGGAATTGGAGGCCGGGTTTTGCGCCAGATCGAGACCGAAGATCAGCCAGGAGCCCGCTGTCAGGGGCGGCGCGTTCAGCCTGCGCCGCCTGCGCTTCAGGGCACTTCTGCACGCACATGCGTATCAGCATCAGGCAGCATGGTAATTCAACCACCCGCCCGGCCGGGAGGCCGGGCCGCGCCTGACCGCCCCCGCGGCAAGGCGCGCTGCGCCTCCCCAAGGTCAGACGCGGCCCTTCGCTCTGCAATAGGTCCGCCGCGCCTGAACAGGGCTCCGCCCGTTCGGGTCTGAAGTGGTGCCCCGCATCAATTCCAGGACGGCCCTCACTCCCCGCCGGAAGGCGCGCTTGCCCCCCAGAAAGTCAGCCGCCGCCCTCGGAACAAAGACGCGGCTGTTGCTTCCTGAAGGGGCCGTGCGGACAGCCCCCGGCGCTTCCAGACGCCCCGAACGCCTCAAATTCTCCCCGCCCCCTTCGCGTGCACCCGAAATGCGCTATACTCCTTCTGTACCGCGAAACGCGCGCCCCTCTGGTGGGAGACACAGCAAAGGAGGACGACCCGCATGGATGCAATCAAAGCCGCTGAATATGCACGCGCGCTCTATGCCGCGCATGGCGACAAAGCCGAAGCCGAAGCCGCGCAGAAGATGCGCACCTGCCAGGAAGCCGGCAAGGACACCGAGGCCGCAGACTGGAAAGCCGTGCGCCAGGCAGTCCGCGCCCTGCGCGGGCCGAACCAGGCCTGAAGACGGCAGCAGCCGGAGGGCCGGGGCAACCGGCGCTCCGGCCCTGACTCTCCCGATTACCGTGATTGAAACGCGCTTTGGCTTTTGGCATACTGCCGCCAATTCTGCGGGCAGCAGACCTGCTTGCCAAAAAACGGGGCACGAGCAAGATGAAATTTTTCCTGACCGCCGCGCTTTGCGCCGGGTTCCTCACCGCACTGGCGCCTGCCGGCGCCGAAGCCGGCGAGATTGAGCGCGCCTGCCGCCAGTCCGACCGCACCGCCGCCTCGCCCGGCTTGTGCCGCTGCATCCAGAAGGTGGCCAACCGCAGCCTGACACGGGCCGAGCGCAAGACCGTCTCGAAATGGTTCTCCGATCCGCACCAGGCCCAGGTGGTGCGTCAGTCCTCCAGCCGCACGGACGAACGGCTGTGGCTGCGCTATAAGGCGTTTGGCGATCACGCGGCGCGCAGCTGCGGCTGACGCCCCGGCTTTCAGTCTTTCAGTCAAACCGCGGAAACAGCCGCCCCTGCGGGCGCCTGTTTCCGTTCAGCTGCATCTGCGCTGCGGCATTTTCGCAAGGGGTTAGGCTGCGCCTTTGCCCCCCTTGACCGGGCTGCTGCAACGCGGAACAAACGGCGTAAGCTATTGGAGCGATTGCATGTTGATCAAAGGTGTTACCCTGCGCGGGCTGGAAGTGTTCGAAGCTTTGGCCAAAACCGGATCGGTGGCGCAGGCGGCGGAGATGACCGGCCTCAGCCAGCCCGCCGTCAGCCAGCAGATGCGCAACCTGGAAAAGGCGCTGGACAGCGAATTGATCGATCACGGCCGCCGTCCGATGGTGCTGACCGCCGCCGGGCGCAGTTTTCTGACCCGGACCGAGGCGGTCCTGTCCGAACTGCGGCTGGCGCAAAGCGAACTGACAGTGATGGACCTCACCCATCTGCAGGCGCTGTCGATCGGGCTGATAGATGATTTTGACAACGACCTGACACCGCGGCTGGCGACCATCCTTGCCGATAGCCTGACCCAGTGCCGGTTCAAGATGATCACCGCCTCCAGCCATGACATTGTGCAGGCGATGGAGGCGCGCGAGCTGCATATTGCCGTTGCCGCCACCACCGGCAGGCCGCACGACGGGCTGGTGGAGCACCCGCTGGTGCGCGACCCCTTCATCCTGGTGGCGCCCAAGGGGGCCTTGTCCGATGCGGCGCAGGCGGCAGAGCAGCTGCAGGATCTGCCCTTCCTGCGCTATGCGCGCGAGCAGCTGATCTCGCAGCAGATCGAGGGGCTGCTGGCGCGCCAGAAGCTGGAGTTCGAAGACCGGTTCGAGGTCGGCTCGCATCTGGCGCTGATGGCGATGGTGGCGCGGCGGATCGGCTGGGCGGTCACCACCCCGCTGGGCTACATGCGGGCGGCGCGGTTCCACGACCAGATCGAAGCCTTCCCGCTGCCCTTCGGCGAGATGTCGCGGACGATTTCGCTGTTTTCGGCCGCCGATTGGGCGGACCGGGTGCCGCGCGACGTGGCGGAAACCCTGCGGCGGCTGGTGCAGAGCCAGATGATCGACCCCGCCGTGCAGCGGCTGCCGTTTCTGGCGGGCGGGTTCCGGGTGATCGGGGCGTAATTACAGGGCCGCTTTCAATCCTTTGGCGGCCGCTTCGATCAGATCCAGGCAGCCATCGAAGTCGCGGGTGTAATAGGGATCGGGCACATGATCGGCGCCGGTTCCGGGGGCGTAGCCGGTGAACAGGCGCACTTGGGTATCATTGCCCGCCGGGCGCAGGGCTTCGATCGCCTCAAGGTTGCCGGCATCCATTGCGATGATCAGATCGAAGGCGTCGAAATCACCGCGCCGGAACTGCCGCGCCCGCAGGTCCGAGATATCCAGCCCGCGCGCGCTTGCCGCCGCCTGCATCGGGCCATAGGGCGGCTCGCCTGCGTGATAGGATGCCGTGCCGGCACTGTCTGTCTCAACCTCCGGGCACAGCGCGCGGAACACGCCCTCGGCCGCCGGCGAGCGGCAGATGTTTCCTAGGCAGACAAACAGAATACGGGTAGGCATGCGTTTATGGCTCCTGTGAACAGGGCCCGTGATAGGAGGTTCCGCAGCGATGGGAAAGAGTGCAAAGATCGTGATCCTGACCGGCGCCGGGATTTCCGCCGAAAGCGGGCTGGGCACCTTCCGCGACGAGGGCGGCCTGTGGGCGCAGCACCGGATCGAGGATGTGGCAACCCCTGAAGGCTTTGCCCGCGACCCGGATCTCGTGCATCGCTTTTACAACGCCCGCCGCGCCCAGGCGGCGGCGGCCCGGCCGAACCCTGCGCATCAGGCGCTGGCGCGGCTGCAGGCACAGCACAAGGGCGAGGTGGTCATCGTCACCCAGAATGTGGACGGGCTGCACGAGGCCGGCGGCGCGCAGGCGGTGCTGCATATGCACGGCACGCTGGCGGGGGCGCTGTGCGCCGCCTGCGGCCACCGCTGGCCCGCCCCTTTGGCAATGCGCACAGGCATAGCCTGCCCCGCCTGCGCGGCGCCTGCGGGCCGCCCGGATGTGGTCTGGTTCGGCGAGATCCCCTATTTCATGGAAGAGATCTTTGCGCATCTGGCGGCGGCGGATGTGTTTGCTGCCATCGGCACCTCGGGCGAGGTCTACCCGGCCGCCGCCTTTGTCGATGAGGCGCATCTGGCGGGCGCCCGTACGGTAGAGCTGAATCTGCAGCCTTCCGCCGCCGCCTCGCGCTTTGCCGAGCGCCGTTTCGGCCCGGCCAGCGAAACTGTTCCGGCCTGGGTGGCAGAGCTGCTCGGCTGACCCCGGACCCCGGAAAGCCCGCCCTCCGGCGGGCTTTGGGCGCGCAGGAGGGCTGCGGCGCAGCCTGACGCCGCGCCCGCCCTGCCCGGGTTCAGTTGGAGTGGCTGCCGTGGCCCCCGGCCTTGCGCTCCAGATCGACCGGCACCTCGACTTCCACCTCGCCGGCCTTCTCGAACACCAGCGTCAGCGTCACCGCATCACCGTGGTTCAGCGCCCGTGTCAGCCCCATGAACATGACATGATCGCCGCCGCGCTTCAGCATAAGGGTGCCGCCCCCGGCGATGGCAAAGCCGTCCTCCACATGCATCATCTTCATGACGCCGTCATCACTTTCCTTGTGAGTATGCAGCTGCACCCTTGCCGCCGCATCCGAGCGGACGCCGATCAGCCGGTCATCCGCATCGGTCTGGTTCACGATCTGCATGAAGGCGGCACCGGCCTTGGCAGCGGGCGAGGACACCCGGGCGTATTGATCACGCACCAGGATCTTATCGGCGCCGCCGGCAAAGGCCGAACCGGCCAGAACGGCCGCAGCGGCGGCGGCAACGAATTGGGATTTCAGGGACATTGCCTGTCTCCTTGTAAGAAAGCATTTGAATTTTGGGGTAACGGGGTTGTCTGCGGTCAGGCCGCAGGCGGCGAACGGGCGGTGGCCTCCGGTTCGCGATGCCCGCCCCTGGCCGGTTTTTGCGGAACCGCATCCACACGGCCCGCCGACTGACCGGGAACCGGCAGGGCGGCAGGCAGCGCCACCGCATCCAGCAGATGCATCACGCATTCGGGGCAGCTGTGCGGCGGCGGCACCGGCTGGCCGTCGCTGTCCACATAGACAATTTCCGGCCCCAAGCCTGTGCAGATCACCATCTGCCCGGCCGCGTCCCGCGCGCCCTGCCGTGCCGCAGCGCTATGCGCCGTCAGGGCAACCGCAAGGGCCAGGAACAGACCAAGATACAGGCGCGGAAAATGTTTCATCACCGGCAGATATGCCCGCCCGCCGCCGCCGCCGCAAGAGCCATCGCCGCGGCAGATTGCGCAAACGCAAACACCGCGCCGGGTTTCCCCGGCGCGGTGCCTGTAACTGTAATCCGGTGAAGGGATCAGGCCAGGTCTATCAAGCCTGGGCGGCTTGTGCCTTGGCGATCTCTTTCTTCACTTTCAGTGCGTTGTCGGACAGCTCTTCGTTCTTGGCTTTTGCCAGAAAGGCGTCCAGACCGCCACGGTGATCAACCGAGCGCAGCGCAGCAGCGGAGATCTTCAGCTTGACGCCGCGGCCCAGGGTCTCGGACTGCAGGGTCACATCATTCAGGTTCGGCAGAAACCGGCGGCGGGTTCTGTTTTTCGCGTGGCTGACATTGTTGCCAGTCATCGGGCCTTTTCCGGTCAGTTCGCAACGGCGCGACATATCATCATCCTTCGTTTCTGGAAGCCCGGAGCAGCTCCGGGCTAAATCACAAGGGGCGCGGCCATTGGCTGCGCCCGAAAACTGGTCCGCTGCTCATACGATCAACCAGCAACAGCGTCAAGTGATTCAACTCAGCTTTCTTGCGGGGTTTATTGCCCCTTTTCCTGTTCGGCTGCAAGCCTTTCCAGCCATGCGTCCGCAGCGGCGCCGAGCTGCGGCCTGCCGCGTTGCCGCGCAACCCGCGCCAGGCGCTGCCAATAGGTCGGAGAGCGCCTGCGCCGCTCTCTGTGCAGGCCAACAACCCGCGCCGCGGTCAGCGGCCCTGTGTGCAGCATCGACTGCAGGTCCCAGAAGCTGCCGCCCTCGCGGATCACCTGGCTGGCCGGATGGCCGCCGCAGGACAAGCGGCACAGCTGCAGATCCGGGAACACCGCCTGAATGTACAGCGCGTGGCTCAGGTCCATCTTGCGGAACGGATCGAACAGAACCACCCCCTGCAGGCCGTGGCGGCCATAGCGGATCAGATCGCCCAGGGCTTCATCGAAAGCCGCCGCTTCCTTGCGGCGGCGGTCGTGCGGCACCGCACCTTGCGCAATGGTGTATTGCGGCGAGACGGCGATCAGCCGCTGCAGGTTCAGCGCCGCAGAAAACCGCAGCGCCCCGTAGCCGCCCATCGAAAACCCCATCGCCGCCGCGTCCCGATAGCGCCCGGCCAGCTCTTTCAGGCTGCGGGACAGGGCCTGGGTCTCGCTGTTCACGTACCAGTCATTCTTGCGGCACTGGATATGCAGATGCGCATAGCCGTGCTGCGTCATGTTCCTGACCGGGCCGCGGTCTTCGAACTCCCCGGCCACGGCCACCCGCTGGCGGAAAGTCACGAACAGCCGTTCTGCCTGCGCATTGAACAGCGAAGCGCGCAGTTTTTCGCCGTCAAAGACGCGGATCTCCTGCATGCGCCTCAGCCCTTCAGATGATCCTGCAGCATCTGTTCCGCCGCCGCCGCCGGGGTCAGCGCGCCCTCGGCCACCTGGCCGGACAGCGCTGCCATGGCGGTTTGGGCACTGGCGGTATGCAGCCGCGCCAGCAGCGCCTGGCGCACCTCCTGATCGAACCAGTAGCAGGACTGATCCGCACGGCGGCGGTCCCAATGGCCGTTTTCCCGGCGCCAGGCGGTCAGCGCCTGCATCTCCTCCCAGGCCTGTTCCAGCCCGTGTTCCTCGACCGCCGAGACCATCAGCGCCTTGGGGAAGCCTTCCGGGTCCTGCGGGCGCTTGCGCAGCAGCCGCAGCGCGCCGGCGTAATCGGCGCAGGTGCGGGTCGCGACGGGTTTCAGGGGGCCGTCGGCCTTGTTGACAAGAATGAGATCGGCCATTTCCATGATGCCGCGCTTCACCCCCTGCAGCTCATCGCCGCCCGCAGGCGCCAGCAGCAGCAGGAACAGGTCCGACATCTCGGCCACCACGGTTTCCGACTGGCCGACGCCGACGGTCTCGACCAGCACCACGTCGAACCCGGCCGCCTCGCACAGGGCCACCGCCTCGCGCGAGCGGCGGGCGACGCCGCCCAGGTGGGTCTGGCTGGGGGACGGGCGGATAAAAGCGTTACGCTCGCGGCTGAGGCGCTCCATCCGGGTCTTGTCGCCCAGGATCGAACCGCCGGAGCGCGCCGAGCTGGGATCCACTGCCAGCACCGCCACCCGCAGGCCCAGCGCTGTCAGCATCATGCCGAAGCTTTCGATGAAGGTGGACTTGCCCACCCCCGGGGTGCCGGACAGGCCGATGCGCAGCGACTGGCGTTTGTGCTTTGCCAGCTCCGACAGCAGCTCCTGCGCCATGCTGCGGTGATCGGCGCGGCCGCTTTCCACCAGGGTGATGGCGCGGGCCAGGGCCCGGCGGTCGCCGTCCAAGATCTTCTGCTTCAGCTGTTCGGTATCCATGCGCGTCTTCCTGTCGTGATGGGCGGACCTTGGCGCAAGCCCGCCCGGATTGTCCAGTGCCTGCCATCTGCCGGGCAATCTACAACAGCAGCGGGCGCGGAAAAGGCGGCAAATCCGCCGCGCCTGCCCCCGTTTGCGCAGACTGCCGGGTGCTGACTGGGCGCTAGACCTTGCCGCCGCCTTTGGCGATAAGGCGGGTCATGACCAGATTGCCGATCGAAGACGCCCTTCCTGAATTGCTGGACGCCCTGCGCAAGCGGGGCCGTGCTGTGCTGCAGGCGCCGCCCGGCGCGGGCAAGACCACCCGGGTGCCGCTGGCCATGCTGGAGGCCGGGCTGACCGCGGCGCGGATCGTGATGCTGGAGCCCCGCCGCCTGGCGGCGCGCGCGGCCGCCGAGCGGATGGCGGAAACGCTGGGCGAGAGACCCGGGGAAACCGTCGGCTACCGGGTGCGCGGCGATGCCAAAGTGTCGAAATCCACCCGCATCGAAGTTGTGACCGAAGGCATCCTGACCCGGATGCTGCAGTCGGACCCGGATCTGCCCGGCGTGGGCGCGGTGATCTTTGATGAATTCCACGAACGGTCGCTGAACGCAGACCTGGGCCTTGCCTTGTGTCTTGAAGTGGCCGGCGCGCTGCGCGATGACCTGATCCTGATGGCGATGTCGGCAACGCTGGATGCCGGACCGGTGGCGGCGCTGATGGACGCGCCGATGGTCACCTCCGAAGGACGCAGCTATCCGGTGGAAACCCGCTGGCTGGACCGTCCCCTGCCCGCCCAGGCCCGCCGTGCGGACGCGCTTGCGGATCTGGTGGTGCAGGCGGAAAAGGACACCCGCAGCGCAGACAGCGATCAGGGCGGCGGCATTCTGGTGTTCCTGCCCGGCGAGGGCGAGATCCGCCGTGCGGCCGGCGCCCTGGCCAAACGCCTGCCCGGCCATTGCCATGTCCGGCCCCTGTTCGGCGCCCTGCCCTTTGCCGATCAGCGTGCCGCCATCCAGCCGGAAAAGGACGGGCGCAAGGTGGTGCTGGCAACCTCGATTGCCGAGACCTCGCTGACCATTCAGGACATCCGGGTGGTGGTGGATATGGGCCAGGCGCGGCGCGCGCGGTTCGATCCCGGCTCCGGCATGTCGCGGCTGGTAACGGAGAAAGTCACCCGCGCCGAGGCCACCCAGCGCCGGGGCCGCGCGGGCCGGGTTGCCGAGGGCGTCTGCTACCGGCTGTGGACCAAGGGCGAGGAAGGCGCGCTGATGGCGTTCCCGCCGGCCGAAATCGAAAGCGCCGACCTTACTGATCTGGCGCTGGAGCTGGCCTTGTGGGGCGCGGCACCGGAGGAGCTGTCGTTTCTCAGCCAGCCACCCGCCGGCGCGTTGAGCGAAGCGCAAGCGCTGCTGCAGATGCTGGGCGCCTTGACTGCGCAGGGGCGGATCACCAAACACGGCAAGGCGCTGTCGGCGCTGCCGCTGCACCCCCGACTTGGCCATATGCTGCTGACCGCAGGCCCGGCTGCAGCGCCGCTGGCGGCCCTCCTGGGCGAGCGCGACCCGTTGCGCGGGGCGCCTGCCGATCTGTCTCTGCGGCTGGAGGCGCTGAAAGATCCCAAGGGGTTTGAGCGCAAGCGCCCCTACCAGCTGAACCGCCCGGCGGTGGAACGGATCAAAAGCGAGGCCCGGCGGCTGGAGCGGCAGGCAGGGCGCGGCACCGGCATGCTGTCCCCGGCGGCGATGGCCGCGCTGGCCTATCCCGACCGCGTCGGTCAGCGGCGCAAGGGCGACGCGCCGCGGTTTGTGCTGTCCGGCGGCAAGGGCGCGGTGCTGGAAAGCAGCGACACGCTGGCGGGCGCTCCTTTCATCGTGGCGCTGGACACCGACGGCAACCCGCGTGAGGCCAGGATCCGGATGGCGGCGCAGATCTCCCTTGGCGAAATCCGCGCGCTGTTTGCGGATCAGACCGCCTGGAACGATGTCTGCGGCTGGTCCAAACGCGACCGCCGGGTGGTGTCGCGCCAGCAGGAGCGGTTCGGCGCCATCGTGCTGGACGACCGGATCTGGAAAGAGGTTCCGCAAGACGCCGTTGCCCACGCCATGCTGGACGGTGTGCGCGACCTGGGCCTGCGGCTGACCGGCGCCGCTGCGCGGCTGGCGGCGCGGGTGGAGTTGGTGCGGGCTGAGGGCCATGAGCTGCCGGATTTCACCATCCCCGGCCTGATGGACCAGCTGGAAGACTGGCTGCTGCCGATGCTGGACGGGGTGAAAAGCGCCGAAGAGTGGAAGCGTTTCGATCTTCTGCCCGCGCTGCGCGCCGCCCTCAACTGGGAGCAGACACAGCTGCTGGACCGCGAGGCGCCGGGCAGCTTCATCACGCCGCTGGGCCGCAAGATCCCGATCGGCTATGACGGCGAGGTGCCGGAAATCTCGGTCCGCCTGCAGGAGCTGTTCGGCGTCAGCCGCCACCCTGCCGTGGGCGGTGTGCCGCTGAAGATCACGCTGCTGTCGCCGGCCCAGCGCCCGATCCAGATCACCCGCGACCTGCCCGGCTTCTGGGCGGGGTCATACGCGGACGTGCGCAAGGACATGCGCGCGCAATATCCCAGGCACCCCTGGCCCGAAGACCCCACCCGCGAAGACCCGACGCTGCGCGCAAAACGCCGGAAATAGGCGCCGGGCTGCGATCCCGGCCCGGCCCGCGCCGGGGTCCGCCCCGCTGGGGTCTGCACCGCGGGCGCAAGCAGCCCGGGACCCGATGCAGCCTGCCGCTTGCAAGGCCGGCATATCTGCGGCTGCGGCCTTGAAACTCCGGGGATTCAGGCTTACTTTTCCACAATTCCAAACAAAACACGGGACCAACCCAACAACAAAGGCTGGGCAGATATGACAAGCACTCTGATCCGCGCCTGGGAAGAAATTCTCAAGCCGATGCTGAAACGACCAAACCGCCTGCAGGTTGCTGCGCTGTGCTACCGAACCGGCGCGGACGGCAAGGAAGTGCTGATGATCACCAGCCGCGGCACCGGCCGCTGGATCCTGCCCAAGGGCTGGCCGGTCGATGGCAAGGACGGACCGGATTCGGCCCTGCAGGAAGCCTGGGAAGAAGCCGGCGTCAGCGCGGCCCGCATTTCGGAAAAACCGATCGGCGAATACAATTACACCAAATACCACGACAACGGCACCGAAGAACCGGTGACGACGCTGATTTTCTCGGCCGAGGTCGAGCAGCTGACCGACGACTATCCCGAATCTGCTGAGCGCAACCGCCAGTGGATGCGCCCGGAGGAAGCCGCAACCCTGGTGCACGAGCCGCAGTTGCAGGACGTTTTGCGTCAATTGTAAAAGTTATGTGACATTTTCATGTCAGACGCTTGATCCGTAACCAGAGCGGCGTTAGGCGCGTGCGCAGACTTCGGAATCAGGAATGCCACGATGAGCGATGCAGATCCGCGCACGCAATGGAACACGCTGGACAAGGATCTGAACCGGATCTCCCAGCTCGAACTGGCCACAAGCTATGCCTCCCGCCCTCTGGTAGCACCCGGCATTGCGCTGGCCTTCATCGTGCTGGCAGGTCTCGGCGCCGGCGTGTTCTTTGGCAGTTCAGCGATGAATATGGTGGTAATCGCCGCCGCTGCCTTTGGCGCCTATATGGCGATCAACATCGGCGCCAATGACGTTGCCAACAACATGGGGCCGGCGGTGGGCGCAAACGCGCTGACCATGGGCGGCGCCATCGTGATTGCCGCTGTTGCCGAAAGCGCGGGCGCGCTGCTGGCCGGCGGCGATGTGGTCTCGACCATTTCCAAGGGCATTGTCGATCCCACGGCTGTCGCCAGCAGCGACGTGTTCATCTGGGCAATGATGGCGGCGCTGATCTCCTCGGCGCTATGGGTGAACCTGGCCACCTGGGTCGGCGCGCCTGTGTCCACCACCCATTCGGTGGTGGGCGGTGTTCTGGGCGCCGGTGTGGCGGCCGCAGGCGTTGCCGCCGTGAACTGGCCCACCATGGGCAAGATCGCCGCCAGCTGGGTGATCTCGCCCGTATTGGGCGGGGTGGTTGCCGCCCTGTTCCTGGCCTTCATCAAGGCCAAGATCATCTATCAGGACGACAAGATCGCAGCCGCGCGGCGCTGGGTGCCGGTGCTGGTCGGGATCATGGCCGGCGCCTTTGCTGCCTATCTCGCGCTTAAGGGCCTGAAACGGATCGTCAAGATCGACCTCGAGACCGCGCTGATGATCGGCGCCGGCACCGGGGCGCTGTCCTATGTGATCACCGCGCCGCTGATCAAGCGCCAGTCCGAGGGCATGGAGAACCGCAACAAGTCGCTGAAGGCGCTGTTCGGCCTGCCGCTGGTGATTTCCGCCGCCCTGCTGTCCTTTGCCCATGGCGCCAATGACGTCGCCAACGCAGTCGGACCGCTGGCTGCCATCGTGCACGCCACCGAATTCGGCGACTTCGCGGCCAAGGTGACCATCCCCACCTGGGTGATGGTGATCGGCGCCTTCGGGATCTCGTTCGGCCTGTTCCTGTTCGGCCCCAAGCTGATCCGCATGGTGGGCAGCCAGATCACCAAGCTGAACCCGATGCGCGCCTACTGTGTGTCGCTGTCTGCGGCGATCACCGTGATCGTGGCCAGCTGGCTGGGCCTGCCGGTGTCCTCCACCCATATCGCTGTGGGGGCCGTGTTCGGCGTCGGTTTCTTCCGCGAATGGCATATGGAGCGCCGCCTGAAAAAATCCGCCGAGGGCCTGCCGCCGGAAAAGCGTATCGCGCCCGAAGAACGCCGCCGCCGCAAGCTGGTGCGCCGCAGCCACTTCATGACCATTATTGCGGCCTGGGTCATCACCGTGCCCGCCGCCGCGCTGCTGTCAGCGGTGATCTACCTGTTGCTGAACGCCATCGTCGGCTGATCCGCACGGCTTCGGCACTTGAGAGCCCCCGCGCCAGCCGGCCGCGGGGGTTTTTTCGTTGCCCGGGTCAGAACGGCTCGCCCCCAAGGCCGCAGCACCAGCCCGCCGCGCCGGGCGCAAGGCATTGCGGAGGCCGGCACCGGTATCGTCCCAGGCCGTATGGATGCCTTTGGGCGGCAATTTCCGCGCCATCAACCGGGCCGGCCCGCGCCGGGCCAAAGGCCCGGCGCCACGCCCAACTGGCAAGGTTCATTCCATGGAAGGGACCGCGGCAGGCGGCAGCCCGCCGCCGCGCTAGCCGCAGAAATCAGCCGCCCATGCACCAGCGCATGACGGCCTTTTGCGCGTGCAGCCGGTTTTCCGCCTCGTCAAAGATCACGGACTGCGGGCCATCCATCACCGCCGAGGTCACCTCTTCCTCGCGGTGGGCGGGCAGGCAATGCATGAACAGCGCATCGGGCTTGGCATGGGCCATCAGGTCATCGTTCACCTGATAGGGACGCAGCATGTTATGGCGGCGCTCTTTGGACGATTGGCTGTCATGCATCGAGACCCAGGTATCGGCCACAATCAGATCGGCGCCTTCAACCGCTTTGAACGCATCCCGTTCAATGGTCACCTTGGCGCCCGCCTTGCGCGCCAGACCGATGAATTCCTCCTCCGGATCCAGTTGCGAAGGACCGGTGAAGGTGAGGTCGAACCCGAACTGCCCCGCCGCATGCAGGAACGAGGCGCAGACATTGTTGCCGTCGCCGGCCCAGACCACCTTCTTGCCCTTGATCGGGCCGCGGTGCTCTTCATAGGTCAGCACGTCGGCCATGATCTGGCAGGGATGGGTGCGGTCGGTGAGGCCGTTGATCACCGGCACATCGGCATAGTCCGCCATCTCGGTCAGCACCGTCTCGTCAAAGGTGCGGATCATGATCATATCGACATAGCGCGACAGAACGCGGGCGGTGTCGGCAATGGTCTCGCCATGGCCCAGCTGCATGTCCTTGCCCGACAGCACCATGGTCTGGCCGCCCATCTGGCGCACCCCCACATCAAAGGAGACGCGGGTCCGGGTCGAGGGTTTCTCGAAAATCAGCGCCACCATCCGGTCCTTCAGCGGCAGCTCGTCGTCCAGCGCCGCCTTGGGACGGCCGAGGCGCGCCTGTTTGGTGGCGCCGGCCTGGTCGATGATTTTGCGCAGGTCGGCAGGGTCGGTTTTGTGGATGTCGAGGAAATGCTTCATGTCGGTATCGCTTTGTTCTGGCGAAGGCCGGGGGCGCTGCCCCCGGACCCCCGGAGTATTTCTGCAAAGATGATGATCAGGCGGCGGTGACCTGGGCGGCGGTTTTTTCCAAGCGGCTGACGGCCTCGGCGATGTCTTCGTCGGTGAGAGTCAGCGGCGGCAGCAGGCGGATCACATTGTCCGCCGCCGGCACGGTGATCAGCTCGTTTTCATAGCCTGCGCTTACCACATCACTGTTCACCGCCTTGCACTTCAGGCCCAGCATCAGGCCAGCGCCGCGCACCTCCTCAAAAACCTCCGGGTGGTTGCCAACCAGCCCTTCCAGCTTTTGCCGCAGCAGGCCTGCCTTGCGGTTCACGTCGGCCAGGAAATCCGGGTCTGCCACATGGTCCATCACCGCGCAGCCGACCGCGCAGCCCAGAGGGTTGCCGCCGTAGGTGGAGCCATGGGTGCCCGCGGTCATGCCGCTGGCAGCACCTTCGGTGGCCAGCACCGCGCCCAAAGGAAAGCCGCCGCCGATGCCCTTGGCCACCATCATGATATCCGGGGTGATGCCCGCCCATTCATGGGCGAACAGCTTGCCGGTCCGCCCGACGCCGCATTGCACCTCGTCCAGGATCAGCAGCAGGCCGTGTTCATCGCAGATCTGCCGCAGCGCCTTCAGTTCGGCATCCGGCACCGGGCGGATGCCGCCCTCGCCTTGCACCGGTTCGATCATGATCGCGGCAGTGGTCCCGGTAATGGCATCGGTCAGCCCATCCAGATCGCCGAAGGTCAGGTGCACGAAGCCGGGCAGCAGCGGGCCGAAGCCCTTGGTCATCTTTTCCGACCCGGCTGCGGCGATCCCGGCAGAGGACCGGCCGTGGAACGAACCGTCAAAGGTGATGATCTCCACCCGCTCCGGCTGGCCCTTGTCGTAGAAATACTTGCGCGCCATCTTCACTGCCAGTTCGCAGGCCTCGGTGCCGGAATTGGTGAAGAACACGGTGTCGGCAAAGGTATGCTCCACCAGCTTGTCCGCCAGCGCCTGCTGTTGCGGGATATGGTAAAGGTTTGAGACATGCCACAGGTTCTGCGCCTGGCTGGTCAGCGCCTCAACCAGCGCCGGATGGGCATGGCCCAGCGCATTCACCGCAATGCCCGAGCCCAGATCCAGAAAGCGTCGCCCGTCCGCCGTGGTCAGCCAGGCGCCTTCGCCTTTGACGAACTCAAGCGGTGCACGGTTGTAGGTCGGCAGGACGGACGGGATCATCAGGATCATCCTTTTCATGGAGTGAAGCCAAAGCTGTGACTCAGCAAGGGCCTTAGGTCAACGGTGGGTCAACGGTTTTGGGAAAGCAGAGGCGCCGGAAAACGGCACAACAGATCAAAGGGCCGGTTACGCCAGGCGGCGTCGGCGTCGCGGAAGGGTGATATAAGCGCGTTTGATCATAAGAAGGTTCCATAATGGAGGTTCCGGCAAAAGAAAACCCCTTTTGGGAGGCTTGGACCGGCAAACCGGCACTGGCGCCCGGCAGCCGTTTTTTTCTGGTCCGAAATACTCCGGGGTGAATTGGCCGACTGGCCAAGAGGGGCCGCGCCCTTCTTTCATTTAGCCCTGCGGGGCAGCGCCCCTCTCCCCTGTAAACTTGCAGGGCAGCCTCCCCCTTTGCCGCATCGGAAACGCGGCTGGCGGCGATGCGTTTCCCCTTGCATCCCGCGGCGGCTTGCCGCACCGCTTGCCCATGAGCCTCGCTACTCCGCAGAACCCGCCGCTGGCCGCCGCCCTCATTCTGGCGGCAACAACCTTCATTGCCGGCACCACCCTGCTGGCCAAGGCGCTGGGAACCGATCTGCTGGGCGCGCCGCTGCACCCGCTGCAGATCAGCCATGGGCGGTTTGTGTTTGCCTTTCTGGCAATCTCCGCAGTGGTGATTGCCCTGCGGCCCAGGTTTATCCGGCCGCATTGGGGCTACCACATCGGACGCACCGCGTTCGGCTGGGCCGGGGTCACGCTGATGTTTGCCTCGGTTGCCTATATCCCGCTGGCCGATGCCACTGCGATCACCTTCCTGAACCCGGTGTTCGGCATGCTGCTGGCCATCCCGCTGCTGGGA
Source organism: Leisingera methylohalidivorans DSM 14336 (assembly GCF_000511355.1). Taxonomy (NCBI): domain Bacteria; kingdom Pseudomonadati; phylum Pseudomonadota; class Alphaproteobacteria; order Rhodobacterales; family Roseobacteraceae; genus Leisingera; species Leisingera methylohalidivorans. Next base: position 1,019,805 of record NC_023135.1, on the reverse strand, counting down.
GAGCGGGTCGGCCCCTGGCGCTGGGGCGCGGCGCTGATTGCCATGATCGGCGCCATGATCCTGCTGCGGCCGGCCCCGGCCAGTTTCCAGCCCGCGGCCCTGCTGGCGCTGGCGGCGGCGGCAGTGATGGGGCTGGAGCTGATCTTCATCAAGAAACTGGCAGGCCGCGAAGCGCCCTTGCAGGTGTTATGGTTCAACAACCTCTTGGGGATGCTGATTGCCAGCTGCGCCGTGCTGCCGGTCTGGCAAATGCCCAGCCTTGCGCAATGGGGGGCGCTGGCCGCGCTGGGGCTGCTGATGGCCTGTGCCCAGGCCTGTTTCATCAACGGCATGGCCCGCGCCGATGCCTCCTTTGCGGCGCCGTTCAGCTATGCCACGCTGGTTTTTGCAGCATTTTACGACTTTCTCGGCTTTGGCGCGGTGCCGGATGCCATCTCCCTGCTTGGCGCCTTTATCATCCTGGCGGGCGCCGCCATCCTCGCCTGGCGGGAAGGGCGGCCGATTCCCCCGGCCGGCCGCGCAGCCGCCGCCGCACAAAGATCCTAGGCGGCCGGCCTTCACGGAAGTTATTTCCGGTGCGCGGCCCGCCTGCGACCCCCGCGTCGAAAACCGGCATTTTTCCGGCATTTTGCGCGCCACCCTGTCCGGTAACAGGAGAGGAGGACGCAGATGCACGAGAGGCGGATACCCGAATGGCTGCGCCATGCGCCGGTGCCATCGGTGCGGGATTTTGGCATCCTGGCCGGGCTGGAAGCGGTGGTGCGCGGCACGCTGATCTCGGTCTTTCCGCTGATCATGTACCGGGCCTTGGGCGATGCCGGGCTGGTGTCGGCCTCATACTTTGCTGTCGGTATCCTGTCGCTGCTGGCCGGTCTGATGATCCCTGCCCTGATCCGGCTGGTGCCGCGCCGCTGGGCCTATTCGCTGGGGGCGCTGATGTTCGTCGCTTCGGCCGGTTTCGCCATCGAAGGCAGCCCGGCGTCGGTGCTTGCGGCCCTTGCGCTGAACACGGTGGCGGCGGTGACCACCTTCATCTGCTTCAATGCCTACGTGCTGGACTACATCTCGCGGGTGGCGCTGGGGCAATGCGAAACCTCGCGGATGTTCTATTCGGCGCTTGGCTGGACCGCCGGACCGGTGGCCGGCGTGCTGCTGCTGGAGGTCTGGCCCCCTGCCCCGTTCCTGATTTCCGCCGCGGCGGCGCTGCTGATGCTGGCGGCCTTCTGGTGGATGCGGATGGGCAACGGCAAGCAGATCGCCCGCGCCCGCGGCCCCGCCTCCAGCCCGCTGGCCTATGTGCCGCGCTTCCTGGCCCAGCCGCGGCTGGTCGCCGGCTGGCTGTTTGCAGTGATCCGCTCGGCCGGGTGGTGGATCTATGTCGTCTACCTGCCGATCTTTGCGATCGAAAAAGGCCTGGGAGAGGAGCTCGGCGGCATCCTGCTGTCTGTGACCAACGCGGCCCTGTTCGGCGCGCCGCTGCTGCAGCGCTGGGTGCAGCGGCATTCGATCCGGCTGGCGGTGCAGACCGGCTTTCTGGGGGTGACGGGCTGTTTTGGCGCGGCGGCCCTGGCCCAGGGCTGGCCGCCTGCCGCGATCGCTCTGCTGGTGGCCGGCTCGGCAGCGCTGATCCTGTTGGATATCTGCGCCGGGCTGCCGTTTTTGATGGCGGTCAAGCCGTCCGAGCGGACCGAGATGTCAGCCGTCTATTCCAGCTACCGCGACATTTCCGGCATTCTGACGCCGGGGGTTGCCTGGCTGGTTCTGCTGGCCGCGCCGGTTGCCGGGATCTTTGCGGCAGGCGCTGCGGCCACTGCGGGGGCTGTGCTGCTGGCGGGCAACCTGCACCCGCGGCTTGGCCGCAGGAAACCGGCGCCGGCGCCCGGAGGAAATCCGGTTCCGGCAGAATAGCGGCGTCAGGGTTTCAAACGGTAGCCGGAGCGCAGCATGGCCCAGGCCAGCAGGCACACACCAAAGGTGGCGCCGCTGCAGACGGCCAGCCCCAGCCAGGGCGAGCTGTCCGAAGTGCCGATCACCCCGAATCGCACCCCGTCGATCAGGTAGAACACCGGGTTCAGATGCGAAATCACCTTCAGTACCGGCGGCAAAGCCTCCACCGAATAAAAGGTGCCGGACAGGAAGGCGAGCGGGGTGACGATGAAATTGGTGATCGCCGCCATCTGGTCGAATTTGTCGGCAAAGACCCCGGCGACGATGCCCAAACCGCCCAGGAAAGCTGCGCCCAGCACGATAAACACCAGTGCTGCCAGCGGATGTGCGGGCACGATCTGCAACACCGCCATCAGCCCCAGTCCGATGGCCAGCGCCACCAGCGTGCCGCGGGCCACGGCGCCTGCCAGATAGCCCAGCAGGATCTCCAGCCCCGACAGGGGCGGCATCAATGTGTCGACGATGTTGCCCTGCACCTTGGCAATCACGATGGAAGACGAGGTATTGGCAAAAGCATTCTGGATCACTGTCATCATCATGATGCCGGGCGCCAGAAAGGTCAGGAACGGCACCCCCATCACATCGCCGCGTCTGGGGCCGATGGCAATGTTGAAGATCATCAGGAACAAGGCGGCCGTCATCAGCGGCGCCAGCAGCGTCTGGGTCCAGACCGCCAGGAACCGCTTCACTTCGCGCCAGGCCAGCGCCTTGAGCCCCAGCCAGTTCACCCGCCCGAACCGCCGCGCGCCCAATTCAACCTGATACCCCTGATCCGCCATGCTGCCCCCGTTTTCCGCTGCTTTGCCTGCATAACGGCTGCGGCATGGGGCGCAAGATGTCTTGTAACTCCGCCCGCAGTGATTAAAATAGAGCGATCATACGGAATAGGATGGCGGCCGCAGAAACCCTGGGGCCGCTATTAGCTTGGAAAGGCAACATATGTCCTGGACAGACGAGCGCGTCGAACTGCTCAAGAAAATGTGGGGCGAAGGCCAGTCGGCGAGTCAGATCGCCAAAGAACTGGGCGGCGTCACCCGCAACGCCGTGATCGGCAAGGTGCACCGCCTCGGCCTGTCCAACCGCAACAGCGGCGGCTCCAAGGCTGCCGAGCCGAAGGAAAAGCCCGCAGCCGCCCCGGCATCCGCGGCGCCAAAACCCGCCGCGGCGCCAAAACCCAAGCCGCAGCCGAAGACCGAACCGGCCCGTCCGGCGGCGGCCCAGCCTGCGGCAGCCGACGCCAAACCGGCAACGCCTGCACGCCGCCAGATCATCCCGGCCGGCCAGCCGCTGCCGCCGCAGCCCTCGGCCAATGAAATCAGCCCCGAGGCGCTGGCCAAGGTCAACGAGATCGAAAAGAAGGCCAAGAAGCTGAGCCTGATGGATCTGACCGAGCGCACCTGCAAATGGCCGGTGGGCGATCCGGCGACCGAGGACTTCTGGTTCTGCGGCCTGCCCGCCCAGCAGGGCAAGCCCTATTGCGAGGCGCATGTGGGCGTGGCGTTCCAGCCGATGTCCTCGCGCCGCGACCGCCGCCGCTGAGCGGCCCGCATCAGCAATGAAACAAACCCGCGCCAGCCAGCGCGGGTTTTTCTTTCGAGAGGCCCGGATTGCGGTCCGGGCACGCTGGGCTTCAGCCGCGGCTCAGTTCGCAACCGGCCCCTCAGACGTGAAGTTCGGGATCACGCTGTCCGAGGCGCCATCCGGCTCGATGCCCGGCCAGTTGCCCTCGGCCAGGGTGATATTGCCGGGAATGTCCGCTTCCCAGAAACCGACGACATTCTTTGTGATGTTCAGGTACAGCTTGTCATCGACGATGCGCCACAGGTTCGGGTTGGCGGGCACCTTGCCGCCCTTGGACACGCCATAGGCGCAGTGTCCGTCAAACTGCGGCGCATAATGGGCCGGGTTTTCCAGGAACGCGGTGCGGTTCTCCTCGGTCGAGAACGCCCAGGTCGCGCCATTGTAATCCGCCGTGATGTCCTGGCGCCCGCGGACCGGTGCGGTCTGGGGGCTGCCCACCGGATTCATGTCAAGTCCGCGGTAAGCCACCACGTCATAGCCGGACACGGCAAAACCGGTGCCGTCGACATATTGCCCGCCTGCAAAGGCCGGCAGGGCAAAGGACAGCGCTGCCACGGCAGCAAATGCAAAACGCTTCATCAGTTCATCCCTTTCATCGGTGTCCGGTTCCATCCCGGCGCCGGCATCGCATCCGGCTTGGGATCAAACACTACAGCCCCCGGTGCAGATGCGAAGGGGGGCTCACGCCTCTGTGTGCGCACACGAGCCGCCGTGAGCATTCTGTAAAATTTCCGTGGCCGGACCTTCCAGTCATTGGAAAATACAAATACTCCCTTATCTCTGCCAAAGCCGATTGCCGCAGCGCGTGCGATTGACCGCATACCGGAAACGATAAAACGAGGCCCGACAGATGAGCGACACCCCCTATACCCCGCCGGAAGTCTGGAAGTGGGAACGAGAGAACGGCGGCCAGTTCGCCTCCACCAACCGTCCCATTGCCGGTGCAACCCACGACAAGGAGCTGCCGGTGGGCGCGCACCCGCTGCAGCTTTACTCGCTGGCGACCCCGAACGGGGTGAAGGTCACGGTGATGCTGGAGGAGCTGCTGGCCAAGGGCCACGCGGGCGCCGAATACGACGCCTGGATTATCAAGATTGGCGACGGCGACCAGTTCGGCTCCGGCTTTGTGGAGATCAACCCGAACTCCAAGATTCCGGCGTTGATGGACCGCAGCGGCAGCGAACCGCTGCGGGTGTTCGAAAGCGCGTCGATCCTGATGCATCTGGCCGAAAAATTCGGAGAGTTCCTGCCCACGCAGGGCGCCGCGCGCACCGAGACCCTGAACTGGCTGTTCTGGCAGATGGGCAGCGCGCCGTATCTGGGCGGCGGCTTCGGCCATTTCTATGCCTATGCGCCGGAGAAATGGCAGTACCCGATCGACCGCTTTGCGATGGAGGCCAAGCGTCAGCTGGACGTGCTGGACCGGCAGCTGGCGGAGCGGACCTATATCGCCGGTGAGGACTATACCATTGCCGACATGGCGATCTGGCCCTGGTACGGCCAGCTGGTTCTGGGCCGCCTCTATGATGCCGCCGAATTCCTGGACGCGCAAAGCTACAAGAATGTGGTCCGCTGGGCCAAGGCGATCGACGCCCGCCCGGCGGTGCAGCGCGGCCGCATGGTGAACCGGTCGTTCGGCGACTTGGAGATGCAGCTGCACGAGCGCCACGATGCCAGCGACTTCGAGACCCGCACCCAGGACAAACTGGAACCGGCGGCGGAGTAACCGCCGGCCAGCCCCTCCCGCGCCCGCGGACGCCCGGGCAATGCCCGGGCCTGCCCTTGCGGCCTTGGGCCGGGCGCCGCGCTGACGCGCGGCGTGCGCGGTTCCCCCCTGACGCGGCAATAGGCCGGCTCATCCTTGTGGTGGCGCTTGAGGGCATATTTGCCCTCAAGCGCCTCTCAGCAGAAACCCCGCGCTGTGCGCCAGCACAGCGCCGCGCCCAACTGGGAGGCACATTGGACAATGTGCTGCAACAGGCGGGAGCCCCCGCGCCAGCTTCAGTCAGACCAGCTTCAGTCAGACCAGCCGCGGCGGCTTGTCCGGGTTGCTGCCCGGGATCTCCGGCTGATATGTATCCGGCTCCGGCGGCTGCGGCAGGTCGAACCGCAGACCAACCCGGGCCAGGCTGGCCGCAACCGGATCCTCGGCCGCAAAAAAAGCCACATCCATCGCCCCGGCCTCAATCCCGGAAAAGGTCAGCGCCTCGCTTGCCGCCTTGGCCAGCGACGGCTGCGCGGCCTCCTTGGCGCCGACAAAGCCCAGCAAATGCCCCTGGCCGCCGCCGGCATAGCGCACCCCCGCCAGATAGGCCGCCGCCGCCAGCCCGCCGGCAGTGGCCAGCTTGGCATCCAGCGCCGTCAGCAGCGCCTCCGGCAGCCCCTTGGGCGCAGTAAACATCTCCACCGCAGCTTCCACCTCTTCCGGCGCGTGGCCAAGGGTCTGATGCAGCCAGCCGACCGCCCCGGCCGGGATCAGGATGGCGGACGGAGCCACCTCCAGGTTCAGCCCCAGCCCGACCCCCTGCCCGGCCAGCATCTGCGCAATCACCCGGCCCGACAGCGCCGCATAAGGCACCGCCTTGCCGGCAAACTGCCCCAGCCGTTCCTCGCGGTCGAACACCAGGACAAACGCCCCCTCAGGTGTCTCGAACAGCTCCGGCGAGATCTGCCCGCCGGCGGCTTCTTCGGTCAGCATCAGGAACAGTTCGCTGTCGGCAAGCCGCTCGTAGAACCGCAGCCGGGCGGCATCATCCGCAGGCGCCGCCTCCATCGCCGCATGGGCCAGATCCAGCGGGGTCTCTTCTGTCATTGCATCAGCTCCTTCACCCCGGCCTGCAGCACCGGCAGCAGCTCGGTCTCGAACCAGGGGTTTTTCTTCAGCCAACCGGTATTACGCCAGGACGGATGCGGCAAGGGGAAGACCTGCGGCGCATGCTCCCGCCAGCCCTGCACCAGCGCCGTCACCGGCCCTTTCACCCCGAGGTGATAGCGCTGCGCATGCGCCCCGACCAGCACCCTGAGCCGGACCTGCGGCAGCTGCGCCATCACCTCGGTGTGCCAGGTCCGGCCGCAGACCGCAGGCGGCGGCAGATCCGCCTTTTTGCCGTTGTAGCCGGGAAAGCAGAACGCCATCGGCACCACGGCCACCCGGTCCTTGTCATAAAACTCCGCCTCACTCAGGCCCAGCCAGGCCCGCAGCCGGTCGCCCGAAGGGTCGGTAAAGGGCCGGCCGCTTTCATGCACCCGTGCGCCCGGCGCCTGGCCGGCAATCAGGATCCGGGCTGAGGGCCGGAACCACACCACGGGGCGCGGCTCATGCGCGGTTGCGGTTGCGGCAAAACGGTCTGCACAGATCCGGCAGCCCCGAATCTCTGCCTTCAATTGCTGACCCGCCGTCATTGTTCCGCGCCTGGAAACAGTCATCGCTCACTCCGCCTTGCCGCCCTGACGCCTGAAAACACGCCCCCTGCCCCGGATCAGGGCTGAAATGGTTAAAACTTCATTGATCAATTGCGGTACAATTCGACATAATAAAGCCAAAGTCGCGGCGTAGGCCATTAACACTCTTTTGATATCAAAGAGCCATGGGCGCCTAAGTACGCCGATGTGGAAAAGAGGCAGACAGTCAGAGCCCGCAAGAAGGCCGCACGAGCAGCACCGGAACCAGCAATGCTTGAGTTTGAAAACGTCAGCAAGTCCTTCTGGACAGGGACCCAGCGCAAGGTGATCCTTGACCGCGTGTCGTTCCGCGTCGAGCCGGGCAAATCGCTGGGCGTGCTGGCTCCGAACGGCACCGGCAAGACGACGCTGATCAACATGATGGCCGGCCTGGAAAAACCGGATGAGGGCGAGATCCGCCGGAACTGCAAGATATCCTTTCCGCTGGGGTTCATGGGCGGGGTGATCAGCCGCCTCTCGGCAATGGAGAACTGCCGCTATATCGCCAAGCTTTACGGGCTGGATCCCGACTATGTGGAGGCCTATTGCCGCTGGCTGTGCGGCCTGGGGGAGTATTTCGACCAGCCGCTTGGCACTTATTCTTCGGGGATGCGGGCCCGGTTCAGCTTCTCGCTGATGCTGGCGCTGGACTTCGACATCTACTTGATCGATGAAGGCATGCCCAGCACCACCGATGTGGAGTTCAACCGCAAGGCCGGCGAAATCCTGCAGGAACGGCTGGCGACAACCACAATCATCATTGTCTCCCACCAAGCCAAGACGCTGGAGAAATTTGCCCGTTCAGCTGCGGTCCTGCTGCAGGGCCAGTTGCACATATTTGACACTTTGGAAGAAGCGAAACAGCTCTATGACTACGAAACCGAGAGCTAAAAAGTTCCGCATCCGCCGCAGCCCAGCTGCAGCCGACGCCGGGGATCAGCCGCAGGCGGCCGGCGCCGCTGCAAGCCCGGCCGGGCACCCCCAGCCCCAACCAACGGCTGCCGCCCGGCCCGCGGCTCCTGCGGCGGCAGCGGCGCCTGCATCAGCAGCCCCGGCGACCCCGGACGCAGCACATCCGGCTGAACCGCAAACCCGCGCCGCGCCGCTGTCCGGCATGGTCAGCTCGGCCCGCGAGACCCAGCAGGAAACCGATATCGATGCGATCCGCCGCGAAGGGCTGACCGGCCGCCAATTGCGCCTGGCCCGCCGGATGGCGCAGAAACACAACCTGCCCGCAACCTCGGATTTTGAAGCTGTGCGGATGCTGCGCGAGCGCGGCATCGACCCGTTCAAGCGCGCCAACATGCTGGAACTGGTGGTGCCGCAGAACAAGGCGCAGCCGCCAGGCACCCCGCCTGCGCCGGGTTCCGTCCAGCTGCCGCAGACGGTGCCGGCGGGCAAGACCAGCCTGCCCTCGACCGAGCTGAGCCCGGCAGAGCGGCGCACCCGTGAAATCCAGGAAATTCAGCGCGATATCGCCCGCCGCCGCCGCCGCAAACTGACCTTGCTGGCAGCCAGGCTGGCCTTTTTCGTGCTGCTGCCGACGCTGGCCGCGGGGTTTTATTTCTACTCGGTGGCGACGCCGATGTATTCCTCCAAATCCGAGTTTCTGGTGCTGAAGGCCGACAGTGCCGCCGGTGGCGTCGGGGGTCTGCTGTCGGGCACCCAGTTTGCCACCAGCCAGGATTCGATTGCGGTGCAAAGCTACCTGATGTCCAAGGAGGCAATGCTGCGGCTGGACCGCGAGGCCGGCTTCAAGGCGCATTTCACCCAGGACTGGCTGGACCCGATCCAGCGGCTGGAAACCGACCCGACAAACGAGGAGGCCTATGCCACCTACAGCCGCAATGTGAAGATCGGCTATGACCCGACCGAAGGCGTGGTGCGGATGGAAGTCTCTGCCGCCGATCCCCAAGCCGCCGCGGAATTTTCGCGCAAGCTGATTTCCTATGCCCAGGAGAAGGTGAACAACCTGTCGCAGCAAAAGCGCGCCGACCAGATGTCCGAAGCCGCTACCGCCCTGCAGGACGCCGAAAGGCAGCGCCGGGCAGCGCAGGAACAGCTTGTGCTGCTGCAGCAGCAAGGCTCGGTTCTGGACCCCGAAGGGGTGGTGGCCTCATTGCGCCAGCAGATCAGCACCTTTGAAATCCAGCTGGAGGAAAAGCGGCTGGAACTGGCCGCCCTGCAGGACAATGCAAGGCCCAACCGGGCGAAGGTGTCCGGCGCCGAGGCGGACATCCGGCGGCTGGAAGCGGTGATTGCAAGCCTCAACAACCGGATGGTCGATGCCTCGGCCGGCGAAAATTCGCTGGCCAATCTGCGGATCCAGATCCAGATGGCCCAGGCCGACCTCGCGACCCGCGACCTGATGCTGCAATCGGCCTTGCAGCAAGTGGAAACCACCCGTCTGGAAGCCAACCGCCAGGTCCGCTATCTGACCACCGCAGTCGAGCCGGTGCCAAGCCAGGAACCCTCCTATCCGCGCAAGTTCGAGAATACCGTTTTGGCTTTCCTGATCTTTTCCGGTATTTATCTGATGTGCTCGCTCACCGCATCGATCCTGCGGGAACAGGTCTCATCGTAAAGCTATCGGAAGCTCATGAAAAACATCGACATCGCCGGCCTCACCCTCGGCAACGATTGTCCGCTGACAATTATTGCCGGTCCTTGCCAGCTGGAAACCGCAGACCACGCCCGGATGATTGCCGGGCAGCTGAAAGAAGCCTGTGAAAAGGCCGGCGCCCAGTTTGTGTTCAAAGCCTCCTATGACAAGGCCAACCGGACCTCCCTGTCGGGGGTGCGCGGCCTGGGGCTGGACGAAGGGCTGAAGGTCCTGGACACAATCCGCAGCGAATTCGGCGTGCCGGTGCTGACCGATGTCCACACCGAAGCGCAATGCGCGGTGGCGGCCGAAGCCGTTGATATCCTGCAGATCCCCGCGTTCCTGTGCCGCCAGACCGACATGCTGCTGGCGGCAGGCAACACCGGCAAGGCCGTCAACATCAAGAAGGGCCAGTTCCTGGCGCCCTGGGACATGGCCAATGTGGTCGCCAAGGTGGAAAGCACCGGCAACGAAAAGATCCTGCTGACCGAGCGCGGCACCTCGTTTGGATACAACACGCTGGTGGCCGACATGCGCGGCCTGCCGCAGATGGCCAAAGGAGGCTACCCGGTGGTGATGGATGCCACCCACTCCGTCCAGCAGCCCGGCGGCAAGGGCGGCTCCACCGGCGGCCAGCGCGAATTCGCACCGCTGATGGCGCGCGCGGCAGTGTCGCTTGGCATCTCGGCGGTCTTCATCGAGACCCATCAGGACCCGGACAATGCGCCGTCGGACGGGCCGAACATGATCTATCTCGACAAGATGCCGCAGCTGATCGAAAGCCTTATGCGCTTTGATGCGCTGGCCAAGGCCGACCCTATCCGTATTTGACCCAGAAAGAGATTTCGACAAATGACCAAACCGCAGCCTGAGGTGACCCCGAACACCTGGAGCTTTCTGCGCGACGCGATGATCAAGCCGACGGGCTTCCGCGAATATGATGCGCGCTGGAAATACCCCGAGGAAATCAACCTGCCCGGCATGACCGCGCTTGGCCTTGGCCTCGGCACCCAGATCCGCAAGCGCGGCATCGAGCCGGTGATTGCCGTCGGCAACGACTACCGCGACTATTCGCTGGCGATCAAGAACGCGCTGATCCTGGGCCTGATGCAGGCCGGTATCCAGGTCAAGGACATCGGCCCCGCCGTGTCGCCGATGGCCTATTTCGCGCAATTCCACCTGGATGTGCCTGCGGTCGCCATGGTCACCGCCTCGCACAACCCCAACGGCTGGACCGGCGTCAAGATGGGCTTTGACCGGCCGCTGACCCACGGCCCCGACGAGATGAACGAGCTGCGCGATATCGTGCTGAACGGCGAAGGCCGGCCTGCGCCCGGCGGTTCCTATGAATTCGTGGACGGCGTCAAGGAAGCCTACCTCGACGATCTGGCGGGCGATTTCAAAATGTCCCGCCCGCTGAAGGTGGTCTGCGCCACCGGCAATGGCACCGCCTCGGCCTTTGCGCCCGAACTGTTTGCCCGCATGGGCGTCGAGGTGGTCGAGAGCCACAACCAGCTCGACTACACCTTCCCGCATTACAACCCCAACCCGGAAGCGATGGAGATGCTGCACGACATGGCAGCCTCGGTGAAAGCCTCGGGCGCAGACCTGGCGCTGGGGTTTGACGGCGACGGCGACCGCTGCGGCGTGGTCGATGACGAGGGCGAGGAGATCTTTGCCGACAAGGTGGGGGTGATCATGGCCCGCGACCTCAGCAAGATCTATCCGAACGCCACCTTTGTCGCGGATGTGAAATCCACCGGCCTGTTCGCCAGCGATCCCGAGCTGCAGAAGAACGGCGTCACCGCCGATTACTGGAAGACCGGCCACAGCCACATGAAGCGGCGGGTCAAGGAAATCGGCGCGCTGGCAGGGTTCGAGAAATCCGGCCACTACTTCCTGGCGGAGCCCATCGGCCGCGGCTACGACTGCGGCATGCGGGTGGCGGTTGAAGTCTGCAAGATGCTGGACCGCAACCCGGATCAGTCGATGTCCGATCTGCGCAAGGCACTGCCCAAGACCTGGTCCACCCCGACCATGTCGCCCTATTGCGCCGACACCGAGAAATACACGGTGCTGGAGCGGCTGGTGCAGAAGCTGGTGGCCAAGCATGAGGCAGGCGAACGCATTGCCGGGCGGGCGATCAAGGAAGTTGTCACCGTGAACGGCGCCCGGATGATCCTGGACAACGGCTCCTGGGGGCTGGTGCGGGCCTCGTCGAACACCCCGAACCTGGTGGTGGTCTGCGAAAGCTCGGACAGCGAAGACGAAATGCGGGCGATTTTCGCCGATATCGACGCGGTGATCCGCACCGAACCGCTGGTCGGCGACTACGACCAGACCATCTGATCTCCTGATCAAGAGGGATCTCGCCTGCTTCGCAGGCGATCCGCGCCCGCCTCCGGCGGGCGCTTTTCTTTTGGCTGAGAAGCGATGCAAGGGCAGGTCTGCCCTTGCATGCGCCAGTTCCATTGTAAGGCGCCTGCGGCCGCGTCAAGGACAGGCCGGGCTTTGCCCGGGGACCTAGCGGCTCTGCTTGACCCGGCCTCCGGCTGGCGGGATCAGTCGCCGCCCAGGAGTTTCAGCAGCTGGTCGCGGGCCTCCTGTTCGATGCGCTGCTTCAGCACATCGTTGATGTCCTGTTCCGGAGCGATCTCCGTTTCCAGGTTCAGCTCCTCGCTCAGCTTCTGGCGCACCCGGTCCTTGGCCTCCTGCCCGGCATCATCAATTCTGGTCTGCAGCGCCTGGCTCAGGTCCGGGCGGATATCCGGGTTTGCCCAAGGACCGGTGATCCGCACCGGGATGGTCAGCACCTGATCGCTGCCTGCGCGCATCAGCTGCGGTGTGAACAGATAATCCAGATCCCGCGCGCCCAGTCCGATCCGGCCCTTGCCTTCGGCCCGGAACCCCTTGAGCAGAACCAGCAGGTCCTGGTTGCGCAGGTTGCCGCCTTCGAGTGTGTAGCTGGCCGTCATCTGGTCGAACACGGTGCTGCCGCCATTGCCGCCCGAGCGCATCAGCTGCTCCAGATCAAAGCCGGTAAAGAAACCTTTGCCCGCTTCCAGCCAGCCCTTGCCGCTGAGCGAGCGCATGATTGCGTCAACCGAATTGCCGGACCCGAGGAATTCCAGCTCCCCCAGCGCCTCGCCGTTCAGCCGGCTGTAGCCCGCGGTTTCCCCCAGGGCCCGCTCCAGCCTGATACCATCGAACGAAAGCGTCCCGGCCACCGACAGGCCATCGCGGTTGTTGGCAACCACCTGGCCCCGAATCTGGCCGTCGAACATGGATGCAGGCAGGAACTTCAGCACCGCGCGTTCCCGGTCGAGCGTCAGGTTCAGCGTGCTGGCGCCGAGTTTCACACCGCCGGTTTTCAGGCTGTCAAAGGACAGATCCACGGCGGCATCGGCCAGCCCCAGCACCGAGGCATCGATCGCGTCCTTCGGCCAGCCGGATGCAGCGCCGCCGCTGCTCCCGGAACCGCCCGGCCCGCCGGAAAACGCGGAGAAATCCAACGCGCCGCCGCGCAGCTGCGCGGTGATCTCAGGCCGCGGTTTGAACACGGCATCCGCTGCGCCGGTCAGCCTGTTGCCGCCCAGCTCCACCGCCAGATCGCGCATCGACAGCCGCCCGTCGGCGGTATAGGTCACATCGGCCCCGAATACGGTCTTTTGCGCCAGGGCATCCGGCAGGAACAGCCCCAGCGCGACACCGGTCTGCAGCGCGTCATCAGCGCCAAAGGTCAGCCGCCCGCTCGCCTCGCCATTGATATCGGCATGGCCGTCAAAGCGTCCCTTGCCGCCCGGTGCGGTGACGGTTGCCCCGACCGAGGATACCTCCCCCGCCAGGAACGCCGCAAAGGTTCCGATTTCGGCATCCAGCTCCACCGGCTCGCCGGCCGGACGCAGGGTCGCCTTGGCATTCACGGTTCCATCCGGGTCCGGCCACAGCAGGCCGAGGTCGATATTCTTCATCTCCACCGGCGCTTCGCCATGCGCGGCATAGCGCAGCGAGGCCCCGGTCAGCTCCACCGACTCAATCCTGAGCGGCAGCGCGCCGCTGCCGCCGGCAGAGGCACCGCCTTGCCCGGCTCCGGTGGCGCCAAAGACCCAGTTGCCGGTGCCATCCTCGCGGGTGGCCAGGTTCAGATGCGGCAGGATCGCCGAGATTTCCGTGACCCGGACATCGCCCTGCAACAGCTCGGCCGCCGCCACCCCGATGGTCAGCCGCTCGGCCCGCAGCATCGGCTCGGGGCCCGCCCAGTCCGCATTGGACAGCGTCACCGCATCCGCCTTGACCCCCAGTGTCGGCCAGAAGGTGAACCGCACCTTGCCGCCGAACTCCAGCTTGCGCCCGGTCTGGGTTTCCAGCTGATCGGCGGCCAGGCGCGCGATTTTCTCGCCCGGCAGCAGCAGCACCAGCGCCGCCAGTGCCACAACCGTCAGCACCAGCGCCGTCACGACCCGGATTATCAGCTTCATCGGCCCACTCCTCATGCCTTGTCCCCTTGTTCCGCCAAGGGTCTTTTCCCCAGCTTACCGCTTGGGTGACAGGGTGCAAAGCATGATACACCGCCCGGCATCAATGCTCTGCGTGCTTGGGGGGATTTACCGCAGCCGGCACCGCTGGTGCAGGCCAGGATATGAGCCGGGCCCGGGAACGGTCCGGGCAACCGTTTTCCGGCGATTGGATGTATGCCGTGAATTGGCCGAGGCAAGCCGCATGGCATCCGTCGGCGACCGTCAGGCGGCAGGCATCGAGGTCCGCGCTGCCGTCCCTGGCACAGAGCCCATAGGGTAAAAGCGTCTGGAGAGAAGGAAACCCCGGGTTTTGCCCCTATTGCACAGCAAAGCCGCCGTGATGGAGCCGCCTAGCTATGGATGCAGCTCCAGATCAGCTGCGGCCATACATCTTGTGTTCTTGCGAATTACGTTCCTGCGAAGCCTGTTCAGCGCAGCGCGCCCCACAGGTCATACTCCCCGGCCTCATCCACTTCAACCGTCACCAGATCCCCCGCCTGCAACCCTTCGGTTCCCTCATCAATGAACAGGTTGCCGTCGATCTCCGGCGCGTCGGCCTTGGTGCGGCAGGTGGCGATGCCGTCTTCGTCGATCTCGTCAACGATGACCTGCATGGTCTGGCCGACCTTGGCTGCCAGCTTGGCCTCGGAGACCGCCTGGGCCTTCTCCATAAACCGCTCCCAGCGCTCCTGCTTCACCTCTTCCGGCACATGGTCCGGCAGGTCGTTCGACCGCGCACCATCGACGTTTTCGTATTTGAAGCAACCGACGCGGTCCAGCAGCGCCTCGTCCATCCAGTCCAGCAAATGCTGGAACTCACCCTCGGTCTCGCCGGGGAAACCGACGATGAAGGTGGACCGCAGGGTGATATCCGGACAGGTCGCGCGCCAGGCTCGGATTTCGTCCAGCGTCTTGGCCGCCGCCGCAGGCCGCGCCATGCGGCGCAGCACATCCGGGTGGGCGTGCTGGAACGGAATGTCCAGATAGGGCAGCAGCGCGTTGTCCGGGTCCGCCATCAGCGGGATCAGGTCGCGCACATAGGGGTATGGGTAGACATAGTGCAGCCGCACCCACAGCTCGTCGGCCGGGGCCAGCTTGCCCAGCTCGCGCGACAGGTCGAGGATATGGCTGCGCACGTCCTCGCCCTTCCAGGGGTGGGTCGAATACTTGCGGTCCAGCCCGTAAGCCGAGGTGTCCTGGCTGATCACCAGCAGCTCGCGCACCCCGGCCTCAACCAGCTTTTCCGCCTCGCGCAGCACCGCGTGGACCGGGCGCGAGGCCAGCTTGCCGCGCATGTCGGGGATGATGCAGAACTTGCACTTGTGGTTGCAGCCCTCGGAGATCTTCAGATAGCTGAAATGCCGCGGGGTCAGTTTCACACCCGCCGCGGGCAGCAGGTCCACGTAAGGGTTCGGAGAAGGCGGCACCGCCGAATGCACCGCGTCCAGCACCTGTTCATACTGATGCGGGCCGGTGACCGCATGGATGCGCGGGTGGTGTTCGCGGATGTAATCCGGCTCGGCGCCCAGGCAGCCGGTCACGATCACCTTGCCGTTTTCCTTCAGCGCCTCGCCGATCGCTTCCAGGCTTTCCGCCTTGGCGCTGTCGAGGAAGCCGCAGGTGTTGACGATCACCGCATCGGCGCCCGCGTAGTCGGGCGAAATGCCATAGCCCTCGGCGCGCAGCCGGGTCAGGATGCGTTCGCTGTCCACCAGCGCCTTGGGGCAGCCGAGCGAAACCATGCCAAGGGTCGGCTGGTCGTTGCGCGGCGCATCACCGAACTGCGGGCGGGGGGCGAGGTCGGGGCGGAGGTCTGGCGGATTGCTGGTCATTCGCGCGCGTATATCAGGAATGCGGCAGGAGGCAAGGAAAACGGAGGGGGCCCTGCCTGCGCGCCGGGCACCGGCCGTTCCCCGCGGGAAGGCGTTTCACGCCCGGCCGGAGCTAGGCGCTGCCCGCGCCTTCCCGCGGGGTTGTGACCATCTGCCCCTCCCCTCGCGCCAATTCCCTGCTACGCTCTGGCCAGACCGCCACCAGCCAAGGAGCCCCCCCAGCCATGCCAAGCGACAGTACTCCAGCACCGGAAATCGCCCAGAAAGCCCCCTTCCCGGTCGAGGTGAGTGAAGGAAAGACCTATTTCTGGTGCGCCTGCGGCAAGTCCAGCAAGCAGCCGTTCTGCGATGGATCGCATAAGGGGACGGCCTTTGCGCCGGTCAAATACACCGCGGAGAAGGACGGCAAGCTGTTCTTTTGCGGCTGCAAGCATTCAGGCAACAAGCCCTTGTGCGACGGCAGCCACGCCAAGCTGTAGCAGACCACCCCGCCCGCCAAGCCTGCCAAGCCCGCCAAGCCTGCCACGCGCGCCGGGGGGGCCGGGCGGGCCGCGCTGCGGCCTAAGGCATCAGCCGATTGAATACAGCTGCAGCCAGGCAGAAATCCGGAACGGCGGGAGGAGTGTCATCGCGGCGGGCGGAACTCCACAGCACGCAGCAGCCACAGGTGGCGGAAGACACTGCCGAGGCTCCGGGCCTCGACAGCCATGTCTTTCATGCACTTCGGTCCTTCAGCTGCAACAGCGCATCCGCATTGCGGCAGCCCGGCACCGGTGCCTCGGCGCGGTCATTTGCGGACAGGAAAGCCTCGCATAGATCCGGCGCGCCGCAGCCGCGGCAGCGGGTGATCATCGCGGCCCAATCCGCGTGGCTGATCTCCCCCGCGGCAAAGGCAGATGTCAGGTCTGCCCCCACAGCCTTGCCCATCCGGGCCATCAGCCGGAAATGATACAGAGGGTCACCCAATGACTGCATGCTCGCGCTCCCTGCAGAGGCCGGGATAAGATCCCGGCCCATCAGGCCTGCTGCTCGTTCAAATAGGCCAGCAGATCGCGGTTGCGGCAGAAATCGGGGGCCTCAGCACCGGGGCGCAGGCCTTCGGACAGCCACTGGCGGCAGGCGCCAACGCCGCCGCAGCGGCCGCAGCGCAGCACCGCCTCGGCGATCTCGTCAAAGCGCAGGGTGCCGGCAACCGCCTCTTCCTCCAGATCCAGCCCGACGGCGCCGGCCATCCGGTCAAACAGTTCGGCGTGTTTTTTCAGATCGGCATGGGCGGTCATCGCGCGGCTCCCCGGATTTATTCATTTCCGGTACAGCTTAGCGGCAGCGCGCAGGCGCCGATTTGATGCAGGTCAAACCGGACCGGGTTCAGCCGGTGTTTCCGCTTAGATGGCCGAGATAGGCCCGCACCGCATCCTGCACCCGGCGGAACCGGTCGCCGCCCAGTTTCTTGCCGCCATACCAGCGGGTGACGATGATCACATGGTCTTTCAGGCCCTCGCGCTCCATCATCCGCAGGATCACCATGCCCGCGCCGCTTTCGCCGTCATCGGCCTTGAGCCCGCCCGCGGGCAGCATTGCGGCCCAGGTGTTATGGGTGGCCTTGGCATAGGCCCGGTCGGTCTTCAGCTCAGCCAGCACCGCGTCGACCTCGGCGCGCGACGCGACCCGCGCGCCGGTCACCGCATAGCGCGAGCCGCGGTCGGTCAGCACCACGCCCAGCCTGTCCAGCGCGGGCACAGCCTGGTCCTTGGCGGCCACGCTCAGTTCAGCCCGTGGCGGTCAATGGTGGATTGCACCACCCGGACCCGGTCGGGATTGGCGGGATGGGTGCCCAGGAAACGGTCGCCCGGATCCGGCAGCCGGTTGAAAAAGCGCACGCCGATGCTGGGCCGGTAGCCGGATTGGTGGGTGATGATGGTGCCCAGTTCATCCGCCTCCAGTTCAAAATCCTTGGAATAGGTGCGCGCGCCGACATAGCCGCCCACATCCTGCGCGGTCGAGACGGTGGCCGCGCTGCCGCCGACAAGGGCTGTGATCAGCCCGGCGCCGGCGCTGACCAGCGCCGAGTTCTGCGCCTGCCGTGCCAGATGGCCGCGGATATGATGCGCCGCCTCATGCGACATCACAAAGGCCAGCTCATCCTGATTGGCGATCTGCCCCAGCATCCGCTGCGTGAAGGTGATCACGGGCCGCCCCGAGCGGTCAAGGCTTTGGTAGGCATTGGGCGCTGCATTGGGGTTCGGGTCGATGCGGATCAGAAAATCGCAGTTCAGCCCCTGGGTCCGGCTGCGGCACGCCCGTTCAGCCACCGGCTCCACCCGCCGGCTCACGGAGGCAAAGGCGGTGCGCGCCTCCCCCGGTGCCATCCCCTGCACCCGCGGCGTCTGGGCAACCGGCGCAGAGTGCGGTGCAGGTTCAACCGCCACATCACAGGCGCTGACGGCAAGGGCAAGCAGACACAGAAAACGGCGCATGGCGGATCCTTTTGCGGTTCGCCTGCACTTTATCGCGCAAGGCCGGCGGAAGGCAATCGCCCGGCAGCGGAACCTTGCCGCCGGAACCCAGTGATAGTCCGTGATTGCAAGGCCTTGCCAGCGGCCCGGCAGCAGTGCAGGCTGGCCTTATGTTTACCATCGAACACGAATTCGACTCGACGGTCATTACCCTAGTGGATGAGGACGGCCCGCCGCTCATCGAGGATGTGACAATCAATTCCTTTGCCGAATGCGTCACCGTCGAGCAATACGACGCGCGCACCGACAGCGTGCAGAAAATCACCCTCTCGCACCTGCAGGTGCGGGATCTGGCCGCCGCGCTTGACCTGCCCGAGGGCGTCTACCGGCTGGTCGGCGAAGACTAGCCTCAGGCCGGTCCGGTATAGACAAAGACCTTGCTGCGCGAGGCCGCGCCGCGGCGCAAATTCAGATTGGAAGCCGCGGTGCCCATTGCCGCGGCAAGCAGGCTGCGGACGGCCTCCGTCGCCTTGCCGTTTTCCGGCGCCGCGGTGACCGAAACCTTCAGAACCCCCTCTGCCGGCACAATCGCATTGCGCGCCGCCTTGGGCGTGGCCCGCACCGCGATCTCCAACCCCGGAACACATAAATGGCCCAGGTCGGGCAGGTTTTTCTTCTTTGGCTTTCCCATGGCACCAGACATGCCCTGTGCAGGTTGCAAAGACCATAGGCCTTGCCGCTGCCCGGCAGCTCTGCCTCCGGCAACGGACCCCGGCCCCGCCGCCTGCTGCCTTTGCAGCACAAGTGCGGCACGCAAGGCCCGCCGGCCCTTGAAAATTCCCGCCAGCTTGCCGAAATTGGCAGCAAAAGATGTAAAAAGGTTTCACATATGCCCGCACGACCCGCACGCAATGACGCCGCCCTCGACTTCCTGCTGTCGCGCCGCTCGCGCCCGGCCAAGACGCTGGTGGCCCCTGCGCCCTCGCGCGAGGAGCTGCTGCCGATCCTGACCGCCGCGGCCCGCACGCCGGATCATGGCAAACTGGAGCCCTGGCGCTTCATCGTGGTGGAGAAACCCGCCATGGCCCGCTTGGCCGCCCTGACCCAGGCGGCCGGCGCGCGCCTCGGCAAAAGCCCCGAAGACATTGCCAAGGGCCGCAGCCAGTTCGACCTGGGCCAGCTTGCGGTGGTGGTGGTCGAGGTGCAGAAGGACAGCCCCAAGATCCCGGCCCTGGAACAGACATATTCCGCGGGCGCCGTGTGCCTCGGCCTGCTGAACGCCGCCCTGGCCTCGGGCTGGGGCGCCAACTGGCTCACCGGCTGGGCAAGCCATGACCGCGGCTTCTGCCAGGCGGCCTTTGATCTGGCGGAAAACGAGCGCATCGCCGGCATTGTCCACATCGCCACCGAAAGCACCGCCCCGCCCGAGCGCCCGCGCCCGGACCTGGAGGCCATCACAACCTGGGTGAACGCATGATCTTCACCGCCTTTTTCAAGACCCTCGGCCAGACCGGCGACCCGCGCTTCCGCAAGGTGCTGTTTCTTGGCGTCGGCCTGACCATTGCCCTGCTGATCGCCGCCTATGCAGGCTTTCTGATGCTGATCCAGTGGCTGGTCGGCCCCGAAGCCACCCTGCCGCTGCTGGGCGAGGTCACCTGGCTTGATGACCTTTTGTCGATCGGCTCGCTGTTCTTCATGCTGGTGCTGTCGGTGTTCCTGATGGTGCCGGTGGCCTCAGCCATCACCTCCTTGTTTCTCGAGGAGGTCGCCCAGGCGGTGGAGGACAAGCACTACCCGGCCCTGCCCCCGGCAGCCAAAGTGCCGTTCTGGGATGCGGTCAAGGACACGGTGAACTTCCTTGGCCTGCTGATTGCTGCCAACATCCTGGCGCTGTTCCTCTATGTGCTGTTCCCGCCTGCGGCGCTGTTCATTTTCTGGGGCCTCAACGGGTTTCTCTTGGGCCGGGAATATTTCACCCTCGCCGCCGCCCGCCGCATCGGCACGGCAGAGGCCAAGAAACTGCGGCGCAAACATGCCACCACCATCTGGGCCGCCGGCACGCTGATGGCGATGCCGCTGTCGGTGCCGCTGGTGAACCTGGTGATCCCGATCCTGGGCGCCGCCACTTTCACCCACATCTACCACGCGCTGTCCCGCAGATAAGGCACCCCGTCCCCGCCGCAGCCTTGACGCGGCTGCGGCGGATTGAAAAAAATGGCAGTGGCGTCTTGCGGGGCTGCCCTGCCTCTCAAGCGCTTCTCAGAAAAAACACTTCCTACTGCCTCTGTTTATTTTCACTTGGCGATACAGCCAGCTCCAGCCGGGCTGGCCGCCGCCGCGCCGCGCGCCCGCGCGGCGCCTTGCCCAACGGGCCCGGATGCAGGCCCTGCATCCAAGCCGGGCGGGAGCCGTTTTTGCAGATAATCAAAAATGCCCGCGGCTC
Organism: Leisingera methylohalidivorans DSM 14336; assembly: GCF_000511355.1. Lineage (NCBI taxonomy): Bacteria > Pseudomonadati > Pseudomonadota > Alphaproteobacteria > Rhodobacterales > Roseobacteraceae > Leisingera > Leisingera methylohalidivorans. The sequence continues at coordinate 998,986 of NC_023135.1, read as the reverse complement.
ACTCCTGCGCAGGCAGCATCCCCATCCAGTCGAAATCACGCACGCTGATCAATTCGGACAGGATGATTCCGGCAACAAGTGCCCAGATCACCGCAGCCGCACCGGTGGTGATCCAGGCCTTCTGCTTCAGAAAATGCTTCTCCGGCGCCCCCGCATGGGTGCCCGGCACCACATCGCCCCGGTCGCCCTGGGTCTCCAGACGGATCGGGATGATCACCAGAAAGGTCAAGAACCAGATCACCGCATAAAGCACGATCGCTGATGTAACACCCATGGCTCCGCCTTCCCGAAATTGCCCTGCCCCGCAGCCGGGACAGGGTGCTCATACCGTCAAACTTCTTCGAGTTCCACCAGGCAGCCGTTGAAATCCTTGGGATGCAGGAACAGCACCGGCTTGCCATGGGCGCCGGTCTTCGGCTCGCCCGTGCCCAGCACCCGCGCGCCCTCGGCCTGCAGGTGATCGCGCGCCGCCAGGATGTCTTCCACCTCATAGCAGACATGATGGATGCCGCCCGCCGGGTTCTTCTCGAGGAAGCCGTTGATCGGCGAGTTTTCCCCCAAGGGATACAGCAGCTCAATCTTGGTATTGGGCAACTCGATGAACACCACAGTGACGCCGTGATCCGGTTCATCCTGCGGTTCTCCGACCTTGGCACCCAGCGCGTTGCGGTATTGGGCGGATGCGGCCTCCAGATCGGGGACGGCAATGGCAACATGGTTCAAACGGCCAATCATCTCTGTTGTGCTCCTCTCACAAACATTTCCTCCGCTCCGGTTATGCGGCGGATGCTGCGCCGCGGCAAGTGCGCCAATCCGCACGGCGGCCCGCGCCGGCAGCAGAGCCCGCGCCGTTAACCAGTAATTAGCCTCGAATCCCTAGCGTCTGAGCCTATCCCGCAAGGAGGATACGTTATGGACGATTCGGAATTGTTTGCTGCTGCTCAGCGCCTGCCCGCCACCCGGCGCCCGCTGCTGGGGCTGACCATCCTGGTGGTGGAGGACAGCCGCTTTGCCTGCGAGGCGCTGCGCCTTCTGTGCCTGCGCAGCGGTGCCCGCATCCGCCGCGCCGACTGTTTGAAATCCGCCCGGCGGCATTTGCAGGTCTACCGTCCCTCGGTGCTGATTGCCGATGTCGGCCTGCCGGATGGCTCCGGCCTCGATCTGATCCGCGAACTGGCAGAAGCCAGCCCGCGCCCCAGCGTGATTCTGGCCACCTCGGGCGATTCAACGCTTGAGCAGGCCGCGCTCGACGCAGGGGCCGGCGGCTTCCTGGAAAAACCGATCACCTCGCTTGCGGCTTTCCAGGAAAGAATTCTGTCAAACCTGCCGCCCGACCGCCAGCTGCCCGGCCCGCGCGCCTTGTATGACGAAACGGTGGAACCCGATTTCCTGGCCTACCGCGATGACATGGCCCATGCCGCCGATGTGCTGAACATAAACCCGGAAGATAAAACCCTGGCTTATCTGGCGCAGTTTCTCGGCGGCGTTGCCCGCAGCGCCGGCGACGGCCCGCTGGCCGAGGCCGCCGACCGTCTGGCCCGCGCCCGGCGCAAGGGCAAACCGCTGACCCAGGATACCGCAACCCTGGCCGGCCTGGTGCAGGAGCGGCTGGAACGCCGCGTGGCAATCTGAGATGATCGAAGCATGCCTCATTGCCCTCGCCACGCTCGTCATCGTGCTGTACGGCCAAACCCGGCTGGAGGCCCGCGCCATCCGCCGCAACCGCAGCCGCCAGGACGGCCGCGCGTTAATCCTCTCCTCACGCAATCCATAGCTCCTGCGGCCGCCCCCGCGATGGTGGTCTGCCGGTTCTGGCCGCAGGCGCCGCGACCCCGCAAAGACGCGATGGCCAGCAGCTGCAGGCCTGACTGCCGGCTCCCCTCCTGTGGCCAGCCGCCGATGATCTGCCTGCGCGGCTGATCCCGGCCGGAACCTGCGCCCCTCCGCCAACGGACAGGCAAGAGCGCCCTATATCCCGCTGGCAATCCAACGGCCCGCTCGCGCCTCTGTGCCTCTGTGCCACTGCGGAGCGGCCTGGCAGCAATTGGCGCCGTTTCCGCCCCCCATTAAGCCTTTCCGGCCGCGCTTTCCAAGGCCGCACGTTGCCAGGACGCACCTTCCCAGGGCGCACTCCCGCGCCCGCCGCTCAGCGGCTTGCGCCGCACCGCTTGGCGGCCTTGGGCCCGGCACCGCCTTTCAGGCGGTGCCGGGCCCAACGGCTCTGACCGTTCCCTGAACGGGTTGAGCGGGCAGGAGATCCGCCGCTCTTACAAAAGCAAACCGGGGTCCTCTGCCATCGCCAGCCCCGGAAACACCGTTGTTTCCAGATCGGTTTTCCGGGCCCCCGCCAATCCATGCATCAGCCAGGCAAGATGCTGCCGCACATCCGCGGTCGGCATCAGATCCCGGCGCTCGTAAAGATCAGCCTCCGCCAGCCCCGGCCAGCGCCCCAGCACCCTGCCGCCGCGGATCGCCCCGCCTGCCAGCAGCATCGCACCGCCGGTGCCATGATCGGTGCCGCCAGTGCCGTTTTCGCGCACCGTGCGCCCGAATTCGGTCACAGCCGCCACCGCCGTCTTGCCCCAGATCCCGTCCCCCAGGCCGCTGCGCAGCTTCAGGACCGTCTCCGACAGCCGCCCCAGCGCGGATTTCAGGCCGTTTGCCTGGCGGTAATGCGTATCCCAGCCATTGATCGAAAACGCCGCAATCCTGGTATCGCCGCGCAGCTGCTCTGCGGCATAAGCGGCAATCTCGGTATGCGCTCTCGCCCTCGGCGCTGCCTGCATCATGCCGCTGTCCCCGCCGCCATCCTCTTCGGACCCCAAGGTCAGATCCTGCCGGGTCAGCTCCAGCGCCTCGTTCAGGGCGTTGTGGAACAGCGGATCCTCTTCCATCAGCAGGCCCGCCAGCCGCTCGGCCTGCGGGCTCATGGCCAGCCCCGCCCCGGGGGCCCAATGGGAGACCGGCGCCGCCCCGTCCAGCAGCAGCATCCGCTCCTGACCGATGGCAAAGGCGGTGCGCGCCTCCACACCGGGCATCTGCTGCAGCAATCGGTTCAGCCAGCCGTCTCTGGCGCCCCCCAATGCCGCGGTGCCCGCTTCCAGAATGTCCTGGCCGTCAAAATGACTGCGCCGGTCGCGGTAGGGGGTGGACACCGCCTGCACAAACCCCAATTCGCCTGCGCGCCACAACGGCAGCAACGGCGCCAGGCCCGGATGCAGGGCATAGAACCCGTCAAGATCGGCCGCCCCGGCCTGCGGCCCGCCCGACAGGGTCTGCCGCAATCCGGCCAATGAGGGGTCGCCGTAAGGCTGCACCGCATCCAGCGCATCCATGCCGCCGCGCAGGATGATCACCACCAGCCGCGTGTCCCAGGGGGCCGCGGCAAAGCTGACCGGCGTGACCAGCGGGCTGGCCGCCAGCGAACAGCCCAGCAGGGCGGAACGGGTCAGCAAGGATCGGCGTGTCAGGTGCATAATGCAGGCCTCCTGTTAGCGGCGCTGAAAGGCAGGAGAGGTCAGGATCAGCCCGACCGCCTCTGACTGGGTTTCGGCGGCGCGGGCCGCAAACCGGACCCGTTCATTGGCAAACCGGCCCAGCGCCGCAGTGGCAAAGACACGCGGATCCGGCAGCGGCTGCGCCAGCCGCCGCGGCGCGGCCAGCGCCCAGCGCAGCCGCGCGGCCAGCGCTTGCGGCGTGATCCAGGACAAATCCTCTTCCGGCCAGCCATCCGGCCCGCCGGAAAACTCCCAGCGCTGCCCCATCGGCGTCAAGGGCGCCAGCAGCAGCCGGTTCAGCTGCCCCGGCTTCAATGCGGAAAACCGCGACTCAGGCACCGCCAGCGCCCGGCAGGCAGAGGCGACATAATCAAACGGCGGTTTTACATTGCCCAGAACCGGCTGCCAGGCCGCGGAGTGTTCCAGCAGTGCGGCATAGACCTGCATCAGATCGCCGCCGCTGTCCTGATAACGCGCCGCCAGATGCGTCACCAGACCGGGGTCGGGCTGGTCAGAGGTGAAATGCACCGCCAGCTTCCAGGCGATATGCTGCGCGGTGGCGGGGTGGCGCGCCAGGTCGCGCAACGCCGCCAGCACCTGGCCCAGCTCCGGCTTGCCGCCGCCATAGGTCTGCCCCAGCACGGTTTCGGCTCCCGGCTCAGCCATTCCGGGGCGGAACACAAACCCCTTGTCCTGCGAGGCGCTCAGGCCGGTGAACAGCTCGGCCAATTGCCGCACATCCGCCTGGCCATACGGCCCGTCGACACCCAGCGTGTGCAATTCCAGCACTTCGCGGGCCAGGTTTTCGTTCAGCCCGCTCAGGCGCTTGCGCCGCTTCGCCGCCCGGCTGCCCGGCCCGGCCGAGCGGTTCTGGTCCAGGTAATGCAGCATCAGGGGGCTGGTGGCAGCGGCAATCAGCATATCCTCGAAACGCCCCCCCACATGCGGCCGGATCACCGTTTCGGCATAGGGTGCTGCCAGAATGCGCAAGGCACCGTTTTTCCCTTGCGCGGTAAAGTGATCGGCCCAGAACAGCACCAGCCGTTCACGGAAGGCATCGCGGGTAAAGACGTGGCGCAGCAGCCTTTGGCCATGCCACTTGAAGCGCGCCGCATTATGCGTGCGGCGGTACGCCTTAAAGGCTTTGTCCGCGGCCTCGTACCCGTGCTGGCCTTCCTGCCGCTTGCGGTTCCGTCTCAGCCGCTGGAACTCCTTGGCGCGCGCAAAGGCTTCGTCAAAACCGCTGACCGGAAATCTGCGCGCCATTTCATCGGCGCCCTGCAGACGGCCGAGCATGGCCTCAGCCGAAACCGGAGGCCGCACCAGCGGCGACAGCCCTGCGCCAAAGCGGATCTCCGCCAAATCTCCGTCAAACTGCATCGTCCTGTTCTCCCTGGACGGACTGGCTTCGCCGCAGGTTAGAGCATCAACGCCCGGGTCCACAGCTGATTTTCAAGTGATACGCAGATCTCCGCGCGTTCCGTCGCCAGTTCTGCAGATTTCCGGACCACCGTTGCCCAGCAATAAATGCGGCTCCGTCCCACGAAAAAGGCCCGGACAGTCGCCCGGGCCTTGTTTCAGCATTAAAATGCGGATTACTGATCCTGCGGAATCACCCGCAGGCCCAGTTCCATCAGCTGATCGCTCATCGGCTCGGACGGGGCCGACATCATCAGGTCTTCGGCGCGCTGGTTCATCGGGAACATGATGACCTCGCGGATGTTGGCCTCATCCGCCAGCAGCATCACCATGCGGTCGATGCCGGCCGCGCAGCCGCCGTGCGGCGGGGCGCCGTACTGGAACGCATTAACCATGCCGCCGAACCGCTTTTCGACCTCATCCTTGCCATAGCCGGCGATCTCGAACGCCTTGAACATGATCTCCGGCTTGTGGTTCCGGATCGCGCCCGAGACCAGCTCATAGCCGTTGCAGGCCAGGTCGTACTGGTAGCCCTTCACCGACAGCGGATCGCTCAGCAGCGCGTCCATGCCGCCCTGCGGCATCGAGAACGGGTTGTGCTCGAAATCAATGCGGCCGGTTTCCTCGTCTTTCTCGTAGATCGGGAAGTCCACGATCCAGGCAAAGGCGAAGCGGTCCTTGTCGGTGAGGCCCAGCTCTTCGCCGATCACGGTGCGGGCGCGGCCTGCAACGCTTTCGAACGCTTTCGGCTTGCCGCCCAGGAAGAAGGCCGCGTCGCCGACACCCAGACCCAGCTGCTGGCGGATCGCCTCGGTGCGCTCGGGGCCGATGTTCTTGGCCAGCGGGCCTGCGGCTTCCATGCCCTGGCCCTGGTCGCGCCAGAAGATATAGCCCATGCCCGGCAGGCCCTCTCCTTGCGCGAATTTATTCATCCGGTCGCAGAACTTGCGGCTGCCGCCGGTGGGGGCGGGAATGGCGCGGATTTCGGTGCCGTCCTGCTCCAGGATCTTCGCAAAGATGGCAAAGCCGGAGCCGCGGAAATGCTCGGAACAATCCTGCATCTTGATCGGGTTGCGCAGGTCCGGCTTGTCGGTGCCATACCATTTGGCGGCATCTTTATAGGAGATCTGCGGCCATTCGCTGTCGACCTTGCGGCCGCCGCCGAATTCCTCGAACACCCCCTGCATCACCGGCTGGATGGTGTCGAACACATCCTGCTGGGTGACAAAGGACATCTCCAGGTCGAGCTGGTAGAAATCGGTGGGCGAGCGGTCGGCGCGCGGGTCCTCATCGCGGAAGCAGGGCGCGATCTGGAAATACTTGTCAAAGCCGGAGACCATCATCAGCTGCTTGAACTGCTGCGGCGCCTGCGGCAGCGCGTAGAACTTGCCCGGGTGCAGACGCGAGGGCACCAGGAAGTCGCGCGCGCCCTCGGGGCTGGACGCGGTGATGATCGGGGTCTGGTATTCGTTGAAGCCCTTGTCCCACATGCGCTTGCGGATCGACTGGATCATGTTGGAGCGCAGCAGCATATTCTTCTGCATCTTCTCGCGGCGCAGGTCCAGATAGCGGTAGCGCAGGCGGGTTTCTTCCGGGTATTCCTGCTCGCCGAACACCATCAGCGGCAGTTCCTCGGATTTGCCCAGCACCTCGATGTCGCGGATGAACACCTCGATCTCGCCGGTGGGGATCTTGCTGTTGACCAGGCTCTCGTCGCGCGCCTTTACGTTGCCGTCAATGCGGATGCACCATTCGCTGCGGACCTTTTCGATCTCGGCAAAGACCGGGCTGTCCGGATCGGCCATCACCTGGGTCACGCCGTAGTGGTCGCGCAGGTCGATGAACAGCAACCCGCCGTGGTCGCGCACGCGGTGGACCCAGCCCGACAGGCGGACGGTGTCACCGACATTGGATTTGTTCAGTTCGGCGCAGGTATGGCTGCGATAGGCGTGCATGGCGGGACCTTTCGTGTCTCGGGTCGTCTGTCCGGGTGGACCGTCATTCGGGAGATGCGCCGGGGCGGCGCTTAAATTCGTCCGGGGTGGTACACAAGTTTGCAGCGTGGTTGTCAAGCAAACTGGCCAATTTCACCGCCCGCAGGCCGCCATTTGCGCAGGCTGCGCCCTGTGCGCAGAGGCTCCCGCCCCGTCCGCGTCCCGCCGCTGACGCGGCCAGGCGGCAAGCGTTGGGCCCGGCGCCGCGCCTGCAGCGCGGCGCGGGCGGCGTCCGGACGCCGCCGCAGCGCGCCAAGGGCGCGCTGCCGGGCCCAAGGGCAAGCGCCGTCTGGCGCCAGCCAGGCGTCGTTTCCGCGCGGGAGCGCCGCTTGCCGGATCTATTGTCAGATCCATTGTCAGATCCATTGCCGGACCTGCCGTCAGATCAGCCGGGCCGGGATCAGCCCGCGCAGGGAATTGCCCATGCGGATGGCCCGCGCCGCCTGCAGGTCTTGCAAGCCAAGAACCGCCTCGCGGCACTCCCCCCGCTCCAGCATCACCTGCCGAAGGATCCCCGGCAGCAGGCCGCAGGTGAGCGGCGGCGTGACCACCTGCCCATCCGCGCGGGTGACAAACAGATTGGTGATAGTGCCTTCGCAGACTTCGCCGCGCTGGTTCAGGAACAGCAGCTCATCCATACCGCCGGGCAGATTGGCCCGCGCCGCATCATACAGGATCCGGCGGGTGGTCTTGTGCTGCAGCCAGACATCCGCCGCATCCAGCCTTGTTTCAGCGATGCCCAGCCGCCATTCCGCAGGGCTGCTGCCCAGCGGCGGCGCCGTCAGCTCCAGCTGCCCGCCCGCGTCCAAAGCGAGGCGGCAGCGCCGCGGCCTGTCCCCGGCAGCCTCCGCCAGAACGTGCCGCGCCTGCGCCGGATCAAAGGGGATGCCGAACGCCGCAGCGCTGCGCGCCATCCGGGCCAGATGCTGCTCCAGATGCCGGAACCCCTCTCCCGGATGCCAGCCCAGCGTCTCGATCAGGCGGAAAGCGGGATCGTTCCGGATGGCGTCACGCGGGCGAACCGGGCTTTCCATAGCGCTTCCTCATATTCGGATCCGGCGGTGCTGTCCCAGACCACCCCGCCGCCCACATTAAGTGTCGCGCGGCCCTCTTCCAGCATCAGCGTGCGGATCGCCACGTTGAACTCCGACGCGCCGTCCGGCGCGGCCCAGCCGATGGTGCCGCAATAGACATCACGCGGCCAGGGTTCCAGATCGGCCAGGATCTCCATCGCCCGGATCTTCGGCGCACCGGTAATGGAGCCGCAAGGGAACAGCGCCGCAAAAATCTCTGCCAGCCCGGCGTCGGGCCGCAGCTTTGCCCGCACCATCGAGACCATCTGGTGCACGGTGGCGTAGCTTTCGACCGCGAACAGTTCCGGCACATGCACCGACCCGGTCTCCGCCACGCGGGAGATGTCGTTGCGCAGAAGATCCACGATCATCAGGTTTTCGGCGCGGTTCTTTTCGTCCTGGCGCAGGAAATCGCGGCGGCGCGCGTCCTCGACCGGATCATCGCTGCGCGGCTGGGTGCCCTTCATCGGTCGGGTCTCGATCACCCCCTCCGCATCGGTGCGGAAAAACAGCTCCGGCGAGCGCGACAAGAGATCCGGCAGACCGTCCTGCTCGACAAGGACGCCGTGGCCCACCGCCTGTCTGGCCTGCAGTGCGGCGTAAAGCTCCCCGGCAGTGCCAAAGGCCTCCGCATCAATCGGAAAAGTCAGGTTGGCCTGATAAATATCGCCCTTGCCGATATTGCGGTTCACCTCGGCAAAGGCTTCGGCGTAGCGTTCATAGCTCCAGCGCGGTTCCAAGTCGCCCAGCCCGCCTCCGCCCGGCTGAAAGGCCGGCACGCGCTTCGCCCCCGCCCAGGGCCGGACGCTGTTCTCAGCCTTCTGCGGCAGCGGCTCCGCGTAGACCCCGAAACAGATCAGCGGCAGCCGCCGCCCCGCTGGCATCCGCCCCGCCAGCTTCACCTCCAGCGCATAGCCCAATTCATAAGAGGCATAGCCCGCCAGCCAATGCCCCGCCGCGCGTGCGGCATCCAATGCGGCCAGCGCGGCGGGCACCTCTTCCGGCCCGTCCGCGCGGATCATGCGCAGCGGCTGGTCGAAACATGTGCCGGCCCCCTTGGGCCCCTGATCAAAGCGAATCCGCACTGGAATTGACTCCGTGAACGTCTGCCCCCACATATATCCGTTCGCTATGCGAACAAAAGGGGTGGATGCGGCATTTCCAATTCCGTTTCCGATCCCCCTTGAACCTTTCGGCGCGGTCCCTATAACGCAGGACAATTTGGGCACTTGCCAGTGCCCCTGATTCAATGCTGCCCGCGCGTCAACCAAAGGAATATGGCCATGCCCAAAAGAACCGACATCCAGTCGATTATGATCATCGGAGCCGGTCCGATCGTCATCGGGCAGGCCTGCGAGTTCGACTACTCCGGCGCCCAGGCCTGCAAAGCCCTGCGCGAAGAGGGCTACCGGGTCATCCTGGTGAACTCCAACCCGGCCACCATCATGACCGATCCGGGCCTGGCCGACGCCACCTATATCGAGCCGATCACCCCCGAAGTGGTCGCCAAGATCATCGAGAAGGAACGCCCCGACGCGCTGCTGCCGACCATGGGCGGGCAGACCGGGCTCAACACCTCGCTGGCGCTGGAAGAAATGGGCGTGCTCGAGAAATTCGGTGTCGAAATGATCGGCGCCACCCGCGATGCCATTGAAATGGCTGAAGACCGCAAGCTGTTCCGCGAAGCAATGGACCGCCTCGGCATCGAAAACCCGCGTGCCACCATCGTCACTGCACCCAAGCTGGTTGACGGCAAGGCGGACCTGGACGAAGGTGTCCGCATCGCACTGGAAGCGCTGGACGACATCGGCCTGCCCGCAATCATCCGCCCCGCCTTTACCATGGGCGGCACCGGCGGCGGCGTCGCCTACAACCGCGAAGATTACATCCACTTCTGCCGCACCGGCATGGACGCGTCCCCGGTGAACCAGATCCTGGTCGACGAAAGCCTGCTGGGCTGGAAAGAGTTCGAAATGGAAGTGGTCCGCGACAAGGCGGACAATGCGATCATCGTCTGCTCGATTGAAAACATCGACCCGATGGGCGTCCACACCGGCGATTCGATCACCGTGGCCCCGGCGCTGACGCTGACCGACAAAGAATACCAGATCATGCGCACCCATTCGATCAACGTGCTGCGCGAGATCGGCGTGGAAACCGGCGGCTCCAACGTGCAATGGGCGGTGAACCCCGCCGACGGCCGCATGGTGGTGATCGAGATGAACCCGCGGGTCAGCCGCTCCTCGGCGCTTGCGTCCAAGGCCACCGGCTTCCCCATCGCCAAGATCGCGGCGAAGCTGGCGGTCGGCTATACGCTGGACGAACTGGACAACGACATCACCAAGGTGACTCCGGCGTCGTTCGAGCCGAGCATCGATTATGTCGTCACTAAAATCCCGAAATTCGCCTTTGAGAAATTTCCCGGTTCCGAACCTTACCTCACCACCGCGATGAAATCGGTGGGCGAGGCGATGGCAATCGGCCGCACCATCCATGAATCGCTGCAAAAGGCGCTGGCGTCGATGGAATCCGGCCTCACCGGCTTTGACGAGGTGGAGATCCCCGGCGCCCCCGACAAGGCCGCGGTGTTCAAGGCGATCAGCCTGCAGACCCCGGACCGGATGCGCACCATCGCCCAGGCGATGCGCCACGGGCTGAGCGACGATGAAATCCACGGCGTCACCAAATTCGACCCCTGGTTCCTGGCCCGCATCCGCGAAATCGTCGAGGCCGAAGAAAAGGTCCGCGACGGCGGCCTGCCGGCCGACGAAAAAGGCCTGCGCGCGCTCAAGATGCTGGGTTTCACCGATGCCCGCCTGGCCAAGCTGACCGGCCGGACAGAGGCAGAAGTCCGCAAGGCCCGCCGCGCCGCCGGCGTCAACGCCGTGTTCAAGCGGATCGACACCTGCGCCGCCGAATTCGAGGCGCAGACGCCCTATATGTACTCGACCTATGAAGCGCCGGCCTTTGGCGACGCGGAGTGCGAGGCGCGCCCCTCTGACCGCAAAAAGGTGGTCATCCTCGGCGGCGGCCCGAACCGGATCGGCCAGGGCATCGAGTTCGACTACTGCTGCTGCCACGCCTGCTTTGCGCTGACCGACGCGGGCTATGAAACCATCATGATCAACTGCAACCCGGAAACCGTGTCGACCGACTATGACACCTCGGACCGGCTGTATTTCGAACCGCTGACCTTCGAGCACGTGATGGAAATCCTGCGGGTTGAGCAGGACAACGGCACCCTGCACGGCGTCATCGTGCAGTTCGGCGGCCAGACCCCGCTGAAACTGGCAAACGCGCTGGAAGAGGAAGGCATCCCGATCCTCGGCACCTCGCCCGACGCCATTGACCTGGCCGAAGACCGCGAGCGGTTCCAGGAGCTGGTCAACAACCTGGGCCTCAAGCAGCCGAAGAACGGCATTGCCTCCACCGACGAGCAAGCGCTTGCCATCGCTGAGGAAATCGGCTTCCCGCTGGTGATCCGCCCGTCTTATGTGCTGGGCGGCCGGGCGATGGAAATCGTCCGCGACATGGACCAGCTCCGGCGCTACATCGCCGAGGCGGTGGTGGTCTCCGGCGACAGCCCGGTGCTGCTCGACAGCTACCTCTCCGGCGCGGTTGAACTGGATGTGGACGCGATCTGCGACGGCAAAGACGTGCATGTGGCAGGCATCATGCAGCACATCGAAGAGGCCGGCGTGCACTCGGGCGACAGTGCCTGCAGCTTGCCGCCCTACTCGCTCGGCAAGCCGGTGATCGAACAGATCAAGGAACAGACATTCGCGCTGGCCAAGGCGCTGAATGTGGTGGGCCTGATGAACATCCAGTTCGCGATCAAACCCAATGACGCCGGCGAGGAGGAGATTTACCTGATCGAGGTGAACCCGCGCGCCTCGCGCACCGTGCCGTTTGTCGCCAAGGCCACCGACAGCGCCATTGCCTCGATCTCGGCCCGGGTGATGGCCGGGGAGCCGCTGTCGAACTTCCCGATGCGCGCGCCCTATCAGCCGGACGCAGGCTATGACGTCAACACCCCGATGGCCGACCCGATGACCCTGGCGGATCCGGACATGCCCTGGTTCTCGGTCAAGGAAGCGGTGCTGCCGTTCGCCCGCTTCCCCGGCGTCGACACCATCCTCGGCCCGGAAATGCGCTCCACCGGCGAAGTCATGGGCTGGGACCGCTCCTTTGCCCGCGCCTTCCTCAAGGCGCAGATGGGGGCCGGCATGGTGCTGCCGTCCCAGGGCCGCGCTTTCATCTCGATCAAGGATGCCGACAAGGGCCGGCTGATGCTGGAAGCGGCGCAGATCCTGGTGGAGCAAGGCTTTACCCTGGTCGCCACCCGCGGCACCCAGACCTGGCTCGATACCCAGGGCGTGGCCTGCGAGCTGGTGAACAAGGTCTATGAGGGCCGCCCCCACGTGGTGGACATGCTGAAGGACGGCGACGTCCAGCTGCTGATGAACACCACCGAAGGCGCGCAAGCCGTCGAGGACAGCAAGGAAATGCGCTCTGTCGCGCTTTATGACAAGATCCCCTATTTCACCACCGCGGCCGGCGCCAATGCCGCTGCACGGGCGATCAAGGCCCAGGCCGAAGGGGATGTCGAAGTGAAGTCGCTGCAGGGCTGACGCCCGGCGCCGCCTCTCTTCAGCACAGCGTTTCCAGCCCCGTATTTTGAGGGCTGTGTTCAAAAAAAGCCCCGGCATCGCCCGGGGCTTTTCCTTGTCCGCCGCCGCCACGGCATTCCGCTCAGGTCCCGCCGGGCGGTCACGCAGCCGTGTAGAGTTCTGACGCCGCAAGGCCCCGATCTGTGCCGCCGGTGCCCCCCGCAAGCCGCCGTTTCCAGATCAGGGAGAAGGGCCATGCCCCCCCAGCAAAGACCGCCGCAGGGTTGCCGGCCCTGGCGCCAATGGCCGCCTTTGCCCAGCACTGCCCTGTGGACGGCGGCCCTTCTGAACCTGCAGCAGCAAGCCGTGGCCGGAATCTATGAAGGCATCAAAGCCAGAATGGCCGAGGGCTGCGCCGGCAACGGCGATCCGGTCGGTGCTGACGTCCGCTCCTGGCAGGTGACATCAACCCGCCCGGCCCGTGCCGGCCCGCAAGGCGGGCGGTTTCTGCAGACCTTTGCAAACGGCATCGCCGCTGAACAGTATCTGAAGTTTGCGGATGACGGCTTTACCATGCCGGCCGGGTCGGTCCGTGCCAAGGAAAGCTTCAAGGTCAAGAACGGCAACGCCGTTCCCGGCCCGCGGTTCATCAGGACCAAACTGGCCGGCGGCGGGGCGCCCGTGGCCGGCGGCTGGCTTTATGCGGCCCTTCTGCCCAATGGCGCCGGGATGAAGGTCCGGCAAAGCTTCTGCGCTGGCTGCCGCATGGACTGGGAGGCCCCGGACAGCCTGGCCTGCCCACTGGAAGACGTCCGCCTCAGCAGCCAGTGACCGCAGGCCGGCCTGCCGCACATGGAAACAGCCCCGGAACCAAACGGGGCTGTTTCAGTTGATGCCGACCGCCGGGCGGCAGGGCTGTTGGGCTGCTCCCGCGGTCAACCGGCCTGCCGCATCAGCGTTTGCAGCGCGTGGCCCAGCGGGGCTGCCAGCGATACGCCTTTGCCGCCCATCCGCGCTTTGGACGAGATCACCGAGACCAGCCGCGGCGCGCGGCCCGGACGCGTCTGCAGCACCGGCGATCCGGACGCCCCGAGATCGACCCTGCAGGTGGTGATCAAGGAGTTCTGCCGCGCCACCAGCACCTGGCATGCGGTCTGCAGCCTGGGCGATCGTTCATGGCTGCGGGAATATGACATCACATCCACCCGCGCGCCCCGCTCCGGGGTTGCGGCCAGGGCCAGCGGACGGATCACATCAGGGCTGATCGGGCTGTCCAGGCGCAGCACAGCAATGTCGGTGACGGTTTGAAACTGGCCGGTCCGGCCGTGGCGGTAGCCCGGGTGAACAACCGCCTTGGCCACAGTGCGCGACGCCTTGGCCCGGAAGCCGTTGAGGCCCGCTTCAAATTTTATGCTGCGCGGATTGACCGCCTGGCCGTTGCGGATGTCATACATGCAATGGGCCGCTGTCAGCACCATATCCGGTGCGATCAGGCTGGCCGTGCACATGGCAGTGCCGCCGATATTCAGGCGGCCCACCGCCTCCCATCCCGGCACAGATTGCACCGGCGCCGGTTGCCCGGCCGCAGCCTCTCCAGTGCTGAATCCCATCAAAACGGCGGCGGCAATTCCCAGTAATCGTCTCATAACCCACTCCATGTTCCCACACCGCCATGGTCGGTGAGCCCTGGGGCTGGAATGCGGCTTGCTGCGGTGCCGCGCGGGCAGAAAGATGGGCAGAATGCGGCAGGATTAACAAAACGTTAACGCGGAGCCTCCGTGCCGGGACCGGGGCCCTGAAACCCCTTATTTACTTAACGATTGGCCTCAATTTTCGACAAATACCCTTAAAAACAAGGGAAAATCCGCTGGGTTTCGTTAGGAAAAAAATTCAGGATTTCCCCTATTTCCGCGTGTTTTCCAGCCTGGGCGGTAACTTCACGGCCCAATTGCGGCGGAAATGAGCCTTAACAAATGCCTAAATACCGGGAGAAGGGCCGCCCAATTTCTTAACTGCGCAGCACATGCTATGCGGGAAGGTCTGATCCGGACCGCCGCAATGCCTGTGCCGCCGGAGGCTTGCAGCGGCCCGTTTTCCGCTGCAAGGTGGCCAGACCCGATTGCTGACACCGGAGCCCTTGAATGCGCCTGACGCTGTTTCTCACCGCCCTTCTGGCCCTGGCTGCCTGCGACGTGCCATTGATCCCGCTGATCTGAATCAAAAAGCCCCGGCAGCGGCGCCGGGGCTCAGGTGTATCTGATTTACGGGACTGCCCCCGGGGCTACGTCTGCGACACCCGCTGATGGACCTCCTCGGCGCTCTCCACCCGCTCCGAATAGCGGTCGGTCAGATAGTCCTTGCGGCCCCGCACCAGCCAGGTGAATTTCACCAGCTCTTCCATCACATCCACCAGGCGGCGGTAGAACGGGCCTTCCGGCAGGCGCTCTCCCTCCCCGAATTCCAGCCAGGCCTTGGGGATCGAGCTTTGGTTCGGGATGGTCAGCATCCGCATCCAGCGGCCCAGGATCCGCATCTGGTTGACCGCATTGAAGCTTTGCGAGCCGCCCGAGACCTGCATCACCGCCAGCGTCTTGCCCTGGGTGGTGCGGATTCCGCCCTGCAGCGACAAGGGCAGCCAGTCGATCTGCAGCTTCATAATGCCGGTCATCGCGCCATGGCGTTCCGGGCTGGACCAGACCATGCCCTCGGACCAGACCGCCAGATCGCGCAGCTCAGCCACTTTGGGATGCTCCGCCGCGCCCGTGTCATCCGGCAGCGGCAGGCCGGAAGGGTCGAAAATCCGCGTCTCGCAGCCCAGGCTGCGCAGCACCCGCGCCGCCTCCTCAGCCGCCTTGCGGGAATAGCTCACGTCGCGCAGGGAGCCATAGAGCAGCAGAATACGCGGCGCATGGCGCGGGTCATCGGGCGCCGCCAGCGCCTCCACATCGATCGGATGCAGTTCGCTTTCCGCAATGGCGGGCAGGCTGTCGCCGTCACCGGTCACAGACACTGTCTTCCTCCAGATGCAGCTTCATATCCAGCAGGACCTGCTGCAGCAGCACCGTTTCCCGCAGCAGCCGCTTGGCCTCGTTGACGGTGATGATGCCATCCTCCATCGCTTCCTGGTATTCGCACATCAGCTGGGCAAAGCGCTGGCTCAGCGCGATCACATCGGAGTTCACTCCGCCGCTGCGGCCGGTCTCTTCTGCAGTGCCGTTGCCGTTGTAGGACAGCGTGATATTCTTCAGCTCCGCCAGCGCCGAGGTCACATGCGGATAGGACGCCGCCTTTTCCAGCTTGGCCACTGCGTCCACCGGCATGAACCGGTCGGCATGCTCGGCATTGTCCGAGTAATAGCGCCCCAGCGTCGCCTTGGACTTGCCGGTGATCTGGCAGGCGGCTTCGATGCCGACATCCTTCACCAGCGCTTCGGTGTGCTTTTTCAGATACGTCCCGATTTCAGCCATATACTTCCTACCTGGCTTGACCGCCGCCCCCTTGGGGGAACGAACCGGTTATTTTCCCATTTCTGAGTTGTAGAGGAATTGCGATACCTTATCCATCCCTCTGGTTTTTGGGGATTTAGCGAGTGGGATGATGCAATTGGCATCTTTTGATCAGTGCAATGCCGAACGGGTGAGTGACGTTCTGCGGTTCGGGTAATTGGTCTGCCCAGCACTTTGGCTCTCCGGGGCTTTCGGTTTGGATCTATCGGGGGTTGTTCCTCCCCGGCCATGCCTGCCCCGGCGAGCCCTCCCGCCACAGCCTTCCCGTTCTCTGCAGAACCCGCACGAATCCGGTTTTCCCCGCAGGCCGGGACAGATAAACCCCGCCCCCATGGCCAAGCTCTATTTCAACTACTCCACCATGAACGCGGGCAAGTCGACGGTGCTGTTGCAGGCGTCGCATAACTACCGCGAAAACCGCATGGACACCTACCTGCTGACCGCCCGGCTGGATGACCGCGCCGGCGAGGGCAGAATCGCCTCGCGGATCGGCATCGGCGAAGCGGCGGACATGTTTGCCGCGGGCGACGATCTTTATGCCCGCATCGAACAACGGCTGCGCCGCGGCCCGGTTGCGGCGATCTTTGTGGACGAGGCCCAGTTCCTGTCGCCCGACCAGGTCTGGCAGCTGGCCCGCGTCGTCGATGACCTGCGGGTGCCGGTGCTGGCCTACGGGCTGCGGGTGGATTTTCAGGGCAATCTGTTCCCCGGCTCCGCCACCCTGCTGGCGCTGGCGGATGAAATGCGCGAGGTGCGCACCATCTGCCACTGCGGCAAAAAGGCCACCATGGTGGTCCGCCAGGACGATCAGGGCCGGGTGCTGACCGAGGGCGACCAGGTGCAGATCGGCGGCAATGAGACCTATGTCTCGCTCTGCCGCCGCCACTGGCGTGAAGCGGCAGGCGATCTGCGCAGCAGCGGAACGGCAGAGTAAGCCGTCCGGATTAATCCGCGGTGATATGTGCTATACTTCTTTGAACCGCTTTCAAAGGAGGCCGTCATGGCAAACCGCGACCCTCTGGGCGACCCGCTGGCCGGCAAGCTGCGCTTTCACCTGTCCATCATGATCGGCGCCTGCATCGCCGGGGCAGCCGTCGTCGCCGCATTTGTGCTTGGGTACTATTCAGTCAGGGCCATTCTGATCTGCGCCGCCATCGGTGCACTTCTGGCCTGGCCCGCGGGCACCTGGGCCACCCGCAAGATCAAGCGCGAAGATCCCGCCTGGGACCACCGCAAGGACAAACCCAAGGACGCCTGAGCCGGGCAGGCTCAGGCAGACAGGTTTCTCAGACCCGGTTGGGCAATGCCGCGCCCGCAAGATATGCGGCCACATTGTCCAGCGCCATATGGCCCATATCGCTGCGCACCTCTTCGGTGGCGGTGCCCAGATGCGGCAGCAGGGTGGCGTTATCCAGATCAATCAGCGCCTGCGGCACCTTGGGCTCGAACTCATAAACATCCAGCCCCGCACCGCCGATCCGGCGGTTCTGCAGCGCCTCGATCAGCGCCGCCTCTTCCACCACTTCGCCGCGGGCGATGTTGATCAGATGCGCATGGGACTGCATCGCGCCCAGCACCTCGGCGTTGATCAGATGGGTGGTCTCGGCGCCGCCCGGCACCGCCACCACCAGGAAATCCACCTGCCCCGCCAGATCGATCAGGCTTTCGGCCCGGTCGGCCGGGAAATCCAGATCCTTGGGCGACCGCGCCACATAAGACACATCCATGCCGAAGCCATAGTGGCAGCGCCGCGCAATCGCCTGGCCGATCCGGCCCATGCCGGCAATGCCGACCCGTTTGCCGGTGGCGTGCAGGCCCAGCATCTGGGTCGGGTGCCAGCCCTCCCAATCGCCTTTGCGCAGCATCCGCTCGCCCTCGGAGGCACGGCGCGCCGACATCAGGATCAGCGTCATGGCAATGTCGGCGGTGGCATCGGTCACGGCCCCCGGCGTATTGGTCACTTCGACGCCTGCCGCCCGCGCGGCCGCCACATCAATGTGGTTGTAGCCGACACCGAAGTTGGCCAGCAGCTTGCAGCGCGGTGTGCCCGCCTTGGCAAAGATCTCAGCCGAGAACTTGTCGCCCAGCGTCGGCACGACAATGTCGAACTCCGCCAAGGCGCGCAGCATTTCCGCCTCGCTCATCACCGCGTTGGTCCCACGGATTTCCAGGTCGGCAAAAGCTTCCCGCGCCCGTGCCGTGACCGCTGCCGTCATCGGCCGCGCAATCCAGATTTTCATCTCAGTGCATCCTCCCGCCCAGCGGGACCTTTCCATCAGGCCCGGCCAGGAATATCTCTCCGTTTTCATCCGGCAGGCCCAGGACCAGGATCTCTGACATGAACGTGCCGATCTGCCGCGGCGGGAAGTTTACGACGGCCAGAACCTGCTTGCCCACCAGCGTTTCCGGCATGTAATGCGCCGTAATCTGCGCTGAGCTCTTTTTTACGCCGATTTCGGACCCGAAATCGACCCAAAGCTTGATTGCCGGCTTGCGCGCCTCGGGATAGGGCTCCGTGCGGATGATTTCGCCCACCCGGATGTCGACTTTCAGGAAGTCGTCAAAATTGATCTCAGCCACGCGACAGCTCCTTGGACCGGTTCGCCGCCGCCGCCACGGCGCGGTTCAACAGCGCCGGAAAACCGTCGCCGTCATCCATCAATACCTCAAGCGCGGCCTGTGTGGTGCCGTTGGGGCTGGTCACGTTGATGCGCAGCTGGCTGGGGCTTTCCTCTGCCGCTTCCGCCAGCGCCCCGGCGCCTGCAACGGTGGCCTTGGCCAATTGCATCGCCAGTTCCGCCGGCAGGCCCTGCGCCTCGCCCGCGGCGGCCAGCGTTTCGATCAGGTGGAACACATAGGCGGGGCCGGAACCGCTGACGCCGGTGACGGCATCCATCTGGCCCTCATTATCCAGCCGCACGGTCTGCCCGACGGCCTGCAACAGCCCCTCGGCACGGTCCAGATCGGCGCCGCTGGTGCGGGCATTGCCGATAATCGCGGTAATCCCGCGCCCGACGGCAGCGGGGGTGTTCGGCATCGCCCGCACGATCGGCGACTGCGCCCCCAGCACATCCTCAAAGGTGGCGATCGAAGTGCCGGCCGCTACCGAGATGAACAGGGTCGATCCGTTGCCGTAGCTTTGCAGCGCGGGCAGCGCCGCGCCCATCATCTGCGGCTTCACCGCGATCAGCACGATGCCCGGCGCCGCGGGCAGTTCTGCGTTGATATGGACGCCGGTGCCCTGCAGCCAGTCCGACGGGTGCGGATCGATCACCCAGACCGAGGCGGCGGGCAATCCGCCCTCCAGCCAGCCGGCCAGCATCGCCGATCCCATCTTGCCGCAGCCCAGCAGCACCAGCCCGCGCGCGGAAATTTCTTGCATATCCATCTTAAGCCCCTCCCCTAAATTCCAGGTTCAGGGCAAGGTTTACGCCCGCCCGTAGGCCTCTGCAATGGCGACCTGCATTGCGTCCTGGGTGCTGCGCTTGCCCCAGACCGCCAGCTGGATCGCCGGGTAATAGCGCTCGGCATTGGCCACCGCGGCATTCAGCATCGCATCGATCTGCTGCGGGCTGGCCATCTGGCCGCCGGACAGCATCAGACCATAGCGGAACAGCATCAGCTTGTGATCCGCCCAATAGGTAAAGGAGCCCTCCCAGCACTGGTCGTTCATGCTGTTGATCAGCTCATACAGCCGCGGCAGCTCCGCCTCCGGCGGCTCCATCTCAAAGCTGCAGACCAGCCGCAGGCATTCCTCGTAGCCCGACCAGGCCAGCGTCAGCGAGTAGGTGCGCCACTGCCCTTCCACCGACATGGCGATCTGGTCATCGCCAACCCGGTCAAAGTCCCATTCATGATGCGACGCCAAATGCTCGACGATATCAATGGGGTGGATGTCTTCTTCCAGGTGAAGCTCGGATAGTGCCATGTCGCCACCTCTCTCGTTGCCTAGCCAGCCGGGCACTGAGACCCCTATAGCTAGATTATTTTGCTATGGGCCGGGGGCGTATCCCCGCTCCCATACAAGATATGGTGGGGCTGAATTGAGGATCTGGCAACCTTTATTTTGGGGATATCTGCAATAACTTGTGGATGAACTATCCACAGCCCCCTAGATGCCGGCCCTGTAACCCTGCCCCACTCCGCCCGGCTGGTAAAGCCCGAACCGGCAGAGCGAGGCAGAAATTGCGCCGCGCCGCAGCCCCGCTCCGCGGCGCCGCCGGAAGTTACCGGAACGCCGGCCCGTGCGCCCAGACGGTCAGCGACTGGCGCGCGCCGCGGGTCACCGGGGTGACCTGATGCAGCAGAAAGCTGGGAAACACCGTGACGCTGCCCTGCGCCCGGCTGGCGGCCACCACATGGGCGCCGGGCATCACCTCCAGATCGCCGCCGTCATAGGCGCCGGGCTTGCTCAGCTGCACCATCAGGGTCAGCTTGCGCTTGCCCGCTACCGGCCCGTCGCCGATGTCCGAATGCCAGGCGAAATGGCCGCCGTCCTTGGCCTTGTAGCCGGCGGCCTGCGGGCTTTCGGCAAACTCGCGCAGATCGAAATTGAACAGCTCCCGGTTGGCCCGCCGCACCAGCGAGATCAGCCGGTCCATCACCCAGCCGGTCCCCGGCACATCATCCAGCCACACCACATCGGCCCGGCGCAGATTGTGATCGCGGGTCTGGCCCACCAGCCGCGCCTCGCTTTCCGGCTCGGCATTCACTTTCCTGGAAATCTCCGCGCACTCCAGCGCGCTGAACGCATTGGGCACTGAATAGACAGAAACCATGCTACCATCCTTCTGTTGCAGCAGCGGCAGCATGTACAGAATGGCAGGATCAGCGCTGTGCGGTTTTCGACCAGGCGGGCGGAAAGCGACGTGTTTCCATCCCCTGTTCTGCAAGGCAGCCATGCAAAGCGCCGCCAAGGCGCAAAAAAGCCCGCCGCAGCCTCACGCCGCAGCAGGCTCCGTCAACAGGCGCGGCGGCCCGGTTACTTCTGCGCCGCCTCCAGCGCGTCCAGCCGGGCCTTCAGCGCCTCATTCTCCTCGCGCGCCTTCTGCGCCATCGCGCGCACCGCGTCGAACTCCTCGCGGGTGACGAAATCACGGTCGGCCAGCCAGCGGTCGATCATGCTTTTCAGCGCGGTGTCCGCCTCGTCCTTGGCGCCCTGGGCCACGCCCATCGCATTGGTCATCAGCTGGGAAATATCGTCCAGGATCTTGTTGCGGGTCTGCATGCTCTTCTCCGTCTCGGGGCTGACTCCTATATGGGGAAGCGGGCGCGCGGCTGCAAGCCGTTGACTTCCCCCGAAGACCAGAGGCATTCAGACGCATATGCAGGCCATGATCCAATTCCCCGACCTCTCGCCCGAGATTTTCTCGATCTCCCTCGGCACGTTCGAATTTGCCCTGCGCTGGTATGCGCTGGCCTATATCGCAGGCATCGTCATTGCCT
Source organism: Leisingera methylohalidivorans DSM 14336 (assembly GCF_000511355.1). Classification (NCBI taxonomy): domain Bacteria; kingdom Pseudomonadati; phylum Pseudomonadota; class Alphaproteobacteria; order Rhodobacterales; family Roseobacteraceae; genus Leisingera; species Leisingera methylohalidivorans. Next base: position 977,442 of record NC_023135.1, on the reverse strand, counting down.
GGCGGCTGGCGGCGGCAGCTCTGCGCCGCCCCGCGCTGTGGCCCGCGCAGCAGCCGCCGATGAAGCCCGAACAGGTCGAGGATCTGCTGACCTGGATCATCCTCGGCGTGATCCTGGGCGGGCGTCTCGGCTTTGTGCTGTTTTACCAGCCCGCCTACTATCTGGCGCACCCGGCCGAGATCCTGAAGATCTGGCAGGGCGGCATGGCCTTTCACGGCGGGTTGATCGGGGTGGTTCTGGCGACGCTGATCTATGCCGCGCGCCACCGCATCCCGAAACTGCAGATTGCCGATCTGGTCGCCCATACCGTGGCGCCGGGGCTGCTGCTGGGGCGGCTGGCGAATTTCATCAATGCCGAGCTTTGGGGCCGCCCCACGGACCTGCCCTGGGGCGTTGCCTTCCCCGGCCCCGCCGCACAGGACTGCGGCCAGGCGCTCGGGGAACTCTGCGCCCGCCATCCCTCGCAGCTGTATGAAGCACTGATGGAGGGGCTGCTCCTCGGCGCCCTGCTCCTGTATCTCGCCTGGCGCCGCAACGCCTTCCACACCCCCGGCCGCCTGCTGGGCGTGTTTCTGGCGGGCTACGGCCTGGCCCGCTTCATCGTCGAATTCTTCCGCCAGCCGGACGCGCAGTTCGTCACCCCCGGCAATCCGCTGGGGCTGGCCTGGCATATGGACGGTCTCGGCCTCACCCAGGGCCAGGCGCTGTCGCTGCCGATGATCGCCATCGGCCTCTATTTCCTGCTTCGCGCCCGCCATACCGCCCGGAGCCCGGCATGAGCCTGGCAGATCACCTTGCCGCCCGCATCCAGGCGGATGGCCCGATGTCTGTTGCCGCCTACATGGCGGAGTGCCTGCTGCACCCCCGGTTCGGCTATTACACCACCCGCGATCCGCTGGGCGCCAAGGGCGATTTCACCACCGCGCCGGAAATCAGCCAGATGTTCGGCGAACTGATCGGCCTTGCCCTGGCCCAATGCTGGCTTGACCAGGGCGCCCCCGCCCCCTTCACCCTGGCCGAACTGGGACCGGGCCGCGGCACCCTGATGGCGGATCTGTTGCGCGCCACCCGCGGCGTGCCCGGCTTCCACGCGGCGATGCAGCTGCGCCTGGTCGAGGCCTCTCCGAAGCTGCGCCGCATCCAGGCCCGGACGCTGAACGCTTACGCCCCGGAATGGCTGGACACGGCGGAGGCCCTGCCGGACCAGCCGCTGCTGCTGGTGGCAAACGAGTTTTTCGATGCCCTGCCGGTCCGCCAGTTCATCCGCAGCGGCGATCACTGGAGCGAAAAGCGCATCGGCCTCACCGGCGGCACCCTCGCCTTCGGTCTCAGCCCGGCGGCGCCGCAGCCCGCCCTGGACCACCGGCTGCAGGACACCCAGGAGGGCGATCTGGTCGAGATCTGCGACGCCGCCGCCCCCGTGATCCAGGCCATCGCCGCCCGAATCGCAGCCCATGGCGGCGCCGCGCTGATCGCGGACTACGGCGACTGGCGCGCGCTTGGCGATACCCTGCAAGCTTTGCGTGCGCATGAACCCGCCGATCCGCTGCAGGCCCCCGGCGAGGCCGACCTGACCGCCCATGTGGACTTTGAGGCGCTGGCAATGGCCGCAAAATCCAAGGGTTGCGCCTTTACCCGCCTCACCCCCCAAGGGGTGTTTCTGGAGCGTCTCGGCATCACTGATCGCGCCCGCGCCCTGGCCGCGCCGCTGCAGGGCGAACCGCTGGAAACCCTGATCGCCGCACATCGGCGGTTGACGCACCCGGATGAAATGGGAAACCTGTTCAAAATACTTGGCCTCTATCCCTCGACGGCCGCTTCTCCGCCAGGATTGAACCCATGACGCTTGAAATCCTCACGTCCGATCTGCTTGGCCCGGTGCGGCACGGCTTTTTCACCCGCCGCGGCGGCGCCTCCTCGGGCATCTACCGCGGGCTGAACTGCGGCCTGGGCTCCACCGATCAGCGCGAGGCGGTGCAGATCAACCGCGCCCGCGCGGCCGCGGCAATGGACGTGCCCGCCGAGAATCTGATCGCCGTGCACCAGGTCCACAGCGCCGATGTGCAGGTTGTCACCGAACCCTCGCAGGACCGCCCCCGCGCCGATGCCATGGTCACCAATGTGCCGGGGCTGGCGCTGTCCATTCTGACCGCTGACTGCCAGCCGGTGCTGTTCTGCGACCCCGAGGCCGGCGTCATCGGCGCCGCCCATGCGGGCTGGCGCGGCACGCTGGACGGGGTGCTGGAGGCAACTCTCGACGCGATGGAGGGGCTCGGCGCCCGGCGCGCGGACACGGCGGCGGTGATCGGCCCCGCAATCTCGCAGCGCGCCTATGAGGTCGGCCCGGAATTCTTTGAAGATTTCGTGATGCAGGACGACGGCTACGCCCGTTTCTTTGCCAATGGCCAAGACGGCCGCTACCTGTTCGATCTGCCGGGCCTGGGCCTGCACAAGCTGCGCCAGGCCGGTGCAGGGGCGGCGGAATGGACCCGTTACTGCACCTATTCCGAGCCTGAGAAATTCTACTCCTACCGCCGCGCGACCCACGCGAAAGAGGCCGACTACGGCCGCCTGATCTCCTGCATCCGGCTTTAACCGCCCGTTAACCCGGGAAATTGCGGCGAATTTTAATAAATTCCGCCACATTCCTTGCCTTTCGCTGCGCCGCCCCTACTCCCAAACGGAAATTACACCATTTAAAACAACAACTTACCCTTAGAAACAGAGGGCGCGCGCCCGTCGTGCGCCGCTGCGGCGCCAGGCGGAAAATGCCCTCAGCCGGTCATATTCGCGGCGCAAATGTTACCCATAAACAGGTCAGAACAACACAAACAGCAGCACCCTCGGCACAAGGTTCAGCTGCCGGGCGAAGGACAGACCACCATGAAGATGAACAAGCGTTTCATTGCCTCCATCATCCGCTCCGCGAAAAGCGAGACCGTGACCCTGCCTTGGGCAGCCGCGCGCCGCCGCGACGGCCAGACCGCGAAGCAGAAACTGGGTTAACGCCGGGGACGGGTGCCCCGGCGGCGGCTTCCCCTGGCGCAAGCGCGCCAGCCCGGCCAGCCGCCGCCGGGGCACCCAACCGGTCTAGGCCGCGGCCGGCGGCCGCTTGACGCGTCCATAGCCGAACCGCCTTACATCCGTTCCGGCCTGCCGCCGGGACCCGCCCGAAGCGCTGCCAGGCCCGGCCGGATGTTAACCAATTTGCTTCAGAATTTTTGACAATTTGAACTAATTGCCGCCATTTGGTGCGCATACATATCGTTCAAGCACGTCTGTGTTGCCGGTGGGGGCCGATGCATACGGGCAGTTTGAAAGGAAAGGTGGCTGTAATGACCATCGCCCACTCGCTGCAGAAAGCTGCAGAAAATGCAATTGAAGCCAACGCGTTCCTGCAGGATCCGGCAGCCCAGCGCAGCGCAACCAAGCCGCAGCTGCGGCGCTATGAGGTCAGCAGCCTCCTGCCCGGCGGGGCAATTTCCGAAACCCGCCACATCGCGCCTGCCCTGCCGCTGTTCGAGGATGCGTTTTGCGCTTTTTCCCGCGGTTCCCTGGTGGAAACCGCCAATGGCCCGGTTGCCGTCGAAGACCTGCTGCCCGGCGATGACATCCTGACCCGCGATGGCGGCAGCCAGCCGCTGGTCTGGATCGGCCACACCAGCCTGCTGCCCGCGCAGCCCGGCAGCCGCGGCCGCAGCCACCGGCTGACCAGCTTCATGGCCGACAGCCTTGGCTTGCAAAAACCGGCCTCCAGCCTTGTCGCCGGCCCCGCCGCGCGGCTGCTGCGCGCCCCGCCGCATCTGCAGCGCGCGGACAGCAGCCCGCTGCTGACCCCGGTTGCGGAATTCCAGGACGGCATGAGCATCTTTGAAACCGCCCCGCCGGCGCCGGTGGACATGTACCACCTCTGCCTGCCGCGCCATGCCGCAATCAGCGTCGGCGGCCTGGAGTTTGAAACCTACCACCCGGGGCCGGATGCGCTGAAACTGGCAGGCTACGCGATCAAGACCTTGTTCCTGAACATGTTTGCCCATGCCGACAGCATCCGGGATTTCGGCCCGCTGGCCTATCCCAGGGCCGCCGGCAACAAACCCGGCGGCGCCTTTCTGTAAGCCGGCAGGCGGCAGCCCCGGACACAGCAAAGCCGGGCATATCCCTGCCCGGCTTTTGCCTGTCAGACCGCTGGCTGTTTGCAGCTTACGCCTCGCGCGCCAGCCGCTCCTCCAGCACTTCGAACGGCACGCCCGGCTCATCCTTGGCGCCGCGGATCACCAGCGAGGTTTTGACACTGGCCACATTCGGCGTGGTCAGCAGATCACCGGTCAGGAAGCTTTGGAATGTGCTCAGATCCGGGGCGACGCATTTCAGGATGAAATCCACCTCGCCGTTCAGCATGTGGCACTCGCGCACCAGCGGCCAGCTGCGGCATTTATCCTCGAACGCGCTCAGCTCCACCTCAGCCTGGCTTTCCAGCCCGACCATCGCAAAGACCTGCACCTCGAACCCCAGCTCGCGGGAATTCACATCGGCGTGGTAGCCGTGAATCAGCCCGGCCTCCTCCAGGGCGCGCACCCGGCGCAAACAGGGCGGCGCCGAAATGCCGACCCGCTTGGCCAGTTCCACATTCGTCATCCGCCCATCAGCTTGAAGCTCCGACAAAATCTTGCGATCGATCGGATCAAGGCGGGTTGTGACCATGTTGAAAGCTCCTGTGGAATTTGCGTTTCTTATAGCACTGCCGCCGGGCCGCGCAATAATGTTTCATCGCCGCGCAATATTCTTTGCGTTCCGCTGGCGCAAGCCGCGATGCCCGAAGCCCCGGCGGATTTACATCCTGCCGCATGCCAAGCCTTGGGGGTTTAAGCCCGCGGACCCTGCCGCTATATGCATTGCCTGACGGCGGCACGCCCGCCAGGCTGCATAACGTGGGGAACACACATGAGCGAGACGCGCCACACCAAGGTTCTGATCATCGGCTCCGGGCCTGCAGGCTATACCGCGGGGGTCTATGCCGCCCGCGCCATGCTGGAACCGGTTCTGGTTCAGGGGATCGAACCCGGCGGCCAGCTGACCACCACCACCGAGGTTGAAAACTATCCCGGCTTCACCGAGGTGCAGGGCCCCGACCTGATGATCAAGATGCAAGAGCACGCCGAGGCGATGGGCTGCGAGGTCATCGGCGACTACATCACCTCGCTCGACACCTCCGCGCGCCCGTTTGTCGCCAAGGCCGACAGCGGCACCACTTTCACCGCCGACGCGGTGATCCTGGCGACCGGCGCCCGCGCCAAATGGCTGGGCCTGCCCTCGGAAGAGAAATTCAAGGGCTTCGGCGTCTCCGCCTGCGCCACCTGCGACGGTTTCTTCTACCGCGGCCAGGAAATCGTGGTGATCGGCGGCGGCAACACCGCCGTGGAAGAGGCGCTGTTCCTCACCAACTTCGCCTCCAAGGTGACCCTGGTCCACCGCCGCGACGAGCTGCGCGCCGAGAAGATCCTGATCGACCGCCTGATGAAGAACGACAAGATCGAAACCCTGTGGTTCCACACCCTGGAAGAGGTCGTGGGCACCGAAAGCCCGCTGGGGGTCGAGGGCGTCGTGGTCAAGAACGTGCAGACCGGCGAGTTGAAGGAAATCCCCTGCAAGGGCGTTTTTGTCGCCATCGGCCACGCCCCCGCCAATGAGCTGGTCAAGGACGTGCTGGAACTGCACAACGGCGGCTATGTCCAGGTCAAACCCGGATCGACCGAAACCTCGATCCCCGGCATCTATGCCGCCGGCGATCTCACCGACCACAAATACCGCCAGGCGGTGACCTCGGCCGGCATGGGCTGCATGGCAGCACTGGACGCCGAGCGTTTCCTGGCCGAGCAGGACTGACCCCGGATGCCGCATGATTTCGAAACCCAGCGGGCCGGAACCGTTGCGGCATTCAACGATCTGCAGGCCGAACACGGCCTGCCGGAGGCGGCGGACGTGGATTACTTCTTTGTCCCCGCCCGCGACGGCGCCGACTGGCGCGCCCTGGCCGAAGCGCTGAGCCGCGAAGGCTACAGCTGCAGATACCTGAGCGCCGAGGAGGCGGAGGACGGCATCCCCTGTCTGGCGGCCACGCTGCCGGAGCAGATCATCTCCGCCACCGGCATCTGGATCGGCGAGGAAGTGGCCACCCGCACCGCCCTCGCCCACGGATTCGCGCCGGACGGCTGGGGGCTGGAGGGCTGAGCCCCCTCCAGGGCTCAAACCTGCCGGTCAGGTTTTGTTTACCCCTGGCCCGGCAACAGTCGGAACAGCAGGCCCCGCGCCGCCGCCGGACGCGCCTGCCCGAGCCATAGCGCCAGGCCGCCGCAGGCCTTCAGAGCCCTATCAAGCCTCTGGAATACCTGACTTTAACGGCGCCGCGCAGGCGGCTGCACACCGCCAAACGGGCGCCGGAGAAAACTTCATCCGGATTTCAGCAGCGCCTTAACCCGGCGTTAGAGAAAACTGCGCAAAACCCTCGGAAAACGACTGCACTTCAGATCGTTCTGCCGGGGGGCCAAAATGGCGATACGAACTTTCAACGCTTTCAATGCGGACTCATTTACCGTCGATGACGACTCGCCCCATATGACTGCGGGCAGTTCGATCATCAACAATTCGGACACCCCGGCCGGCACGGTATTCACCTTTGACTCCGGCTATTCCGCCGAGCGGATCACCGTCGACGACACCGCAGGCGACGCTGACACGATGGAGGATGACCAGTCAGGCGGCCATACCATCGTCGATGGCGGCTCCATGGTGGCCAGAGGCACCCCGGTCGAGGCCGAATCGCACCACTACCTGCAAGAGCTTGATGCCGACGGCAATCCGTTCGGCCCGGTCATCACCATCACCGTGTTTTCCCAGAACGGCGACGCCCAGGATGTCTGGGGCTTCGCCACCGACACCCCGCTGAAAGACGGTGCGCGCTACAAGAAAACCTCCGGCAGCAGTAACGGCAGCTCCAAATACGACAGCTTTGTGCCCTGCTTCGTGACCGGCACCGCGATCTGCACCGATCAGGGGCTGCGCCCGGTGGAACGGCTGCGCCCCGGCGACCGGGTGCTGACCCGCGACAACGGCTTTCAGCCGGTTCTCTGGGTTGGCATCCGCCGGATCGGGCCTGACTGGATGCAGGCCTGCCCGCATCTGCAGCCGGTGCGGGTTGCCGCCGATGCCTTCGGCCCCGGCCAGCCGGCCCGGGATCTTTGGATCTCGCCGCAGCACCGGCTGCTGCTGAAAGGCGGCGCCTGCCAGATGCTGTTCGAGGAGCCGGAGGTGCTCTCCGCCGCCGCCCATCTGCAGGCGCATCCCGGGGTCGACCGGCAGCCGGTGGCCCGGACCGCTTATGTGCATCTGCTGTTCGAGCGCCATCAGGCGGTGCTCTCCAACGGCCTCTGGACCGAAAGCTTCCAGCCCGGCGGGCAGTTTCTGGACAGCGGCAGCGCGGCCGCGCGGCAGGAGATCCTGGCGCTGTTCCCCGATCTCGCGCAAGCCGGCGGCAGCGCCTTCCCCGCCGCCCGCAGGGTTTTGAAACAAAAGGAAAGCCGCCTGCTGGCGGACCGGCCCCTGGGGTGAACGCCGCTCCGGCTTGACCACCGCGCCCGCCCGCCGCAGTCTGCACCCCGGAAACCGCGCAACAGGAGGACCAGGGTGGCAAGCGCGCTCTGGCAGGGCAATTGGATCAGCCGCACCCGGATCATCACCGGGCTGGTGCTGCTGACCTATGTCTTCTTCCATTTCATAAACATCGGCCTGGGGCTTTTGTCGCCCGGATGGATGGATGACTTCCAGGACATCCGCCAGCTGATCACCCGCAGCCTTCTTGGCAGCCTGGTCCTTTATGCCTCGCTGATCCTGCACGCGGGCCTCGCATTGTGGAACCTGGCCCGCCGCCGCACCCTGCGGATGCGCTTTGGCGAGGCGGTGCAAACCCTGCTTGGCCTGCTGATCCCGCTGCAGCTGCTCAGCCATCTGGTGTTCACCCGCTATGCGCACAAAATCTACGGCGTCAACGACGAATACCCCTATCAGATCGTGCTGATGTGGGCCTCGCCCGAGGTCTGGCAGCAAAGCGCGCTGCTGCTGGCGGTGTGGATCCACGGCTGCATGGGCCTGCACTACTGGCTGCGCCTGACCCGCTGGTGGCGGCCTCTGATCCCCTGGATGGCCGGGCTGGCGGTCTTCATCCCCGGCTTTGCCCTGGCCGGGCTGCTGACCGAAGGCCGCCGGATCTATGATCTGTTTGCCGAAGGCAGCCGGCGCGCCGAATTGATGGCCGGGTTCAACTGGCCCAGCCGCGAGGATTTTGCCGGACTGTACCGGGCCGACAGCGGATGGTTCACCGCTTTTCTCCTCCTCCTGGGGCTGACCGCGGCGGCGCATCTGCTGGCCCGGCTGCTGCGCCGCCGCCGGGCGGTGCAGATCCGCTATGCCTTCGGCCCTGAAATCCGCGGCAGCCGCGGCATGACCCTGCTGGAGATGTCCCAGGCCCACGGGGTCCAGCACACCTCGCTCTGCGGCGGCAAGGGGCGCTGCACAACCTGCCGGGTGGTGGTCGACGAAGGCGGCGAGCACCTGCCGCCGCCTGCCCCGCCCGAGGCCCGCAGCCTGGAACGGGTCAAGGCCCCCGCCAACATGCGGCTGGCCTGCCAGATCCGCCCCCAGGCGCCGCTGACCGTCACCCGCATGTTCCGCCCCGACGGGCAAAAGGGCCGCGCCCATGCCAGCCAGGGCAGCGAACAGCAGCTCGCGATTCTGTTTCTGGACATCCGCGGCTTTACCGCCCGCACCGCCGGCCAGCTGCCCTATGACGTGGTGTTCCTGCTGAACCGCTTCTTTGACGCCATCGTGCCCGCCATCACCGGCGCCGGCGGCACCGTGGACAAATACCTTGGCGACGGCCTGCTGGCCCTGTTCGAATCCCGCTCCCCCGCCCGCTCGGCCCAGGCGGCCCTGGACGCGGCAACCGCCATCGGCCACGCGCTGCGGGACTTCAACGCCCGGCTGGCCGCGGACGGCGAACCGGAGATCCGCATCGGCATCGGCATCCATCTGGGCGAGCTGGTTCTGGGCGAGATCGGCAGCGCCGGCCATGCCCCGCGCACCATCATCGGCGGCAGCGTCAACACTGCCAGCCGGCTTGAGGCCAAGACCAAGGATCTGGGCGTCGAACTGCTGATCTCGGCCCGTGTGCTGGACGCCGCCGGATACGAATCCGGCCATCTGGCGCTGGAAACCTTCCAGCTGCGCGGCGTTGCCGAACCGCTCCGGGCCCTGCCTGTCGCCTATGCGGCCGCCCTGCCGCGGACCCTGGCCGCGGAACAGCGTTAAGCCGCCCCGCTGCTGTGCAGAACGCCTGTTCGGCCGCCTCTGCCCGGCCGGCGCCAGTTGTCCGCGCCCGCCCCCAGAGGGCGGACAATCTGCCGCCCGGCCTGCCCCGTTGCAGCAAGGCAACGCAGCAGAAAATCGCCGGCCCTTCGGAAATTGCCCTTTGCTTTGCTGCTGAACCGTGCAATGCGTTCACGCGTGAACACACTTTGATCCGTTGAGCCGTGCCTGAAACCGTGACCATATCCACCCCTGACGAGGAAGACCTGCTCTTCCGCCTCCTGCGCCAGCTTGATGCGGCGCCGGATGCATCGCAGCGGGCCACGGCTGCGGCGCTGGGGATTTCTCTGGGCGGGCTGAACACGCAATTGCGCAGTGCCGCGGAAACCGGCCTGATCACCATCAGCAACCGCCCCGGCCCCGACAAGCGGCAGCGGTTTGCCTATTCCCTGACCACCCGGGGTGCTGCGGAAAAAGTGCGTCTCACCGATAAATTCCTCGCCCGCAAACTCGCAGAATACAACGCGCTGCACGCGGAACTCACAGGCGCGGCAAGCGGCCTGCCCCCTCTCAAACACAGGACTCATCCTATGCAAAGCAACCTGGCTCCCATCCCAGAGCTCTATGTTTCCTACGAAAGCGCACAGAAACTGAAGGTCGAAGCAGCCGGCCTGACCAGCTGGGACCTGTCCCCGCGCCAGATCTGCGACCTGGAACTGCTGATGAACGGCGGCTTCAACCCGCTGAAAGGGTTCCTGTCGGAAGACGACTATAACGGTGTCGTCGAAAACATGCGCCTGGCCGACGGCTCCCTGTGGCCGATGCCGGTCACCCTGGATGTGTCCGAAGACTTTGCCGGCAGCATCGAAATCGGCCAGGACATTGCCCTGCGCGACCAGGAAGGCGTGATCCTCGGCACCATGACCGTCACCGACCGCTGGGAGCCGAACAAATCGCGCGAAGCGGAAAAGGTGTTCGGCGCCGACGACGACGCGCATCCGGCCGTCAACTACCTGCACAACCAGGCCGGCAAGATCTACCTCGGCGGTCCGGTCACCGGCATTCAGCAGCCGGTGCATTATGACTTTCGCGGCCGCCGCGACACCCCGAATGAGCTGCGCGCACTGTTCCGCAAGCTGGGCTGGCGCAAAGTGGTTGCGTTCCAGACCCGCAACCCGCTGCACCGCGCCCACCAGGAGCTGACCTTCCGCGCCGCCAAGGAAGCGCAGGCCAACCTGCTGATCCACCCGGTCGTCGGCATGACCAAGCCCGGCGACGTCGACCACTTCACCCGCGTGCGCTGCTACGAGGCGGTGCTGGACAAATACCCCGCCGCCACCACCTCGATGTCGCTCTTGAACCTGGCCATGCGCATGGCCGGCCCGCGCGAAGCTGTCTGGCACGGCCTGATCCGCGCCAACCACGGCTGCACCCATTTCATCGTTGGCCGCGATCACGCAGGCCCCGGCAAGAACTCGGCAGGTGAGGATTTCTACGGCCCCTACGATGCCCAGGAGCTGTACCGCGCCAACCAGTCCGAAATCGGCTGCGAAATGGTCGACTTCAAGCACATGGTCTATGTGCAGGAGCGCGCCCAGTACGAACCGAACGACGAGATCGCCGACCGCGACAACGTCACCATCCTGAATATCTCCGGCACCGAACTGCGCCGCCGCCTGGCCGAAGGCCTGGAAATCCCGGAATGGTTCTCCTTCCCCGAGGTGGTCAAGGAACTGCGCCGCACCAAGCCGCCGCGCTCCAAGCAGGGCTTCACCGTGTTCTTCACCGGCTTCTCTGGCTCCGGCAAATCCACCATTGCCAACGCGCTGATGGTCAAGCTGATGGAAATGGGCGGCCGTCCGGTGACCCTGCTGGATGGCGACATCGTGCGGAAAAACCTGTCGAGCGAGCTGGGCTTCTCGAAAGAGCACCGCGACCTCAACATCCGCCGCATCGGCTATGTGGCCTCCGAGATCACCAAGAACGGCGGCATCGCGATCTGTGCGCCGATCGCACCCTATGCCACCACCCGCCGCGCCGTGCGCGAGGACGTCGAAGCCTTCGGCGCCTTTGTCGAAGTGCATGTTGCCACCACGATCGAGGAATGCGAACGCCGCGACCGCAAGGGCCTGTACAAGCTGGCGCGTGAAGGCAAGATCAAGGAGTTCACCGGCATTTCCGACCCCTACGACGTGCCGCAGAACCCCGAGCTGTCGGTTGAGACTGAAAACGTCGACGTCGACAACTGCGCCCACCAGGTGCTGCTGAAGCTGGAAAGCATGGGTCTGATCTCCGGCTGATCCGGACGCCAGAGCTGAACAAGACAGAACTGAACAAGACAGCGGCCCGCCAATCGGCGGGCCGTTTCCGTTTCCCGGCGCGGCAGTTCCGGCCGCTGCATCCGGCCCGCCTCTTTAGTGGAAAGACGGCGCCTGATGATCGGGACCCTTGGTATGTGCCGGCGCCCAGACCGCAGCTTCATCAGGGCCAAGCCCGTCGCGGACCTGCAGGGAATACCCGCCCTTCCACGCCCGGGTCATCCACAGGCCGGCAGAATCCGCAGCGCCGGCGCGGGGGGCCAGTCCGTGCACCGACAGGCTCAGCTGCGACGCGTCATGCTGCGCGGTCACCCGCAGCTGCGCGCCGGTCTTGGCAGGCAGCGGCCGGTCCAGCAAAAACGCTGTCCGCCCCCAATGGCCGCCGGACTGCAGATCATTCGCCACCTGAATGCCGGGGGCCAAGTCCATCTCGAAACTGACAAAAACCGCATGGACGGTGCCAGGGGCGGCGCAGACAAGATCCCCGGTTGTCCGCGCCGGATCAATGTCCGGCCGGGTGAAGTCAAACTGGAACAGCTCCGTTGCCGGCCCCAAAGACCGCATCCCGCAGGTCTCCAGATCATTCGGCGTCAGCTGGGCAACACGCGCAAACCGGTGAAACGCGCTCAGATCGAATCCCTCGGCCTTCTGCGGCCGCCAGAGATCCGCCAGCTTGCCGCTTTCCACCGGTTGCGCCATCAGCCTGCCCCGTTCAGGCACCGCACGCGCCCCCGGCTTGGCCAGCGCGGCCATCGCATGGGTCAGTGTCGCCAGCGCCCCCTCGCCCAGCAGAACGGTATCGACGATCTCCGAGATCACCACATCCGCCTGCTCCGGCATGTCCTCGCCCACGACAATATCGTGCGACCATTTCGGAATGACCGTGATTCTGCCGCTCAATCCGTTTTCCGCGATGACACGGGCCGCGGCCGCGGCGATCAGCGGCTGCTGCTCGCAGGTATAGACGTGTTTCGCCCCGGCCCGTGCCGCCAGCATTGCCGTCAAACCCGCGCCGCAGCCGATATCCAGCACCACGTCGCCCGGCCGCACCTTGGCCGCGATGGCCTGGGCATAGGCCCGGTTGCGCGCCTTGTCGGCAAGCATCGGGAAATGCCAGCGGGGCACAAACATCTGATGCAGCCGTTCCTGCAGCACCTGCGCTTCGTGGTGGCAGGGATCTGCGCTCAGCGCCTCCGAGAGGATCTGCGACGTCCGGACGCCGCCATCCCCCAGGGATTCGGATTTTGCCAGCTGGACCAGTCTTTCCGCCTCCCGGGCATCCTGAGGCTGGCACGTCTGAGAGGGCTGCGGCGTCTGATTTTGAAGCAACTTTTATTTTCCCTGTTTTAAGGCAAATGCGGATTGTTCAGACTATCCGCCACGCGCCTCTAACATTCGGTAAAGGAAAAGCGCTTACCGCCCGCCCCCTCAGGGCAATGGCAGCCCCCCGCGCCGTCATGGCGCAGGACCCGCAGCAGGATCCGCCGGGACGCGCCGGGACGCGCCAGGACGCGCCGGGAGATCCCCTGAAACCTAAACGCTGTCCGGCAGGTCCACCGTGCCGCGCATCAGCACAAAGCCTTCGCCCGCCACCTGCACGCCCTCAATCGCATCCGCAGACCCGATCCGCGCCACCCGTGCCCGGCCGGGACGGCCAAGGCCATGGCCCTGCTCGGCGATGAATTCTGCCTTCTCCATCAGCCCGTGACGCCACAGATAAGACGCCATGGCGCCGGTCGCGGACCCGGTGAACGGGTCCTCCGGCGGGCTGGGCGGCGCCATCAGAAGGCGCGAGAATGTATCGCCCGCCTCCGTCGCGCCCTCCAGCGTCACCAGAAACGGCTCCATCATGTCGATCCCATCGGCGCCCAGCGACTGCCCCAGGGCGGCCAGCGCCTCCAGGTTCAGCTCTGCCGCTTCCAGCGCCGCGCGGTCCTTCAGCACCGTCACGCAGAACGGCAGCCCGGTCGACACCTTCTGCGGCCGCCCTGCGATCGCCGCCACCGGCAGCGACACCGCCGCCGCCACCAGCGCGGGATCGGCAAAGGAGCCGAATTCCGGCGCCACCTGGGTCATCGAAATCAAATCGCCATCCAGCGTCACCGGCACGATGCCGGCGCCGGTTTCCAGCGTGATGCTGCCGCCCTCGATCAGCCCGCGGTCCCGCATCGCCGCCACCGTGGCAATGGTCGGATGGCCGGCAAAGGGGATCTCGCGGCTGGCCAGGAAATAGCGCACCTTCACATCCGCCGCCTCCGACGGGCCGGTGAAGGTGCATTCCACCAGCGAGGTCTCCCGCACGTAAGCGGTGCAGACCGCCTCCGGCAGATGCGCCGCCCGATGCACCACCGCACAGCCGTTGCCGCCAAAAGCGCGGCCCGCAAAGGCATCCACCCAGTCAAAATCATAGCGCGCCATCATCGCCCCCGGTTTTCTCAGACATCAAAAAAGGCGGGCCATTGCCCGCCTTTTCCATCTTGCGGGCCCGTCGCCCGAAGTCAATCTGCAGGCAGCTGCAGACTGCAGCCTTAACGCCGCCGGCCCCTAATGCACCGAAACCGGTGTCAGGTCGTTCTGGCGCGCCAGCACATAGGCCAGACGCCGGTCGGCCACCAGCGCCAGCTGGCCGCCCTCGGCGTCATGCACCGCATAAAGCTGCTCATGGCCGCCTGCGCTGTCCCGCACGTCCTTGGGAAGATCCGCCACCGCAACCGCCTTCACATAGACGATCCGCTCCGCGCCCTGGCTGAAATCAAACGGTGTTTGCATTGCTCTTACCCCTTTTTGATACTGATCGTCTGGACCACGGTTTCAGGCCGGGCACGGGTCAGATCCACATGCAGCAGCCCGTTTTCAATCACTGCCTCGCCCACTTCGACACCATCGGCCAGCACAAACATGCGCTGGAACTGGCGCGCCGCGATGCCGCGGTGCAGGAACACCCGCCCCTCGCTGTCGTCGCGCTGGCGGCCGCGGATCACCAGCTGGCGGTCCTCGACGGTGATCGCCAGATCCTCCTCGGCGAAACCGGCCACGGCCAGGGTGATGCGGTAGGAATGATCGGAAGTCTGTTCAATGTTATAGGGAGGATAGCCTTCGTTGCCCGATTTGGCCGAGCGTTCCAGAAGACGTTCCAACTGCTCGAATCCCAGCATATGCGGATAGGAGGCCAAGGTAAGTTTCGACACGGTGTTCGTCCTTTATGCCAAAGCGACGGATGCGCGCGGCCCCGGTCCCGGCAGCCGCTTCCAGAAGAATATGGGAAGTTCCTTCTGGATTCACAAGAGCATGTGCCCATAGGCCTAGCGGAAAAGCAGTTAAGGAAGTATCTTCAGCCTCACTTCAATCCTAAGCTTTACTGAGTCGCCAATGAACGCACCCACAGATGTGTCGATGAAGACCGATGAAGTCCTTAAGGTTGAGCTGGAGGTTTTCCGCAGGCAGCACCGGGATCTGGACGAGGCAATCGGCGCGCTGGAAGAACGCGCCACCAGCGATCAGCTGACGATCCGCCGCCTGAAAAAACAAAAGCTCATCCTCAAGGACAAGATCGCCTTGATCGAAGACCGGCTGACCCCGGATATTATCGCCTGACAGCGCCGCCGCCTCCAGTCAGGCCCGCGCCTGAGCCGCAGGGACGCCGCTGCAGAACGCAGTGTTTTATCAGTTTCCACCGGGTCTCCCGCCCGCTTTACCGCGCAGCCGGCTGCGCCGGACGCCGTTGGGCATGGCAGCGCGCCTGACGGCGCGCTGCGGGTCCGCTTCACTGCAGGTTACAGATCCTTGCAGAGCCGCAGCGCATCATAGATGGCAGCGTGCATATTGCGCCCGGAAACCGCATCCCCGGCCCGCGCCAGCCAGAAGCCGCCCTGCGGATTGATGGCGGCAAAGGGGCTGGTTCCGGCAATCATGGCCTGATGATCCAGCTGACCCAGATTGCGCGACAACGGCTTCAGCGCATGGTAAAGATCCTCTGCCGGGGCAACCCCGTGTTCCGAAACCGCATGGTCAGCCACACGCTCTTGCACCGCCCCGGTCAGCACATGGCGCAGGGTGATGCGCTTGCGATTGCCCTCGGCCGCCACCGACAGCGGCTCCAGAAAGCACTCGAACGCCACCCCCTGCCGCGCAAGATCCCGCAGCACCACCGCCGAATTGGTCGGCCCCAGGTCATGCGCCGCCATCCGGTCCGGCGTCACCAGCGTGACCGTGCAGCCGGCCCGCGCCATCGCATCCGCGCAGACCAGAGCGGCATGATCGCCGCATTCATCCAGCAGCAGCACCTCGCCCGAGACCCTTGCCGCGCCGCCCAGCACCTCCCAGCTGGAGGTGATCAGATCACCGCCGGGGATCTCCCGGGGCTGCGGCCAGCCGCCAGTCGCCACGATCACCGCATCCGGGTCTTCATCCAGCACGTCCTCCGCCTCGGCATAGGCGTTCAGGCGCACCTCCACGCCCAGCCGCTCCACTTCGGAGATCAGCCAGTCAGCCACCCCCCGGATCTGGCGCCGGGTCATGCCCTCGGCCGCCAGCGCAATCTGCCCGCCAAGCCTGCTGCCCGCCTCAAACAGCACCACCTGATGACCGCGTTCGGCGGCCACCCGCGCCGCCTCCAGCCCCGCCGGGCCGCCGCCCGCCACCACCACCTTGCGCCGCTCACGCGCAGGCGGGATCACATGCGGCATGGTGGCTTCGCGCCCGGTTGCGGCGTTATGGCCGCAGACCGCGGGCTTGCCCTGATTGACCCGGTCGACGCAATAGCCCAGCGCCACGCAGGGGCGGATGCGCTCCTCCTCGCCCCGGCGCAGCTTTGCCACCAGATAGGGATCCGCCATATGCGCCCGGGTCATGCCGATCATGTCCGCCTGGCCTTCGCGGAGGGCATGGCGGGCGGTGGCAATATCGGCGACGCCGCCGGCATGGAACACCGGCAGATCCACCGCCGCGCGGATCGCCCCCGCCACATTCAGATCCGGCGCCGCGGGCAGTCCCATCGGCGCCACCCAGCCCGCCAGCCCCAGATCGTCATAGGGCGCCCCCGCCAGCACGTTCAGGAAATCCACGGCCCCGGTGGCGGCGATCTTCTGCGCCGCTTCGATGCACTCAGCCGCACTCAGCCCGCCTTCCGTCAGCTCATCGCCGGTGACCCGCATCCCCAGGATCAGATCCGGCCCCACCGCCGCGCGCACCGCTTCCAGGACCTGCAGCGTCAGCCGCAGCCGGTTGTCGAGCGAACCGCCATAGTCATCCTCGCGCGTGTTCACCAGCGGCGACAGGAACTGCCCCAGCAGATGCGAATGCGACAGCAGCTCAACCCCGTCGAACCCGCCGTCCCGGCACCTGACAGCCGCGGCGGCAAAATCCTTGATAATGCGGGAGATGTCCTCCACCTCCATCACTTTCGGAAACGCCCGGTGCGCCCGCTCCCGCCGACCCGACGGCCCCGGCACCGGCAGCCAGTGCCCGTCATCCCAGGCGGTGCGCCGGCCCATATGGGTGATCTGGCACATCACCGCAGCGCCATGGCTGCGCACCCCCTCCGTCAGCCTCCGGAACCACGGCAGGATGCTGTCATCGCCGGCATAAAGCTGCCCGAAAACCGAAGGGCTGTCCGGCGCGATATTGGTCGAGCCGCCGATCATCGTCAGCGCAAGGCCGCCGCGCGCCTTCTCCTCATGGTACAGCCGGTAGCGGTCGCGCGGATGGCCGCCCTCCTGAAACGAGGGCGCATGCGCCGTGCTCATGATCCGGTTGCGCAAGGTAAGGTGGCGGATCTGCAAGGGCTGCAGAAGCGGGTCATTGGTCAGGATCATGGGGTGCGCTCCGTTAAGTGCTGCCACCTGCAATAGGTCCGGCCCGGCCGCGGGCCGGCTTGCAGAAAACCGGCATCTTCCGGGCGCTGTTGCGACACCGCGCCCGCGGCAGGCGGAATCTCCGTCTGACCGGATGGTCAAAAGCGGGTTTTCCGTTTACCAGCGGCGCAATTTGTGCCCCGCCGCCCGTTCCGGCACCGGCGGCACAGCCGAATAACCCGGCCGAATAACCCGGCCGATTGAACCAGAAGATGAGCCAGACAATGACCGCCACCAGCGACCGCAGTCCGGTGCCTGAACTCCAGGACACCGCGTACAGATTCTCCCCGAAACAAGCGCTGATCGGCGCCCAGATGCTGTTTGTCGCCTTCGGCGCGCTGGTGCTGGTGCCGCTTCTGACCGGGCTGAACCCCGGCGTGGCGCTGTTCACCGCGGGGATTGGCACGCTGATTTTCCAGATCGTGACCCGCGGCCAGGTGCCGGTGTTCCTGGCGTCGTCCTTTGCCTTCATTGCGCCGATCCTCTACGGCGTGCAGACCTGGGGCATGGCGGCGACCACCGGCGGGCTGGCGGCAGCGGGCCTGCTCTACGTGGCGCTCAGCTTCGCCATCCGCGCCTTTGGCGCCGGTTTCCTGCACCGTCTGCTGCCGCCGGTGGTGGTCGGCCCGGTGATCATGGTGATCGGCCTGTCGCTGGCGCCGGTGGCGGTGAACATGGCCACCGGCCTGGCGGGCGGCACCCAGGTGATGCCCAGGAACACTGCCCTGCTGCTCGCCGCTGCGGCCCTCGGCACCACCATGCTGACCGCAATCCTCGGCCGCGGCATCATGCGCGTGGTGCCGATCCTGGCCGGTGTCGCCGCAGGCTACGCCGCCGCGCTGATCCTCGGGGCGGCCACCGGGCAAAGCCTGATCGACACCGCGCCGCTGGCCGCGGCGGACTGGTTCGCAATCCCGGCCTTCGTCGCGCCCGAGTTCAACCCCGCCGCCATCCTGTTCATCCTGCCGGTCGCCATTGCGCCTGCAATCGAACACTTCGGCGACATCATGGCGATCTCCAATGTGACCCGGCGCGACTATATGCAGAAACCCGGCATCCAGAACACCATGCTGGGCGACGGCCTTGCCACTGCCGCCGCGGGCCTTCTGGGCGGACCGCCCAACACCACCTATTCCGAGGTCACCGGCGCCGTCACCCTGACCCGCGCCTTCAACCCGGCGATCATGACCTGGGCGGCGATCTTCGCCATCGCGCTCTCGTTCATGGGCAAGCTCTCGGGCGCCCTTGCCACCATCCCGATGCCGGTGATGGGCGGCATCATGATCCTGCTGTTCGGCATGGTCACCGTGGTCGGCCTCAGCGTGCTGGCCAAACTGGGCGAGGCGCTGTCCGAGGCCCGCAACATGGTGATCATCTCCACCGTTCTGGTCATCGGCCTCGGCGGGCTGACCCTGCAATTCGGCGAGGGCTTCACCCTGGCAGGCATCGGCCTCTCCGGCGTGGCCGGGCTGCTGCTGAACCAGATCCTGCCGCAGCAGCGCGGCTGATCCCGCCAGGCGCCGCCGGCGCCGCGCGCCCGCGCGGCGCCACGCCCAACCGCGGCGGCGGTGCAGCTTGCCTGCATCCCGCGCGGGCGGGAGCCCTCTGCAGCAAACCGCCAGACCGCCTGCGGCAAAGCGCCAAGCCTCATAAAACAGGGCAAATCCGGCCGTTTTCCGCTCCAACCCGCATTGCGCCAAATCCCAGTTTCCCTATAGTGCGCGCTCCACAAGCCGCGACAGGAGCCAACAGCCATGGCCGACATCAAAGTAGGCATCATCATGGGCAGCCAATCCGACTGGCCCACCATGAAGGAAGCCGCCACCATCCTGGATGAACTGGGTGTTCCCTATGAGGCCAAGATCGTCTCCGCCCACCGCACCCCGGACCGGCTGTGGGACTACGGAAAATCCGCCGCCGGGCGCGGGTTGCAGGTGATCATCGCAGGTGCCGGCGGTGCCGCGCATCTGCCCGGCATGGTGGCGTCCAAGACCCGCGTGCCGGTGGTTGGCGTGCCGGTGCAGACCCGGGCGCTGTCCGGTGTCGACTCGCTCTATTCCATCGTGCAGATGCCCAAGGGCTTCCCGGTTGCCACCATGGCGATCGGCGCCGCCGGCGCTGCCAACGCGGGCCTGATGGCGGCAGGCATCCTGGCGCTGCAGGACGCAGGCCTGGCCCAGCGGCTGGACGGCTGGCGCGCGGCGCTCTCCGCCTCCATCCCCGAGGAGCCCTCCGATGACTGAAGCTCACGCACAGGTTTTGCAGCCCGGCGCCACTATCGGCATCCTCGGCGGCGGCCAGCTCGGCCGGATGCTCTCGGTCGCGGCCTCCCGCCTCGGCTTCAAAACGCATATTTTCGAGCCGGGCGCCAACCCGCCCGCAGGCCATGTCGCCGACCGGGTGACCACCGCCGGTTATGAAGATGCCGGGGCGCTCAAAGCTTTTGCCGCCGCCGTTGATGTCATCACCTACGAATTCGAGAACATCCCGACCTCCGCGCTCGACCTGCTGGAATCGCAGAAACCGATCCGTCCGGGCCGTGAAGCCTTGCGGATCAGCCAGGACCGGCTGACCGAGAAAACCTTCCTGCAGGAGCTGGGCCTCACAACCGCGCCCTTTGCCGATATCACCGATCAGGCCGGCCTCGACGCCGCCCTGGCCGGGATCGGCGCGCCTTCGATCCTGAAAACCCGCCGCTTCGGCTATGACGGCAAGGGCCAGGCCCGGATCAAGGCCCCTGAAGACGCCGCCGAGGCGCTCACCGCCATGGCTGGCGCGCCTTCGGTTCTGGAAGGATTCGTCACCTTCAGCCACGAGGTCTCGGTCATTGCCGCCCGCGGTGTGAACGGTGAAATCGCCTGTTTCGACCCCGGCGAAAACGTCCACCGCGACGGCATCCTGCACACCACCACCGTGCCTGCGCGCCTCAGCAAAAGCCAGCGCATGGATGCGGTGCTGATGGCCGGCAAGATCCTGAACGCGCTCGATTATGTCGGCGTGCTGGGAGTGGAGCTGTTCGTGACGCCCGCAGGCCTGATCGTCAACGAGATCGCGCCGCGGGTCCACAATTCCGGCCACTGGACCCAGAACGGCTGCACCGTCGACCAGTTCGAACAGCACATCCGCGCGGTGGCCGGCTGGCCGCTGGGCGACGGCCGGCGCCATTCCGATGTGGTGATGGAAAACCTGATCGGCGCTGACGTGGACCGCATCCCGGAGCTGGCGAAAGAACCCGACTGCGCCCTCCACCTCTATGGCAAGGCCGAGGCCAAGCCGGGCCGCAAGATGGGCCATGTGAACCGGGTGGTGAAAGCCCAGGACTGAGCCGGGGCGCCACCCCGGACTCCAGGGTATTCCCGGCAAGACGACGCGGCCGGCCAAAGAAGAAAGACCTGTGAAAGCGGCCCCGCCGGTTTCACGCGCCGCAAAGAGGGCCAGCCGGCCTGATGCGCGGCGCCGCCCCCTAGCCCAGAAAGCGGCCCGCAACCTCCCCCGACATATAGCTGACCCGCCCGGCCGAGATCGTCGCCGCAACCCGCTGGGTTGCCTTGTCCAGCACCAGGATATCGGCGCGCTTGCCTGCCTCCAGCCGTCCGCGGTCCTGCAGCCCCAGCAGTTGCGCCGGCCCCTCCGAGACCAGCCGCCACGCGGCTGCCAGGTCCAGCAAGCCTGAGCGTTCCAGCATCAGCGCCGCCCGGCGCGGGCTGGGATAGTGATAATCCGAGGCCAGCGCGTCGCAATACCCCATGGCGATCAGCTCCACCGCCGAGGCATTGCCCTTATGCGAGCCGCCCCGCACCACATTGGGCGAGCCGAGAATGACCGGATCGCCTGCCGCCCGCGCAGCCTCTGCCGCCTCCAGCGTTTCGGGAAACTCGGAAATCCGCGCACCGCGCGCGCGCCAGACGGCCCGGTCTTCGGCGGATTGATCGTCATGGCTGCCCAGCCGCACATTCTGCGCCGCCAGCTCCCGGCACAGCGCATCCAGCCTGCCGGGCACCTCGTCCTTGCGGGCGTGCATATCCTTCAGCATCTGCCAATGCACCTCCGGATTGCGCCCCGCCTTCAGCGCCTGCCCGGTCAGCCGCGGCGGCTTTTTGCCTGCCGCCAGCCGCTCATGCGGCAGGTGGTCGTTGAACACCACATACGGCACCTGCCACTCTGCCGCCCTGGCGGCCAGGCCGGCATAATCCTCCAGCATATGGACTTCGAACCGCAGCTGCGGCAGCAGCTCTGTCACCAGGCTGCCGCGCACCGCCTTGATGCCCTCAAACACCTGGGCCGCGAACTCCGGGCCGCGCAAACCGCCCTCCCAGGAGTAGAACTGCGCCAGCACCGCCGTGGTGATGCCATTGGCGGCCAGCTCCGCCTCGGCCGCGACGACCCCCTCCGCCATCTGCTTCATCGCGCCGCGGCGCGGCGCCAGATGGCGTTCAAACCCGTCGCCATGGGCGTCCACAATCCCCGGCAGCACCAGATAGCCGGTCAGATCCACCCGGCGCCCCGCGGGTGCCGCCGCCACCAGGCCGCCGCTTATGGCAATCGCGCCGCCATGCTCCACTCCGCCGGGGCGCAGCACATCGCCGCCCTGCAGGGTCAGGTCCAAAGTCATTCTTCCGCCTCTTCACAGCCGCCGTTCAACTGGCAGGCCTCGGTGATGATCTCCTCCGCCGCCGCCAGCCAGGTCAGCGACGGCTCAAACCGCCCTTGCTCCAGGAAATGCAGCGCCTGCGCCATCACCTGCGGATTGTTCATCATATAGGTATGGGTGACCGGCAGGGTGAGATGCGCCGCCATGCCATCCACCTTGGTGCTTTCAACCGAGACCTTGCCATCATCCGCCCCCGGGATAAGAGCCGAGAACAGCGGGTTCAGCGTCTCGCTGCCGGCAATCACCCCCAGCTCGAAATCCACCGGCGGCAACCGCCCCGGCAGGCCGTCCGGGCCGGTGCCCAGCTGCAGCCCAGCCGGGCCGTTCAACAGCCCGAACACCTCCCAATCGCCCAGCTCGTCGACCAGCTCGCTGCCCTGGTTCGGCGGCCCCATCATCACCACCCGCCCCAGGGTGTCCGGGCGGTGATCCTGCAGCCAATAGCGCAGCAGGATGCCGCCCATCGAATGGGTCACCACATGGGTTTCCGCCGCGCCGCAGGCAGCAAAAGCCGCTGGCAGGGTGTCATCCGCCAGCACCCCGACGGTGTCTTCGGTCGAGGCATACCCGGGCCGCACCACATCATAGCCGCGCGACTGCAGCACCTCCTCCATCACCGCGAATGAGGTCCCGGACCGCGCCAGCCCGTGCAGCAGAATCACGCATTCGGCGGCAGCGGGCAGCGGCAGCAGCAGGGCCGCGGCCAGCGCAGCAGCCAGGGCGGCGGGCAGAACGCCAGGCAGGGCGGCGGGTTTCAAACAGGACAACATGCGCCCCAGATAAGCGCATTTGCCAGCCGGTAAAAGCCCCTCACTCGGCCAACGGGGCCCGCGCGGCAGGCGGGCGCAATACCGCCAGGGCAATGCCGCCCAGCACCGCAACCGAGCCGAACACCAGCCGCAGCCCGATGCTCTCGCCCAGCAGTACAGCGCCTGCCAGAATCGCAATCACCGGCACGCTCAGCTGCACCGTGGCCGCCGCCGCCGGCAGCAGCCGCGGCAGCACCCGGTACCACAGCGCATAGCCCAGCCCCGAGGTCACCGCCCCGGACAGCACCGCCAGCAGCACGCCATACCCGCTCAGCACCGTGCCGCCGCCCGCCAGCAGCATGACCGGCAGCATCATCACGCTGGACCAGGCGAAATTCACCGCCGTGGAGACCAGCGGCTGCCGCGCGCCGCGCCCCAGCAGGCTGTAGATGCCCCAGCCCAACCCGCTTGCGGCCATCAGCAGCGAGGCCGCCAGAGGCGCCCCGCCCCCCTCGGCAGGCCAGACCACATAGGCCAGCCCGAAAAACGCCAGGACCGCTCCGGCGGCCTGGGCCGCCCCGGTCCGGCTGCCGCGCACAGCGCCCCACAGGAACATCGAGATCTGCACAACCCCGAACAGCACCAGCGCCCCCAGACCGGCATCAAGATCCTGATACGCCAGTGTGAAACCCGCCATATACAGCGTCAGCGCCGCCCCGCCCCACAGGCTGGCAGGGCGCAGAACGCGCTCCCGGCTCCAGGTTTCCAGCCCCCGCACCCGGCAGAGAAAGGCCAGCATCAGCGCCCCGGACAGCAGCCGCCACAGGCCGAAACCGGTGGCATCCATATAGCCGCCGCCGACCGCGGCGCGGCCCAGGATCGAATTCGCGGCAAAGGCCAGCATGGTGAGGGAGACGAGGAGAAACAGTCGCATGGGGTGCCAGCTACAACGGCCCCGCCTGCCGGGCCAGTGAATTTTCCGTGTCAGGGGGCTGAGAACGCGTGCGGGTAGATCAGTTCCGCCTCCGGCGTGTCATCGCCACGGCGCAGGATCAGCGTGTATTCCAGCGGGTAAGGGCTGGTAAGCTTCTGCGCCCGCTCCAGGCTGAAACCATGACGGCCATAGAAAGACGGATTGCCCAGAACAACGATGGTCTCGGGCAGGCCTTCCGGCACACTGGCGGGAAAGACTTCATAAAAGTTCTGCAAGTGCTGCAGCATCCTGGACCCGAACCGCCAAGGCCCCTGGCACTGCTCATCCTGCGGCCCGCCAACCTGCATGTCCGGGCTGCCCTCGGCCAGCCTGCCGCCCTGCCACTCGGGCCGCACCGCCATCGGCGCCAGGCAGGCCCAGCCCTCCGGCGCCCGCATCCGGCTCAGGGCAAAATAGCCGCCTATCTTCCCCTCCCAAGGCGTCTGGAACTCATACAGCATATCGCCGTCCGCCCGCAGCTGCCGCACCAGCCGCGCCTCGGCATCGGTGGGGAAAGCCGCCTTGAGCAGCGCCTCCACCCCGTCATAGTGCGCGTCCGTGACCCCGGTCAGGACATCCGGCCCAACACCCATTTCCGCGTCTCCCGCATTCACCTTTGCATCAATACCCGCGCCGCAGGCAGGCCCGCAAGGCGGGCCTCATGCCCCCGGAAACGAAAAGGGGCCGCCCTTGCAGGCAGCCCCAAAGTCATCCGGATGGATGGCTGATGCTTACATCATGCCGCCCATGCCGCCCATGCCGCCCATGTCGGGCATGCCGCCGCCGGCGCCTGCGCCTTCTTTGGCGGGCTTGTCGGCAACCATGGCTTCGGTGGTGATCAGCAGACCGGCAACCGATGCTGCATCTTCCAGCGCCGTCCGCACCACTTTGGCCGGGTCGATCACGCCGAAGGAGAACATGTCGCCATATTCTTCGGTCTGCGCGTTGAAGCCAAAGGCCGGGTCGTTGCTTTCGCGGACCTTGCCGGCCACAACAGCACCGTCAACACCAGCGTTTTCAGCGATCTGGCGCAGCGGCGCTTCGATGGCCTTGCGCACGATCACGATGCCTGCGGACTGGTCGGAGTTTGCGCCTTCCAGGGATTCCAGAGCCTTGCCGGCCTGAACCAGGGCAACACCGCCGCCGACGACAACGCCTTCCTGCACAGCTGCGCGGGTCGCGTTCAGCGCGTCGTCCACACGGTCCTTGCGCTCTTTCACTTCCACTTCGGTCATGCCGCCGACGCGGATCACGGCAACACCGCCTGCCAGTTTGGCAACGCGTTCCTGCAGCTTTTCACGGTCGTAGTCGGAGGTGGTTTCTTCGATCTGAGCGCGGATCTGGCCAACGCGGGCTTCGATCTCGGCTTTCTCGCCGGCACCGTCGACGATGGTGGTTTCGTCTTTGGTGATTTCGATCTTCTTGGCCGAACCCAGCATGTCCATGGTCACGGACTCGAGCTTCATGCCCAGATCTTCGGAGATCACCTGGCCGCCGGTCAGGATCGCGATGTCCTGCAGCATGGCCTTGCGGCGGTCGCCGAAGCCCGGTGCCTTGACAGCAGCAATTTTCAGGCCGCCGCGCAGCTTGTTGACAACCAGGGTTGCCAGCGCTTCGCCTTCAACGTCCTCAGCAATGATCAGCAGCGGCTTCTGCGACTGGATCACCTGCTCCAGCAGCGGCACCATGGCCTGCAGCGAGGACAGTTTCTTTTCGTGCAGCAGGATCATGCAGTCTTCGAGCTCTGCAATCATCTTGTCGGCGTTGGTCACGAAATAGGGCGACAGGTAGCCGCGGTCGAACTGCATGCCTTCGACAACAGTGGTCTCGGTTTCCAGACCCTTGTTTTCCTCGACGGTGATCACGCCTTCGTTGCCGACTTTCTGCATCGCGTCAGCAATCTGCTGGCCGATTTCAGCTTCGCCGTTGGCGGAGATGGTGCCGACCTGCGCAACTTCGTGGCTGTCGGTCACTTCGCGCGCCATGGCGCGGATGCCTTCAACAACCTTCGAGGTCGCCAGGTCGATGCCGCGCTTCAGGTCCATCGGGTTCAGACCGGCAGCAACCTGCTTCAGGCCTTCTTTGACGATCGCCTGGGCCAGCACGGTGGCGGTGGTGGTGCCGTCGCCGGCTTCGTCGTTGGTGCGGGAAGCAACTTCCTTCACCATCTGGGCGCCCATGTTCTCGAACTTGTCTTCCAGTTCGATCTCTTTAGCAACCGACACACCGTCTTTGGTGATGCGCGGCGCGCCGAAGGATTTGTCCAGAACCACGTTGCGGCCTTTGGGGCCCAGGGTCACTTTCACGGCGTCAGCCAGAATGTTGACGCCTTTCAGCATACGGTTGCGGGCATCGGTGTCGAATTTGACGTCCTTAGCAGCCATTGTTCACTCTCCTAGAGAAATTCTTGTGTTTCGCGATGGGTGGGATCAGAGCAGCCGCAAGGCTTACTCGATGATGCCCATGATGTCGCTTTCTTTCATCATCAGCAGCTCTTCGCCGTCGACGGTGACCTCGGTGCCGGACCATTTGCCGAACAGGATCTTGTCGCCAGCCGAAACAGCCATTGCGATCAGCTCGCCGCTGTCCTTGCGCGCGCCCTCGCCGGTGGCGACGACAACGCCTTCGCTCGGCTTTTCTTTTGCGCTCTCGGGGATGATCAGGCCGCCCGCGGTTTTTTCTTCGCTTTCGGTGCGACGCACCAGCACGCGGTCATGAAGCGGTTTCAATGCCATCTTTGCAGCTCCTTAAAGGCTCAAAGGTTGTTATCCTTTACCCTGCTCCCTGGCGGGGTAGTTATCACTCACATCAGGTGAGTGATAACGAGGGGAAGCTAGGAATGCGCCCGGAGCTTGTCAACAAGGAATCAGCAAAAAAATGAGGGCGCCTGAGCAGACCGGGTTTTAACCGGCTTCAGTTGCCTGGAGCCCCAGCCCGGACGGCACCCGAAGCTATCCCTGACACCGGGTCTTCACCCGCTCTGCCGGAGGCAGGCGGCTGCCTCCTCCTCCCAGCTCCCGGCCCAATGCACCAGCCCCGCACGCCCCGCATCCGTCAGCTGGTAGATGCCGGTCGCCACCCGCTCGAACCAGCCGTAATGATTGCTGGCCATCAGCTGCGTCGCGCGGGCAACGCCGGTGGCCTTGGCCACAGCAGCGCCCTTGCAGGCGCCCGCTTCGGCCAGATGCGCCGCGCAGGCCAGCGCATCCTGGCGGTAGGCGGTGACAATGCCGTGCCGGGTGGCGCCGCCCGCATTGGGATCGCCGCGCAGGGACTGGAACTCGCGCAGCAGCCGCTGCTGCTTCTTCTTGGATTTGCGCGGGGCGTAGGGGCCGGGATCGCAATGCACCTCTGCCCGGCCGTCTTCCAGCACCGTGATCAGCCCCAGCCCCAGGCGGCGGCACAGGGCCAGATTGTCCTTCATCATCCGCCGCGCCTGCCGCCCTTTCGGCCGCGGCACCGCAATATAGACAAACTCGGTGACTGCCAGCCGGGCCACCGCCTGGTGAAACAGCGACAGCGAGAATTTCAGTTTCAGCTCGACAATCACCATTGGCTCCGCGCCGCGGCAGGCCACCACATCCGCGGCGCCCACCTCGCCCTTCACCTCATAGCCCTGCCCCTGCAGCAGCGCCTTCACCGGCGCATACAGCTGATCTTCGCGTTCCATCGCCCATGACTGGCAGGTCGCCGCGGCCTTGGCAATCCGCCGCCGGGATTTACGCCCCGCTCCGGGGTTTGATGTTGCCGCCCCCCTTGCCCCGCCCTAGGGTCATACCTCCAGGCGATCGCGCCGGAACCGGGAAAGGGCCAATGATGAAACGGATATCACTTGCACGCGCCCTGACCCTTGGCCCGAAACCTGGCCCGGCACTTGGCCTGATACTTGGCCTGACACTTGGCCTGGCCCTGCAGGCCCCTGCCGCCGATGCCGCCTGCCGCGGTATCGACTACCGCGACCATCT
Source organism: Leisingera methylohalidivorans DSM 14336 (assembly GCF_000511355.1). Classification (NCBI taxonomy): domain Bacteria; kingdom Pseudomonadati; phylum Pseudomonadota; class Alphaproteobacteria; order Rhodobacterales; family Roseobacteraceae; genus Leisingera; species Leisingera methylohalidivorans. Next base: position 949,577 of record NC_023135.1, on the reverse strand, counting down.
GCCCGCCGCCACCGAAGCCCGGCTGGCGCGCGAGATGGCCGCCACCCCGTTTTCCCGCGGCAACCACTGGGTGGCCACCAAGGCCAACCGCACCATTCACGTGATCGGCACCATGCATGGCGGCGATGCCCGCATGGCCAGAGTGATGCGCACCCTGCGCCCGGTGCTGGCGGCCGCGGGGGCCATCTATCTGGAAACCTCCGACACCGGCCTCCAGCGCCTGGACCGGATGCCTGACGCGCTTGCCCGCAGTTTCCTGCTGCCCCAGGGCCAGGAATTGCGGCAGCTGCTGCCCCGCGACGCCTGGGAGCGGTTCCTGCTGACGGCCCGGCTGAGCGGCGTCGATCCCGACACCATGAACCGGATGCAGCCCTGGGCGATTTCGATGTTCGTGGTGCAAAGCGGCTGCCGCCCCTACGGCTTTGGCCTGCGGCGCGGGCTGGATGACCGGATCTCCGATTTCGCCCGGCGCAAGCGGATCCCGCTGGGGGCGCTGGAAACCCCGGAACAGGCGCTGGCCGCAATCGCCGGCCTGCCGCTCAGCGATCAGGCCCGGATGCTGGCGCTGGAACTGGAGCTGGTGCAATCCGGCAAGCCCGAGGATGCCACCCCGGTTGAAGCCTATTTCGACCAAAGCGTCTGGACCTCCTTTGTGCTCGCCCCCTGGATCAGCGCCCAGTACAGCAGCTTCTCCGGCGCCGAGACCGCCCGGCTGTGGCGGCAGTACAACCGCCGCGTGCTGGATCAGCGCAACCAGCGCTGGATGAAACCGATCCTGGCCGCCCGGCAGGACCGGATTGTCGCCGCCGTCGGCGCTGCCCATCTGCCCGGTGAAAACGGCGTGCTGAACCTGCTGAAGGCCAAGGGCTTCAAGCTGACCCGCGCCCCATGGTAAGGTGAGCGCATTCTGGATTTTATTGGCAGCTTCAGGGCAATTTTTTCATGCGTCTTTTCCTCACACTCATATTTCTGCTGCTGCCCGCGTCGCTGTGGGCTGCTTGCACAGGCACCGATCTGCGTACCACTCTGGCTGCGCAGGAGCGCGCCCATATCGAGGCGCGGATCCAAGCCACGCCGTTTGCCAAAGGCAACCACTGGATCGCCCGGCGCGGCAGCCGCACCGTGCATGTGATCGGCACCCTGCACATCAATGATCCGCGGATGGAGGAGATCACCGCGGGGCTGGCGCCGCTTGTGCGCCAGGCTGATCTGCTGCTGATGGAGGCCAGCCCCGCCGACAAGGCCGCCTTGGAATCCAAGCTGGGCCGCGACCCGTCGCTGATGCTGATCACCGAAGGCCCCAGCCTGATCGACCGGCTGCCCGCGGCCGAGTGGGAGGCGCTGGCGGCCAAGGTCCGCAGCCACGGCATGGCGCCCTGGATGGCCGCCAGGATGCGGCCCTGGTTCCTGGCGATGTCGATGTCCTTCCCGCCCTGCCTGCGCCAGGCCAAGGACATCAAGCGGGGCCTTGACGCGCGGCTGGGGGAGCTGGCGCTGGCGGCGGATGTGCCGGTGCAATCGCTGGAAGACCCGATGAGTGTGATCCGGATGATGGACGCCGATCCGCTGGAAGAACAGGTCCGCCAGCTGCGCGCCTTTACAGCAATGATGGGCGGCGGCACCGATGGCTTCATCACCACGGTTGAGGCCTATTTCAGCCAAGACGCGCTGTATTCCCTGTTCTTGAGCGAACGGGACTTTCTGCACAGCGATGGCCTGACCCGGGCCGAGCGCGAGACCCTGTGGGCCGGAATGATGCAAGAGCTGATCGACCGGCGCAACCGCAACTGGATTCCGGTGATCGAGGCGGCAAAGGGCGACCGCATCGCGGTGGCCGCCGGGGCGCTGCATCTGCCCGGGGAGACCGGCGTGCTGAACCTGCTGCAGCAAGAGGGCTACAGCCTGGAGCGCGCCCCGTTCTAGGCACAACGCCGCATTGCAGCACCTGCGGGGTGACAAGCCTGCGCGCCAGCCCTATAAGGCGCGCAAATCTCCCTTTGGACCTCTTGAGTGAACAGGACTGCCCCATGACCATCCAAGTTTTCGGCCATAAATCCCCCGACACCGATTCCACCGGCTCCCCGATCATCTGGGCCTGGTACCTGAACGAAGTTAAGGGCGTTGCCGCCGAGCCCAAGCTGCTGGGCGAACCCAACACCGAAGCGGCCTTTATGCTGCAGCGCTGGGGTTTCGAGAAGCCCGCGATCATTGCTGACGTGGCCGACGATGCCGCCGTGGTGATCGTCGACACCAACAACCCGGCCGAGCTGCCCGCCAACATCAACGGCGCCGATGTGCAGGCGATCATCGACCACCACAAGCTGGTCGGCGGCCTGGAAACCAAAGGCCCGATCGACATCACCATCCGGCCGCTGGCCTGCACCGCCACCATCATGCACGACCTGATGGGCGACGATGCCTCCAAGATGCCCGAGGCGGTCAAGGGCGCGGCGCTGACCTGCATCCTGTCCGACACCCTGGAATTCCGCTCGCCGACCACCACCGCGCATGACAAGGCCGTGGCCGAAAAACTGGCCGCTGATCTGGGCATCAATATTGCCGATTACGCTGCCGAGATGTTTGCCGCCAAATCCGACGTCTCGTCGTTCTCGGACGCGGAACTGCTGCGCATGGACTCCAAGGAATATGCCGTCGAAGGCACCAAATTCCGCGTCTCCGTGCTGGAAACCACGGCGCCGGGCGTGGTGCTGGACCGCAAGGCGTCGCTGATGGAAACCATGACCTCTGTCGCGGCCGAGGACGGTGTGGACCAGGTGCTGCTGTTCGTGGTCGACATCCTGAACGAGGAAGCCACCCTGCTGGTGCCCAATGACCTGGTGAAGACCGTGGCCAGCAAATCCTTTGGCGCCGATGCGGCTGGCGACACCGTGGTGCTGCCGGGCATCATGTCGCGTAAAAAGCAGATCATTCCGAACCTGAAAGTCTGAACGGCTCTGCCGGTTTCAGCTGCAAAAGGCGCCCCTTGGGGCGCCTTTTTTCTTTGCTGCGAAGGGTGCGGCAGCCGCATCCGGATGACTGCAATCAGCCTGCAAGACGCGCGATTTTCCGCCCCGTTCAAAGACAGTATTCCGGGGCCCTGAGAGCCGCTGTTCGCCTTGAAGCCCCTTCCGGCGGCGGGCTTGGAACACATCCTGCGGCAGATCAACGGGGGAACGGCAGCGCAAAACCCGCCGGCAAGGGCTGCAAGCCTGGGTATCCCCGCGGCCATGCCCCGGCCTGCCCGGAACCAAGGAATACCCGCCTGCGGCGCGGCTGCCAGTGCCGCCGCCGCAGCTTGTTTCCATTGGCACTCCCTGGCAACCTGCTAAGCTTGCTGCAGGCTGCAGGCCGCCGTCCGGACCTTGGGTGACTTCGCGTGACAACTTTTGTTCAGCCTTCGAAAAAGACCGCTCTGGTGCTGCAAGGCGGCGGCGCGCGCGGCGCCTATCATGTGGGCGTCATCAAGGCGATTGCAGAGATCACGGCACGCCGCCGCTCGCCTTTTCAGATCGTCTGCGGCGCCTCGGTGGGTGCCATCAATGCAGCATCTGTTGCGGTCGCTTCGAATGATTTCCAGACCGGTGCGCGGCATTTGGAGGCGCTCTGGCGGTCGCTCAGGAGCAGTTCGGTTTACGACACGCGCACGCTGCCCTTGCTGTTGACCAGCCTGCGATGGGCGATGACCCCGGCGTTCCGGTTTCTGGGGTTTCCGATCACCGGCGGCTTGCTGGACTACACGCCGCTGCACCGCCTGCTGCGCCGGGAATTCAACAAGGATCACCTGCAGCATTCCATTCGCAGCGGCGCGCTGCATGCGTTCTGCATTACCGCGTCCAGTTATACCGAGGGCGTATCCGTCACCTATTTCGAAGGCCGCCAGGAAATCCGGGACTGGCACCGCTCCCGCCGCCGCGGGGAGCGTGCCGCCATCGGACCGGAGCATATGCTGGCCTCGGCCGCCCTGCCTTTTGCCTTTGCCCCCGTGCATCTGGACACCGGCTATTTCGGCGACGGGTCGCTTCGGTTGAACTCGCCCTTGTCGCCCGCCATCCATACCGGCGCCGACCGGATCCTGGTCATAACCACCCGCGACAGCAGCCCGCCTCCGGCCGCTGCCGATCTGGCAGCTCCGCCTCCGAGCGTCGGTGACATCGCGGGCCATGCGCTTGATATTCTGTTCAACGACAATCTTGAAGCTGATTACGAGCGCCTGGCCAGGATCAACCGGACGATTTCGCTGCTCGGCCCGGACGCGCAGGAAAAGACGCCGCTGCGGCCAATTGAAGCCGTCCTGCTGACACCGTCCGAGGACATGCGCCCAATTGCTCAGTCCTATGCAGGCAAACTGCCGCGCCCGATCCGGATTCTGACCCGCAGTTTCGGGGCCGTGAACAGCGATGGCCGGATCGAAAGCTACCTCATGTTCGAACCGGACTACATTGGCGCGCTGATTGATCTCGGCTATGGCGACACGATGCAGCGGGCCGGGGAAATCGTGGAATTTTTTGACGGCAGCTGACGCAGCCCTTCCCGGCCCGTTCCCCCGACCGGGGCGCGAAGCTTGCACCCTTCCACTGGCCAATCCCGGCCGTCTCTGCCATAGCTGGCCGCAAGTGAATTACGCGAGAAAGCCCGGCCATGACCCAGATCATCAACTCCCTGTCCGAAGTCTCCGGCCGCTACAAGGCGCTGTTTGTCGACCTCTGGGGCTGCGTGCACAACGGCATCACCGCCTTTCCCGAGGCGGTGGCGGCGCTGCAGGCCTACCGCAAGCAGGGCGGCATCGTGGTCCTGCTGACCAATTCGCCGAAACCGCGTGCCGGGGTGGCGGCGCAGCTGGGGCAGTTCGGCGTGCCGGATGATGCCTATGACACCATCTCGACCTCGGGCGATTCCGCGCGGGCGGCGATGTTCACGGGGGCTGTCGGCACATCGGTCTATTTCATGGGCGAATGGGAGCGCGATGCGGGCTTTTTCGAGCCGCTGCATGTGATCCATGAACCGGTGGAAATCACCCGGGTGCCGCTGAAGGAGGCCGAGGGCATTGTCTGCTGCGGCCCGTTCGATCCGCAGGCCGACCCGGCGGTGAACCGGCCCGAGTTCCTTTATGCCAAGCAGATGGGCATGAAGCTGTTGTGCGCCAACCCGGATATCGTGGTGGACCGCGGCGAAACGCGGGAATGGTGCGCCGGCGCGCTGGCGCGGCTTTACACCGAGATGGGCGGCGAGAGCCTGTATTTCGGCAAGCCGCATCCGCCGATTTATGATCTGGCGCGGCGGCGGCTGATGGAGCTGGGCACGGACATCGCCGACGGCGACATCCTGGCGATCGGCGACGGGCCGCATACCGACATCGCCGGCGCCATGGGCGAAGGCATCGATTCCCTGTTCATCACCGGCGGACTGGCAGCCAGCGAGACAAAAACATCGCTCCAGCCGGAGGCTGCAGCGCTGCAGGCCTATGCGGCGCAGGAGCAGATTGAGCCGACCTATGCCATTGGTTTTCTGAGGTAAACACCCGCCCGCACCCCTGCCGCAAGGGGTGCTGCCCGGCAGTATCGCCCGAACCCTGCCCGTCCCGGGCGGGGTTTTCTTTTGTCAGAAACCTCTTGATTTTCTGCAGTTGCAAAGTAATAAAGTTGCGCAAGCGGGCAATCGGGCGCGCAAATGTTTCATCGACACCTGGCGTCAAACGGGTGAACGGAGGATCGAATGTTGGACAACATGCCGCGCGGAACCATCTGCATCGAAGACATCGAGATGGGAATGGTGCGTTACCTGCGCAAAACCATCACCGATGAGGACATCGAGAAATTCGCCGAGGTTTCGACCGACCGCAATCCGGTGCACCTGGATGATGAATACGCGCAGGACACCATCTTTGAGGGGCGGATTGCCCATGGGATGCTGACCGCGGGGCTGATTTCGGCGGTGATCGGCGAGCAGCTGCCCGGCCATGGCACCATCTACATGAGCCAGTCGCTGAAGTTCCTGGCCCCGGTGCGGCCCGGCGACATGGTGCTGGCAGAGGTCGAGGTGACGGATATCGTGATCGACAAGCGCCGGGTGAAGCTGGAGTGCCGCTGCATGGTGGACGGCAAGAAGGTTCTGGTCGGCGAAGCCATGGTGATGGCACCCTCGCGCAAGTTCGACTGAGGCGGCTGCCGCCTGCACAGCCTGCGATTTTCCAGCAGGTTCAGCCGCCGGGGGCGTTAAGCCTCGGGCGGTTTTGCTTTGCCGGTCTGTTCCGTTTCATGCCTTGAGCGCTGATCCCGTGAAGGGGGGCGGCGCCGCCGGGGGGAGGTGGACAGACCCCGCGGGGCCTGCTCGGTCAGGAGTTCCTGAACGACCCCCTTTTTATCGGGGCCGGTCTCCGGGGGATACGCAGACAGCCACACAGATGCCTGCGCCTTGTATCATGGCCCCGCGCGCGGGGACCATGGCGGGGGATCGCGATCTTTTGGGAGTATGGCAGAGCCAGGTGAGGATTGCGTGAAAGGGGCGTACGGCGGGGGCGCAACATCTTGTGAACGTGCGGCTCAATCTGCAGTCACATACATTGTCAAACCTGGCCGCAGCGTGCGCCCTAAGCACTCAATCTTCCGCCAAACAGAACCTGTTCCCCTGGCAAACCTTATGGTCCAGGTCGAAAAGGCCAATCATTGTATTATTGATTTCATAAGGCGAGCCTGAAAATTCTGATGCAATAGTTACGATGACCCATTCCCGTTTGCCACTGTCATCATTGATATAGGAGTAATTTCGGGACGTTTTCACAGGTCCCATAATACTGCTGTTTGGCACATTGGCAGGCAGTGGTTTTCCGATTCTGGCCCAAGTGTCGGATGCTTGCCGGAAAACCTTTTCGCCAAACGGTACGGTTTCCTGAACGCATTCCTTGACGAGCTGACTTGGCTCCTGTTCGGCAGCAACCAGGAGCATTTTTTGAACTCGTTCCTTGTTCGGAGCCGGGTCGAGGAATTGGAATGGCCCATCCTGAATGAAAAAATCCGTCCGGATCCCTGTGGCTTCTTTCAGAAACCCCCTGAGGCGCCTTGCATTCAGTTCAGGATACTGAGAGCACACGACGATTGCCTTGATTAGGACAAGGTTCTTTGTACCTGCTCCCACAGTGAATTGGGCGGTCAGCTCTGCCCGAGCCTGAGTCAGCAGCGTTGCGTACATTGCCATTGCGGCCAGAATTCTTAGTCGCAAGATTCAAACTCCTAGAACCTGATGTGTTTTTCTGAAATCAGCCTGTTCTAAGCTTTTAAAGCGGTTCCCCTCCAGAGCCCTTGCGACTGCCGGTCTCAGCAGTGCCCCCGCCATTGGCCGCTTGAACCGCCAGCGCGGTGCGGGTACGGATGCGCCATGCGTATCGTCAGAGATTATGAATTCGTCGAAAACCAGGACCGGGGCGCCACCGTCGCCATCGGCAATTTCGACGGCGTGCATCAGGGCCATCAGTCGGTGATCGAGCTGGCCCGCAAGGCAGCCCCCGGCGCGCCCTTGGGGGTGATGACGTTTGAGCCGCATCCGCGCGAGTATTTTGCGCCCGATGCGCCGCCCTTCCGGCTGATGCGGCCGGATACCAGAGCGCACCGGCTGGAGAAGCTGGGGGTGGAGCGGCTTTATGAGCTGAATTTCAACACTGCGCTGTCGAGCCTGACGCCCGAGGAGTTCGCCCGCGACGTGATCGCCAAGGGGCTGGGGCTGGCGCATGTGGTGGTGGGCGCCGATTTCTGTTTCGGCAAGGGCCGTGCGGGCGACGCCGGAGACTTGAAGCGGTTCGGCGAACAGTACGGCTTTGGCGTCACCATTGCGCCGCTGATGGAATATTCCGAGCACGCGGTCTCCTCGACCGCGATCCGCAACGCGCTGAGCGAAGGCCGGCCTGCGGATGCCAAGGAAATGCTGGGCCATTGGCACCGCATCGAAGGCGTGGTGATCGGCGGCGAGCAGCGCGGGCGGGAACTGGGTTTCCCGACGGCGAACATGTCGATCGAAGGGCTGCATCAGCCGCGGTTCGGGGTCTATGCGGTGCTGGTGGATGTGCTGGACGGTCCGCATACCGGCAGCTATCTGGGCGCGGCCTCGGTCGGGGTGCGGCCGATGTTTGACGGCGAGGTGCCCAATATCGAGACTTTTCTGTTTGATTTCTCCGGCGATCTTTATGGCGCGACGCTGTCGGTTGCGCTGGTGGCCTTTTTGCGGCCCGAGCTGAAATTCGACGGGCTGGAGGCGCTGATCGAACAGATGGACGCGGATTGCAGCACCGCCCGCGAAATCCTGGTGGCGCTATGAAGCCGGCCAAGGACGTGATCGACCGCTCGGGTCTGGGCAAGCGCTTCTGGGAGAAGAAGCCGCTGGACAAGCTGAGCCAGAAGGAATGGGAAGCGCTGTGCGACGGCTGCGGCAAATGCTGCCTGAACAAGCTGGAGGACGAGGAGAGCGGCGAAGTGGCGCTGACCCGGGTCGCCTGCCGCCTGCTGGATGACGAGAGCTGCCGCTGCTGCCAGTATCCGATCCGCCACCAGTTCGTGCCGGAATGCATCGTGCTGAAGCCGGACAACCTGGATACCCACGCCTATTGGATGCCGGAAACCTGCGCCTACCGGCTGCTGTGGCAGGGCAACCCGCTGCCGGAATGGCACCCGCTGCTGACCGGCACCCCCGACAGCGTGCATGAAGCCGGAGTGTCGGTGCGCGGCTGGACCGTGTCCGAGTTCGAGATTTCCGAAGACGAGTGGGAAGACCACATTATCGAAGAACCCACCTGATCCCTGATCTGTCCATTCACGCAAGGAGCTTCCGCCATGCATTTCGCCTCTGACAATTCCGGCCCGGTGCCGCCGCAGATCCTGGAGGCCCTGGCCGCGGCCAACCAGGGCTATGCCATGGGCTATGGCGCGGATGCGGAAATGGAGCAGGTCACCGCCCGGATCCGCGAAATATTCGAGGCGCCGGAGGCGGCGGTCTATCTGGTGGCGACCGGCACCGCGGCCAATGTGCTGGCCCTGTCGGTGCTGTGCCAGCCCTGGCAGACGATGTTCTGCACCCGGCAGGCCCATATCAACGTGGATGAATGCAACGGGCCGGAGTTCTTTAGCGGCGGCGCCAAGCTGACCCCTGTCTGCGACGCCGACAAGATGACCGCTCAGGATCTTCGCGCCGCCCTTGAGGGTGAGGAAAACCGCGGCGTGCATGGGCCCAAGCGCGGGCCGGTGTCGCTGTCGCAGGTCACTGAATTCGGCACCGTCTATTCGGTCGAGGAGCTGGCCGGGCTCGGCGCGGTGGCGCGGGACTATGGCCTGCCGGTGCATATGGACGGCGCGCGGTTTGCCAATGCGCTGGTGTCGCTGGGCTGCACGCCGGCCGAGATGACCTGGAAGGCGGGCGTCGACGCGGTGTCCTTTGGCGGCACCAAGAACGGCTGCCTGGGGGTTGAGGCGGTGATCTTCTTTGACCCGGCCCATGCGCAGGAATTCGAATACCGCCGCAAGCGCGGCGCGCATCTGTTTTCCAAGCACCGCTACCTGTCGGCGCAGATGCTGGCCTATCTGACGGACGGTCTGTGGCTGGACAATGCCCGCGCGGCCAACAGCAAATGCGCGATGCTGGCCGAAGGGCTGCAGGCGGCAGGCGCCCGGTTCACCCATCCGCCGCAGGCCAACATGATCTTTGCCGCCCTGCCCCGCAGCACCCACCAGCGGCTGTTTGCGGCGGGTGCCGCCTATCACCTGTGGGAGGGGCAGCTGCAAGGCCCGGAGCATGAGCCGGTCACCGCCCGGTTTGTCTGCGACTGGTCGGTGCCGGAAGAGGATATCCGGGCGTTTCTGTCGCTGCTCTGAGGCTGTTGGGGGCGCTGCCCCCCGGCCCTGACGGGCCTCCGCCGGGGTATTTGCAGCCGGAAAGATGCTGCCCGGATCAGATCAGCTGCGTTCCTGTGCCCAGAGCAGCGCGTCCTCCAGCCGGTCGTCGCCCCAGAAGATTTCGCCGCTGACGGCAAAGCTGGGGGCGCCGAAAATGCCCAGTGCCATCGCCTCCTCTGTTGCCTTTGCCAGCGCCTGCACAACCGGATCCGATTGCGCTTCGGCGACCGCGCGGGCGGGGTCCTGGCCCGCGGCCTCCAGGCTGGCGGTGAGATTCGGGTCCGCCCCGGCCGGCTGGCCGGCCTCGAACCAGCAGCGGTAGGCGGCCTGGGTATAGGCCTGGCCCCAGCCCTCGGCGGCGCCCAGGGCGGCCACCTGATTGGCCAGCACCAGCTCCGCCAGCGGGTAAGGCGCCGGCAGCCTGGGATGAAACCCGTAACGCTGCGCCCGGCGTTCGATGTCGCGCCACATATAGGCGGTCTTTTCCGGCTTGTCCTTGAAGGGGATGTTGTTCTGCACCGTCATCACGTGGCGCACGTTGAACGGGCGCCAGCGCACGGACACGCCGGCCCGGGCGGCCGCATCCGTGATCCGCATCACCGTCAGGTAGCTGTAAGTGCTGCCGATCGAATACCAGAAATCCAGTTCAGGCATGTATCCCTCCTGCCGCTTGTTCCCTGCGCTGCAGTTTAGCGGCAGACGGCGGATATTCCAAAGCGGCAGGCTGCCCGTCTGGCCGCCCCCCGGCTGACCGTCAGGCAGGGCCCCAGAAGCCGCGCAGCAGCTGCGCTGTTTCAGCGGCATGGGTCACCGGCAGCATATGGCCCGCGCCCGGCACGGACAGCGCGCGGGCATTGGCCAGACGGCGGCTGAACCCGCTGACAATGGCGCCGATCACGGCCGGGCTTTCACTGCCGTGAAGCAGCAGCACAGGCATGGCAACAGGATCCAGCGCGCCTGGCGCCAGGGTGCCGTTGGCATCATCGTAAAGCGTCGGGTAGCAGGCCGGAACCACGGGGATTGCGCGCACCATCGCGGCACGAGCCTGTTCGGGCATGTCGGGCCACTTCGGCTCTCCCGCGCCCCACATCCGGTTGAACAGCCGCGCCGTCAGCGCGAGATCCGCCGCCGCCCAGGCCGCTTCGATGGGCCGGCTGGCGGCCTCCAAGGCGGCAAAGGCCGCCGGAGCATCGGATTTGGCGACGGCAAACAGCACCGGTTCGATCAGCGTCAAACTGCGCACCAGATGCGGTCTGGCCATCGCCATCCGCAGGGCCACGGTGGCGCCGAAGGAATGCCCGATCAGATCCGCCGGCCGGTCCAGCAAGGCAAGGCCCGCGTCAGCGTTCAGCAGCTGATAATTGCCGGTGCCGTCCCAGTCCGGGCTGCGCCCGTGGCTGAGCATGTCGAAAGCGGTGAGGGTGATGTCCTCAGCCATCTCCCCGGCCAGGCGGCGCCAGGCGCCGGAATGGGCCAGCGAGCAATGCACCGCCAGCACATTGCGCGGCCCATGGCCGAAGCTGCGCGAGAAGACCCCCCCGGGCCTGTCCGGACCGCCGGCTGTCACGCGGCCTGCCCCGCCAGATGCGCGTCCAGGTCGCCGAGCCGGTCCTGACCCCAGAACCTCGCCCCTTCCGCAGTCACCCAGAACGGTGAGCCGAACACGCCGGCCTTGACCGCATCCTCGAGGTTCTGCGCATAGGTCTCCGCGCCGGCCAGGAGACCGCTGTCAGCCAGCGCCGGGTCGAAGCCGGCGCCGTCGAGGCAGTCGCGGATCACCGCGTCCCCGGCGATGTCCTTGTCCTCGGCCCAGCAGGCGCGCAGGATCGACTGCACCAATTGCCCCATGTTGCCGCCGCCTGCATTTTGCGCGGCGATGATGGCGTAGGAGGAGGGCGCGGGATTGGCGGGCCAATGCGCCGGTTTCAGATTGATGGGCATGCCAAGCCTGGCCGCCTGCCGCTCCAGCTCAATCAGGCGGTATTCCTGGCGCGACGGATGACGCTCGCCCGGAGGCGTGCCGCCGGTGCGCGCAAACAGCGCCAGGATGTCCAAAGGTTTGCAAGTCACCCCTGCGCCGTGGCGGGCGGCAATCTCCCACGGCCGTGTGCCGGCCAGATAGGCAAAGGGCGACAGGGTTGAGAAGTAGTAATCGAACGCTGCCATAGGCTGTATCTCCCGCTTAGAACTTTGCGTGAGGGTAAGTGCATGATAAGCGGGGTTCAATATCACGAATCTGACACATTGCCATTGCTGCCTGGGGATATCAGCCAATGCCGACTTTGAACGAACCCAAGCTTATCGCTGGGAACGCCAACCTTCCTCTTGCCCAAGCCATCAGCCGCCGTATGAGCCTGCACCGCGGTGTCGACCAGGGGCTGGTGGATGCCCGCGTCGAGCGGTTCAATGACGGCGAGATCTTCGTCGAAGTCTATGAGAACGTCCGCGGCGAGGACATGTTCATCATCCAGCCGACCTCGAACCCGGCCAATGACAACCTGATGGAGCTGCTGATCATCGCCGATGCGCTGCGCCGGTCCTCGGCCCAGCGTATTACGGCTGTCATTCCGTACTTCGGCTATGCCCGCCAGGACCGCCGCACCAAGGCGCGCACGCCGATCTCGGCCAAGCTGGTGGCCAATATGCTGACCGGCGCGGGCATTGAGCGGGTGCTGACCATGGACCTGCACGCGGCCCAGATCCAGGGCTTCTTCGATATCCCGGTGGACAACCTTTATGCCTCGCCGATCTTTGCGCTGGATGTGAAAAACCAGTTCAAGGACAACATGGACGAGCTGATGGTGGTGTCGCCCGACGTGGGCGGCGTGGCCCGGGCCCGCGAGCTGGCGAAGCGGATCAACGCGCCGCTGTCGATCGTCGACAAGCGCCGCGAGAAGGCCGGCGAAGTGGCCGAGATGACCGTGATCGGCGATGTGAAGGACAAGATCTGCCTGATCATCGACGACATGTGCGACACCGCCGGCACGCTGTGCAAGGCGGCGCAGGTGCTGCTGGACAACGGCGCCAAGGAGGTGCACGCCTATATCACCCACGGCGTGATGAGCGGCCCGGCGGTGGAGCGGGTGACCAACTCGGTGATGAAGTCGCTGGTGCTGACCGACTCGATCCAGCCGACCGAGGCCGTCGCCGCCGCGCCCAATATCCGCATCCTGCCGACCGCGCCGCTGTTCACCCAGGCGATCCTGAACATCTGGCACGGCACTTCCGTGTCGTCGCTGTTCGAGGACAAGACATTGGTGCCGATCTACGAGAGCCTGACCTTTAACGGCAGCTGAGGCAGCTGTTGCCCGGAATTGATGAAAGCCCCGCGATTGCGGGGCTTTTTGTTTTTGCCGGATCCGTTCCCGCACGCGCCGCGGGGCGGCCGCATGCAGGTGCTACAGCAGTGAAAGGCCGTGCGCCGACACCCAAAGCCCCGCTCCGAAGGTGAGATGCGTTGCCAAGCTTTTCAGCCGGGCCGTGTTCGGGGCCGGTGTCCGCCGCGCAGCGATCCCTGCTCCGATGCCAGGTTGAAGGATCAGGAATGGCGCGCACAAAGTCAGGGCGCCAAACGCCAGTGCCGGCCACAGGCTGGGGTTATTTAGCCACTCCTCGCCGAGGACCGCCAGAAACGCCGCTGCAAACAGGATGCCGGTCAGGTAATGCGCGGCCCAGCCGATCAGCCGCTCGCCGGCAACGGCGCGGCTCGCCGTGATGGGCCGGTGAATGAAGCGCCCCCTGACAGCATGGCAAAGCCACCGGCCGACCATCGCATAGTCCAGAGACTGCAGGGACAGAAGCCGTTTCTGGGCCAGTGCTGCCAAGTCCATGAAAACCGTTGCCCCGGTCCCGGCCAGGACCGCCTTGAAAATAAGTTCATCTACCATAGGACGTTCTGCCTTTTCCTTTGTTCGCACGGTGAGTCCGGAGCTGGCGTACAACTTCAACCCGGCTTCAAGTCAAGACCGGTTTGCAGCCCGGCCGCCGCAATCTGCTGCGGCACCTGCCTTGGCGTTCCGCCGCACCAAGCGCAAAAGCTGCAAGGCGTGTTGCGCGGTTTCAGAGCGCCAGGCCGGCCGGTTGCTCAGGAACCTCCTTGCCCTGCCGGCGCAGGTCTGGCAGCCTGCCTGTTCAATCCGGCTTGAGGTCAAGGATGAAACTTCTGGATATCGGCGAGGTCGCGGAGCGTTCCGGCGTGGCCGCCTCGGCGCTGCGGTACTACGAGAAAATCGGGCTGATCACCTCAATCGGGCGCAACGGGCTGCGGCGGCAGTTCGGGCGAGAGACGCTGCTGCAGCTGTCGCTGATCACACTGGGCAAGGCGGCCGGGTTTTCGCTGCAGGAAATTGCCGGCCTGTTCGGCAAGGACGGCCAGCCGGATCTGCCGCGCGGCCAGCTGCACGCCCGCGCTGATGCGCTGGAGGTGCAGATCCGCGAGCTGTCGGCCCTGCGCGATGCGCTGCGCCATGTGGCGGACTGCCCGGCGCCCAGCCATCTGGAATGCCCCAAGTTTCAAAAGCTGCTGCAGGCCGGAACCCTGACCGCCAAGGTCTAGCGCCGCGCCCTAGTCGACGTCCCAGTCATCGGCATGGGGCAGTTCGCCAATGGCCAGCCAGCCCGCGCGCAGGCGGGCGGCGCGGCTGTCGGCCCAGGTGCGGAAAACGATCTCGAACCCCTCGCAGGTGATGTTTTCCGCCACCAGCTCGGCCCGGATCTCGGTGGAGGTGTCCATATCCCACAGCGAAGGCGACACATGCACGGCCGGCGGGCGGGCAAAGGCCTCGGTGAAGCTCACGGCGCGGCGGCGCTCACGCGGGCCGGAGCCGGTCCACATCTCGCCGCCGTCTTCGAAATCCGAAAACACCTCGGTATCGCCCTGATCGACCCCTGTGCGGGGGTTGCGCAGTCTGTTCATTCCGGTTCCCAAGCGATTGGCGTGCCGTTCAGACTACGCCATACAGCAGGATTATCCAGAAACCAGCCGCAAAGACCCGGCGGCTGTTGCTTTTGCGCAAAGCCCGGCTGGCCTGCCCCTGCCCCTGCCCTGGCTGGGCCGAAACCCTGGCGGCCGCAAGGCCGGTAACGGGAATTTCCCCCCGAAGAGCCGCAGATCCCCGATTGGGGAAAATATCCCTGATTGTCGCAAACGCCGTGCATTCCGGCGCGGTTCCGGCGAGACCCCGGGGCCGATTTCTGCTGTGTGTCCGCATCCGCCTTTGACAGGCGATTTGACTGAACCAAGGAGATATCCGTGTCACCAAATGATCCGAACATCGTGAAGCCCGGCTTGGCGATGGCGCTGCTGCCCATCGTGCTGACACTGGGGGTTCTGGGCATCCAGCTGTTCTATTTCGGCGACTTCACCCCGCATATTCCGCTGGCCATCGGCATCGCCATCACCGCGCTGGTCGGCCTGAAGCTGGGCCACAAGTGGGACAATATCGAAGACGGCGTGTTCCATGTCGTGACCATTTCGCTGCCCTCCCTGGCGATCCTGATCAACGTCGGCATGATTGTCGGCATCTGGATTGCCAGCGGCACGGTGCCGACGCTGATCTACTACGGGCTGAAAATCCTGTCGCCGGAGCTGTTCCTGGCCGCGGGCATGGTGCTGTGCGCGATCGTGTCGGTGTCCTTGGGCACTTCCTGGGGCACGGTGGGCACCGTCGGCCTGGCGCTGATGGGCATCGGCGCGGGCTTTGGCATTCCGATGTACTGGACCGCCGGTGCGGTGGTTTCGGGCGCGTTTTTCGGCGACAAGATCTCGCCGCTGTCGGACACCACCAACCTGGCGCCTGCGGTGACCGGCACCAACCTGTTCGACCACATCCGCAACATGCTGCCGACCACGGTGCCGTCGATGCTGATCGCGCTGGTGATCTATCTGGTTGTCGGCTTCACCCTGATCGACACCTCGCAGGTATCGTTTGAGCGCATCGACGCGATCACCGAGGCGCTGGACGGCGCGTTCTGGATCTCGCCGCTGATGCTGCTGCCTGCGCTGCTGGTCATCGCGCTGGCGGTGAAGAAGCAGCCCCCTATCCCGTCGCTGTTTGCCGGCGCTGTCGCCGGCGGCATCCTGGCGATGGCGTGCCAGGGCGCGGGCCTGCATGAGACCTTCACCTTTGCCAACAGCGGCTATGCGATTGAAACCGGCGTGCCGGAAATCGATCCGCTGCTGAACCGCGGCGGCATCCAGTCGATGATGTGGACCATCTCGCTGGTGCTGCTGGCGCTGGCGTTCGGCGGCGCGCTGGAACGGACCGGCTGTTTGCAGGCGATCATCGAGGTGATCATTGCGCGGGTCAAAAGCTTTGCCGGCATTCAGGCCTCGGCGATCCTGACATCGGTTGCGACCAACACCGTGGCGGGCGACCCCTACCTGTCGATTGCCCTGCCCGGCCGGATGTATGCGCCGGTTTACCGCGGCATGAAGTATTCGCCGCTGAACCTGTCGCGCGCCATCGAGGAAGGCGGCACGCTGGTGTCGCCGCTGATCCCCTGGAATGCGGGCGGCGCCTTTGTGATCTCGGCGCTGGCGCTGGGGATTTCAGATGGCAATTTTGAAAACCTGCTGTACATCCCGCTGGCCTTTGCCTGCTGGCTGTCGCCGCTGATCGGCATCTTCTATGCGATGACCGGGCTGTTTTCGCCCAAGGCAAGCGAAGACGAAATCACCGCCTGGGAAGACAGCGGCGAGCCGGTGGCCTTGCTGACCGCCTGACGGAACAGCGCGCCGCGGGCAGCGGCCTGCGGCGCGCATTTTGCAGGAAACTTCCCTTCAGCCAGGGTCACGCTACGGACCTCGGCAGCTTTGTTCCGAAGGCTGCGGCCGGGTGCCGGGTTGATTGCGGCGGGCCGGTGGCCTGATCCAATGGCATCGCCATCATCACCGGCCTGACGCTGCTGAATGAGACCGGCATGACGGTGGCCGGGATTTCCGCCGCCACCGGTTTCAGCAGCACCGTCCCGCTGCCGGTCCGGTTCAGGAAACGGCACGGGCAGCCGCCTGCCCCGCTCCGCAAAAGCCGGACCGGAACAGCGGCAGAGAAATACCCCGGAGCGCGGGCTATTTCTCCTCGGATGCGAGGGCGGCGCTGAGCTCCGTTATCTTTTCCAGCCGGGCGGAAATCCGGTCCTGGAACCGGCCCAGCTCATCAATGATCGTGTTCAGCGATTCACCGGCACTTCCCAGCCGGGCGCATTCGATCTTGCACAGCACCCGGGTTGTTGTCAGCGCCATGAAGTGGCGGTGCAGGGTCATGCAGGCCTTCATAATGCGGTCGGCCTCGAAGCGGACATCCTGCAGGCTGGCCCTGGCCTTGGTGAACTGGTCTTCGCTCAGCTGTGCCAGGATCGCCTGTTCACGATCGACATCAATGGCTGCGGCGCCGTCTTCCTGATTGAGCTGACGGCCGCATTCGGTGAGGATCCGCGCCAGCCCTTCGACAAAGATCGCCGCCGTGACGGTGCCATTGATGGCGCGGAAATTGCTGTTCTTTCCCCAGACATGGGCCTCGAACCAATTGGACATGTCGCGCGACATCGAGTTGTAGTTCTCGGACAGAACGGTGACCGGCCCGCCGGCCGGTTCGATCCGCGAGGCAATGACCCGCAGGTTATGCGGGATGGTGCGCATCGATTCGAATTCCTGCACCAGCGCCTCGGTCTCCTGCACCAGATCCCCGGCTGCGGAATGCATCGCCCGGCGTTCCGCCAGACGGGCGTCCGCGGGGCGTTTCAGGCCTGCATCGCGGGCCATGAGCTCTTCTGCCAGGGCGTGGCCGGCAAAGTCGTTGTAGGTGGCAAAGCCAAGCTGCTGCAGACGCGCAAGCAGCAGCGCGGCGCTGTCTTCAGGGTCAAGCCCGTCGTCGCGTTCCGCCTGGCGCAGCAGGGCGTATTCCTGCTCCACTGTCCTGAACAGCGGGCTGGTGGGCTTGATCCGCGCCGACAGGTAGCCGTACTCGCAGGGGGTGACGACCGCAAAGACCCAGTAATAGCTGCCATCGCTGGCCCGGTTCTTGACATAGGCGCCAACGGTGCCGCCGTCCTTGATCGTGTCCCACAAGAGCTGGAACACCGCGCGCGGCATGTCCGGATGGCGGATCACCTTGTGCGGCGCGCCCAGCAGATCCTCCAGCGGGTGTTTGGCGACACGGCTGAACACCGCATTGCCGGCCTGGATCACACCGCGCGGGTCGGTACGTGAGAAAAACACCTCGTCGAGGGCAAAAGGCGATTCCCTGCCCGTGGTTCGGGCAGCCAGCATGCGGTCTTCAAAGGACACGAGAGAATTCCTGTCAGTGAGTGTATGGGGCTGTTTCTTTGTAAGCGGCACAGCTTTTTAAATTGCTAATGCGGCGGCGCAAGGGCACGGTTCCCCCCTGCAGACGGGGCCGGCCGGAAGCCGCCCCCGAAAGCTGCGGGATCACGCCGCGGCGCCCCGGGCCTTGTCCGGTGCCGGGATCTGCGCCTGGTCCTGCCGGGTGTCTTCCAGCGTCAGGCCGAGGCTTATGAACAGCGGCAGGCGGCGGGCTGCGAAATTTCCGGCCCTGGCCCCCAGCAGGGCAAGGTTTTCCGCCTCGGTCTCCAGCACCCGGCCGTCGTGCTGCAGCCGCTGGCCCTGCGGCGCCAGAATGCGCCAGGCCAGCGCGGCCCAGCCGGCAGGCGTCTCATGGCCTTCGCTGCGGGCCAGCAGGAACAGCTGTTCGAACCGGTCGGCCGCAACCCCGCCGCCGGTGACCGGGGAAGCCAGGAAGCGCAGTGTGTCGCTGTCCTCGGCCCGTTTGCAGACCGCCAGGTTGAAGGCGCGGCAGGCAGCCGCGCGCTGCGCCAGCCCCTCCTGCGGCAGACAGGGGGTGATGCATCCGGTGCCGGCGAGGGTCATCAGCATCCGGGAGATGCTGCCCCAGTCCATGGCGCCGAACACCCCCTGATCCAGCAGGCTGCGCACTGTTGCCGGCCCCTTGGCCAGCGCCTTCAGCACGGGCGCGTAATGATCCTGCTTCAGCGGCACCTCTTTACCCCGGTGCTGAAATTTCAGCGTGCCGCCGCTGTAGGGGCGGCTGAGGGCAAAGGGCGTCGCGAACCAGGCGCCGACTTCGCCGCGCGGGGTATGCGCCAGCTTGCCCTTCACAAAGATATCGGTGCGGAAATGCTCGTTCAGCAGCAGATCGCGCAGCCCTTCGCGGCGGTCGGGATCGCCCTCGCTGTCCAGCAGGGCCTGTTGGTCCGGCGTGAAGCGGATGCAGTCCAGATTGTCCAGCGGATGCACCGACCCTGCAAAGTTCAATTTGGCCCCGGCCAGTTCCCCCGCCAGATCCTCGAAGTAGAAAGGGGTCCAGTCCTTGTTGAAATATTCATGCGCCAGATAATTGGCCGGCATTGATTTCATATGGTCCAGGCGCCTGGCCGCCGCCGGGTTCTTGGCGAAATACGCCGCACCCGCTGCACCCAGCTGACGGGCAAACGCCATCGCCTCGCCGATCCGGTCTGTGAGCGGCCCGCTGCCCTGCTCTGCCCGGGCGGCAATAAGCCGGCGCAGCGGCATGGCCGCAGCCCAGCCGGGCTGGGCATTATAGCTGACATAGACCAGACCGCCCGGCCGCAGCCGCTGCGAAATGAACCGGGTGATATGCTGGCGGTTTTCCTCCGACACCCAGCTGAAGACACCGTGCAGGGCAATGATGTCGAAGACCTGGGGCAGGCCCGGCGCGGCGTCGAAATCCGCAAAGGAGCGCTCGTGGAAATGAACGTTCTCCAGCGCCGCCTCCTGCGCCAGCTCCCGGGCGCCGGCGATATGCGAGGGGCTGAAGTCCATCGCGTGAAAGTCGATATGCGGGTTGGCCGCCGCCAGAAGATTGGCGGAAAACCCCTGGCCGCAGCCGAGTTCGCAATAGGTGATGCCGCCGCCGTCCAGCGCGTGCCGGTGGCCCTGGCTCATCGCGCCGAAGCCCAGCAAGGCCGGCGTCAGCTGGCTGTGGAAGTCATGGGTATAGTCGATGCCGGCCACATAGCCGGAAGTCCAATCTGTCACGGGGAATCCTGCTGCTTGAGAATTTGTCATGCAGGGCAATTTTTCGAAAATTTGTGAGAATAGCGTTAATGATCCGCAGATCGGAGGCCAATCTTGGAAAGCTGAATGCGGCCTGCTGACATCATGCGCCAGCGGACAGGCCGGCAGTGAGGCCAGCGATGAGGCCGGCGATGAGACCGGTGCCTTTCGCCGCGGTTCCGGAGAGGGGCTGCTTGATGCAGGTTTCTCGGACGCCGCGCGCGACGTTTGAATGATGCGCGGCATTGCCTGGCGTCGGAGAAACGCGCAAGCGGGAAATCGCGGGGTTGGAAGTGGGCGGATCAGCTGGCTCTATGGGGATTTGAAGCGGTTGATTGCCTTGGTACTTGTTCTGCAGGTTGGGCGGACCGCGCGCGGCGCGGCGCATGCCCATCAAGGCTCACAAAAACCATGCCGAAGCTGCCTGCCCCGAGCAGGTCCCTGATCCTGGCGATATTGGCGGCACGGTTGCCATTCCCGAAGACGCCGTAGGGGCGGATGCGTTGCTGCCCCTTGGGCAGGGCATGGATCAGGAACCGGCGAGTTCATCCGCCGCAGCGTCACCCGGAACAGAAACTTCACCCCGGTCATGGTCTGACTGCGGGTACAGATGCTGGTGCCGCTTTCCATCAGTTGCCGCTGGAAGCCCCGCACATCATCGGCTGCCGCGGTCCCGGGGGGATCGTCCGAGCCAGGCTGCAAACCGCTTGCAGGCCCGCAAGTGGCTGGTTTGAAGCGCCGGCCCCGGATTGCGCGTCGGCATATCGGCAATCATCCGGGCGCGAAGGGGGGCCGCCGGTGCGGACTGCTGAAGGGTCATCGGAAAACCCTCTGTCAACCGAGGCAAAATCACCGCGCCCGACAGCACACAGCCGTCATCGAAATCCGCAAAACAAATCCCGGTTTCCCGCACCGCCAGCCACAGGCGCCCATATCGCGGAGCGATTTAGCGCGTGAGCCCACATTGCTGATTTTCTGATAAGTGGCCAAAGTCCCCTTTTAGGATTTATTATTCGGCACCCCAAATCCTTCCAGCTTCTTGCTTGAGATTATTAAGTTCCACTTGGCTGAGGTAAGCGCAGGCAGCAGTCCGGTCGCCTCCGTGTTTTTTTAGTGCAGACCGCCAAACCCGCAGCGCCGAACGAGGTGACCACGGCAGCGCAGCTTGCCTGAGCCATTCGCGGAGATCCGCTGGCAACTGGTCAAAGGCCGCCATCGGATTTCCGCTTTGTTTTGACCGGGGCAAGCTTGTCCGCGCATTGCTGCCGCGCCGTGTCACAAAACCTTTCCGCCTCGCTGCGCTGATCATACAGGCGCGCGCCGCCAATGCGGAAACGGGTCGGGCAAGCTGGCCCAAGCGTCGGGCGTAAATGCGTGCGCATCTTCAACAAGGGCCGCATCCAACGCCGCTGTTATCGCTGCCTTGTCCATGCCCGAACCGATAAACACCAATTCTTGGCGCCGGTCCCCGAAGGGCTCCTGCCAGTGGTGCTCTAAATACTCTGTTGCCTGCGGGCTTGCCGGGCGTCGATCTTCGGGAACGGTTGCCCACCAGATGCCCATAGGTTTGACACTGCTCAATGCGCCTGCAAGCGAAAATTCAGCCACCCAATCGGGCCGCGTCGCTATCCAAAAATGCCCCTTGGCACGTATGACGCCGGGCAAGGGGCCAGACAGGACGTCGCTCACTTTCTGAGGGGCAAAAGGCCGTCTTGCGCAATACACAAACGACGAAATCCCATATTCTTCAGTTTCAGGGATGTGATCCGAAAATCCGTAAAGCTCTTTTGCCCAAAGCGGATTTTCGTGCGCTTTTTCAAAATCAAACAGGCGCGTATCAAATATTCGGCCGTGCGGCACTTTCCCGTAGTCAGCCTCGATTATTTGCGCATCCGGATTCAACGCCACAACGATCATGCGGGCGGCTTCTACGTTGGCAGGCCCGGCATCATTCGCTTTGTTCAGGATCACAACGTCGGCAAACTCAATCTGGTCGACCAGCAAGTTCACCAGCGTGCGGTCATCGTTCTCGCCCATCACCTCGCCACGATCCCTGAGAAAATCGTGGCTGGCGTAGTCTTTCAATAAATTGACTGTATCGACAACGGTCACCATCGTGTCGAGCCGCGCAACATCCGAAAGGCTGACACCATCCTCATCGCGAAAATCAAAGGTCGCCGCAACTGGCAACGGTTCCGAAATGCCGGTGGATTCGATGAGAAGATAATCAAAGCGGCCTTCAGCGGCGAGACGGCTGACCTCTTTCAACAGATCGTCGCGAAGGGTGCAGCAGATGCAGCCGTTTGTCATTTCAACCAGCGTTTCTTCCGTGTGGCTGAGGTTTGCATCGCCGTCGCGAATGATGCCGGCGTCGATGTTGACCTCGGACATATCATTTACAATGACCGCAACGCGGCGGCCATCACGGTTTTGCAAGACTTCATTCAGAAGGGTGGTTTTCCCTGCTCCCAGGAAACCTGAGAGGACAGTGACGGGAAGGCGTGTGTCTGTGTTTATCGCGGGAGTGTTCATTCTGGAGCGGCCTTGGACTGAAGGATTGTCTGGAGCGGAGCGGCAGGCTTGCTTTTGTCGCAGGCCTGCCGCTTTGGCATGGGGAAGCGACCGGATTTAATGCGCGAGCATGTTTGCTGCGATCTCGGCACCAGTCATATTGGCCGGGAAATATGTGGGCCAATTGGTGACTTCCTTCAGCAGTTCTGCGCGGTCGTCGCCCCAGTACAGATGAAAATGCTCCGCCTTTGCCGGCACGGTTATATGGTCGCTGAACTGGATGAACTGCGGTGCTGTTGCGTCACCACCTGACTTTTCAAAGATGTAACGCACACCTTGGCTGCCCGACTCATAGGTTAGAATTTCATAGCCGTCGTTTTCGTATAGCCCCTGAACGGGCAGACCATCCCGGAAGAAAGTCACCTTGGAACCGTCGATCAGAATGCGGCCTACATCGGTCGCGTAGCCTGCGTCATAATAGGCGCGGAATTCCTCGACGGTGCGTTCCGCATCTTCGGCTTTATGCGCCAGCACGGCGTCCAGAGTGCCGTCTTGCAAAAAGGGATAAACCGATTGCCAGTCCGCCTCCCAATCAGACAGCTCGCGGGCTTGAACGTCCGCTTCGTTTACAAGAACCGGTTCATGCGCGTGCCCCTTATGATTTTCGACGCTGGATGTGGCGTGGTTTGCTGTTTGGGCAATGGCCGGAGCCGAAACGGTCATCAACACACTGATTGCGGTGATGGCCGTTCGTTTGAGGGTTTTGCAGGGCATCCAGGGACTCCAGTTTTCCAGTGATTCGAATGTAATAACATAACATACTGCGCATGTAGTTTCATTGGATGCCTTTGGCAAGACACGCTTTCCAACAGGTGATCCTTAGCGCAGGCCGGCAACTGAAAGCGGTCATTGGAGCAACCGCGGCGAATTCAACCTTTGTCCGCAGTGCGGACAGCGGGCCAAACCCTTCTTCAAAGGGCAGCCCGGTGAAAATGCCCTTCCGGCGGGTGATTTGCCGCTCCAGGCAAGCCTCGCCAAACAGCCTTCCCCGACGAAAAAACCGGCCCCCAGAAGGGAGCCGGTTTCAAAATCGTCCAATCCGCGTTTGGATCAGAGGGACATATGGGTGCCCAGGGCTTCCATGTCGGCGAGCAGCTTGGCTGCGTCCTCGACCAGCCCGTGCGGCTGGTCTTCCTCTTTTGCGGTCTTGTACATCTCGCGGGCGTCTTCGATCAGCGCGTCCATCTGGTCGCGGGTCATCTCGGCCATCGGGATCGCGTGCTCGGCCAGAACCGACAGGCTGTCGCCGCCGATTTCAGCAAAGCCGCCGGTGACCACATACTCCGAGTTGCCGTCCGGGCTTTCGACCTTCAGCACGCCGGGGCGCAGGGTGGTGATGGTGGGCGCATGGCTCGGCATCGCCGTCATGTCGCCTTCCGCACCGGGGATCTGGACCGCGCTGGCCTGAAGCGAAGCCAGGCTCCGCTCGGGGCTCACGAGGTCGAATTGCATCGTTTGTGCCATTGGGGCCTCCTTTCAGGGTTCCCCTGCACCGCCGGGGCGCAGGGGAAAATCCAGTCTTAGGCGGCTTCCGCAGCCATCTTCTCGGCTTTTGCCTTCACTTCTTCGATGCCGCCAACCATGTAGAAGGCGCCTTCGGGAAGGTGGTCGTATTCGCCGGCCACAACGGCCTTGAACGACGAGATGGTGTCTTCCAGCGGAACCTGCACACCGTCAGAGCCGGTGAAGACTTTTGCCACGTCGAACGGCTGGCTGAGGAAACGCTGGATCTTACGCGCACGCGCAACGGTCAGCTTGTCCTCTTCCGACAGTTCGTCCATGCCGAGGATCGCGATGATGTCCTGCAGCGACTTGTAGCGCTGGAGGATCTGCTGAACGTCGGACGCCACTTTGTAGTGCTCTTCGCCAACGATCTGCGGGTCCATCAGGCGCGACGAGGAGTCGAGCGGGTCCACAGCGGGGTAGATGCCGAGTTCCGAGATCGCACGGTTCAGAACGGTGGTCGCGTCCAGGTGGGCAAAGGTGGTTGCCGGTGCCGGGTCGGTAAGGTCATCCGCGGGCACGTAGACGGCCTGGATCGAGGTGATCGAGCCGTTCTTGGTGGAGGTGATGCGTTCCTGCATCGCGCCCATGTCGGTTGCCAGCGTCGGCTGGTAGCCCACAGCGGAGGGGATACGGCCCAAGAGAGCGGACACTTCCGAACCGGCCTGGGTGAAGCGGAAGATGTTGTCCACGAAGAACAGAACGTCGGTGCCGGACTGGTCGCGGAACTGTTCGGCCAGGGTCAGGCCGGTCAGCGCAACACGGGCACGGGCTCCCGGAGGCTCGTTCATCTGACCGTAAACCAGGGCCACCTGGGATTCTTCCAGGTTGTCCGGCTTGATCACGTTGGATTCGATCATTTCCCAGTACAGGTCGTTGCCTTCCCGGGTCCGTTCGCCAACACCCGCGAACACCGAGTAGCCGGAGTGCACTTTGGCGATGTTGTTGATCAGTTCCATGATCAGAACGGTCTTGCCCACGCCGGCGCCGCCGAACAGGCCGATCTTGCCGCCTTTGGAGTAAGGCGCCAGCAGGTCGATCACCTTGATGCCGGTCACCAGAACTTCCGACTCGGTCGACTGTTCGTTGAACTCGGGCGCGGGCTGGTGGATGGCGCGGGTCTCGGTCGCGTTGACCGGGCCCTTTTCGTCGACGGGCTCGCCCACGACGTTCAGGATGCGGCCCAGAGTGGCGTTGCCGACCGGGATCGAGATCGGCGCGCCGGTGTCTTCCACCGCCTGACCGCGGACCAGGCCCTCGGTCGCGTCCATCGCGATGCAGCGGACGGTGTTTTCGCCGAGGTGCTGGGATACTTCCAGAACCAGGGTTTTGCCGCCGTTTTCGGTGTTCAGGGCGTTCAGAATTGCGGGCAGGTGGTCGTCAAACTGGACGTCCACAACGGCGCCGATGATCTGGGTCACCTTGCCTTTTGCTTGTGCCATTTGTTGGTCTCCGGTTGTCTCTTAGAGCGCCTCAGCGCCCGAAATGATTTCAATCAGCTCGTTGGTGATCACGGCCTGGCGGGAGCGGTTGTACTGGATCGTCAGCTTGTCGATCATTTCGCCCGCGTTGCGGGTCGCGTTGTCCATCGCGCTCATCCGGGCACCCTGTTCGGATGCTCCGTTTTCCAGCAGCGCCGAGAAGATCTGCGTTGACACGCCGCGCGGCAGCAGGTCCGCAAGGATCTGCTCTTCGCCGGGCTCGTAGTCATAAACCGCAGATGCGCCTTCAGCGTCGCCGCCCTCGTAAGAGGCCGGGATGATCTGCTGCGCGGTCGGGATCTGGGTCACGACGTTGACGAACTCCGCAAAGAAGATCGTGGCAACATCGAATTCGCCAGCATCGAACCGGGTCAGGATGTCCTTGGCGATGCCCTGCGCATTGGCATAGCCGATGCGCTTGAAGTCGCTGAGGTCAACATGGCCGACGAAATCACCGCCGAGGTCGCGTTTCAGGGCGTCACGGCCCTTTTTGCCGACGGTCAGAACCTTGACCGTCTTGCCCGCGGCCTTCAGCTCGGCCGCTTTCTGGCGGGCGAGCTTGGCGATGTTCGAGTTGAAACCGCCGCACAGACCGCGCTCGGCGGTCATCACGACGAGCAGATGGGTCTGGTCGCTGCCGGTGCCGCGAAGCAGCTTGGGGGCTGACTCGCTGCCGCCGACCGAGGCCGCCAGCCCTGCCATCACGGCGTTGAACCGTTTGGTGTAGGGGCGGGAGTCCTCGGCAGCTTCCTGGGCGCGGCGAAGTTTCGCCGCGGCCACCATCTGCATGGCTTTTGTGATCTTGCGGGTCGATTTGACCGACGCGATCCTGGTTTTCAGGTCCTTAAGGTTCGGCATTGCCTGGGATCCCCCTTAAGCGAAGCTAGCGGCGAACTCGTCCAGCGCAGCCTTCACCTTGTCCGCCAGCTCGCCCTTCACCTTACGATCGTTGTTGGTGATGTCCGCCAGCAGGTCAGCATGTTTGCTGCGCAGGTGGTTCAGCAGGCCCTCTTCGTAACGGCCGACGTCCTTGACGTCGACTTTGTCGAGGTAGCCGTTGGTGCCGGCGAAGATCACGCAGACGATTTCGGCGTTGGTCAGCGGCGAGTACTGCGGCTGTTTCATCAGCTCGGTCAGACGGGCGCCACGGGCCAGCAGCTGCTGGGTGGCGGCGTCCAGATCGGAGCCGAACTGCGCGAAGGCAGCCATTTCGCGGTACTGGGCCAGCGACAGCTTAACCGGGCCTGCAACCGAGGACATCGCCTTGGTCTGGGCCGAGGAGCCAACGCGCGACACCGACAGACCGGTGTTCACGGCGGGGCGGATGCCCTGGTAGAACAGTTCGGTTTCCAGGAAGATCTGGCCGTCGGTGATCGAGATCACGTTGGTCGGAATAAACGCCGACACGTCGCCGCCCTGGGTTTCAATGATCGGCAGCGCGGTCAGCGAGCCGGCGCCGAAGTCCTCGTTCAGCTTGGCCGAACGCTCCAGCAGGCGGGAGTGCAGGTAGAACACGTCGCCCGGATAGGCTTCACGGCCCGGCGGACGGCGCAGCAGCAGCGACATCTGGCGGTAAGCCACAGCCTGCTTGGACAGGTCATCATAGATGATCAGCGCGTGGCGGCCGTTGTCGCGGAAGAACTCCGCCATTGCGGTTGCGGCATAAGGCGCCAGGAACTGCAGCGGTGCCGGGTCGGATGCGGTTGCCGCCACAACGATGGAGTAGTCCATCGCGCCGGTTTCTTCCAGCTTCTTCACCAGCTGCGCCACGGTGGAGCGCTTCTGGCCCACAGCGACATAGACGCAGTACAGTTTCTTGGACTCATCGTCGCCGGCGGCGTCGTTGTACGACTTCTGGTTCAGGATGGTGTCCAGGGCGATCGCGGTCTTGCCGGTCTGACGGTCGCCGATGATCAGCTCACGCTGGCCGCGGCCGACGGGGATCATCGCGTCGACGGACTTGAGGCCGGTTGCCATCGGTTCGTGCACCGATTTACGCGGGATGATGCCCGGCGCCTTCACGTCGGCAACGCCGCGGGTGACGTCGGTGATCGGGCCCTTGCCGTCCAGCGGGTTGCCGAGGCCGTCCACAACGCGGCCCAGGAGGCCGTTGCCGACCGGCACGTCCACGATGGAGTTGGTGCGCTTGACGGTGTCGCCTTCTTTGATGTCCCGGTCCGAGCCGAAGATCACGATACCGACGTTGTCGCTTTCCAGGTTCAGCGCCATGCCCATGATGCCGCCCGGGAATTCGACCATTTCACCGGCCTGAACATTGTCGAGGCCGTAAACGCGGGCAATACCGTCACCGACGGACAGCACGCGGCCGATTTCAGCCACTTCTGCTTCTTGACCAAAATTCTTGATCTGGTCTTTCAGGATCGCAGAAATCTCTGCTGCTTGGATACCCATTTATCCGACCTCTTTCATTGCATTCTGTAGGGAGTTGAGCTTGGAGCGGATCGAGCTGTCGATCATCTTCGAGCCCACTTTAACGACAAGTCCGCCGATGATGGAGGCATCGACGGAAGCATTGATGGTAACTTTCTTGCCCACGCGCTCGGCCAGGGTCTTGGCCAGCTTTTCGCTTTGGGTCTTGGTCAGCGCCTTGGCGGACACCACCTCGGCGGTGACTTCGCCGCGGGCTTCGGCCAGACGGGCGCGCAGCGCATCGATCAGCGCGGGCACCACAAACAGGCGGCGCTTGTCGGCCATCAGAGCCAGGGTATTGCGCAGGACGGGATCCAGGCCCATCTTGTCAGCCACCGCAGTGATTGCGGCGCCCTGCTCGTCGCGCGACACCAGCGGCGAGTGGATCAGGTTGTTGAGGTCTTCGCTGTCAGCCAGCGCGGCTGCCAGGTCATTGATGCTGGTTTCAAGGCTGTCGAGCGCCTTGTTTTCTTCCGCGATGTCGAACACCGCCGTGGCATAGCGCGCGGCAATGCCTGCAGAAATCGAAGCTGGTTCGGACACGTCCACCCTTCCGATATGTTATTGGCCCCGGTTGGCGTACCCGGCCACAGGCGGCGTCCGGGGGCGTGAGTCATCCCCCATTGGCAGCGGGGCGTTGAAATCAGCGTGGGTCTAGCAGAGCGGATGCGACCTATCAACTGTCTATAACGGTAACGGGAAGAAGCATGTTTTCAATGTTTTCAAAGCTTTAAGGCAAGTGCGGCCCTTTGACCACAGTCGATAAATAAAAAACAGCGGCTGAACTGCAGGATTTGGCGATTCCGGAACCCGGCAATTGCGACCGAAAACGTCACATATCGGGCCTTGCCCCCGTTTTCGGGCATTCCCGCCGCCGCGAAGGCAGTTTCAGGGAATCGAAATGCAGCACCGGCAGGCCGGATCAGCCCGGGACCGGTCAGGCTGGTTCCGGCATCGGGTTCGACAACCCTTCCAGCACCCGGATGCGGCTGGGGGTTTTGGTGCGGGTCATGTGGCCGCGCTGCGGATGGGTTTGCTTGCTGACCTCAACCATGAACACGCCGCCGGCCAGCATCGCAGGCAGTTTGCGGCCCATTTTTTCCAGCATCGCGCCGGATTTCAGCCAGAACCGCTTGTGGCTGGGCAGCCGGTAGAGGGCGGCGGTATGCTGTTCGATGGCGAACTGGTGCTGGCGCAGCTGGCCTTCGAGCTGGCGCAGCGTGTACGGGCGGCCGAAGCCGAACGGCGTCAGATCCGAACGCGCCCATAGGCCCGCCCGGTTTGGAACCACGAAAATCGCCCTGCCCCCCGGCCCCAGCACCCGCCAGCATTCTTCCAGCAGCTTCGCGGGCCGCTCCGAGGTTTCCAGACCATGCATCACCACCAGCCGGTCCACCCTGCCGGTATCGATGGGCCAGCTGGTTTCCTCGCACAGGACCGAGACATTGGGCATCCCGGCCGGCCATTGCATGACCCCCTGCGGCCCCGGCATCAGCGCCATCACCCGGCGCGCCTCCGGCAGGTAGGGACGCAGCAGCGGCGCGGCAAAACCGAACCCCGCCACCGTCAGCCCCTTGGTCCCGGGCCAGATTTCCAGCAGCCGGCCGCGGATCGACGCCTGCGCCGCCCGCCCCAGGGTGCTGCGGTAATAGAAGTTCCTGAGATCCTGAACATCAAGATGCATTGCGGGTGCCTGCTGCTTCGGCCAATCTGGGCGCAGTTTAGCAATGTAAAGGCGAATGACCATGCCTCTTGAGATCATCACCCTGCCCTGTTTGGCGGACAACTATGCCTTTTTGATCCATAATCCCGCATCAGGCGAAACCGCGCTGGTGGATGCGCCCGAGGCCGCCGCCGTCAAATCGGCGCTGTCGGCGCGCGGCTGGGGGCTGGACTGGATCCTGCTGACCCATCATCACTGGGACCATGTGGACGGGGTTCAGGAGCTGAAGGCGGCATACGGCGCAAAGGTCATCGGCGCTGCGGCCGACGCCCACCGGCTGCCCGCCCTGGATACCGCGGTCGAGGATGGCGGCAGCTTCACCCTGCTGGGCGAAGAGGTGCAGGTGATGGATGTCTCCGGCCACACCGTTGGCCATATTGCCTTTTACCTGCCCGGCTCAAAGGCCGTGTTCACCGCTGACAGCCTGATGGCGCTGGGGTGCGGACGGCTGTTTGAGGGCACGCCGCAGCAAATGTGGAGCAGCCTGACGCGGCTTGCCGCGCTGCCGCCGCACACTATGGTCTATTCCGGACATGAATACACCCAGTCCAACGGTGCCTTTGCAATCACCGCCGACCCCGGCAACCCGGCGTTGCAGGCGCGTATCCGTGATATCGCAAAGGCCCGGAGCGACGGCAGCCCCACGGTGCCGTCGACCTTGCAGCTTGAGCTTGACACCAATCCGTTCCTGCGCGCCGGCGACAGTGCCGTAAGAGCGCACCTTGGCATGGAAGGTGCTGAAGACGCTGAGGTTTTTGCAGAAATCCGTAAGCGGAAAGACAATTTCTGAGCAAATCAAGGGGATCCGGGCGCAACAGGGAGAAAATAATTGTGACCCCAAAATGCAGAAAAGCCCTTGAAGCCGGCGCGCTATCAACCAAACTCTAACAATATAAGCACATGGTTGAACTGAGGGGTTGGTTAATACCGCCCTGCCGGCCAACCCAAGATCAGAGGAGCACGCCCGTGCCTTCATTCTCGAGCACCCTGGAACAGGCCATTCACGCAGCGCTGGCGCTGGCGAATGAACGCCGTCACGAATTCGCAACCCTGGAACATCTGCTTCTGGCTCTGATCGACGAGCCCGACGCCGCCCGGGTGATGCGCGCCTGCAGCGTCGACCTGACCGAATTGCGATCCTCGCTGGTGGAATTCGTGGATGAGGATCTTGCCAATCTGGTCACCGACATCGATGGATCCGAGGCGGTGCCGACCGCCGCCTTCCAGCGGGTCATCCAACGGGCTGCGATCCATGTGCAAAGCTCGGGCCGGACCGAAGTGACAGGCGCCAATGTGCTGGTGGCGATCTTTGCCGAACGCGAAAGCGACGCGGCCTACTTCCTGCAGGATCAGGAAATGACCCGCTATGACGCGGTGAACTTCATTGCCCATGGCGTGGCCAAGGATCCCGCTTTCGGCGAACCCCGGCCGGTCTCCGGCGCAGCCGAGCAGGAAGAAGACAGCATCACGGCCGCCCCTGAGGGCGAAAAGAAGGAAAACGCGCTGGCGAAATACTGCGTCGACCTCAATGCCAAATCCCGCGAAGGCGATATCGACCCGCTGATCGGCCGCGACCACGAGGTTGAGCGCTGCATCCAGGTTCTGTGCCGCCGCCGCAAGAACAACCCGCTGCTGGTCGGCGATCCCGGTGTCGGCAAAACCGCCATCGCCGAAGGTCTGGCCCGCCGCATTGTCTCTGGCGAAACCCCGGAGATTCTGTCGGAAACCACCATATACTCGCTCGACATGGGCGCGCTGCTGGCCGGCACCCGCTACCGCGGCGATTTCGAGGAACGCCTGAAGGCCGTGGTCACCGAGCTGGAAGACCACCCGGACGCGGTGCTGTTCATCGACGAAATCCACACTGTGATCGGTGCCGGTGCGACCTCCGGCGGCGCCATGGATGCCTCCAACCTGCTGAAACCTGCCCTGCAGGGCGGCAAGCTGCGCACCATGGGCTCCACGACATATAAGGAGTTCCGCCAGCATTTCGAAAAGGATCGCGCGCTGGCCCGCCGGTTCCAGAAAATCGACGTGAACGAGCCGTCGGTGGAAGATTCCATCGAGATCCTGAAGGGGCTGAAGCCCTATTTCGAGGAACATCACGGCATCAAGTTCACCGGCGATGCGATCAAGACCGCGGTGGAGCTGTCGGCCCGCTACATCAACGACCGCAAACTGCCGGACAAAGCCATCGACGTCATTGACGAGGCCGGCGCCGCGCAGCATCTGATCATCGAGAGCAAGCGGCGCAAGACCATCGGCGTCAAGGAGATCGAGGCGGTGGTCGCCAAGATCGCCCGCATCCCGCCGAAAAGCGTTTCCAAGGATGATGCCGAGGTGCTGAAGGACCTGGAGAAATCGCTGAAACGCGTGGTGTTCGGCCAGGATGATGCCATCACCGCGCTGTCCAGCGCGATCAAACTGGCCCGCGCCGGCCTGCGCGAGCCCGAGAAACCGATCGGCAACTACCTGTTTGCAGGCCCTACCGGCGTCGGCAAGACCGAGGTGGCCAAACAGCTGGCGGACCAGCTGGGCGTGGAGCTGCTGCGGTTCGACATGTCGGAATACATGGAGAAACACGCGGTCTCCCGGCTGATCGGCGCGCCTCCGGGCTATGTCGGTTTTGACCAGGGCGGTCTTTTGACCGATGGCGTCGACCAGCACCCGCATTGCGTGCTGCTGCTTGACGAGATGGAAAAGGCGCATCCGGACGTTTACAACATCCTGCTGCAGGTGATGGACAACGGCCAGCTGACCGACCACAACGGCCGCACGGTGAATTTCCGCAACGTGGTGCTGATCATGACCTCCAACGCCGGCGCGTCGGAGCAGGCAAAGGCCGCCATCGGCTTTGGCCGCGACCGCCGCGAGGGCGAGGATACCGCCGCGATCGAGCGCACCTTCACGCCGGAATTCCGCAACCGCCTGGATGCGGTGATCTCCTTCGCGCCGCTCGGCAAAGAGGTGATCCTGCAGGTGGTCGAGAAGTTCGTGCTGCAGCTGGAAGCCCAGCTGATGGACCGCAATGTCTCGATCGAACTGACCCGCAAGGCGGCGGAATGGCTTGCCGACAAAGGCTATGACGACCGCATGGGCGCGCGGCCTTTGGGCCGGGTGATCCAGGAGCACATCAAGAAGCCGCTCGCCGAAGAGCTGCTGTTCGGCAAGCTGACCAAGGGCGGCCTTGTCAAGGTCGGCATCAAGGACGGCAAACTGGATCTGCGCCTGGAAGGGCCGAGCAAGCCGCGGATCTCGGGCGACAAGCCGCCGCTGCTGACCGCAGATTGATGCGCCTTGCCGCGCTGGCAATTGCAATCCCGCTCGCCGCGCCCGCCGCGGCGGGCGGTTTTCTTTTGCAGTTCCCGCTGGACTGCACCCTGGGCGACAGCTGCCATATCCAGCAGTTCGCCGACCACGATCCCGGCCCCGGCGCCACGGATTTCACCTGCGGCGCACTGAGTTACGACGGCCACAAGGGCACCGATATCGCCCTGCCCTACCTGTCGGACATGCAGGCAGGCGTATTGGTGCGTGCCGCGGCAGGCGGGGTTGTCCTTGGCACCCGCAACAGCATGGCGGACCAATATGCCACCGACGCCAATGCCGCAGAAATCGACGGCAAGGAATGCGGCAACGGGGTGGTGCTGCGGCACGGCAACGGATGGGAAACCCAGTATTGCCACATGAAGCGCGGCTCGGTCCGGGTGGAAAGCGGCATGACGGTCAAGCCTGGCGATATCCTGGGCGAGGCCGGTCTCTCCGGCAAGACCCAGTTCCCGCATCTGCATCTGTCTGTGCGCAAGGATGGCGCGGTGGTGGACCC
The DNA here is from genome assembly GCF_000511355.1 of Leisingera methylohalidivorans DSM 14336. Lineage (NCBI taxonomy): Bacteria > Pseudomonadati > Pseudomonadota > Alphaproteobacteria > Rhodobacterales > Roseobacteraceae > Leisingera > Leisingera methylohalidivorans. Next base: position 916,117 of record NC_023135.1, on the reverse strand, counting down.
CTTCGCGCCGGACAGCCTGGACAGCTGCGGCGGCCCTGCGGCCAGGACTCTCTGGGCGGATCCGCCGGCCTATCAGCCGGGCGGGCTGCTGGGGGCCGGTTTCAGCGCCGCAGTCCCCCGGTACAGTGCGATCAAGGCGGGCAGTGCGGACGCCGCACCGCTGGCTGCGGATGCGCCTGCGTTTGTGTTCTGGGCCTTTGCCTTTGGCGGCCTGGCAGGCGACCAGCTTGACCTGACGGTGACCGGACCTGACGGCGAACTTGTCTCCCACCGCGAAGAGCTGGACAAAAACCAGGCACAGTTTTTCCGCGCCGCCGGACGCCGCCTGCGCGGCGGGCACTGGCCGGAGGGCAGCTATACCGGCACCGCCCGCCTGTTGCGGAATGGCCGGCAGGTTGACAGTTTCACCCGCAGCATGGTGATTGCGCCGCCGGAAAACCCTGCCTCCCAGTAGCCGGCCTCAAATTATCCGGCCTCGCAGCCTCCCGCCTCCCCCGTTTCCCGCCCCGCGGAGGCCGGTCTCAAAGGAGCAGGCCCTGTGCGGTTTTGCCGCCGCAGCGGCCGGGGCGCAAGCTCCGGCCGCTGCCGGGCCCAACGGGCGCGGCTGCCCTTGCAGCGGCCGGCGCCGGGCGGGAGCCGCCGCCTGCGGATCCTCAGCCCGGACCCGTGCCGCATGGTCCGGGTCCGGAATTTGATTAGTCCCGAATTTGCAATAGATTCAAAGGGGCCCTGCTGCCCGGCGGGGCCGCAACCCGTGCGTAGCTAGTAGCTTGTCTCCATTGGTGAAGCGGGTTGCACCCTGCCGGGAGCGGCTTTGCCGGCACAGCCGCGCAGATAACCGGCCGCAGCCGGTGCGGCGCCTGCCGCTCAACCGCAGTCCCGCTTATTTTTCCGTGAACTTCAGCTCAATCCGGCGGTTCTGGGCGCGCGCCTCGGGGGTGTCCGCAGGGTTCACCGGCTGATACTCGCCAAACCCATTGGCCGCCAGGCGCGACGGCGGCACCCCAAGCGCCTCGACCATATAACGCACCACCGACAGCGCCCGGCCCTGGCTGAGCTCCCAGTTGTCGGCAAACTTGGGATGCACGCCCAGCGGCGTGTCATCCGTGTGCCCGTCCACCCGGATGATCCAGTTGATCTCCGGCGGGATCGCGGCCACCACGCTTTGCAGGATCGAGACCACTTTGGCGATCTCCACCTTGCCCGCGGGCGACAGGGTGGCACTGCCGGGCGTGAACAGCACCTCGGAAGCAAAGACAAAGCGGTCGCCCTGGATCTGCACGCCTTCCTGATTGCCCAGCAGATCCCGCAACCGGCCAAAGAACTCCGAGCGGTAGCGTTCCAGATCCTGCGCCTTGCTGGCCAGATCCGCAGCCTCCGCTTCCAGCCTTTTGCGCTCCTGCTCTTCCAGCAATCGCCGCTTGCGCTCCTCCGAGGCAGCACGCGCCAGTGCCGCATTCAGATCCTGGCCCAGGTTTTGCAACTGCACCTGCTGGGCGGTGTCGCGGGACTGATAGTCATCCAGAATGGCCTGCAGCCCGCCGAGCTGTTCGCGCAGCGCCGCAACCTGCTGGTTCAGCAGCGCGGTTTCGCGGCGGGCCTCTTCGGAAATGGCCTGCTCCTGCGACAGGGAGGCCCGCGCCTGCGCCAGCAGGGCCGCGCGTTCTTCGGCAAGGCTCAGCCGCTCGGCGGCGCTGGCCTCGGCGGTTTCCTGTGCCGTCACCGCCGCCAGCAGCCGCTGGCGCAGCACCTCCAGATCGCCTGCCTGGATCTCGGCTGCTGCCAGGGCGGCCCTGGCTTCGGCCAGCTCTGCCGCCAGCTTGCCCGCCTCTGCATCAGATCCGGCGCGGGCGGCCTCCAGCTCGGACAGCTGCGCATCCAGCTGCCTTTTCGCAGCCTCGGTTGCAGCCAGCAGGGTCAGCGTATCCTCCGCCTTCCGGCGCTGCGCCTCCAGGGCCAGTGTCATTGCGGTGAGTTCGGCGTCGGCGTTCTGCAGTTTGTTTCGCAGGGCTTCGGCTGCCGCGGCCTCGGCCAGGCGGGCGGATTCCTCGGCGCTCAGCTGCTCTTGCAGTTCGGAAATCCGGGCGGTCCGTTCGCTGCCTTCCGCCTCCAGACCTGCGATCAGCGCCTCCATTGCTTCGCGCTGTGCCGCCGCAAGCCGGGCGGCCTCCACCTGCAGATCAATCTCGCCGCGGGCTTGCGCCAGAGCGAGAGTCAGGGCCTCCTGTTCGCTCAGCAGTTCGGCGCGCGCGGCCTCCAGGCTTTCGCGTTCGGCGCTCAGATCCGCAACCCGCGTCTCGGCAGCATTGCGGCTGGCGATCAGGGCCGCCACCTGAGCCTCGAAACCGGTGATCCGGCTGGCGGCCTCGGCCAGTTCACCAGCCTGCCGGTCGCGCTCTGCGGTCAATGATGTGATCAGGCTGCGGGCCTGATCCAGATCCTGCTCAGCAGTGTTGAGGGTTGACGTCAGCGCCCCAAGCCGGGCGGTCAGCTGGCTGTTCTCGCGCTCCTCCAGCCCAAGGGCCGAGGCCAGTGCGCTCACCTCTGCCGACAGCTCATCCAGCTGGCTTTCCTGGCCGGTGATCGTCTCGCGCAGTACAAACTGGACCACCATGAAAATGGTCAGCACGAACATCAGCACCAGGAGAAGCCCGGTCATCGCATCGACAAACCCCGGCCATATCGAGGCCTGGAACCGCTGTCCTGTGCGCCGGGAGAGGGCCATTGGTTAATCCTCCGCGTCGCGGCCGGACAGACCGCCGCGGGACAATCCGCGCGGGCGGGCAAAGGCCCTGACCATAAGGTCGATATCCTTGCGCAGCTCGCTCAGGCTTTCCTGGCGGCCGGCCGAGATTTCCTCGAGGATGCGCAGCATCTGCACGTCAATCGAGCGCAGCCGCATCCGGCTTTCGGCGTCGATGCCGCCCTGTTCGCTATGGGCGCGCAGGATCTCGGTCAGGGCTTCCTGCCCGACGGCCACCCGGTCAAGCGCCGCGATGACGCTGCCGGTCCGCTCCTGGCGGCGGTTCATTTCCTGAATGGTTTCCACCAGATCGCCCAGCTTTTGATCCACTGCCGCGCGGCCTTCAGAGGTTTCGGCGAACATTGTCTGCAGCGCGTCCATCTGCTCGGCCATATTGTCGAGCACCTGGGAGACCACGCCGCTGTCGCCGGTGCCATCCTCGCCCGAGGAGAAGCTGACCCGGGTGATCGACGAGAGCCATTCCTCCAGCTCGCGGTAGAACCGGTTCTGGCCGTGGCCCGCAAACAGCTCAAGCAAGCCGACAATCAGCGAGCCGGCCAGGCCAAGGAGCGATGAGGCAAACGCCACGCCCATGCCGCCCAGCTGCGCCTCCAGCCCGGTCATCAGGCGATTAAAGACAGACAGCCCCTCTTCGCCCTCCTGCGGCGCCAGGCTGCGGATGGTGTCGACAACGGCAGGAACGGTGGTAGCCAGGCCATAAAAAGTACCCAGAAGACCAAGGAAAATCAGCAGGTTGACAATATACCGGGTAATTTCACGGTCTTCGTCGATACGGTTGGCGACCGAATCCAGGATGGAGCGGGTGGAAGACGACCCAAGCTGCATCCGCGCCCCGCGTGATCCCAGCAGCGAGGCCAGCGGCGCCAGCATCGACGGCGGCCTGCGGTGATCCTGGCTGTCGCCGAATGCAAACCGTTCGATCCAGCGCACCGAACCGATGAGCTGCACCACCTGCCAGAAACAGGCCAGCACCCCGATCACAAAGACAAAGACGATAAAGCCGTTCAGCCAGGGGTTGGCCTCGAACACCGGCAGCACCCGCGGCAAGGCCACAAAGGCGCCGAAGGCTGACAGCCCCAATGCGATCAGCATCATGATGATCTGCCGCACCGGTTGGGAAAACTGCGGCCGGGTTTTGCGGTCTGGCTGCGCCATATTGCTTGGCTCCTGACACGTTGACTGCTCTTATTGCGTCGCAGCCTATAAGCAAAGTGTCAGAAGCGCCAAGGCTTTATGCGGTGATTTCCCGCACCCGGTTTGCCAGCCAATCCAGATCCTGGTCGTGCAGGCCGATCTCCGCCAGATGGCTGGCGGTGTTATAAAGATATTCGGTATTGGGACCGCGCCCGCCCACCGCATGGGCAATCATCTGCGCCTGTTTCTCCAGGCTGAGGCCGCCGCAATACTGCACATGGTGCGGGTCGATCACATAGGTGACGGCGGTGACAACACTGCCATCCGCCAGTTCCACGTCCAGTTCACGCTCCAGATACGCCGAGGAGATCAGCTCGCGCTCGCGCAGTTCAGCCAGGGTCTGTTCTTCGTGGCCGGCCTCAACCGACAGGGCCAGCCCCTTGCAGTGGGCGCCTTCGGTCTCGTCCAGCGCCAGCACCAGGCCGGGGCGGTCCTCGGTGCCGCGGTGGTGGATCGAGGTCATGCAAAAGGACCGCGCATAGCGATGCAGCACCGCCACCTCGCGGCGAGCCACCGGGAAACCGGGGTTCCAAAGAAGCGATCCGTATCCGAATACCCACATGGTCATGTCGTCTGGCCCTTTCTGCTGCCCCTCTATAAACAGCAATCCTGATCCGGACAAAAGAGGCTAACCGATGCGCCTGGCAAAACTGCTGATTGCCGCTCTGATGGTGTGGAGTCTTTATTGGGCGGCGGCGGCCTGGGGGCTGCGCAGCGGCGTTGCATCCTGGTTTGCCGAACAGGAGCGCCGGGGCTGGCAGGCTGAATTTTCCGCGCTTGAGACCGGCGGCTACCCGTTCCGCCATATGACCCGGATCATCCGGCCGGTGCTGGCCGATCCCGGCACCGGCGCAGCGTGGCGGGCGGACTGGCTGGAACTGGCAAGCCCGGCTGCCTGGCCCGGCAAGCTGGACCTGCACTTTCCGGCCACGGCGCAAAGGCTGTCTTATTTCGACCAGACGGCGGTGATCACGGCCCAGGGCCTGCAAGCCAGCCTGCATCTGGCGCCGGGAGCGGCGCTGGAGCTGCAGGAGCTGTCGCTGGCCTCGGCCCCCTGGCAGATCGTCCGGAGCGGCGAGGCGGTGCTGAGCGGCGCGGCGCTGGATCTGCGCATGGTGCAGTCAGACAAGCCCGAGATCTACCGGGTTACGGCAGGAGCCGCCGAGTTTGCCCCGCGCGCCGCCTGGCGGCGGCTGCTGGCGGCCAGTTCGGCGCTTCCTGGCCGGTTTGACAGGCTGGCGCTGGAGCTGACGGTAGCGTTTGATGCGCCCTGGGACCGGGCCGCGCTGGAGCAGCGGCGGCCGCAGCCGCGCCGGATCGATCTGAAACTGGCCGAGGCCCATTGGGGCGATCTGCGGCTGAAGGCCGCCGGAGCGCTGACGGTGGACGCCCAGGGCCTGCCGGAGGGCGAGATTGCGCTGCAAGCGGAAAACTGGCGCGGGCTGGTGCTGATGGCAGAGCGCAGCGGCGCGCTTGCACCCAGCCTGCGCAGCACGGTGGAGCGGGTGCTGGGCCTTTTGGCCGAAACAAGCGGCAACCCGCAGAACCTGGATATCACGCTGGGGTTTTCCGATGGCTACGTGACGCTTGGCCCCCTGCCCCTGGGCCGCGCCCCGCAGCTGATCATCCACTGAAACGGCCCGCGCGCGCAGCGCGCCCGGCCCAAGGCTGTAATGTGCCCTTGGGCACCTTCAGGCACGGGAGCACGCCCGGGCGTGCCCGCCTTCGTTTTCAGCAAGGTAGTTTTGCGGGGCTTTGCCGCGCGCTGCGGGACAATCTCCGGCCAGACGTAAGAAAGGCGATACCGCATCCGGCTGATGGCTTCAGCGGCAATAAGATCCGCCGCGGTGCCGGGCCACGTCCAGATGGAAGTGGTCCCGGTGATAGCGGTCAGCCTCCGGCCCCAGCACGGTTCCAAAGGGACCGCAGGCTGCGCGCCAGACTTTTTTAAGGGTCCTGCGGGTCTTGCGGGTCTGCCAGCCTTTCAGCACCGTCACTGTCTCGCCGCTGGCCAGGGTGAAACCGGAGATATCGATGGCCCGCCCCTTGCCATGCTCCGAAATCCTGGCACCGGGGCGGTTGTTGCGGGTGCGGCACGCATAATGCGCGGCCACCCGCAGGGAGACCACCCTGTTGCGGCGGCCGAAGGCGGTTTCCACCTCGCGGTTGATCCATGTTTTCAGCGCCCGGGCCGTGTTGCAGGTCATCAGCGCGGCCTGGCTGAGCCGCACCCCGGCAATCTCGCGCACCCGCACCGCATCCTTGGCGCCGCAGCCGGGCAGCCTGCCGGAGACATGGCCAACGCTGTCGCCCTGGATATCAAGATCGCCGCAGACCGATCCCTTGCGCCGCTTGCGGCGCTCGAACAGGGCCCGCTCTGCCAGGCTGTCCGGCCGCGCAAAGGGCAGCAGCGAGGCGTCCGGCCCCAGCAAAGGCAGACCTGAGGGGCGCGCCGCTGCCGCCAGGATCTGTTCGGATTGCGGACGCGCGGCCGGGCGGCTGCCGGGCGCGGGGGCAGTGGCGGAAATCCCGGCGCCGGCCTCCGCCACCGGACGCGCGGCGGGGTGCAGCGATGTTTCCGGTGCTGCCGCCGGCGCGGCCCCCCCCAGCAATATTGCCAGCAGCAGGGCGCCCGCGCGGATCATTTCTTCTGGCCCCGGCCGAAGTCCGGCGCATCGGTGTCCTGGCCGGCCTCGATGATGCCGCGGCGGATGGCGCGGGTGCGGGTGAAGTAATCGTGCAGATGCTCGCCGTCGCCGGTGCGGATGGCGCGCTGCAGGGCAAACAGCTCCTCGGTGAAGCGGCCGAGGATTTCCAGCGTGGCGTCCTTGTTGGTCAGGAACACATCGCGCCACATGGTCGGGTCCGAGGCGGCGATGCGGGTGAAGTCGCGGAAACCGGCGGCGGAATACTTGATCACCTCGCTGTCGGTCACCCGGCGCAGGTCATCGGCGACACCCACCATAGTGTAGGCAATCAGGTGCGGCGTGTGCGAGGTGACGGCCAGCACCAGGTCATGGTGGTCGGCGTCCATCTCGTCGACGTTGGCGCCCATGCCCTCCCACAGCGCGCGCAGGCGGGCGGTGGCATCCGGGTCGGTGCCCTCAACCGGCACCAGCAGCGACCAGCGGTTGTCGAACAGCTCGGAAAAGCCGGATTCCGGCCCGGAATGCTCGGTGCCGGCCAGCGGGTGGGCGGGCACGAAATGCACGCCTTCGGGGATATGCGGCTGCACGGCGTCGATCACATGGCGCTTGACCGAGCCCACGTCCGACACCGTGGCGCCGGGTTTCAGCAACGGCGCGATGTCTTCCATCACCGGGCCCATGGCGCCGACTGGCACGCAGAGCACCACCAGATCGGCGTCCTGCACCGCCTCTTGCGCGCTGTCGCAGACGCGGTCGCACAAGCCGATGCGGCGGGCGGTTGCGCGGGTTTCTGCGCTGCGGGCATAGCCGGTGACCTCGCCTGCCAGCCCTGCGCGTTTCATTGCCCAGAACATCGAGGAGGCAATCAGGCCCAGCCCGATCAGCGCCACGCGGCCATAGACCGGCCCGTGTTTCTGGCCGCTCATGCCTGCCCCGCTTTGAATGCTTTGACCGCTTGCGCCAGGCGGCGGCAGGCGTCTTCGTCACCGATGGTGATGCGCAGTGCGTTCGGCAGGTTGTAGCCCGCCACCCGGCGCACGATCAGCCCCTGCGACTGCAGGTAGCTGTCGCAGGCTTCGGCCTCGGCCTGGCTGGCAAAACGCGCGAGGATGAAATTGGTGCTGGAGACATCCGAAGGCACGCCCAGTTCACCCAGCGCATTGGCCAGCCATGTGCGCCACTTGGCGTTTTCTGCCCGGCACTGTGCGACGTAATCCGTATCCCGCACCGAGGCTTCCGCGCCGGCCAGCGCGGTGCTGGAGACATTGAACGGCCCCCGCACCCGGTTCAGGACGCTGATGATCTTTTTGGGGCCATAGCCCCAGCCGATCCGCGCGCCGCCCAGACCGTAGATCTTGGAAAATGTGCGGGTCATGAAGACGTTGCTGCGCGCGCCTGCCGCTGCAGCGCCGCCATCAAACCCTTCGACATATTCCGCATAAGCGCCATCCAGCACCAAAAGCGCGCCTGCCGGAATGCCTTCGGCCAGCCGGGCCACCTCAGCCTCGCTGATCATGGTGCCGGTGGGGTTGTTCGGATTGGCGATGAAGACCAGCTTGGTCCTGGCGGTGCAGCCTGCCAGCAGGGCGTCCACATCGGTTACCCGCTCGCGTTCTTTGACCTCCACCGGAGTGGCACCGGCCGCCAGAGCGCTGATGCGGTACATGGCAAAGCCGTGTTCTGTATAGAGTACCTCGTCGCCCGGGCCGGCATAGGCCTGGCACAGGAAGGCGATGATCTCGTCACTGCCTGCGCCGCAGATGATCTGCTCCGGATCCAGCCCGTGCACCTCGCCGATTGCCTGCCGCAGTGCCGCGTGATCCGAGCTGGGATAGCGGTGCATGCCGGCCGCCGCGTCCTGCATCGCCTGGATGGCGCGCGGGCTGGGGCCAAGCGGGTTCTCGTTCGAGGAGAGCTTCACAACATTGCTCACCCCTTTCACATGGGCAGCCCCGCCCTGATACAGGGCTATGTCCATGATACCGGGCTGCGGTGTGAGTTGGGTCATAATACGGGCTCCTTAATTCCTGCCCGTTCTAACGGCCCAAAGGCTTGTGGGGAAGCACCAAGATGACGCTTCCCCCGTGCCGCCGCCCCCCCCGAGCAGCAGCCCCCAATGACGGTGCTGCCGGCGTTAATGCGCCGCTGCCGTCTTGGGCATCTTGCGTTTGGCTTCGGCCATGATGATTTGCTGGATCTTCTTGCGCAGATCCATGTCCTTGCGCATCGCCTCATTGGCCTGCTTCTGCATGGTCGAGGCCGATTGCGAGCCGTCCGAGCTGGTCAGCACTTCGCCTGCGTATTTGCTGAATGACTTGCCAGAGATCTGCTTGGCAATCTCGCCATAGATCGCGTCGCCGTGCAGCTTGATGAAATCCTCGGTCGCCTTGGTGCCGTATTTGGCGATCAGATCCTTCTTGACCGCGCCCTCCATGGCAGCAGGGGCCAGTTTGGTCTTGAGGAATTTTTCGGCCGCACCGGTGAAGCCCGAGGAGAATTTGTCCAATGCCTTGCCGGCACCAGCCGACATGATGCCCGCGGTCAGGATCTTGGCAATGCTTTCCTTGATCTCCTTGGTGTTCGGCGGGCGGCCCTTTTCGATCAAGGGCTTGGCCAGGCCGATGGTTTCCTTCAGCGCCTCGGTCACCATGGTTTCGCCGGCTTTGGATTTCAGAAACTTCTCAAAGAAAACCTTTACCGCCTTTTTCGGGAACTCGCGCGAGAGTTTCGAGGCTGCGGCCTTGGCCAGATCGTCAGCGAGTCCTGCCGACAGCTTGGCGGTCAGCTTACCGCCGGCAGCCCCCGCAAGACCGGCGATGAAACTGTCGATGAAGACTTTCTTGGCCGCCCCGTCCCAGGTCACCTTGTTGCCCGCCAGATGCTCGCCCAGCTGGCCGGCGCTGGATTTCAGTCCCTCGGTGCTGGCCGCGGCGATGGCGTGGGCCTTGGCCGGGGACATGCCCTTGGTCGCCACAAGACGGGCCGTCATATAGGTTTCGACGACGGCAAAGGAGACCTCGCGCACCACTTCCAGCTTCCAGACGATGCCGCCGGCCGTGGCGATCCGCTGATCAATGAATTTCTTGAAGGCCTTGCCGCCGGTGTTATAGGCTTTGGATGCTTTAACATCTTGTTTATAGACTTTTTTCCAGTCCGGTTTCTTTTTGCTGACAAATGTTTTCAGCAGGCTGGATTCAGACCGCGCGTTCAGGATCGGCGTCCAGGGCGGGTCGGTCTTGTCGTTGACGACGCTGACCGCGAATTCCGTCAGCGCGTTCAGGAAGGTTTCGTTGCCCTGGCGGGTGCTTTCGACCTCGTTACAGAAATCAACCCAGGATTCCGCCTGGCCGTACATCATGTTGGCCTTGGCCAGCAGCTTGCGCCGCAGCTCCTCCTGCCCGGCTTCGAACTCGGCCACGGTGATCAGCTTGGTCTTGCCGTTCTCGACAACTTCAATCCGCTCCACCTTGGCGTCGGCAGAATGCTGCGCCGCCAGTTTTGGCAGGCCCGCATTCCAAGTGCGCATGCCGGGATCGACAATACCGTCAGGCTTTTTGAAACCCAGCTTCTTTTTCTGAAAATCCTTGATCATACTGATCAGCCCGGCGTCGCATTTGGTGCTGACTTCAATGGAATAGCCGTTTGCCTTAAGCATCAGGCGGACCAGCTCGACATCTGCGGGGGCGTTTTTGACTGGCTTGAATTTGCTCTCGCCGGTCTTGGGGTCTGGTTTGGTGATCCGTTTCTTGTCACCAACCGGGGCAGAAAGCTTAAGGGCCATGACAGTGCTCCAATCAATAAAATACGGTTTCAGCGTGCCACGCATCCCTCCGCGCAGTCGCGGGGGATTTGACCTGCATATTCCCCTTTAATAACCGGGAGTCGATACCTACATATTAACGGCATGCGAGGTGCTTCCCAGGCCCGGGAAAGCACCCCGTTTGCTTGGCTTAGGCGACCAGCGCCGTGAACCGCGCGGTTTCAGGATCGGAATTGTAGCGGGCGGCAAGCGCCCCTGCCCTTCGGGTCAGATCGTTGACGCAATCAATGACGTATTGCGCGGTCTCCTCCTCCATCAGATAGGAAAAGTTGAGCCGGACCCAGCCGGGTTTCTTCATTTCCTCGCCAGCCTTCAGATCAGCAAACAGCCTTTCCGACTCCGGCTGGCCAATGCCCAGCAACCGGTGTGCATAGGGCCCTGCACAGGCGCAGCCGCCGCGGGCCTGGATGCCGTAGACGTCGCTCAGCATCCGGGTGAACAGCTGCTGGTGCACCGGCTTGCCCGCACCGTCCGAAACCAGAAAGGAGAAGATCGGCAGCCGGTGCGCATCGCGGTGGCCCAGGATCTGCAGCTGCGGATTGCCGGACCAGCCCGCCCAGGCCATGTCAGCGAACTTGGCTTCACGGGCTTCGATCTGCTCCTGGCCGACCGCCTCTTTCACCAGAAAGGCCAGCGCTGCGCGGATATCGCCGATTACATTCGGTGTGCCGGCCTCTTCGCGGGCCGCAAGGTCGAGGCTGTATTCATGCTGCCACGGCGACACAAAGCTGACGGTGCCCCCGCCCGGCCAGGACGGGCAGCGGCGGCGCACTGCGCCTGCGTTGACCACCAGCACACCCGAGGCACCGGGGCCGCCCGGAAATTTGTGCGGCGAAACCACAACGGCATCTTTGCGCGCCGCGCCGCCCTGCCCCATGTCGATTGGCAGGTACGGCCCGCCGCCGGCATAGTCCCAGACCGCCAGTGCGCCGTGCGCGTGCAGCAGGCGGCTGATGGGGTCGGGATCGGTCAGGATGCCGGTGACGTTGGAGGCGGCAGAGAAACTGCCGATTTTGAGGTCGCTGCCCGCGTGCTGTTTCAGGACGCGCTCCAGAACTGCCAGGTCAACCCCGCCCCCGGCAGCCTCGGGGATTTCCACCACCTCCGCCTTGCTTTCGCGCCAGGGCAGGATGTTGGAGTGGTGTTCATAGGGGCCGATGAAGACAACCGGGCGGACGGCCTCGTTCACGCCGAACAGGCTGACCAGCCGGTTGAGCCCGGCGGTGGCGCCTGATCCGGTGAAAATCACCGCATCCTCCCCGGTGGCGCCGGTCATGCGGGCAATCTCGCTGCGGGCCTCGCGGCGCAGGCGGGTCATCCGGGTGCCGCAATAAGACGCCTCGGTATGGGAATTGGCATAGAAGGGCAGCACCTGGCCCGCCACATAATCCTCGACCTGGCGCAACGCCCGGCCGGAGGCGACGTAGTCGGCATAGACCAGCGGCACCTCGCCATCGAGGCCAGGGATCATCACCCCGTCGCCGATCACGCTGCGGCCCAGGGCGCCGCTTTGGGCCGCCTGCCGGATGGTGGTTTTGAATGCTGCCAGGGTCATATCGCGCCTCCGTAATCTGTTGAGGAAGAATGAACGGGTTTTAGCGCGATAACTTAATCATTTACTGAGTTGTATGAGAATTTTTGGTGTCATATGATCAACATATGACCAAAAAAGCCGATCATATTGACCGCGCCATCCTGCGGGCACTGCAGCAGGACGCCAGCCTGTCGCAGCGGGAACTGGCCGACCGGGTGGGGCTGTCGCAGAACGCCTGCTGGCGGCGGCTGAAAGCACTGAATGACAGCGGACTGCTGAAGGGGTCCACCGCGCGGCTGGACCGCAAGCAGCTGGGGCTGGATCTGGTGGTCTTCGTGCTGCTGCGCACCCGGCATCATTCGGCGGACTGGCTGCAAAAGTTCCGCCGCCATGTGCTGACGATTCCCGAGGTGGTGGATTTTCACCGCATCGGCGGCGACTACGACTACCAGCTGAAAGTGGTGACCGAGGATATGGCCAGCTATGACAGGGTGTATCAGCAGCTGATTTCAGGGGTCGAGCTGGACAGCGTGACCTCTTATTTTGCGATGGAAGCGATTGCCGAAGGGCGGCCGCTGCCGCTTTAGCCCGCAGGCTGAGGGGGCACTGCCCCGGAGCATTTCAAACCAGAAAGACGCGGCGGCCGGTCAGTGCCCGAAGGCGCTGTCCTTCATCCATTTCGGGCGCTTGCCGTCCGGCCCCATGCGCATATGCAGGCAGGCCGTGCCAAGGCGCTGGAAGTAAAGGATATCAACCGGGTACCAGCCGGCCGAGGGCACCTCCACTTCGGTCAGGATGGTGCTGTCGCAGGACTGGCGGCCATCGAATTCGCCCACCACCTGGCCGCCGACCCTGGCACGCAGCCCGTCATTGGTGAGAAAGTCGATAGTGTGGATGCCGGGCTGGTCGATCTTTACATAGCCGGTGATCCGGGCCACCACGTTCAGCGCCTGTTTGGAGGTGAGCGTTTTCTGCCCCTCTTGCGTGTCGCGGTTGTCGAGGCCCGCAAGGGGCCGGCCCGGCTCGCTGGAGATTTTCAGCGCCGAGGACGCCTCGGCCAACGTTTTCACATCGTTGGGATAGGCATAGACGACGGCCAGCCCTGGCGTGACGCTGGCGGGCTGCGGGTCTGCCGGCGTCAGCTTCAGCGGCGCAGCGCCTGCGGCGGCGGCGGTCAACACGGCAATCGCAGCGGCGGCCTTCAGATAGGTTTTCATCACTCACTCCCTGTCGCTTCACAGGCAGGATAGTGGCCGGCGGCGCGCAGGGCTACCGGGTTTTACCAAGACTGGCGCCGGGCTGAGGGAAACGAAAAAGGGCTGCCCCGCAGGACAGCCCTTCCGCCATGTGCCGTGACGGCAGCAGGCTTAGTTCTTGGCGTAGAATTCGACGACCAGGTTCGGCTCCATCAGAACCGGGTACGGCACGTCGCCCAGGGCGGGGGTGCGCACGAAGGTTGCCTTCAGCTTGGAGTGGTCGGCTTCGATGTAATCGGGAACGTCGCGCTCGGCCAGCTGGGTGGCTTCCAGAACGGCAACCATCTGCTTGGACTTGTCGCGGACTTCGATCACGTCGCCCTCTTTCACGCGGTAGGAGGGGATGTTGACGCGCTTGCCGTTCACGGTCACGTGGCCGTGGTTCACGAACTGGCGGGCCGCAAAGACGGTTGCAACAAACTTGGCACGGTAGACAACGGCGTCCAGGCGGCGCTCGAGCAGGCCGATAAGGTTTTCACCGGTGTCGCCGTTCACACGCACGGCTTCGCCGTAGATGCGGCGGAACTGCTTTTCGGTCAGGTCGCCGTAGTAGCCCTTGAGCTTCTGCTTGGCGCGCAGCTGGATGCCGAAGTCGGACAGTTTACCCTTGCGGCGCTGGCCGTGCTGGCCGGGGCCGTAGTCGCGGCGGTTGACCGGGGACTTCGGACGGCCCCAGATGTTTTCGCCCATGCGGCGGTCGATCTTGTACTTGGCAGACGTGCGTTTGGTCACGGCTGGTCTCCTTCGTTTATCGTTTCGAAGGGCGTTGTCCTCTTGCCTTGCGGCATGACAGGAAACCCCTTGCGGGGTCCACCAACACCAATGAAGACGCGCTTATATAGTGGGAGGGGGCAGAGTCAACACGGCTTGGGCGGGCCAGGCGTGAAAACTTGCACCCAGGGCCGGCTCCAGGCTTGAAATAGCGCTTAATCCCCCTGCGGCCAAGGGCTCAGGCTGCCTCGTGGCCCAGAATCGCAGCTTCGGACGCGCTGAGGTTGCGGCGGGCATAAGCGCCGTAGGCGAGCGGATTGCGTTCCAGCCCGGGGTGCAGATGGAACAGCCGCGCCCGGTCGCTGCCGCTGAGCGCCGTCAGGGATGCATTGGAGGGGTGGAAGCTTTCGGTTTCGACCCCGTTGGCCCAAAGCACCTGGTGGTTCTCCAGCATGATGTGGATATAGGTTGCCTGCCGCACCGAGGCATCGGGCAGGATTGTGCGGCCATTGACCAGATCGCCGGCCGCCACCAGAACTTCGGGCGTGTTGAACAGCGCCCGCACCCGGTCGCCGCGCAAGAGCATCCGGTGATCAGGCGAGACCAGCAGCTCCTGCTCGGGCCGGTCGATGCCCAGGGCGCCGGCATGAATGCGGATCGGGCGCAGCCGCGGCATCACATACAACCGGGCACCGCTGATCCGGCGGGAGCCGATCCACAGGATTTCCTGAGCGCCGTTGTCGCGGGTCTGCACCTTTTCGCCCTCGCGCAGCGCCTCGACCCGTTTCGGGCCGCCAGGCGTTGCGATCAGGGTGCCCGGGGTAAAGCAGACCACACCGGTTTCGCCTTGCGGACGGTCCGCGCCGGCGGTGCACAGCGAATGATGCACCACCCACAGGTCAGTGCCGCGCGGCGGCAAATCATCGACGAACATCAACAGCGGCGGTTGCCCCGGCCCCGTCTCTATCAGTGTCACGGTGAAACTCTGGACGCCGTTGGTCACGGTAAAGCTGCTGTCCATCAGCGGCTCATCCACCTCGACCGCATCGACATCGGTCCGGTTTTGAACCGCCGCACCGACCAGCCGCCGCACCGAGCGCGCTGCCCGGCGGCGCAAATCTGCCTCGCCATCTGCAATCTCCAGCCGCAACAGCTCTGTCGGCCCGTCCACCCGCACAGCATCGCCATGCCAGGACCAAGCTGCCCCTACATCAAGAGCCTCAACCGGTGCCGCCGGAAGGCCGTCAATCTCGGTCTGCGACCAGGAAACGACAAACGTGCCTCGAAAGCCCGTCTTCATCTGCCTGTATGCCTGCTTAAGTTCGTTATTTGTTAACGAGGAGTTAACAATTCATCTTCCGGCCTGAAACAGCAGTGCCGTAAAACGGTTGTGAGCGTGCCCTTTCCGCACCAACCCTCATCCGGTTTCCGCGGATTTGGCGGCGCTCGATCGCTGGAAAACAAGGCGGATGATTGTCCCCGAACACGCAACAAAGCGGTTTCAGATCAGCGGACTATAGCTGGAGCGCAAGGCCTGCGCGGCCTGGCGCACCACCTCTGCCACCTGCAGCAGCTGCCGCGCGAGCGGATTGCTGCGGCGCCAGATCATGCCAATGCTGCGGGCCGGCTGAGGGTCCCGGAAGCGCGCGACCGAGACAACGGCCGAGCGGGTCTCGACCGGGACGGCCATTTCGGGAATCAGCGTAACGCCGATTCCGGCGCTGACCATCTGCACCAATGTCGACAGCGAGCTGCCGTCCAGCAGCTCGCGCGGGGCCGCCGACTGCATGTTGCAGAACGACAGCGCCTGATCCCGGAAGCAATGCCCCTCCTCCAGCAGCAGCAGGCGCATTTCGCGCAAACCCTCGGGGCCGGGAACCGGCTTGCCGCTGTCCTCGCCGGGGCGCACCAGCACAAAGTCCTCCTTAAACAGCGCGACTTCCTCAAAGGCGGGTTCGGAAACCGGCAGCGCCACGATCGCGGTATCCAGCCGCCCCTCGGCCAGTTCCTCGAGCAGTTTCGGTGTCACGGTTTCGCGCACACGGATGTCAGCCTCCGGGTACTGGCGGGCCAGGTTGCCGACGATGGACGGCAGCAGATACGGCGCGATGGTGGGAATCACCCCGATCCGAAGCCGCCCCGCCAGCCCGTCGCGGGACGCCCGCGCCAGCTCGCCCAGCTCATCCACCGAGCGCAGGACACCGCGCACCCGCACCGCCAGATCCTCGCCCAGGCTGGTGAGCCGCACCTGACGGGCGCCGCGCTCGACCAGCTGCACCCCCAGCGCTTCCTCCAATTCCTTGATCTGAACCGACAAAGCGGGCTGCGACACTGCGCAGGCATCTGCCGCGCGGCCGAAATGGCGGTGCTGGGCCAGCGCTTCGAAATAACGCATCTGGCGAAGGGTCACGTTTATCATAGGATTTCATTATCACTGCGATGAATAAATGCAACTTAATCCAATCGAATTTCCCTGCTAGCCTCCTCTGCAGGAAGACAGGGAATCCCGGCAACTGCAGTCTTGGCGCCAAATGCATTTTCAGGCGGCGCGCGTGCTGCTGGAGCGATCCGGGAACGTTACTGCCGCGAGGCAGTTCAACAATTTGAAGCCACGATCGGAGACACAAATGGACGGAAATACACCTGCAGGAAAATGCCCGGTGTTTCACGGCGCTGCCGCAGCCGGCGGCACCACCAACAAACATTGGTGGCCGAACCTGCTGAATCTGAATGTGCTGCACCAGCATGCGCCCAAGTCGAACCCGATGGGGGCTGATTTCAACTACGCCGAGGAATTCAAGAAGCTGGATCTGAAGGCGGTGAAACAGGATCTTTTCGCGCTGATGACCGACAGCCAGGATTGGTGGCCCGCAGATTACGGCCATTACGGGCCGCTGTTCATCCGCATGGCCTGGCACAGCGCGGGAACCTACCGCAGCGCGGATGGCCGCGGCGGCGGCGGCACCGGCAACCAGCGCTTTGCGCCGCTGAACAGCTGGCCGGACAATGGCAACCTGGACAAGGCCCGCCGCCTGCTGTGGCCGGTGAAGCAGAAGTACGGCAACAAGATCTCCTGGGGGGATCTGATGATCCTGGCCGGCAATTGCGCCATTGAATCCATGGGCGGCCCGGTGTTCGGCTTTGGCGGCGGCCGCGAAGACGTTTGGGAGCCGGAGGAAGATGTCTACTGGGGCTCTGAAACCGAATGGCTGGCCACCAGCGATCAGCCGAACAGCCGCTATTCCGGCGAGCGGGATCTGGAAAATCCTCTGGCGGCGGTGCAGATGGGGCTGATCTACGTGAACCCGGAAGGCCCTGACGGCAATCCGGACCCGATCGCCTCGGGCCTGGATGTGCGCGAGACCTTTGCCCGCATGGGGATGAATGACGAGGAAACCGTGGCGCTGGTTGCAGGCGGCCATACCTTCGGCAAGGCGCATGGTGCCGGCGATCCCGAGCTGGTCAGCGTTGAGCCGGAAGGCGCGGATATCGAACACATGGGGCTTGGCTGGTTGAACTCGCACGGCAAGGGCAATGCGGCCGATACCACCACCAGCGGCATCGAAGGCGCCTGGAAGCCGAACCCCACCACCTGGGATATGGGCTATTTCGACGTGCTGTTCGGCTATGAGTGGAAACTGGTCAAAAGCCCGGCGGGCGCCAATCAGTGGCAGGCGCAGGACGTGAAGCCCGAGCATATGGTGGCCGACGCCCATGAGCCGGGCAAGACGCACCCGCCGATGATGACCACCGCCGACATGTCACTGCGCATGGACCCGGTCTATGAAAAGATTTCCCGCGATTTCCACGCCAATCCGGAAAAATTCGCGGACGCCTTTGCCCGTGCCTGGTTCAAGCTGTGCCACCGCGACATGGGGCCGAAATCGCGCTATCTGGGCAGCGAGGTGCCCGCTGAAGACCTGATCTGGCAGGATCCGTTGCCGCCAGTGGATCACGCGCTGGTGGACGAACAGGATGCCGCGCAGCTGAAGGCAAATATCCTGGCGACCGGGCTGTCGGTTGCTGAACTGGTCTCCACCGCCTGGGCCTCGGCCTCGACCTTCCGCAGCTCGGACAAGCGCGGCGGGGCCAATGGCGGCCGCATCCGCCTGGCGCCGCAAAAGGACTGGGAGGTGAACCAGCCGGAGCAGCTGGCCACGGTTCTGAACACCCTGGAAGGCGTCCAGTCCGAGTTCAACGCAAGCGCCGCCGGCGGCAAAAAGATCTCGATGGCGGATCTGATCGTGCTGGCGGGCGGCGCCGGCGTGGAAGAGGCTGCCAAGGCGGCAGGCCACCCGGTTTCGGTGCCGTTCACACCGGGCCGTACAGACGCATCCCAGGAGCAGACCGACGCCGAGGGCTTTGCCGTGCTGGAGCCGGAGGCCGATGGTTTCCGCAACTACCAGAAGGCCGCCTATAGCGTCCCGGCTGAGAAGATGCTGGTGGACCGGGCGCAGCTTCTGACCCTTGGCGCGCCGGAAATGACCGCGCTGATCGGCGGCCTGCGGGTGCTGGGTGCCAATCACGGCGGTTCCGGGCACGGGGTGTTCACCGAGCGGGCCGGCTTGCTCAGCACCGACTTCTTCACCAATATTGTCGATATGGGTGTGGAGTGGAAACCGGCAGAGGACGGCACCTATGAAGGCCGTGATCGCGCCAGCGGGGCGGTGAAATGGACCGCCACCCGCGCCGATCTGGTGTTCGGCTCCAACTCGCAGCTGCGGGCATTGTCCGAGGTTTATGCCCAGGCGGATGGCGAAGCCGCCTTTGTCCAGGACTTTGTTGCGGCCTGGGTCAAGGTGATGAATGCGGACCGGTTTGATCTGGCTGCGTAAGCCGGTTCATGCCCAGGAAATCAGGCGCTCCGGGAAACCGGGGCGCCAATTCCGTTGCAATCTCCTGAACACAGAACGGAGGTCAGGCGCTGCCTGGCCAGTGGCCGGGCGGTTCAATTCTCTTCTGCAGCAGCTACCGCCCCCTGCCCGAATTCGATCACCCGGGTCTGAGCCGTATAGTCCGACTCGATGATCAATATCGCCAGCAGCCCGATCACCGCCAGCGGCGGCAGCAGGATGGCATAGATCAGCGCCAGACGCTCCCAGGCCATATGCATGAAGACGGCAATGATCAGCCCTGCCTTCAGCGTCATGAAGATCAGGATCAGACTCCAGCGCAGCAGCCCCTGCAGCTGGGCATAATCCACCCAGTAGGAGGCGGCGCTGAGGACGAACAGCAGCCCCCAGACAAAGAAGTAGAGTTTGATGGGATGCTGCTGGCCTTCGTCGTGCGCCATCTCTCCGGCCTCAATGGTTTGCGGTGAATGTGTCATGGCTGCCCCCTACCACAGATAGAAGAATGCAAAGATGAAGACCCAGACCAGGTCGACGAAGTGCCAGTAAAGCCCCATGATCTCCACCGCCTCGTAATCGCCGTTGCCTGCCGACATCCAGCTGCGCTGGTCGCGATCGAAATCGCCGCGCCAGACCCGGCGGGCGACGATGATCAGGAAGATCACCCCGATGGTGACATGGGTGCCGTGAAAGCCGGTGATCATGAAGAAACTGGCGCCGAATTGCTCGGCCCCCCAGGGGTTGCCCCAGGGGCGCACGCCTTCGGAAATCAGCTTGGACCATTCAAATGCCTGCATGCCGACAAAGGCCGCGCCCAGCGCGGCGGTGGCCAGCATCAGCACGGCAGTGGCCTTGCGCGCCTTGCGGTAGGCGCAGTTCACCGCCATCGCCATGGTGCCGGAGGAGGAGATCAGCACAAAGGTCATGATGGCAATCAGGATCAGCGGCAGGTTCGCGCCGCCGATATGCAGCGCAAACACCTCGCTGGCGTTGGGCCACTCCACGGTGGTGGAGTTGCGGGCGTTCAGATAGGCGACAAGGAAGCAGGCGAATATGAAAGTGTCGCTGAGCAGCAGGATCCACATCATCGCTTTGCCCCAGGAGACCTTCTTGAAGGCGCGCTGGTCCGACCCCCAATCGGCGGCAAAGCCGCTATGGCCCTGCTGCTGCAGCGTCTGGTCCTGGCCTTGCAATGGGTGTTCCATCGGTCTCCCTCCTCAACTCACAACCGCGCGGCACAGCGCCAGAAACGCATTGCCCCAGCCCTGCAGCAGTGCAAACAGCATCAGCCAGAAGGCCAGCAGCGCGTGCCAGTAAAGCGCGCAAAGCCGGACACCCGGCAGCAGCGCCCTGACGTCACCGGTCCCGGCATGGCGCGCGCAGATCACCGCCAGCGCAATGATACCGCCCAGCATGTGCAGCCCGTGCAAGCCGGTGATCAGATAAAAGAAGCTCGCCGCCGGGGTGCCGTCCAGCGGGTAGCCGCCATCGGTCAAGGTGATCCACACCTGCACCTGCCCCGCCAGAAAGGCGAGTGTGGCGATACTGGCGGCAATCAGGCTGCCGCGCAGCCAGCGCTGCGTGCCTGCCCGCGCGGCAATCACCACAAATTGCAGGAACAGGCTGGCCAGCAGCAGCAGCGCAGTGTTCAGCCAGACCCGGCCCGGCAGCGGTACCAGCTCCCACGGGGTTTCTTCGATCTGCATGACAAAGGCGCTGCCCAGCATGGAAAACAGCCCGCCGATCACCGTTACAAAGACCGCTATGAAGATGATGCCCGGCGCACGGCCCGGACCATGGCCCGCCAAGGGCGCAATTCCGGTTTCCAGCCAGGGCTTGGAGGCCAGGTGCTGCTGCGACAGCCATAGCCCCGCGGCCAGCGCCACCAGCGCCAGGAAGGCCAGGATGACCGTCACAGCCGCCGCCCCGCGCCATCCGGCACCCAGGGATCAGTCTGGGCGACATAATCCTCAGCCGCGCCGGGCACGCTGTAGTCATAGGCCCAGCGGTAGACATTGGGCAGCTCGTCCCAATTGCCATGCCTGGGCGGGGTTTCAGGGGTATGCCATTCCAGCGAGGTCGCCCGCCAGGGATTGCCGCCGGAGACGCGCCCGTGGCGCAGGCTCCACAGGATATTGAACAGGAACAGCAGCTGCACCGCGCCGACAATCAGCGCAGCGGAGGAGATGAAGGCATTCAGCCCGTCCACCGGCGCGGTGAGGAATTCCGGCTCGCCAATCTCAAAATAGCGCCGCGGCACGCCGACCAGCCCCACGTAATGCATCGGAAAGAAGATCGCATAGGCGCCGATGAAGGTGACCCAGAAATGGATCTGCCCCATTGCCTGGTTCAGCAGCCGGCCGGTCATTAGCGGATACCAGTGATAGATCGCGCCGAAGATCACCATGATCGGCGCCACCCCCATCACCATGTGGAAATGGGCGACCACAAACATCGTGTCCGACAGCGGCACATCAACCACCACATTGCCCAGGAACAGCCCCGTCAGCCCGCCGTTCACGAAGGTCACGATAAAGCCCAGCGCAAACAGCATCGGGATGGTCAGGTGGATGTCGCCCTTCCACAGGGTCAGCACCCAGTTGTAGACCTTGATCGCGGTTGGAATGGCGATGATCAGCGTGGTGGTGGCAAAGAAGAAGCCGAACCACGGGTGCATGCCGCTGACATACATATGATGCGCCCAGACGATAAAGCTGAGCGCCCCGATGATCACGATCGCCCAGACCATCATCCGGTAGCCGAACACAGTCTTGCGCGCATGCACGGCAATCAGATCGGAGACGATGCCAAAGGCGGGCAGTGCGACGATGTAGACTTCAGGGTGGCCGAAAAACCAGAACAGATGCTGAAACGCAATCGGGCTGCCGCCGCCGTAGCTGAGCTTTTCGCCCAGCTCCACCAGCGTCGGCATGAAAAACGACGTGCCCAGAAGCCGGTCGAACAGCATCATGACGCAAGCCACAAACAGCGCCGGAAACGCCAGCAATGCCATCACGGTTGCGGTGAAGATCCCCCAGACCGTCAGCGGCAGCCGCATCATCGTCATGCCGCGGGTGCGGGCCTGCAGCACGGTGACGGCATAGTTCAGCCCGCCCATGGTGAAGCCAATGATGAACAGGATCAGCGAGAGCAGCATCAGGATGATGCCGCCCTGCGCGCCGCCCGGGGTGCCGGAAAGCACCGCCTGCGGCGGGTACAGCGTCCAGCCCGCGCCGGTGGGGCCGCCGGGGACAAAGAAGCTGGCCACCAGCACCAGCACCGCCAGCAGGTAAATCCAGTAGCTGAGCATATTGACGAAGGGAAACACCATGTCCCGCGCGCCGACCATCAGGGGGATCAGGTAGTTGCCGAACCCGCCCAGAAAGATCGCGGTCAGCAGATAAACCACCATGATCATCCCGTGCATGGTGACAAACTGGTAATAGGCCTCGGGCGTGATGAAGTCGAAGAGGCCGGGAAAGCCCAGCTGCAGCCGCATCAGCCAGGACAGCACCAGCGCCACCATGCCGATTGCAATGGCGGTGCCGGAGTATTGGAGGGCGATGTATTTGGCATCCTGCGAGAAGACGTACTTGCCGATCCAGCTGTGCGCATGCGGCGGCATCACATCGGCAACTTCGCGCGGCGGCAGATTGCTGTCTGGGTCAGGCAAGTAGTCGGTCATTGCGTTCCTCCCGGGGCGTTCAGGTCAATTCCGTGCAATCCTTGTATCGTTCCGTCCGGCGGCACACCGGGCCGCGCCCGTCAAACCGGAGGCAACCCTCCGGCAAAACGAAGCGGGCGCTTTGCTTCCGCCCGCGGTCTGCCCCCCGCCCCAACCAATCCGGGCCTCTTCGGCCTTGGTATCTATTGGCGTTGCGCAACGCGGGTTGTTTCTTTGCCCTGCGCATCGCTTGCGTACTCTTCAAAAGTCAGCTGCTCCTGCAGCCACTCCTGGTATTCCTCCTCCTCCACAACGCTCACATAGCCGCGCATGAAGGGATGCGCCGTGCCGCAGTATTCGGCGCAAAGCACTTCGAACGCGCCGGTGCGGGTGGGGGTGAGCCAGATGTAGGTGACCATGCCCGGAACCATGTCCATCTTGGCGCGGAACTCGGGCACGTAGAAATTGTGCAGCACATCGATCGAGCGCAGCAGCAGTTTCACCGGTTTACCGACCGGCAGGTAAACCTCGCCGCCCTCGATGATGAGGTCATCCTTGCCAAAGCGGTCATGCGGATTGACGCCCAAGGGGTTTTCCCCGTTCACCCATTCCGCATCGGCGGTGCCCAGCACCCCGTCAGCGCCGGGCAGCCGGTAGGCCCAGTTCCATTGCTGGCCGAAAACTTCAAGTTCAGTGGCGTCGTCGGGCACGGTGACGAACTGCTTCCACACAAACAGCCCGGGCACCAGCATCGCGGCCACGCCCACAGCGGTCACCCCGGTCAGCCACAGCTCCAGCCGCTTGTTTTCCGGGTCGAATTCCGCCTTGTGCCCGGGCCGGTGGCGGAATTTCCAGACGCAATAGGCCATGAACAGGACCACCGCGGCAAACACCGCGCCGGTGATCCAGAAGGTTATAACCAGCGTATCGTCGATATAGTCCCAATTCGACGCGATCGGCGTCCACCACCACGGACTTAACAGGTGGAACGCAACAGACCCCGCCACGATCAGCACAAGCACGACCGCAATCAGCATCCCGCCCCCTTTCCCTGCTGCCCGGACTTTTCCGCACGCCCGGCACACAGGTTCATTTGGCATGAGAGGCCACTATATTACGGTTTCACAAATTAATCCAGAATCTGATAGTTTTACGCCTTTTGCGGCAGGGGAATTCCATTTCCCCGCATTTCCGGCAAGGCCAAACGGGGGCCCGGGCCGGGCGCCCCATCCCCTGCAAGACTGCAGTTCCGAGGCTTATTCCGGCAGGTATTTTTCCGACCACGCCTGCCCCGCGGCACCGCTGGCGATCATCGCATCAGCTTGTTCGGGCGTGTAGCCCGACCGCGCCAGAACGGCCCGGGTGTGCGCGCCGTATTTCGGCGCAGGCCCCGGAATGGTGATCCGGCCTGCTTGCGGGCGCACCGCATTCGGCGCCACCAGATCGCACCAGCGGCGCATCGGATGCCGGTCATGGCGAATCACCCGGAAGGTCGCCAGCTTCAGATCGATGCTGCCGGCGCTTTCCAGCTGCAGCGCCGCGTCGCGGGTCTCGTGCAGCGACGACAGCGGCACTGCGGCGGCAGAGGTTCCGGCAAAGGCTGCGCGCCAGTGGGCCAGCGGCTGAGTGGCAAAGCGTTCGGACAAGGCGCCATGCAGCTGGTCCTCCGGCAGCGCGGCCAAGTCAGCCAGCTCTGCCACCCGCGCCAATGCGCGGCCGCGCTCGCTGGGAGCGGCAAAAAAGAACCAGCCGTCGGCGGCCTGATAGCAGTGGTAGAACGGCCCCCAGCCCAAGGCCTGGCGGCCCGAAGGCTCGTCAAAGGGCGCCCTGCCCGCATGGCTGTACATGAACTGCGCCTGAATCAGGTTGCCGGCCGCTGCCAGCGATGCCCGCGCCACCCCGCCCTTGCCGGTCTCCTTCAGCCGCAGCAGCGCGCCGCCAAGCGCCACACAGGCGCAGAAACCTGTCAGGACATCGATGGTGCCGAAATGGGCGTGTTCCTCGGGCGTGTCCATACCGCCGCCAAAGCGCAGCATCACGCCGGTTGCCGCCTGCGCCAGGTCGTCATAGCCCAGGTGATCCGACTTCGGCCCGCGCATGGGGCCGCCAAAGGCGTCGAGCTGCACCAGGATCAGGCGCGGGTTGAGCCTCGCCAGCCGCTCCGGCGACAGGCCCAGCTTGTCCCGCTGCCCGTCCGTGCCATTCATGGTGATCACATCAGCCCCGGCAATCAGCTTGGCCAGCACCTCCTGCCCCTCATCGGTGCGCAGGTTCAGCAGGATGCTCTCCTTGCCGCGCTGCGCGTGGATGCCGAAGACAACGGTGTTCCAGGGATCCACGGACGGCTCCACCGGCTGCACCAGCGTCACCTCGGCGCCGAACCGCGCAAGCGTCGAGCCGATGGTCGGCCCGGCAATCACGTTGGTGAGGTCCAGCACCCTGAGCCCGTCGAGCCAGCCCTGGCCCGCCTGCCCGCCCGCGCCGCCACGTTCCGGCTCCGCCAGAAGCGCGGCAAGATCGGCTTCAACCGCGCTGGATTTCTGCGCCGCAGCCTTATCGCCTGCCAGCCAGGCCACATTGCCCATCTGTTGCATAAGCCCGTGTTTGGCGTCCTCCACCTGCAGCACAAGCCCCGATGCCAGCGCATGCGGGTCATCCAGCCATTCCCGGGTGAAGCGCTGCGCGGTGGCAGGCGCCTTGGCCGCACCAAACAGCGCTTCCCACTCATGTGACGGTTTGGTCAGGAAGGCGGCTTTCATCGCGGAAGACACCCGTGCCCGATCCGACGGCCCCACCGGGTAATTGCGCATCGACCATTCGGCGGGCCAGTCCCTGGTGTCGAGATAAGCCGGGAAATCCGGCAGCTCGTCCGCAAGGTCCTTGAGCCCCAAGGTCTCCAGCACCCGCCGCGGGTGGGCAGCGACCGAACCTGCCACCACATAAAAGCCGCGGCCGTCGGCACAGGTATAGGTGCGGTAGAAGGGGTCGAGGAACTCTGACAGCTCGCCGAATTTCAGGTTCATCGGCAGCCCTTCGGCTTCGCGGCGGTCCAGCTCCACCTCGCGCGGGGATTTGTAGCGTTCGGGATAGTCCTCGATCTGTTCGCAGTTATAGACCAAGCCTTCCAGCAGGGCGGCGGCCAGCGGCACCTCGATATGGTCGCCGCCGTTGGCCTCGCGGGCGTTCAGGGCAAACAGCACCGACATGGCACCGAAGCTGGCCCCATAGGCCGAGGCCAGCGCCAGCGGTGAAAACGACGGGTTGATGCCCATCAGGCGGCGGTTCAGCCCCATGTCGGTGAACTGGCCGGTATAGGCGGCGATCACCGCCTCCCAGGCCGGCAAATCCGCCAGGTCCGCATCGGTGGAGGCAAAGCCCGGCAGCGACAGATACACCAGCTGATCATTGGCGGCCCTCAGAACCTCCCGCCCCAGGCCGAGGCGGTCCATGACGCCGGGGCGGAAATTCTCGATCACCACATCGGCGCGTTTGGCGAGTTCAATGGCAGTGGCGCGGCCCTCCTGCGATTTCAGATCCAGCTCCAGCGTCCGCTTGCCCCGCGACAGCATGTCAAAGGCCGGGCCGTCAAATCCGGTGCCGCCGGGCGGGGTGATGCGGATCACCTCGGCGCCCATGTCGGCCAGCATCATGCCGGTCAAAGGCCCGGCCAGATAATGGCCGAAGTCGAGAACGCGGATATGGGAAAGGGGGCGCTGCTGCATAGGAGGTCTCTGTCTGTTGCCGGTCAAATCTCAGTCCGCCACAGACTATCTTTGCCTCCCGCAATATCCACTGGCCCAGAAGCTATACTTCCCCTAACAATTTTCTATGGAACGCTCGATACGCCCCACATCCGGATCACTGAATTCCCTGCTGGTTCTGGAGGTGGCCGTGCGCCATGCCAGCCTCTCGCGCGCTGCGGCGGAACTGGGGCTGAGCCAGCCTGCCGTCTCACGCCATATCTCCACGCTGGAGGACCGGCTGCGTCAGCCGTTGTTTGAGCGCAACAACAACCGGATCACGCCCACAGCCAATGCGGACCGGCTGGCGGCTGCCGTAGCGCTGGGGCTGGGCCATGTGGATCAGGCCTGGAGCGAGGTTCTGGCCGCGCCGGAGACAAACGAGGTGACACTGGCCTGCACCTTTGGCTTTGCCGATCAATGGCTGATGCCGCGCTATTCGGACCTGCGCGCTTATTTGGGCGGCGGCCGGGTGCGGGTGGTAACCACCGACCAGCTGGGCGATATCGACCTCAGCCGTTTGGATGCAGCGGTGGTCTGGGACCCGGCGCGGATGCCGGAGCGGCCGTATTTCCCGCTGATCGCGGCAGAAACCTTCCCGGTCTGCAGCCCCCGGTTTCTGGAGGCCCACCCCGAGGCAGCCGCGGATATCACGCAGCTTCCGCCAGAGCTGTTCCTGCACTTCGATACCGGCAGCTCCGGTTTTTTGACCTGGGAGGGCTGGTTTGCCAAGGCCGGCCTGCCGCAGCCCCGGTTAGGCACGGCGGCAGAATTCGACGCCTACCCGTTCCTGCTGCAGTCGGTGCGCCGCGGCGAAGGCATCGGGCTGGGCTGGAGCGGCATCGCCGATCACGCGCTGGCCTGCGGCGAGGTGCTGCGGCTGGGGCCTGCGGTCTCGGACCGGCCGCACAGTTATTTTCTGCAGCACCGTGTGCCCGGTGCCGGCGCCAGCGCGCTGGCGCGGATGCTGGAGTGGTTCAAACACCAAGCGGATCCCCGGCACCTCCCGCCCGGCACGGACTGAAAAGGGCCGAAGGGATTTCTCCCTCCGGCCCCAGCACCACCCTGATGGGCAGCTCTTTTTTTTACTCGGCAGGTGCGCGGTCTCCAGCCTTGTCACGCTGACCGTCACGGAACAGCGCCTTGGCCAGCGACACACACATCAGACCCATCACCATGGTGAACGGCAGCGCGCCGATGATCATCGCGCTTTTCAGCGCTTCCATCGGATCGGCCCCGCCGTTCTGCTTACCTGCAAACAACAGCGTGCCGATCACAGCGGTCAGGATCAGGCCCCAAACGATCTTATGCTTGTTGCCGACGTTCTGGTCGCCGCCGGACATGATGGTGTTCATCACCAGGATGCCGGAGTCAGCCGAGGTGACCAGGAAGGTCATGATCAGCACCACGCACATGATGGTGATGCCCGACAGCAGGCCGCCGTCGATCATGCTCTGCAGGGTCACGAACAGCTTGGCCGTGTTGGAGGCACCGATGATCGCGCCTTCTGCCGCACCGCTCAGTTCCAGATCGATGGCGGTGCCGCCCAGGATTGCCATCCATGCAAAGCAGACCATCGCCGGTGCGAACACGCAGCCGATGATGAACTCACGCACCGAACGGCCGCGGGAAATGCGTGCCAGGAACAGGCCGACAAAGGGCGAGAACGCAATCCACCAGGCCCAGTAGAAGGTGGTCCAGCCAGCCTGCCAGCCGAACTGGCGCTGCGGTTCACCCGCTGCATAGACTGCCGACAGAACGTCATCGGACAGCGCTGCCGCTTCGCCTTCAAGGCCGGACTTGAAGCCGCCGAAAGAGCCCCAGGCGTTGGTCGCACCGCCGCGCAATGCATCCGCATACGGGGCTGCCTCGGCAGGCAATGCCGCCGCAAACTCAGCTGCCGGCTGCGGGCCATAGGGACCAAAGCTCAGCGCCGTGAAGTGCAGGATGTAATCCACAAAGGCCGACGCATAGGTGGTCATGGCAAACATGAACGAGCCGAACACCACAAAGGTCAGCAGCAGGACGATTGACAGAACCAGGTTCAGGTTGGACAGGTATTTCACGCCGCGGCCAACGCCGGAGACAGCCGAGATGATCGACAGGCCCATGATGGCAAAGAGACCTGCCAGCAGGCCGACAGTGCCCGGTGCCGGCGCGTCGCCGCTCATGTCCATCATCCATTCCATGCCGGTCACGGCATAAACGCCGTCAACAAACTGGCTGACGCCGAAGCCGATGGTCACGGAGACACCCAGGATGGTGGCAACCACGCCCAGCACGTCGACGACATGGCCCAGGAAGCCGTTCATCAGCTTGCCGAACAGCGGTGTCAGCGCGGTGCGGATGGTCAGCGGCATGTCACGGGTATAGGCGTAGTAGGCCAGCGACAGGCCGGTCACCACATAGATCGCCCAGGCATGAAAGCCGTAATGCAGGAACGTGTAGCGGAAGCCGGACTGAATGGCTTCTTCGGTGTTCGGCACCACGTTCTGCGCCAGCACTTCCGGGTTCGAGCCCCAAAGGCCAAGCGGCTCGGCGGTGGCGAAAACCATCAGGCCGACACCCAGGCCGGCGCCGAACATCATCGAGAACCAGGAAAAGTCCGAGAACTCCTTGGCCTGACCCGGCGTCCCCATGATCCGCTTACCAGTTTGCGGCAATGCGGCGATCACAAACAGGAAAAAGGCGAAGAAGCCGACGATGACGATGTAGAAGGCGTTGAAGTTTTCCAGAATACGCCAGTTAAGGCTGCCCAGAACGCCCGTGGCGTTTGCCGGCCAGACCAGTGCCCAGAGAACCAGAGCGACCATGATCCCCTTGCTGAGCAAGGCGATCTCAAGGCTGTGCCCCTTATAGAAGCCACCGTCGGAGGTCTTAATCTCCAGATCGGTGAAAGGTTGCTTAATTGACATGCGTTTCCTCCCGTTTCGCACGTGCCGCACCGAAATGCGGATTTTCCGGCGGTTCGCGCAACCGCCGGAGTCTGGCGTCAGCCCAGCAGGGCTTGGATCCTGTTCAGCGTTGCTACGCTGACCGCGACGCCATCTGTCCGGGCCTTGAGCCGCTTGCCGCGGCGCCCGTCGCCCGGCAGATGTGCGCCTGTCTGCGCACGCACTGCTTCCACGATTCCGACCATTCCTGAACGGAAACTGTCATTTGAGGTAGCAACCGGGTCGATTGCGATGAACATTTGGCCGGTTTTGGGCGGTCCGCCTGCGGTGCCGGAAAACGGCGAGGCATTGATACCCAGGGTCGCACCGGTCAGGGCGGCGGCCATGATCTCGGTCAGCAGCGCAACACCGACGCCCTTGTAGCCGCCCGACGGCGCCATCGAGCCCTTCAGGCCCGCGTCCGGGTCGGTGGTCGGGTTGCCATCGGCGTCCAGCGCCCAGCCCAGCGGGATTTCCTTGCCTTCGCGGGCGTGTTTCATCACTTCGCTTTTGGCGATGGTGCTGGCGCTCTGGTCGATCAGCAGCTCAGGCTCGCCGTCTTCACCCTGCACCGCCACCGAAAACGGATTGGTGCCGACAACCGGCCTGGCGCCGCCCGAAGGCGCAATCGAGGCCGGCGCGTTGGTGAAGCCCAGCCCCACCAGCCCGGCGCGGGCCAGACGGGCGGTGTGATAGCCCAGCACGCCGCAGTTATAGCTGTTGCGGATTGCCAGAACCGCCACACCCTGCGCGCGGGCCGCCGGGATCAGCGCTTCAAACCCCAGGTCGATCGCGGAATGGGCAAAACCGGTGGCGGCATCCACCGCCACCACACCGGGACGCGGGCGCGCCAGTGCCGGAATCGCCTGCCCGTCCACCTTGCCGCATTGCACATGCTCGGCATAGATCGGGATATAGGCCAGGCCGTGGCTGGCGACGCCATCCGCTTCGGTTGCCGCGGTGGCAACCGCCAGCGGCCGGGCGTTGGCCTCGGATGTGCCGGCCGCCACCAGGGCGCGGAAGGACAGATCCTCGATCTCGGCAAGGGACAGGGTTTTGGTTTCGGTCATAGCGACGCCTTTTCAGTCGTTGTCGGACAGCCCGGCACCCGCGCCGCGCAATCGCGAAGCTTCGGTGGCGGGCGCATAAGTGCGGTGGGCAAGAACGCCAAGACGGTTCCAGGCCTCGGCCGGGGCGCTGCCGCGCAAGACCGGCTCCCGGCGTTCTGTCATTTCAGCTGGGGCGGTAAAGGCCACCTTCTCCGCCAGCATGGCGGTATAGGCATCCGGGGCGCCCTGCGCGCAGAGCTGGCGGCCATCCGTGGCCAAACGGGCACCGGCCCATTCCACGGCAACCGGCGTTTCCAGCCGCAAAGCGGCACCAGCCGCAAAGGGAACCAGCAGCAGCGGCACGCAAACACGCTCCATTTCGATCCGGCCCGCGTCCATCAGCTGCACCGCGCAATCGCTCAAGGCGGCGCCGGCGATCAGCGGGCTCATCCGTCCCGAAGGCGCGGTCCACACGCCGGCCAGCGCCGAGGGGGCGAAATCGGCAGGCGGCAGCCGGTCGTTCAGCTCCAGAAGCGCCGCCAGCAGCTCCGCCCCCGGAAAGCCGAAGGCAGACAGCCAGCGTGTGCCTTTGGCGGCTTCCTCGGCCAGGCCCCAGGACAGGCCGGCACCGCGGGCAGCGCGTTTGCACATCGCTTCGATTTCATTCAGCGAATGGTTCATTCCGGTGCCCCCTCTTCGAGCCTGGGATAAACCCAGAATTCCGCATTCTCCTGCGAAAGATCCTGCGGATAGGGCGCGTTGCCGTACATGCAGATCCGGACCCAGCGGTCAGAGCGGGGATCAAACTGCGTGGCGCCGAAAAAGGCGAGTTTGCAGCGCAGCATGTCAATCGGCAGCACGTCATGCGAAATTGTGTTGTCGCGGATCTCGGCATAGGGTGCGCGGCCCGCGATCTGGGCGCGGCGCACGGTATGGCGGTACTCAGGGTGGCGCAGCAGAAACTCGGCGACGCGGGTGTCGCCCTGCCAATGCGCCAGCGCGTTGAACAGCGCAGCAGCATCCCGGCCGGGGGCCAATGGCTGCTCGTATTCTTCCACCGGCTCCTCGAACCGTTCGCCCAGGCGCGGTTCCAGCTTTTCTTCCGACACATACCAGGCGCGGGCGCGGTTTTCCCGCTTTTGCCAATCCGTGCCGATGGCCCATTCATATACCCGCGTCAGAAGCCCGCGCAGTTCCTCGATGGTCATCGCCCCCGAGATACGGAACGTCGGCGTGTTGTCCGCCGCCATGCCGCCGCTCAATCCGTCGATCAGGCTGCCATAGGGCTCCAGCATCAGCGACGCGAGCCATTCCTGGCCTTCCAGCGACAGCGTTTCCTCGGCCCAGCGGTGCATCTGATCCCATGGCTGGCTGACAGTCAGCACCTGCGGATCTGAAAGGTAGCTGTCGATCTTGACCAGGTCACTGCGCAAATCGGCAAGCTTGCGCAGCTGAATCTCATGCTCGGACGTCCACAAGGCGACATTCTTCTTGCTGCGCTGCAAAAGCTGCAGGAACAGGGAGATGTCCTCATCAGACGCGCTGTCGAGACTGCGGACAGTCCGGATCGCTTCCTCGCGGGAG
Organism: Leisingera methylohalidivorans DSM 14336; assembly: GCF_000511355.1. NCBI lineage: Bacteria > Pseudomonadati > Pseudomonadota > Alphaproteobacteria > Rhodobacterales > Roseobacteraceae > Leisingera > Leisingera methylohalidivorans. The sequence goes on along the minus strand of NC_023135.1, from coordinate 884,370 downwards.
GCGATCCAGTTGTTGAACAGGACCGGATGGTTCAGCAGGAACGGCGCCATGCCCAATCCGGTTGAATTGCCGATCCCCAGCGAACGGGCCAGCTCCGGGTCCAGCTGCGCCGCCGTGCGCCCTGCCGCCTTGGCGCGCAGGCCGGCCATATGCTGCACCAGATCGCGCACGAACCAGCGGGTCAGGAAAACCGACAGCATCTCAGCCTGGAAGGGAACCTGGAATTCCGGGCGCGTTGCGATCATCTCGCGGTCGGCGGCGCCCAGCTTGCCCGAGCCATAAACGGCGGTGGTCCGCATCAGATAGCCGACAGCATCAAGCTGGCCGACATCCGGCTGACGGCCTTCGGACAGGGCATTGACCACATGTTCCCACAGGCGCACGGACCGGTTTGCCCGCGATACCGAAATCTCTCGTTCGCTGACCCGGCCGGCTTCCTGATAAGGGACATTTTTCGAAAGGCGTTCGATATCTTCGTCATCCGGGACGCCATCGAACAAGGCAAAAGTGGCATCCCAGGCAGTTGCAATCACACGATCCGACCGCATTTCAGGCGGCAGATCGTGTGCAAAGGCGATCAGGGAATAGGTCCGCGCAGGGCCGGTGGCGGAGAAAACCGCAACGCCGACGCCGTTTTCATCAATATCGAACTTGGGGCGCGAAAAGCTCCAGTTTTCGCGGGCCATGCGCCGTGTCAGAATCCGCATAAAGCTGAGACGGCACTGGTGCAAAGAGCCGAGACGGCTCAGGCGCATGACCTGAGCCGGGTCCCGCAGTGATATTGATGTCTGCGCGGTTGTTTCCATTTAGGTTATCCTTTGGGGCCAAAGTTCTCGGCAAAGAACCGGTACCAGTTCCCGCCCATGATGCCGCTGACCTCATCATCGTTCATGCCCGTCGCGCGAAGGCCCTCTTCGATGTTTCCGAAGTCGCGGTTGTCCTTGAACCAGCCCGGCATTTCCGGGAAGCCCGGAGCGGCGGCTGATCCCTCGCCGTAGTCGATTTCCTTGCTCCAGCGGCCGACACGCATCCACTCAACCACGCTGTCGGGCTGATCCTGGCAGAGGTCGGTGCCGATGCCGAGGTGCTTGACCCCGTATTTGTCGGCGGTGCGTGCAACCATCTCGCAGAAGCTTTGCAGGGTGCAGGCGCCCTTGTCCTTCAGGTGATGCGGATAGACCGAAAAGCCCAGCATGCCGCCGTGGCCGGTGACCGCACGGATCACATCATCCTTTTTGTTGCGCAGGGCGGGCGACCATTCATAGGGGTTGGCATGGGTAATGGCGATGGGCCGGGTGGACAGCTCGGCCGCTTCGATGGTGGAGCGGTCGGCAGAATGGCTCATGTCCACCACCAGGCCGACGCGGTTCATCTCCTTGATCACCTGCTTGCCCATGCGGGTGATGCCGGGATCCTCGGCCTCGTAACAGCCGGTCGCCAGCAGCGATTGGTTGTTATAGGTGAGCTGCATGAAGCGCGCGCCCAGAGTGTGCAGGATCTCCACCAGGCCGATGTCATCCTCCATCGGTGACGGGTTCTGGAAGCCGAAGAAAACCGCGGTGCGGCCGGTCTCGCGCGCCTTGTCGATGTCGCCGGCCCACTGCCCCTTCATGATCAGGTCCGGATACTGCTCGAACCAGCGGTTCCACTTCTCGAAGTTCAGAACCGTTTCGCGGAAGTTCTCGTGATAGGCAATGGTGACTTGGATCGCGTCCACGCCGCCCTCGCGCAGCTGGCGGAAAATCTTCTCCGACCAGTTGGCATACTGCAGGCAATCGATACGGTATCCGGTCATTCAAGCACCTCGAATTTCAAAAACCATCGCCCGGCCGCTTGCGGCGGGCGGTATGCGCCCGCCCCGGAAGGGTCGGAACGGGCGCTTTCATTCTCAGGCAGGCCGGCTGCAAGGCGCTGCCAGGTTCCCGCAATCAGACCGGCTTGCCAGCGCTGATGTAGGCGGTCTTGACGGTGGTATAGAACTCAGCCGCCGCCTTGCCCTGCTCGCGCGGGCCATAAGAGCTGTCGCCGCGGCCGCCGAACGGCACGTGGTAGTCGGTGCCTGCCGTCGGCAGGTTGACGGTGACAACACCGGTGCGCGCGTTGCGGCGGAAATGGGTGGCGCGGGCCAGCGACTGGGTCACGATGCCCGAGGTCAGGCCGAAGTTGGTGTCATTGACCACCGCCAGCGCCTCGTCGTAGCTGCCGACCTTGATCACGCTGGTCAGCGGCGCGAACATTTCCTCGCGGTTGATGCGCATGGCGTTGGTGCTGTTCAGGAACACGCCCGGCGACATGTAGAAGCCCTCGTGCGGCATCTCCAGCCGCTGTCCGCCGCAGGCCAGCTCCGCGCCTTCGGATTTACCCAGGTCGACATAGGCCAGGTTCTCGTTCAGCTGCTGCTCGCTGACCACCGGGCCCATCTGCACGCCCTCTTCCAGCGCGTGGCCGACTTTCATGGCTTTGGCGCCGGCAACCAGCTTTTCGACAAATGCGTCGTGGATGGCGTCATGCACAACCAGCCGCGAGGAGGCGGTGCATTTCTGCCCGGTGCCGCCAAAGGCGCCGCCCAGCGACAAGGCAACAGCCAGATCCAGATCGGCGTCGTCCATCACCGCCAGCGCATTCTTGGAGCCCATCTCCATCTGCACTTTGGTCAGGTTCTGGATCGCCGCCGCCGCAATACCCTTGCCCACCGGCACCGAGCCGGTGAAGGAGATCGCGTTCACCTTGGGGCTTTCGACCAGGCGCTGGCCGATCGAGCGGCCCGAGCCCATCACCAGCGAGAACAGGCCCTTGGGGATGTCCTGACGCTCGATGATCTCGGTCAGCGCAACAGCCGATGCGGGGGTGATGTTGGCGGGCTTCCACACCACCGCGTTGCCATAGCAAAGCGCCGGTGCGATTTTCCAGGACGCGGTTGCGGTCGGGAAGTTCCAGGGAGAGATGATCGCCACCACGCCGACGGCCTCGCGGCGCACATCGACTTCGATATCCGGGCGCACGGAGTCGGCGTTTTCACCGATCTGGCGCAGGCATTCGGCGGCGTAATAGGTGAAGAACTGACCGGCGCGGTAGACTTCGCCCTTGCCCTCGGCCAGCGGCTTGCCCTCTTCGCGGGCCAGCAGCGTGCCCAATTCTTCGGCGCGGGACATCAGCTCGTTGCCGATGTTGTTCAGCACGGTCTGCTTGCGCTCCAGGCCGTAGGCCGCCCACTCGGCTTGCGCAACTTGCGCCTGATCCAGCGTTGCCTCCAGCTGATCGGCGCTGGCCTGGGCAAACATGCCGACCAGATCGCTCAGATCCGAAGGGTTGCGGTTTTCGATTTCGCTTTCGCCAGCCAGCCATTCGCCGGCAATCAGGTTCAGTTTGGTCACGGAGAAGCCCCAGATGCTGATTTTCAGGTTTGCAGCAGGATGGACTTCCGGACCCGCATCAGTCAAACTCAAATAACTGAACGTAACTACAGAAAGTTTGAAGCCCTGGCGCTGAAAATCGAAATGCTGCGCGCCTTTTGCACCGTGGCGCAAACCGGAAACCTGTCAGAGGCGGCCAACCGCCTGGGCCGGACCCAGTCGGCTGTCTCCATGACTCTCAAGCAGATGGAGGATCATCTGGGCAAAAAGCTGTTCGAAGGCGAGCGCAAGAACCAGCTGTCGCCGCTGGGGGAGCAAGTGTTTGACCTGGCCCAGAAACAAGTGCGCCAGTTCGACCAGACCGTGCAAAGTATCGAAATGGCGGCGGAGGCCATACACGGGCTGATCCGCATCGTCTCGGTTCCCTCAGTCGCGGCGCTGGTGTTCCCGCCGGTGCTGGAGCACATGACCGCCCGCTACCCCGGCCTTAAGGTTGAACTGCGCGATACCGACACCCAGCAGGTGCTGGATGCGCTGGCCGAGGGCAAGGCGGATATCGGCATCGCCTCCGGCTATCATCCGCTGAACGGGGTCAAGGCGGTGCCGCTGTTCGAGGACCGCTTCGGCCTGGTCTGCTCAGCCGGGCACCCGTTGTTCCAGCAGGACAGCCCGCCCTCCATTGCGGATGTCACCGGCGCGGGATTTGTCCGCAATGCCCTGTGCGATCTGATCCGCAATGAGCGCTTTGTCGAGGCCAGCAGCGGCGCCGATGTGACAATTCACAACACCCATTCGCTGATCACCATGGTGCGCACCGGCAAATGGGTCACGGTGCTGCCGCAGACCGTGGCCCGCTTCATGCCGGAAACCACGGCCTTCCGCCCGATTGCAGATCTGCCGGACAGGCGCGAGGTCTACCTGTACCAGCGCGACCGCTCCCGCTTTGCGGCGTTGTCCGAGGAATGCTGCGCCTTTATCCGGGCCTGCGACCTGTTCAGCGGCCTTTCCAACGGCCTGCCCGGCTGAGCGAAGCCGCCTGGGCCGGCCCGGTGGTCCCCCTGATGATCTGTTCCAGGTCGCAGCACAGCCTGAACGGCTCCGGCGCATCGGATGTGATGAATCGGGTGAACTGCGCCCCTGCGAGTGTTCCGATGGTTTCGGCCGGGATCCGGACCGTTGACAGGCCGGGTTCAATATCAGCCGAGCCGTTGAAATCGCCGATCCCCATAACCGACAGCTCCTGCGGCACTTTCAGCCCGCGTTTCTGCGCCCCGAACAACGCGCCCTGGGCGATCACGTCATTGCCGCACAACAGCGCCGTCGGGCGGGACGGCCCGGCAAGCAGGTCCAAGGCCGCCTGTTTGGCCTGCGCCACGCTATAGGGCGCTTCGGATTTTCTGGCCTGCGGCACGGTGATTCCTGCAGCTTCTAGTGTTTCCAGAACCGCCGACAGCCGGTGCCGCGCCCGGTCATTGCCATGTGTGTCGGGAAAGATCAGGCCGATGTCGCGGTGCCCCAGCGCCAGCAGATGCTCCGCCGCCATCCGGCCTGCCTGCCTGTTGTCAGCCCCGACACAGGGCCATGCCGCGTCCTCAGCATAATTCCAGATTGCCATCGCCGGAATTTCCTGCTGCGCGATCAGCCGGGCGGTGGCGTCCGAATGCTCGAGCCCGATCAGCGCCACCCCGTCGACCCGGTGCTCCAGAAACTTGCGGACCATCGCGTATTCCCGGTCCAGATCATACCCGTGCGAGGCCAGCAGCAGGCTGAAGCCCTCTTTGCCGATGGAATCCGAGAACGCCTGGATCACCTCGGCAAAAATCGCGTGGTTGATCGTCGGAACAACCAGGCCGATAGTCGCTGAACGCTTTCCGTGCATCGTCTGCGCCGCACGGTTGCGGATATAGCCAAGCTTCTGCACTGCGCGGTTGATCTTCTTGCGAGTCGCCGGGCTGACCAGACCGGGGTGGTTGAAGGTGCGCGAAACCGTGGAGGGAGACACTTTTGCAGCCTTGGCCACGGCGGCGATATCGACGTTACCTTTTTGTTTTGAAGCCATAAATTCCCCTGCCGTGGTGCATTTTATGAAAACGTTTGCATTACTATTTTCATGGCCTAACCTGTTTTGTCAACAAGAGCTATTGGACGATCAGCCGGGTTGGGAGGCCCTGAATGGACTTCATATTTTACTTCGGAGATGTCTTCTCGCCGCTGTCCTTCCTGCTGCTTCTGGGCGGCACGGTCGGCGGGCTGATCCTGGGGGCAACCCCGGGGCTTTCCCCCACGATGGCGGTGGCGCTGCTGATCCCCTTCACCTTCCATCTGGAGGCGGTGCAGGGCCTGATCCTTCTGGGGGCGGCCTATACCTCCACAGTTGCCGGCGGTGCCGTCAGCGCGATCCTGCTGAAGATCCCCGGCGCGCCGGCCAATATCGCCACCACCCTGGACGGCCATCAGATGGCCAAGCAGGGCCAGGGCGCCAAGGCGTTGCAATTGTCCTTCCTCGCCTCCGCCGTGGGCGGCATCTTCGGCGTGCTGCTGCTGATCTTCCTGACCCCGCTGCTGGCAGAATGGGCGCTGGCTTTCGGCCCATCGCACCTGTTCTGGCTGGCTATTCTGGGCGTGACGGTCATCGGCTCGCTGGATTCCGCCTCGGTGGTCAAGGGTCTGCTGTCGGGCTGCATCGGGCTATGGCTGGCCACCATCGGCTTTGACGACATCATGGGTGCCCAGCGCTTCATCTTCCACCCGTCGCTTGGCGGCGGCATCAACATCATCGCGGCCCTCATCGGCCTGTTTGCCATCCCGCAGGTTCTGACCATGTTCGCCAAGGGCCGCCGTTCGGCAGGCGCCGAGGTTATCGAGGTGCAGAAACACTCGGTTCTGGACGCAACCAGGGAACTGCTGCGCCGCCCGCTGGCCCTGGGCATCGGCACCATCACCGGCTCCATCATCGGGCTGATCCCCGGTGTCGGCGGCCAGATCGCCGGGCTGGTCGCCTATGACCAGACCAAGAAGTTCTCCTCCGAGAAGGAGAAATTCGGCAAGGGCCACAGCGAAGGCGTGATCGCCGCTGAAGCCGCCAACAATGCCATGGTCGGCCCGTCGCTGGTGCCGCTTCTCACCCTGTCGATCCCCGGCAGCCCCACCGCCGCGGTGCTGCTTGGCGGGCTGCTGATCCATGGCATCTTCCCCGGCTCCGACCTGTTCGACAACCACCCGGACGTGGCCTGGACCTTCATCAACTCGATGCTGGTGGGCCAGGTCCTGATGTGCCTCTTCGGGCTCTACGTGGCAGGCTTGGCCGCCCGCGTCGCCCAGGTGCCGCAATCGGTGATGGCGGCCATTGTGCTGGCCCTGTCGGTGTTCGGCGCCTACTCGGTGCAAAGCTCGATGGGCGACGTCTATGTCATGGCCTGCCTCGGCATCGGCATGTACTTCCTGGAACGCTTCGGCTTCTCTGCCGCGCCGCTGGTGCTGGGGCTGATCCTGGGCCCGATCGCGGAATCCAATTTCATCCAGGGCGGCATGATCGCCGACGCCACCATCGGCAAGGCCAGCTACTTCCTGTCCGGCGGGCTGAACATCTTCCTGATTTCCGTGGTGGTGGCCTCCATCGCCTATTCGGGCTGGATGGAACTCCGCAGCCGCCGCTACACCACCAAAGAGGAGGCACAGGCATGAACCAGTCTCAGCACATCTTCGGCTCCGGCGTGGTATTTGCAGTCGGCGTCTGGGTCGCCTGGATCAGCTATACCCAAGCCCCTGCCGAGGCCTTCCTGTTCCCGCGCCTGATCGCCTCCGTGTTTGTGGTGCTGGCAGGCTGGACCTTCGGCAAGGCGGTCCTTGGCCTCAGCAAGGTCGGCGCGGGCATTTCCCGCTCGTTGTGCCTGAACATGCTGCCCGGACTGGCGGTGATGCTGATCTATGTGTTCTGGGCCGCCAAAGCGCTGGGGTTCTATACTGCGACCGCCATTGCCTTTTTCATTCTGCTGTCGCTCTACGACCCCGCGCCGCATTCCGAAACCAGGACCTGGGTCAAGCGCGCCCTGATCACCGCCTGCTTTGTTGCGGTGATGTACGGTCTCTTTGCGCTTCTGCTGAGCGTCTACACACCACGTGAAATTCTGTTCTGACCGCTGAAATGCGGACCGGAACCATAAGGGAGGAGAAAAAAGATGAAAAAACTGATTGCAGGCGCTGCCATGGCGCTGATGGGCCTGGGCGGTGCTGCTTTGGCCGAGGATTACCCGGAACGCCCGATCATGATGATGGTCTCTTACGGGGCGGGCGGCGCCACCGATTTCCAGGCCCGGATCGTGACCATGACCGCCGGCAACGAGGATGCCCTGGGAATGCCCATCGCCATCATCAACAAGCCAGGTGCCGGCGGGCGTGTCGGCTGGAACTGGTTTGCCACCCAGGCCGATCCGGATGGCTACACGCTGGCGGCCTATAACGTGCCGCACTTCATCGCCCAGTCGATCAAGGGCGGCGTGCAGTATTCCGCTGACAGTTTTGAACCCATCGCCAATTGGGGCGCAGACCCGGCCGTGTTTGTTGTAGCCGCGGACAGCCCCTTCACCTCGATGGCGGATGTTGTCGCCCATGCCAAGGAGAACCCGGGCAAGCTGACCTTCTCGGGCGCCGGGCTGTTTGTCGGCCACCACATTGCCGCGCTGCAGGTCGAAAAGGCGGCGGGCGTGAAAATGGCCTATATCCCGACCAAAGGCGGCGGTGCCGCTGCGATGAAGGCGGTGATCGCCGGTGAAGTCATGGGCGGGATCAACAATCTGTCCGACGCTTTCCGCGCGCAGGAGGCCGGCAACGTCAGAATTCTGGGCGTGGCCGACCTGCAGCGCTCGGAGTTCGTGCCCGACGTGCCCACCATGCAGGAGCAGGGGCTGGAAGTGGACAATTCCTCGGTCAATTTCCGCGGCGTGATGGTGCCCAAAGGCACCCCCGAGGAGGTGATCGACCAGCTTGCCGCCACCGTGCCGGAGATGTTCGCCAATCCCCGTGTGGCCAAGAAGATGCAGGCCGGCGGCTCGCCCATGCACATCATGACCCGCGACGAGGTCAAAGCGATGTGGGCCGCCCGCGAACAGACACTCAAGGAACTTCTGGCCGGGCTCTGATCCCGCGAGCCCTGGCCGAAACCCTCCGGGGCAGCGCCCCTGCCCCGGACAATCAATCGAGGTAAGACATGACCGCTCAGGACGCACTCGCCTCCGGCATCGCCGAGGTGGAACAGATCGTGGCGCGCGCACGCACCGCTCAGCAGGCATTCGAGGCCTGCGGCAGCCAGGCGCTTTATGACAAGGCCGCCCTGGCGGCAGGCTGGGCCATCATGGAACCCGCCCGCAACCGGTCCCTGGCCGAGCTTGCCGTTGAAACCACCGGCCTGGGCAATGTGCCGGACAAGATCACTAAGAACCACCGCAAAACGCTGGGGCTATTACGTGATATTGCAGGCGTTCAGACCCAGGGTATCATCAGCGACGATCCCGCGACCGGCATCACCGAGATCATCCGCCCGATCGGGGTGATCGGCGCCGTTGTCCCCTCAACCAACCCGGCCGCAACGCCGGCCAACAATATCATCAACGCCCTGAAGGGCGGCAATGCCATCGTAGTGGCCCCCTCGCCCAAGGGCGTGGCCTCTTGCGAATTGCTGCTGTCTTTCATTCACGCCGAATTCGCCAAGCTGGGGCTGGACCCGGATCTGGTTCAGATGATCCCCGCACCCGGTTCCAAAGCCAAAACCCAGGCGCTGATGGAGACCGCCGACCGGGTGATCTGCACCGGCAGCCAAAACAACGTCCACCGCGCCCAGTCCTGCGGCACTCCTGCGGTGGCAGTGGGCGCCGGCAATGTGACCGTGATTGTGGACGAAACCGCAGCCCTGGCGGATGCGGCGGCCAAGATCACCGCCTCCAAGACATTCGACAACGCCACTTCCTGCTCCTCGGAGAACGCGGTTGTGGTGGTGGACGCCGTCTATGACCAGTTCATTGCCGCACTTGCCAGGGAAGGCGGGGCGCTGGTTCCCGAAGCCGGCACAGCGGGCATTATTGCCAAGCTCTGGCCGGACGGCCACCTGAACCGCGAGGTCATCGCGCAGGACGCGGACAAGATGCTGGCCGCGCTGGACATGGGCGGAAAAGTCCCAGCAGACACCGAATTTCTGGCGGTGGAAACCAAGGGGATCGGTCCCGACCACCCGCTGTCCGGCGAAAAGCTGAGCCGCATTCTGGCGGTCTACCGCGCCGCGGATTTCCCGGATGCCAAAGCCATCGCCGCCCGTATCCTGGACCACCAGGGCGCCGGCCATTCCATCGGCATCCACACCCGCCAGGACGCCCGCGCCGTCGAGCTGGGCCGCGAAATGCCCACCTGCCGGGTGATCGTGAACCAGGCGCATACATTTGCCACCGGCGGCGCCTTTACCAATGGCATGCCGTTTTCCCTGTCGATGGGCTGCGGCAGCTGGGGCGGCAATTCGATCGACACAAACCTCAACTGGCGCCACTTTGTGCAAACCACCAAAATCGTGCGCGAAATCCCGCCCCGCGAACCGGCACTGAGCGACATCTTCGCCGCCTACTGGGCGGAGGCAGGTGAATGATGGAACCGCCCAAGGGAACCGTTCGCGACTGGCTGAACAAACGCGCCGGGGACGGCGGCACCGGTTTTGTCTTCCCCGATGGCGCGCCGGACCTTTCGTGGCCCGAGCTGCGCAGCACCGCCGAGGCCATCGCCCGTTCGCTGACCGCGATGGGCATCGCAAAGGGCGAAAGCATCGCCATTCTGCATCCGAACGGGCGCGAAGCCCTCGAATGCCTGTTCGGGGTGCTTTACGGCGGCTTCCGCGCCACGATGATCAACCTGGCCGCGGGCAACAGTGCTGTCGCCTACGCCCTGCAGCACAGCGGCGCCCGCTTTGCATTTGTGCATTCCAGCCAGACCGGATTGTTCGCGCAGACCGCCGACCTGTCCCTCCTTTCCCCATTAGACTGGCAGGCAGCAACTGGCGGTTCGCCGGCAGAGCTGCACCCGCTTTCCGACGGGGACCACGCTTTGCTTATGTACACCTCCGGCACCACAGGGCAGCCCAAGGGGGTGGTGCACAGCCATGCCAGCCTGCTGGCGGGCGGCTGGACCACAGCCATCGCACATGAGCTGGCACCGCAGGACCGAGGTCTGTGCGTGCTGCCGGTCTATCATATCAACGGGTTGTGCGTGACGGTGATGGGCACGCTGATTTCCGGCGGCTCGCTGGCCATGTGCGAGCGCTTCTCGGCCAGCCGTTTCTGGGCCCATGCGGGCTGGTCCAAAGCGACGTGGTTCTCGGTGGTGCCGACCATCATTTCGCATCTGCTGCACTCAGAGCTTGACCCCGTCGACAGCACAAAGGCGCGCCTGCGCTTTGGCCGCTCCGCGTCCTCGGCGCTGGCCCCGGACGTGCAGCGCGCGTTTGAGGACCGGTTCGGCATCCCCATCATTGAGACTATGGGCCTGACGGAAACCGCCGCGCAGATCCTGTCGAACCCGCTGCCCCCCGGCATTCGCAAGATCGGCTCCCCCGGCGTCGGCTATGGCAACGACATCGCAATCCTCGATGCAAAGCAGCAGCCGGTGACCGAGGGCACCGAGGGCGAACTGGCCGTGCGCGGCCCCAACGTGATGTGCGAGTACCTGAACAACCCCGCGGCCACGGCGGGCACTTTCACCCCGGACGGCTGGCTGCGGACCGGCGATCTGGGACGCATCGACGAAGACGGCTATGTCTTTGTCACCGGACGCCTGAAAGAGCTGATCATCAAGGGCGGTGAAAACATCGCCCCGCGCGAGATCGACGAGGCGCTGTATTCGCATCCCGATGTAATTGAGGCCGCCGCTTTTGCCCGCCCCTGCAAAAGCTACGGTGAAACGGTGGAGGCCGCGGTCAAGATCCGCGATGGCTCCAGCCTGACGCCTCTGGAGCTGATCGAAATCTGCCATTCCATGCTGGGCCGGTTCAAATCGCCGGACGAGATCCACATCCTGCCGGACCTGCCCAAGGGACCGTCAGGAAAGATCCAGCGCAACAAGATCCTTGCAGGGCTCCCCGGCAGCTGAGCTTCGTAAGGGCCGTCATCCGCCAGTGCACAAGAAGGTCAGACCATTTGACCCAATGTTTCGCACACGAAACATCCGGTCAGCATTGCTGACTGGTTCGCCGCGCCGCAGCGCGGCGCCGGGCCCAACGGGCGCCGGCCGTCCGTCAGGGCATCCGGCAACGGGCGGGAGTGTCCCTTTGCACAGGTGTCAGCGCAGATGAAAAGACAGAAACGGCTCTGCCTCTTCCGCGTCACGGATCCAGCGGGCTGCGATCCCGAAAATCTGCGTAACCGTCTCCGGGTTCAACGCCTGCTGCGGCGGGCCCAGCGCCACCAGGCGTCCCCCCGACAGCACCGCCACCCGGTCGCATGTCAGCGCTTGGTTCAGATCGTGCAGCGCCACCACGGTGGTCACCTTCAGGTTCCGGATGCAGTTCAGGATCGACAGCTGATGGTGAATATCCAGGTGGTTTGTCGGCTCGTCCAGCAGCAGCAGCCCGGGCCGTTGCGCAAGCGCGCGGGCGATGTGCAGCCGCTGCCGCTCGCCGCCGGACAAGGTGGTCCATTCGCGGCTGGCAAAACCCTCCATTTCCACTGTCTTCAGCGCATTATCCACATGCAGGCTGTCTTCACTGCTCCAGGGTCTCAACGCTGACAGCCAGGGGGTCCGCCCCAGTTCCACCACCGAGCGCGCAGTGATGCGCTCAGCGGTGTCGGCCTGCTGCTCGACAATCGCGGTCCGCTGGGCAACCTCTCTGCGCGTCAGCTGCGCCAAGGGTTTCTCAGCCAGCAGAACCGCACCATGCGAGGGACGCGCCAGCCCCGCCAGCAGCCGCATCAGGGTGGATTTCCCGGACCCGTTCGGCCCGACCAGCGCCAGTGTCTCTCCCGGCTGCACCGTCAATGAGACATCTGACAGCAGTTGCTTGCCGCGGATCGAATAAGACAGGCTGCGGGCTTCGATCTTCATCGCGCAGCCCTTCTTCCGCGCACCAGGATCACCGCAAACGACGGCGCGCCGATCAGCGCCGTAACCACCCCGATGGGCAGCACCTGGCCGGGGATGATGATGCGGGACACGATGTCGGCGCCGATCAGGAACACCGCCCCGGTCAGCGCTGCGGCAGGCATCAGCTTGCGGTGGCCGGGCCCGACCAGGAACCGCGCCGCATGGGGAATGACCAGGCCGACAAAACCGATGGACCCGACAATCGACACCATCACGGCAGTGGTCAGCGCGGTGGCACAGATCAAAATCACCTGCGCCCGCCGCACCGGGATGCCCAGCGACGCCGCGGAGTCGGTGCCAAAGGTGAAGGCATCCAGCGCCCGCGCATGGAACCGGCAGATGACCCAGCCGGCCAATGCCAGCGGCACCGCCAGCCACACATCCGGCCAGCGCACCCCGCTCATATTGCCCATCAGCCAGAACATGATGCCGCGGGCCTGATCCGCATTGGCGGATTTGGCAATGATAAAGGCGGTCAGCGCGTTGAACAGCTGCGATCCGGCGATGCCTGCCAGCACAATCTGCGCCGCCGCCGCGCGGCTGCCGCCTGCGCCGGCGGCCCGGGCCAGAATGGCCACAAAGCCAAACGCCAGCAGCGCCCCGTTGAAGGCGCCAAAGGACAGCGACAGCGCGCCGCCGCCCAGCCCCGCAATTGTGACAGCCACCGCCCCGGTCGAGGCGCCGGCCGAAATGCCAAGTATGTAAGGATCCGCCAGCGCATTGCGCAGCAGCGCCTGCAGCACCACGCCCGCCACCGCCAGCGCCGCGCCGCAGGCCCCCGCCACCAGCGCCCGCGGCAGCCGGTAGCTCCAGATGATGCCCTGGTCCACCGGGTCGACGGGCAGGCCCGCACCGGCCAGCTTGTTGGCCAGAACGGACAGCACCAGGTCCGGCGCAAGCGGGGTTTCCCCGATCATTGCGCCAGCCAGAACCGCCGCAATCAGCACAGGCAAGGCCAGGCAGGCACCCTTGAGGCCCTGCCATGTGATTGCGGCGGCTGCGCTCACTGGCTGCTGCCGATCACGCTGAGTTCGGCAGCCAGATCTTCCAGCGCCGGAATGGCGCGGATGGTGGCATCCATCCCCTGGGCGTCCATCACCACAATACGGTTGTTCCTGACCGCATCCATCTGGCTCGCCACCGGGTCCTGGCGCAGGAACTCCAGCTTCTTCTCGTAGTCATCCGCGGCAAAGCGGCGGCGGTCCATGCGGGCGATGACGATCACCGTGGGGTTGGCCTTGGCGATGGTTTCCCAGCCGACGGTCGGCCATTCCTCGTCGGTTTCGATGACATTGCGCAGGCCAAGCTGCTGCATCATGTAACCCGGCGCGCCTTTCTGACCGGCCACAAAGGGATCGCTTTCCATTTCGGGCGAGGAGAACCAGAACAAAGCGGAGGCATCTTCCAGCGCAACCTCCTGTGCCTTGGCAACCGCGGCGGCCTCGCGGGCCTTGTAATCGGCAACCAGTTCGGCGCCCTTATCTGCTTCACCGAAGATTGCCGCCAGCTCCTCGATGCCCCGATACAGGCTGCCGGTGGTGAACATCCGGGTGCGGGTGCCGTCGCCGCCGGTGGTGTTGTCCTTGCCGGCGCAATCGGCGGGCATCACATAGGTCGGAATGCCCAGATCATGGAACTGCTCACGCTTGGCCACGACGCCTTCGGGGCCGACATGCCATTCATACTGCGCCGCCACCAGCCCGGGGCGCTTGGCCACCACGCTTTCAAAGCTGGGATCGTTGTCGGCCAGCCGCTCGACCTTGGCGTTCAGGTCAGCGTATTCCGGCAGGACGTCGTTGAACCAGACCGAAGTGCCCAGCACCTTGCCGCCCAGCCCCAACGCAAAGAGCACCTCGGTCGCCGCCTGGCCAACCGTCACCGCAGACACCGCCGGCACCTCGAAAGTGACCGACTGGCCGCAGTTTTCAATTGTGAGCGGGAAGGTGTCACCGGCGGCAGCGCTATGTGCCGCAAGGGTGAAGGAAAGGCCGATCAGGCCGGAACGCAGAAACATGAATTTCGATCTCCAAGTGTCAAGGACCGGAGAACGGGTGAAAGGGCATTGACCGGTAAGGCTGAGGGCCTGCCCCCCGCCTGCGGCACCGGAAAGCGGCGGCGCATCTTACCGGCAACCTCCCCGGACAACCCCGCCCGGTGTGTTTCGGTTATCACCGGCAGGTCTCCTGACTGGCGGGTCAATGACTGTGCCGTCTTCCCGGACCGTTTCGGCCCAGTGACGTCCTGGCACAGCACTCGCCGCCTACAGTTGCGGGGGCAGTTCCGTTTGGTGCCGGCAGGCACCGCGGATTCCCTCTTAGCCCTTTCGGGACCGGTCAGGCGCGGGTAGCGCATCACCTCCGTTGCGGCAAGGGAAAGTTTCGCTGCGGCCGCAATTCCTCGCCCTGCGCGCCGCTGCTGCAGGCAGCCTGCGGAGGCGGCTTCCCCAAGGCACCGCCTGGTGGAAAACCCAGCTGCAGCTGTTTCATAGGGGGCACGCCTGTCAGCCGCCTGCCGGAAGAGCGGGGCTGCGTATTGCGCTGATGCGGGCCGGCAGCCCCGGCCTGCCCGGCCGGCCGGCGCTGAAGGCCAAAGGCGTTAAGAAGATGCCCGCCTGCGTCTCCATCGGCCCCGGCCTGAGCGGGGCAAAACCTCCGGTTCATTGCCCCGCCCTACTGCCTCCGGTTTCAGCCCGGCCTTCAGGACCCGAGCGGGCCCGGGCCCTGGATTGGTTCAGACCGCGTGCCAGAGCTGGAACAGCAGCCCAACGGAAAAGGCACCGGTGAGCGATAAGCCGAGGTACAGTGCAAAGACCTGCGGACGGGCCAGCGCCCAGACGGCCATTGCCGCGGGGATCGAGGTCACACCGCCGGCCACCAGAAAGGCGAGGCCCGCCCCCGGCGCCATGCCCTGCTCGATCAGCCCGCCGACCAACGGCAGCGCCGCATAGCCGTTCAGATAGGCAGGGACACCAACCAGTGTTGCTGTGATGATCGGCAGCAAACCCTCACCGCCCAGGGCGGAGGTCACGGTCTCGGCCGGGATCCAGGCCAGCATCAGGCTTTCCAGAATGAAGGCCAGCAGCAGCCACTTGGCCAGAAACAGCGTCGTGGTCCAGGCGGTTCCGGCGAATTTCGCCCGGCGCTCCGCCTCGGTCCAGAATCTCCAGACCACCGGCTTGGGCGCGCGCATTTTCGCCCCGCCGCAGCCGCCGTTTCCGACACCGTCGCGCAACGCGTCCTGCAAGGCGCCGCCCTGGTTCAGCAAATGGACAACCAAGCCGCCGAACAGGCCAAGGCCAACCGCGGCGGCGGTCTTGGCCACCGCGAATTCAATGCCCAGAACGCCGGCAGTCAGAAAGAACATCGAGGGATCCATGATCGGCGACGCCAGCCAGAATGCCATGACGGCGGACAACGGCACCCCCATAGCCAGCAGTGCTGCGATGAGCGGGATCACTCCGCAAGAGCAGAACGGCGACAGCCCGCCCGCCAGGGCGCCAAGCGCAATCATCAGAAGCGGTTTACCGGTGAAAGCCTTGGCAACCAGATTGTCCGCGCCAGTGGCGCCGGCCCAGGCCGCGACGGCAATGGAGAACAGCAAATAGGGGGCCGTATGCGCCAGCGCGGCTGCGGCAAAGACAGCACTTTCTGCGGATTGTGCCGGATCAAAAATGACCAGCAGCAGCAGGATTGCGGCAGAGGCCAGCCAGACCCGCTGCTCTTGAATGAACCGCCAGACGGATGCGCCTGGTCTTGGGGGAACGTTGGTTGCGTTTGTCATTTCTATATCACCAGATTTATAGTTATTTTAAGTCGAAGAAGACAGCTTTTCACCTCACGCGCTTTCCTCTCTGACAGTCAGGGTCACACCTGTGCAGCATTCGGATGTCAGGAAATTCACCACCCCCTGCATGACGGGGTAATCGACCCGGTTGAACACTTCACGCCCGCGCTTTTCCTGCACGACCAGCCCGGCATCCACCAGTGCCGACAGATGATGCGCCAGGGTGGAGGGTGCCAAGCCCAGATGTCCGGCAATCTCGCCGACCCGCAACCCATCCTCCCCGGCTTTCACCAGCAAGCGGAAGATGGCCAAACGGGCATCGTGGCCAAGGGCAGCAAGGGCGCGGGCGTTGTGGCTTGATATCGTCATGACGCTAAAATAACCACAAATCCGGTTATGTCAAGATGTCGCCCGGCATGAGACACCAAGCTAAGCTGCCCGGCCGCAGGGCGCCTTGACCCTAAAGTTTCGGCGCTGTCCGGGAATTCCAGCCGAATGCCGCAAATGGGTGGCAATTACCCACAGCAAACGCAGGTTCCGCCTCCCCCCTGCCCGCCACTGTCCAGCAGCATCAGGCCAGGCCCGAAACCACGGCCTGACGGCTGGTTTGCGCGGCTTAGCTGTTGGGCCGCACGCGGGCTGCGGTTTTGTTGGCAAAGGCCTCCAGCCGTTCGCGCGCCGCTGGCTGGGTGTTGACAACACCGGCCACGACAGCCTCGGCATAGGCGGCATCCATACCCGACATGTTGTTCAAATGGCTGATCGCCGAACAGATGGCGTAGTTGGTCAGCGGCAGGTTCTGCGCGACCTTGTCGGCAAGCTCGACCGCCTTGTCGAAACTGGACCCTTCGGTGATATATTGCGCCAGCCCCAGATCGACGGCTTCCTGCCCCTGATACACCCGGCCTGTCAGGATCATGTCAATCATCCGGTATTTCCCGATCATGTCGGAAACCCGGATGGTGGCACCGCCGCCGGTAAAGATGCCGCGCTGGCCTTCGGGAAGGGCGAAATAAGTGGTCTGATCCATCACCCGGACATGCGCCGCGCTGGCCAGTTCCAGCCCGCCGCCGACAACGGCCCCCTGAAGGGCGGCGATGATCGGCACCCCGCCGTACTCCATCTTGTTGAAGGCTTCGTGCCAGCGCAGGCAGACATGCATGAAGTCGTCCGGGCTGCGGTCTTCCTTCCAGTGCTCCACCAGATCAAGGCCGGCGCAGAAATGGTCGCCTGCGCCTGCCAGCACCACGGCCTTTACGCCATTGCCGCGGGCACCGCTGAAAAAGCGGATAAGCTCTTCGATCGTCGCGGCATCCAGCGCATTGCGCTTGGACGGCCGGTTGAGCGTAACAATGCAGACGCCATTGTCCCGCTGTTCAAGGGCGAGCTTTTCGTAGGAGTGCGAACTGGCTTCTTGCGGCATTGTTCCGACCTTTTCCTTACTGTCCGGCACCGATCCGTGCCATGAATTTCCGTTGTTCAGTTTTCAAACCCTGCATCGAACAGACTTTCGCTGCCGTCGATGACCCGGGCGCTTTCCGTTCCGCATTCCACAAGAATATGCTGCGCGTAAAACACTGCGGTGGCGATTTTCTGCGTCATGAAGGCTGTATCTTCGCCCTGTTCCAGCTTGGCTTCAGCGGCCAGGACAGACCTGCCCAGCTGCCAGCCTGCGGCAAGATTGCCTGCCAGCATCAGAAAGGGAACACTGCCGGCATATGCCGCATTGGGGTCGTCGGGCGCGGTCTCCAGAAGCCAGGCAAGGCTGGCCTCAAATGCGCGGCGCGCCTGCCCCAGGCGGTCCGCAACCAGCTGCGCCTTTGCGCTGCCCTTGCGCAACTCCGCCTCAGCCGCTGAGACCATTCCGGCAAAGCGGCGGGCGGTGCTGCCGCCGTCCCGCAGCACTTTGCGGCCCAGCAGATCATTGGCCTGGATCGCCGTCGTGCCTTCGTAAATCGGCAGGATCCTGGCATCCCGGTAGAACTGCGCCACCCCGGTTTCTTCGATGAACCCCATGCCGCCGTGAACCTGCAGGCCCATTGAGGTGACCTCAACGGACCGTTCCGTGCAGCACCCCTTGACCAGCGGAACCAGGAATTCGGCCATCTCCGCCGCCTCGCGGGCGGTTTCGGCCTCGGCGTGCTGCGCCAGATCAAGCCATCCGGCTGTGGCCATTGCCAAAGCCCGCCCGCCTTCGACCAAGGCCCGCATCCGCAGCAGCAACCGCCGCACATCCGGGTGCTGAAGGATCGGCACTGCTTCTTTGGAACTGCCGTCGACCGGGCGGCTCTGCACCCGCTCCTGCGCGTAGCGCAAGGCGTGCTGATACGCCCGTTCAGATACGGCAACCCCCTGCACGCCCACGGAAAACCGCGCAGCCCGCATCATCACGAACATATATTCAAGGCCCCGGTTCTCCTCTCCCACCAGAAAGCCGGTGGCGCCTTGGAATTCCAGAACCGCGGTCGGGCTCGCCCTGACGCCCAGCTTGTGCTCAATGCTGACACATTGAACGGTGTTGCGGCGGCCAAGCGATCCGTCCTCCTGGACCAGGAATTTGGGCACAATGAACAGGCTCAGCCCCTTTGGGCCAGCCGGGGCGCCAGGGGTTCTTGCCAAGACCAGATGAACGATGTTTTCGGTCAGGCTGTGCGCGCCATAGGTGATGAAGATCTTTGTTCCGCTGATCGAATAGGCACCATCCGCACCGGGTTCCGCCTTGCACCGCACGCGCCCCAAATCGCTGCCGGCCTGAGGTTCCGTCAAGTTCATGGTGCCGGACCATCGGCCTGAAATCATCGGCTCGAGGTATCGCTGTTTCTGCGCGCCGGACCCGGTAAGCAACAGCGCCTCAACCGCCCCGTCGGTCAAAAGCGGGCACAGCCCGAAGCTCATATCCGCTGCGTTCAATATCTCCGTCGCGGCGGCTCCGGCAGCCCGCGGCAGCCCCATCCCGCCGAATTCCTCCGGGTGCGGCAGGCTTTGCCAGCCCATCCCGGCGTATTGCGCATAAGCCTGCAAGTATGGCCCGGGCATCACGACCTTTTCACCGTCGAACCGCGCGCCGGTTGCGTCGCCCTGTGCCGAAAGCGGGGCAATAACCTCCGAACAGAAGCGCCCGAACCCTTCCAGCGCGGCCTGGACATCGCCGGTTTCAACCCCGGAATAGGCCGCCAGCGATGAGACCCCGGGCCAGTCAGACAGATGCTCGATGTTGAACATGATATCGCGAACCGGCGCCTGATAGGTCATTTCGTTGCTCCGAATTTAAGTTCCTTCACGCCAGCTACACCTTGGCCGGCAACCGATCCATGTGCATAGGGGACAAAGTCCTATCCGAAAGTGACAAACGGCGGATCGTGCCCGGGAAATGGTATGACGCTGATCATCGGCCCCGGCTGAACCCCAGTCAACAGGCGGTGAGTGCCGCCGACCCCATGGGGGCAGTGCCGCAGATGGCCGCGGCAATTTCCAGTGCCATGCAGCGCCGCGGGAACGGTCGGGCGGTCCTCCCGGTTGGCGCAGGCCCGTGCATTGCGCATGAAACGGCCCCGGAAGCGCAGGACGGCCTGCCCTCCCGAAGGTTTCGTTAAACGGCACGGCCTGCGTGAAGACCTTCCAGCACCGCCTCTTCGGCTGTCCGCGGTGCAATGCAATCGCCCGCGAGGTGAAACTCGATGCCCAGGTCCCGCACGATGCCCTCGAATGCATTTTCAGGGGTGTGGCCCTGACACAGGACCAGCGTGTCCACCCCTTCGCAAATCACCGGCTCGTCGTTCATGATATGCTGTAGATAGACGCTGTCTTCGTCGGCTCCGAAAAGGCGCATATACGGCAGTGTTTCGACCCCGAGGCTGTGCAAACGCCCGATGCCGGCATCGCGCACATACATCTGAATGGTCTGGCCGGGCATATAGCCGTTGACCGCAAGCCGCACCGAATGGCCATTCTGCGCGAGACGTTCCGCCACCCCGATACCGATCCAATCGGCGCGCCAGTCGGCAACCACAACAGACTTGCCGACCTTCGCTTCGCCCCGCAATACCTGCCAGGCGTCGACAACATGCAAGTCGTCGCGCCCTTCGAAATCAGGCCAGCGGGGTGTGGCACCTGTAGCAAGGATGATCGCGTCCGGCGCTTGTTCCCGGATTAAGTCCGCATCCACGGCCACACCTTTGCGCACCTCAACGCCCGCAAGCTCCAGTTCGCGCGTCAGATTGGTGATGATCCCGCCAAATTCCGCGCGATGCGGAAGCAGCTGAGCAAGCCGCGCCTGCCCGCCCAGCTGGGTGTCGCGTTCAAACAGCGTGACAGCATGGCCCCGCTCCGCGGCTGCCGCTGCAGCCTTCATGCCGGCGGGGCCGCCTCCAATAACCATCACACGGCGCTTGCCTGAGATCCCGGGCGCTTCCCCCAAACGCAGCTCGCGGCCGCTCACTGGGTTCTGAATGCAGGAAATCGGATAGCCCGCGTGAAAATGGCCGATACAGGCCTGGTTGCAGCCGATACAGGCGCGGATATCGTCGGTGCGCCCCGCCTCGGCTTTGCTGGCGATCAGCGGATCGCAGATCATTGCCCGTGTCATGCCGCACATATCCGCCTGACCAGACGAGATGATCTTCTCCGCCTCCTGAGGCTGGTTGATCCGCCCCGTGACAATGGTCGTGATGCCGGTGCGTTCCCGTATGCCCTGCCCCAGCGGTGCCGTGTAACCGGCCTCCTGATACATAGGCGGCGCGATATGAACAGACCCCGCAAGCGTCGCCGAAGATCCCGCGACAACGCTGAAGTAATCGGGCGCGTTGTCTGCCGCGATGCGTTCGCATGCGTCGAGCATCGCCGCCTGACCGGCCCCGTCGTGGCTCATCTCGTCGCCAGAAAGCCGCAGTCCGACGGCAAAACCAGGGCCGGTCTTGCGACGGATATCCTCGATGATCTCGCGGATGAACCGTGTCCGGCCGGCCAACGAGCTGCCACCGTAATGATCCTCGCGTTTGTTGACATGAGGGTTCAGAAACTGGGCGGGCAGGTATCCGTGCGAGCCGACGATTTCCACGCCATCGAGGCCTGCGGCCTGCATCCGGCGCGCCGCATCGCCATAGGATGCAATGACCTCCGCGATCATTTCGAGGGGCATCGGTCGGGGCATGACGTGGAACCGCTCGTTCGGGACGGCCGATGCGCTGTAGGAGACCGGCGCGGTGCCGTCTTCCGAGGCCAGCATCTCCCGGCCGGGGTGGAACAGCTGGGCGATCAAACCGGTATCGTGCCGGTGAATGGCCTCGGCCAGCCGGGTATAGCCGGGGATGCACTCATCGGTATCCACGCGGATCGGATCGGCAACAAAAACCGCGCTTGGATGAACAAGCGCGACCTCGGTCACGATAAGCCCGGCGCCGCCCTTGGCGCGTGCTTCGTGATAGGCAATCAGGGCGTCGCCTATCTTGCCATGTTCACTGAGATGGGTTTCGTGCCCTGTCGAGACAATACGATTGCGGAGGGTCAGATTGCCGATCGTAATCGGCGAGAAGAGGGCGGGGAAACGGGACTGGCTCATGCTGGTTCCTTGCAAATGCACTGTGCTTAAAAACCGGATGGGGCAATCGCCCAGATGACGACGGTTTTCTCATTGGATGGATTGCGGTAACGGTGCGGCGTGGCGCTGTCGAAGCCAAAGCTGTCGCCGGCATTGAGCCGGTACCGGGTGTCCCCCACCCAGAGATCAAGCGTGCCGCTGATCACAACCCCGGCCTCTTCGCCCTGATGGGAATAGACGGTCCCGACACCGCTGCCGGGAGCGAAGGCACAGGAGAGCAGCTCTAATCCGCCACCCAGGGTCGGGGTAAGAAGTTCATCCTTGATACCGTCGCTATACGCGATGGACCTGCGATCGCCTGACCGCACGATTGCCGACTTCCGGTCCCCGCTGGAGGAGGCATTGAAGAACCAGCTGACCGATACGCCCAGTGCCCGGCTTATCTTGAAAAGCGCGGTGACAGAGGGCCGGTTTTGGCCGCGCTCGATCTGGCTGATGAAGCCGGTCGACAGGCCGGTGAGTTCTGCGAGCTTTCCGAGCGTCAGCCCCTTCGACTTACGCAGATCGCGGATATCTTCGCCCAGCCCCGGATTGAGACGCGAACTCTCCACCTCGTCTATGTCGATGGCGTTGCAGACGACGCCGCCTTCGTGATGGTTGGGCATACAAAACTCTCAACTGTAAAATTATGACCGCATAATTATACCTTCATAAAATCTGTCAAGAAGTTTCGAACTCCAGGCACGTCCTCTTCCGGCCGTTAACGTTCCTGAGTGAGCCTGTAAATTGAGGCGCTGCACATACTGTTGGCCGGGCAGTTTCAAACAGTTCATTCTGCTCTCGGCACGGCGCGGGCAGTGTCACCGCACTGCCACCGCCAGATTGCACGGCCCTGGTTACAGTGACACGGGCAATCCATTAGGCTTTGAGCAAGACTGTTCGCCTGATTCCGGAAGAAGACCGGGGCAGAAGAACCGCCCCGGTCTGTACTCACTTGTTCAGCACTTTTGCCAGCAGCAGATAGGCCGCTCCAGCTACAAACAGGCCTACGAACCATGCGTAGGTATAGACCGTGGCGAAGAAGTCCGAGGTGCCGGCAGTGATGCCAACTCCGGCCAGGAAGCCCGGCAGGTTCGGCAGGATGCCGATCACCAGCGCCCAGACACCGGCCCAGTTGGTGCCGTTCTTGCCGGAATAGATGCCGTTCAGCTTGAACAGCTCAGCCACCTCCAGCTTGGTCTTGCGCAGCAGGTAGTAATCCGCCAGCATCACGCCCGCGATCGGCCCCAGCAGCGCCGAATAGGCGATCAGCCAGCCGACGATGTGGTTGACCAGCACCCAGGGGAACATGGCGATCCCGATGCCCGCGGTGATGTA
This sequence comes from Leisingera methylohalidivorans DSM 14336, assembly GCF_000511355.1. Classification (NCBI taxonomy): domain Bacteria; kingdom Pseudomonadati; phylum Pseudomonadota; class Alphaproteobacteria; order Rhodobacterales; family Roseobacteraceae; genus Leisingera; species Leisingera methylohalidivorans. The sequence continues at coordinate 861,210 of NC_023135.1, read as the reverse complement.
GCCGCCGCGTTTGAGGTTGATCTTGCTGGGCGCGAGGTTGGCAAAACCGTGTGCCGGCGCCACCACATTGGCCGCCAGGTTGGTGGTCAGCGTCGCCACGATCAGCGCGAACAGCGCGATGATCACTGAAAACCCGCCCATCTTCTCGGACAGCTTGATCGGATCCCAGATCGCTTCGCCAAAGATCACCACGGTGGCCGAGGTCACGGCAGAGGCGATAAAGGCAAACAGTGCCATCGGGATCGGCAGGCCCACCAGCTGGCCCAGCAGCTGGTCTTTCTGGCTGCGGGCATGGCGGGTGAAGTCGGGGATGTTCAGCGCCAGGGTTGCCCAGAAACCGATCATGCCGGTCAGGCTGGGCCAGAACACAGACCAGAACTGGCCTTCCTTGGGTTGGCCCGGATCAAAGGCGCTGGGGGTGGAGAGCATCTCGCCGAAGCCGCCGGCGTTGACATAGGCCCAGCCCAGCAGCGCCAGCCCCATCGCCAGCAAAAACGGCGCAGCGTAGGTCTCCAGCCAGCGGATCGACTCGGTGCCGTTCGCGATGAAGTAGAGATGCAGCGCCCAGAAGGCGAGGAAACAGATGAACTCGCCCGCGCTGATACCGAGGATCGGCAGCGCGTCACCGGCCAGCGCACCGCCGGTCAGCGTGTTCAGGATCACGAAGATCGCCGAGCCGCCGACCCAGGTCTGGATGCCGAACCAGCCGCAGGCGACGATGCCGCGGGCCACGGCCGGGATCTTGGCGCCGGTGGGGCCAAAGGAAGAGCGCAGCAGCACTGGAAAAGGGATGCCGTATTTGGTGCCGGCATGGCCCACCAGCACCATCGGGATCAGCACGATGGCATTGGCGGCTAGAATGGTCATCACCGCCTGATCCCAGCTCATCCCCGAGCCGATCAGGTAGGAGGCCAGGAGGTACGTCGGAATGCAGACCACCATGCCGACCCAGAGGGCAGCGATTGCCAGCCAGTCCCAGGTGCGCTGCTCTGCCGTGGTGGGCAGCTGGTCTTCGTTGTACAATTCGGGATCAATCCCGCTCAGGTCTACCTGCTGTGACGCCGTGGCGCCCTGCGCGGTATAACCGCTTGTTATATCAGCCATTATCAGTTTCCTCCCTGTTTATTGGCCAACTGCGATGCCAGTCCTCCTAAACACCGCAGATGAAAAAACACCCCGGCCGAAGCCGGGGAATGCCGTCAGACGCAGGCGGGCATGTTCTCCGCCGAGCGCTGCACCTGACGTGGTGCGGTAAGCTCCTTCCATTTCGACAGCGCTTTGTTCACTTCTGGGAAAGGCGCGCGTTCAACAAAGCGCCCATGCCCAGGCGTGGCGCAGACCGTGCCATCCTCCACCGCCACTTCGCCGCGGCTGAGGGTGTAGCGCGGCAAGCCGGTCACTTCCCGGCCTGCGAAGACGTTGTAATCGACCACCGACTGTTGGGTATCGGGCGAGATCACCTTGGATTTCTTGGGATCCCAGACCACCAGATCAGCATCAGAGCCTTCTACGATCGCACCCTTCTGCGGGTAGATGTTGAGGATCTTGGCAATGTTGGTGGAGGTGACAGCGACAAATTCGTTCGGCGTCAGGCGGCCGGTGCCCACACCCTCGGTCCACAGGACCGGCATCCGGTCTTCCAGACCGCCGGTGCCGTTGGGGATCTTGGTGAAATCATCGATGCCGAAACGTTTCTGCTCCACCGAGAAGGCGCAGTGGTCGGTGGCCACCACCTGCAAGGATCCTGCCTGAAGGCCGGCCCAGAGGCTGTCCTGATGGGATTTGTCGCGGAACGGCGGAGACATCACCCGCTGCGCGGCGTGGTCCCAGTTGGGGTTGCGGTATTCGCTGTCGTCCAGCACCAGATGCTGGATCAGCGGTTCACCAAAGACGCGCATGCCCTTCTGACGCGCCCGGCGGATCGCCTCATGCGCCTGCTCGCAGGAGGTATGCACCACATAGAGCGGCACGCCTGCCATGTCGGCAATCATGATGGCGCGGTTGGTGGCTTCGCCCTCAACCTCTGGCGGGCGGGACAGGCCGTGGCCCTCGGGGCCGCGGATGCCGTCGGCCAGCAGTTTCTGCTGCATGGTGGCGACCACATCGCCGTTTTCCGCATGCACCATCGGCAGCGCGCCAAGGGCGGCGCAGCGGCGGAAACTGTCAAACAGCTCGTCATCGTCCACCATCAGGGCGCCCTTGTAGGCCATGAAATGCTTGAAGGAGTTGATGCCGAGATCCACCACCTGCTGCATTTCATTGAAGACTTGCTCGCTCCACCAGGTCACCGCCATGTGGAAGGAATAGTCGGCGCAGGCGCGTTTGGATTTCGTGTGCCAGGCCTCCAGCGCATCCAGCATCGACTGGCCGGGGCTGGGCAGGCAGAAGTCCACCACCATCGTGGTGCCGCCCGCGAGGCCGGCACGGGTGCCGCTTTCGAAGTCATCGGCGGAATGGGTGCCCATGAAGGGCATTTCCAGATGCACATGCGGGTCGATGCCGCCCGGCATGACATAGCAGCCTTCGGCGTCCAGCACCTTGTCGCCGTTCAGATTGGCGCCGATCTGCACGATTTTGCCGTCCTCGATGGCGACATCGGCAGCATAGCTGCGGTCGGCGGCGACGATTGTGCCGCCCTTGATTACGGTTCTGCTCGTCATTGTCTTCACTCCACGATTTCAGCGGTTTCCAGCACGGCGTGCAACAGCACATCGGTGCCCGCTGCGGCCCATTCGCGGCTGATTTCCTCGTCCTCGTTATGGCTGAGGCCATCAACGCAGGGGCACATCACCATGGCGGTTGGTGCCACCTTGTTGATCCAGCAGGCGTCATGGCCTGCGCCGGAGATGATGTTGCGGTGCGAGTAGCCCAGTTTCTCCGCCGCACGGCGCACAGCAGAGACGCAGTTTTCGTCAAAGGTGACGGGGTCGAAATGGCCGACCTGCTCGATCTCGAGGCCCAGTTCCAGTTCCTCGGCGATTTTGGCAGCCCCCTCGCGCAGGCGGCGCTCCATGTCTTCTTGGGTGTCGAAGCTGGGCGAGCGGAAGTCGATGGTGAAGACCACCTTGCCCGGCACGATGTTGCGGCTGTTCGGGTAGTAGTCGCAGTGACCGACGGCGCCGACGGCGTCGGGCTGATGGCTCATCGCGATTTCATGCACCAGATCGGTGATCCGCGCAGCCCCCAGACCGGCGTTGCGGCGCATCGGCATCGGGGTGGAGCCGGTGTGCGCCTCCTGCCCCGTCAGCGTCACCTGCAGCCAGTTCAGGCCCTGGCCGTGAGTGACCACGCCGATGTCCTTGCCCTCGGCTTCCAGAATCGGGCCCTGCTCAATGTGCAGCTCGAACATTGCGTGCATCTTGCGGCTGCCCACCGATTCGTCGCCCACGTAACCGATGCGGGCCAGTTCTTCGCCGAATGTCTTGCCTTCCGCATCCTCGCGCGCATAGGCCCAGTCCTGCGTATGCACACCGGCAAAGACGCCGGAGGACAGCATGGCGGGCGCAAACCGGGTGCCTTCCTCGTTGGTCCAGTTCACCACCACGATCGGGCGGCGCGGGGTGATCCCCTGATCGCGGATCGAGCGCACGACCTCCAGCCCCGCCAGCACGCCCAGCACGCCGTCGTATTTTCCGCCCGTCGGCTGGGTGTCGAGATGGCTGCCCATCATCACCGGATCCAGATCCGGCTCGGCGCCTTCAAGGCGGGCAAACATATTGCCCATGCTGTCGACGCCGACGGTCATGCCGGCCTCTTCGCACCAGCGCTTGAACAGGTCGCGGCCTTCCTTGTCGGCGTCGGTCAGCGTCTGGCGGTTGCAGCCACCGCGCAGGCCGGGGCCGACCAGTGCCATTTCCATCAGCGAATCCCACAGGCGGCTGCCGTTGATGCGGGCGTTGCTTTGCACGTCTTTCATGTCTTTCTCCCTGTTCTGCCCCTGCCGCGCAGCCCTGGACCGCGTGGCAGGGGCATGTCCTTAGGCGCTGAGCGATTCGGCCAGAATGCCGATCAGCGTGTCGATTTCGGATTTCTCGATGATCAGCGGCGGCGACATGGCGATGATGTCGCCGGTGGTGCGCAGATGCGCCCCCTTATCCCAGGCCCGCAGATAGGTGTCGAAGGCGCGCTTGGTGGGCTGGCCCGCGACCGGCTCCAGCTCTACCGCGCCGACCAGACCGGCACAGCGGATGTCCTTCACATGCGGCAGGCCTTTGAGGCTGAACATCGCCTCGGCCCAATACGCCTCCAGCCCGGCGGCGCGCTCGAACAGCTCCTCCTCGCGGTAGGTGTCGAGTGCTGCCAGCGCCGCGGCGCAGGCCACCGGGTTGCCCGAGTAGGTATAGCCGTGGAACAGCTCGATCATATGCTCGGGGCCGGTCATGAAGGCGTCGTGGATTTCGCTGCTGATCATCACCGCGCCCATCGGGATCACCCCGTTGGTGAGCCCCTTGGCGGTGGTAATCATGTCCGGCTCCACGCCGTAGTAATCGGCCCCGAAGGCACGGCCCAGACGGCCGTAGGCAGTAATCACCTCGTCAAAGATCAACAGGATGCCGTGTTCGCGGGTGATCTCGCGCAGGCGTTTCAGATAGCCCTTGGGCGGCAGGATCACCCCGGCGGAACCCGCCATCGGCTCGACGATCACTGCGGCAATCGTTTCCGCCCCGTGCAGATCGATCAGCCGCACCAGATCCTCGGCCAGCTCGACGCCATGCTCGGCCTCGCCCTGGCTGTAGGCATTGCGCTCGGGATCATGGGTGTGACGCAGATGGTCAACGCCGGTCAGCAGACTGCCGAAATGGCGCCGGTTGTTGACGATGCCGCCCACCGCGATGCCACCGAAGTTGACCCCGTGATAGCCCTTCTCGCGGCCGATCAGCCGGGTGCGGCCCGCCTCGCCCTTGGCCTTGTGGTAGGCCAGCGCGATCTTCAGTGCGGTTTCCACCGATTCCGATCCGGAGTTGGTGAAGAACACGTGGTTCAGATCGCCCGGCGCCAGTTCGGCCAGCCGGCTGGCCAGCTCAAACGCCTTGGGATGCCCCATCTGGAAGGCAGGCGCATAGTCCAGCTCCGCCACCTGTTTCTGCACTGCTTCGGTAATCCGCGGGGCGGCGTGGCCTGCATTGACGCACCACAGGCCGGCGGTGCCGTCCATCACCTTCTGCCCGTCGGTGGTGGTATAATACATGCCCTCCGCCGCGGCGATCATCCGGGGGCTCTGCTTGAACTGCCGGTTGGAGGTGAAGGGCATCCAATAGGCGCCAAGGTCGTTCCTGCGTGCGGGGTCTGAAGTCATGACGTGATTTCCTTTTCCATTGAACTGCAGAGTCAGGCGGCCGAAAGGCTCAGCAGGTTATCGAGGCTTGCCTTTGCGTCGCCATAGAACATGCGGGTGTTTTCCTTGAAGAACAGCGGGTTCTCGATGCCCGAGTAGCCGGTGCCCTGGCCGCGTTTGGAGACGAACACCTGTTTCGCCTTCCAGCATTCCAGAACCGGCATGCCGGCGATCGGAGAATTCGGATCTTCCTGCGCCGCCGGGTTGACGATGTCGTTGGAGCCGATCACGATCGCCACATCGGTCTCCGGGAAGTCCTCGTTGATCTCGTCCATTTCCAGCACGATGTCATAAGGCACCTTGGCCTCGGCCAGGAGCACGTTCATGTGCCCCGGCAGACGGCCGGCCACCGGGTGGATGGCAAAGCGCACGGTCTTCCCCTTGGCGCGCAGGCGGCGGGTGAGTTCGGCCACGTTCTGCTGCGCCTGCGCCACCGCCATGCCGTAGCCGGGGATGATCACCACAGAGTCGGCCTCGTCCAGGGCCGCTGCCACGCCGTCGGCGTCGATGGCGATCTGCTCGCCGTCGATCTCCATCGCCGGACCCGCCGCGCCGCCGAAGCCGCCCAGGATCACGCTGACAAAGGAGCGGTTCATCGCCTTGCACATGATGTAGCTGAGGATCGCACCCGAAGAGCCCACCAGGGCGCCGACCACGATCAGCAGGTCATTGCCAAGCGAGAAGCCGATCGCCGCCGCGGCCCAGCCCGAATAGCTGTTCAGCATCGAGACAACCACCGGCATGTCGGCGCCGCCGATGCCCATGATCAGGTGGTAGCCGATGAACAGCGCCGCCAGGGTCATCAGCACCAGCGGCAGGAAACCGCCGGAATTGAAGTACCAGATCAGGCAGATGAAGGAGAGCGCCGCGGCGCCCGCGTTCAGCATGTGGCCGCCCGGCAGCTTGGTCGCGGCCGAGGTCACCTTGCCCGCCAGCTTGCCGAAGGCAACAACCGAGCCGGTGAAGGTGATGGCGCCGATGAAGATGCCGAGAAACAGCTCAACCCGCAGAAACGCGATCTCGGCCGGGGTCTTCTTGGCAATCAGCTTGGCGAAGGTGCCGAGCTCTTCGGTGCTGCCCGAGGCCGCGGAGGCCGCCACATTGCCGATCTCGAAATGGGCGATGAAGCCGACAAAGACCGCCGCCAGGCCGACCAGCGAGTGCATCGCGGCAACCAGCTGCGGCATCTCGGTCATCTGCACCTTTTTGGCGACATAGGTGCCGATGAGGCCGCCGCCCGCGATCAGCAGGAGCGACAGCAGCCACAGGCCGGAACCGGGACCGATCAGGGTGGCAAAGACCGCCAGGCCCATGCCGGCAATGCCGTACCAGACCGCGCGTTTGGCGCTTTCCTGGTTTGACAGCCCGCCCAGCGACAGGATGAAAAGAACAGCCGCAACAACATAGGCGGCGGTGGTGAAACCGTAATCCATTGAACCTGCCTCGCTTTAAGATTTCTGGAACATGGCGAGCATGCGCCGGGTGACGAGGAAGCCGCCGAAGATGTTGATCCCGGCCATGAAGACCGAAAGCGCCGCCAGCAGGATCACCAGCCAGCTGCCGGAGCCGATCTGCATCAGGGCGCCGAGGATGATGATCGAGGAGATCGCGTTGGTCACCGCCATCAAAGGCGTGTGCAGGCTGTGCGCCACCCCCCAGATCACCTGGAAGCCCACGAAACAGGCCAGCGCAAAGACGATGAAATGCTGCATGAAGCTGACCGGTGCAACGAGCCCGACCAGCAGCAGCAGCGCGCCGCCGCCCGCCAGCAGGGTGACCTGGCTTTTGGTCTGCGCCTTGAAGGCCTCGACCTCCCGGGCGCGTTTTTCCTCCGGCGTCAGCTCCGGCACCGCCTCCTTGGGCTTGGCCGCAATCGCCTGCACTTTCGGCGGCGGCGGCGGGAAGGTGATCTCGCCCTCAAAGGCCACGGTGGCGCCGCGGATCACGTCGTCTTCCATGTCGTGATTGACCTGGCCGTCCTTGCCGGGCGTCAGGTCGGTCATCATGTGGCGGATGTTGGTGGCATAAAGCGTCGAGGCCTGCGCCGCCATCCGGCTGGGGAAGTCGGTATAGCCGATGATCGTCACACCGTTGTCCGTCACGATCTTCTCGTCCGCGACGGTCAGCTTGCAGTTGCCGCCCTTTTCCGCCGCAAGATCGACGATCACCGAGCCCGGCTTCATCGCCGCAACCATGTCCTCGGTCCACAGCTCCGGCGCTTCGCGGTTGGGGATCAGCGCGGTGGTGATCACGATGTCCATCTCCGGCGCCAGCTCGCGGAACTTCGCCAGCTGCGCTTCGCGGAACTCCGGCGAGGAGACCGAGGCATAGCCGCCGGTGGCGGCGCCGTCCTGCTGCTCCTCCTCGAAATCGAGATAAACAAACTCGGCGCCCATCGATTCCACCTGCTCGGCCACTTCGGGCCGCACGTCGAAGGCATAGGTCACCGCGCCGAGCGAGGTCGAGGTGCCGATCGCGGCCAGACCGGCAACGCCGGCGCCGACCACCAGCACTTTTGCGGGCGGCACTTTGCCCGCCGCCGTAATCTGGCCGGTGAAGAAACGGCCGAAGTTGTTGCCCGCCTCGATCACGGCGCGGTAGCCCGCGATATTGGCCATGGAGCTGAGCGCGTCCATCTTCTGGGCACGGGAGATCCGCGGCACCATTTCCATCGCGATGACATTGGCGCCCTTGGCTTTGGCCGCTTGCATGCCCTCTTCATTCCCGGCCGGATTGAAGAAGGAGATCAGCGTCTTGCCCTTGGTCAGCCGTTTAAGCTCGGTCTCGTTCGGCTGGCGCACCTTGGCGACGATGTCAGCGGTTTTCCACAGCTGCGCGGCGGTCTTGACGATCTCGACCCCGGCCGCCTCATAGGCGGCATCGGAAAAGCCCGCAGCAGCCCCGGCCCCGCTCTCGATCGCGCAATCATACCCGAGCTTCTGCAGCTGCCGCGCCGAGTCCGGCGTCAGCGCCACGCGCGCCTCTGCATTCGCCGTTTCCTTCGGCGTTCCAATAAGCACTTTGATGTCCTCCCTTTGCGCAGCCCAGGCCGTTTGAACGGGGGCCGCGATTAGGGGAAAGTATTTTATCTTTTTACTTAGTAGTCAATAATTTTTCCAGCTTATATTTTTTGACGTTTCAAAACAGCCTACTAGATTGGCTATCTTTCGGTTTACGGTATTTTTTTTGATCTAGTGATAAAAAAATATTTGACAGCCGCGCCCCTTCTCCACAGTCTAAGCGGCACAGGGAGGACCCCATGAACACCGAAAAGCTCAGCACAGGCACCGCCTGGGCGGAGACCGGAGATTTGCGCGCTCTGATGATGCGCGCCGCCCGGATCCGCGACACCCACTGGGGCCGCACGGTCACCTATTCGCGCAAGGCCTTTGTGCCGCTGACGAACATGTGCCGCGACACCTGCGGGTATTGCACATTCGTCAAGCACCCCGATTCCTCCGAGGCAAATATCATGACGCCGGAACAGGTGCTTGCCACCGCCCGCCGTGGTGAGCTGGAAGGCTGCAAAGAACTGCTGTTCAGCCTCGGCGAAAAGCCTGAACTGCGTTATGAGAAGGCCCGCAAGGGGCTGGAGCGGCTTGGCTATTCCAGTCTGACTGCCTATCTGGCCGACATGTGCGCGCTGGTGTTGCGGGAGACCTCGCTGCTGCCGCATGTGAATGCGGGCACCCTAACCGATGACGAGATCGACGTGCTGCGGCCGGTCTCTGCCTCGATGGGCATGATGCTGGAAACCGTCAGCCGCCGCCTGACCCGGAAAGGCCAGCCGCACTATGCCTGCCCCGACAAGGTGCCGGTGCAGCGGCTGCGCACGCTGGAACGGGCGGGGCAGAAACAGGTACCCTTCACCACCGGCCTCTTGATCGGCATCGGCGAAAGCTTTGCCGAGCGCATCGAAGCGCTGCACGCGATCAACGAGGCCCACGCCCGCCACGGCCACATCCAGGAGGTCATCATCCAGAATTTCCAGCGCAAGCCGGATATCGAGATGGCCAGCCACCCGGAGCCTTCGCTGGAGGACATGCTGCGCACCATCGCCGCGGCGCGGATCATCCTGGCGCAGGACATCAGCCTGCAGGCGCCGCCAAATCTGAGCGCCCGCCACATCGCCTATCTGGAAGCGGGCATCAACGACTGGGGCGGGATCTCGCCCGTGACCATCGACTTCATCAACCCGCAGCACGAGTGGCCCGAGATCCGCGCGCTGGCACGCTCCAGCACCGAAGCCGGGTTTGAGCTGCGCGAGCGGCTGACCGTCTATCCCCGCTACCTGACCCGCGAGCAGGACTTCATCAACCCCGCCATTCTGGCCCGCGCCGCCGGTATGGCCGGCCCCGGCGGGCTGGCCCGCGATCAACGCCACATCGGAGAGACAGCATGACCCTTCAGCACCCAGCCGAAAAGTTTGCCGCCCCGCCTGCCGCACTGCCCGTAGCCGTTGCCGGTGCCTCTGCCCCTGTGCGCTCCATTCTGGAAATGGCGCTGGAGGGCGGCGAGGTGTCCGAATCGGAAGGCGTCGAACTGTTCCGCGCAACCGGCGCCGATGCCGAGGCGGTTTATGCGGTGGCGGATGAGCTGCGCCGCCGCGCCAACGGCGACCATGTGTCGTTTGTGGTGAACCGCAACATCAACTTTACCAACATCTGCTACATGGGCTGCCGCTTCTGCGGCTTTGCCAAGCGCTCCGAGGACAAGGACGCCGAGTGGCTGGAGCCGGAGCAGATCGTCGAGCGTGCGCAGCAGGCCTGGGACCGCGGCGCGACCGAGGTCTGCATCCAGGGCGGCCTGCACCCCAAAATGGAAGGCACCTATTATAAGGACATCGTCGTGGCCATCAAGGCGGCGCTGCCGGACATGCATATCCACGCGTTCTCGCCGTTTGAGATCTGGTACGGCGCCTCCAAGACCAAGATGTCCTATCACGATTTTCTGGCGGATCTGAAAGAGGCGGGGCTGGGGTCGATGCCCGGCACCGCGGCGGAGATTCTCGATACCGATGTGCGCATGCAGCTGACCAAGAACAAGCTGAGCGCCGAGAAATGGGTGGAGATCATCCGCGCCGCGCATGAGGTCGGCATCCCGACCACCGCGACCATCATGTACGGCCATATCGACGGGCCGGAACACTGGGCCGCCCACATCCGGCTGCTGCGCGACATCCAGAAGGACACCGGCGGGTTCACCGAGCTGGTGCCGCTGTCCTTTGTGCATACCGAATCGCCGCTGTGGGCCAAAAACCCGGACAAGGTGCGCCCCGGCCCCACTGCGCTGGAGGTTGATCTGATGCATGCGGTGGCGCGCATCATGCTGCACGGCTGGATCGACAACATCCAGGTCAGCTGGACCAAGCTGGGCGCGGCGCGGGCGCAGCAGATGCTGTCGCGCGGCGTCAACGACCTCGGCGGCACGCTGATGAACGAGAGCATCTCGCGCGCGGCCGGGTCGGGCCACGGGCAGGAGATCACGGCGCGGGAGCTGGTTCAGATCATCCGGGCTGCGGGCCGGGTGCCGGTGCGCCGCAACACCATCTATGAAATCCGCGACATCTATGATGACCACGACCCGGAAGAACTGGCGCCGCTGGTGGACCGGCAGGGCAGCAACCCCTTGGCATTCCTCGAGATGTTCCCCGAGCGACGCGCGCTGGAGGCCGCGGAATGAGCGCCGCGGTGAAGCACAAGGTCACGCTGCTGGCGGGTGGCGTTGGCGGTGCCAAGATGGCCGAGGGGCTGGCGGCGCTGCCGGATGTCGAGCTGTCGGTGATCGGCAATGTGGCGGATGATGATGAATTCCACGGGCTGTGGGTGTCGCCGGACATCGACACGCTGACCTACAGCCTGGCCGATGTGATCGACCGCAACCAGGGCTGGGGCGTGGCGGATGAAAGCCACCGGGCGCTGGACACGCTGACCAAACTGGGCGCCGGCACCTGGATGTCGCTGGGCGACCGCGACTTTGGCCTGCACATCCACCGCACCATGCGGCGGCTCAAGGGCGAACGCCCGAGCGTGATCGCCCGCGACGTGGCCCGCGCCTTCGGGGTTACGGCAGAGATCCTGCTGCCGACCGATGACCGGGTGCAGACCCGTGTGCGCACCGATGCGGGCTGGCTGAGCTTTCAGGAGTATTTCGTGCGCGAACGCTGCGCGCCCGACGTGCGCGAGCTGGCCTTTGACGGCATCGAACAGGCCCGCCCCACGCCGGAGGCGCTGGCGGCCATCGCCGGGGCGGATCTAATTGTGATCGCGCCGTCGAATCCGCTGGTCAGCATCGCACCGTTGCTGGAAATCCCCGGCATCAAGGCCGCCCTGCGCGCCTCAAGCGCCTTTAAGGTGGCGGTCAGCCCCTTCATCGCGGGCAAGGTGGTCAAGGGACCGGCCGATAGGATGATGGCGGCGCTGGGGCTGCGGGCCGATGCGGCGGGCGTGGCGGAACGCTATGCCGGTATCGCTCAGACGCTGGTGATCGACCATCAGGACGAAGGCCTGGGCGATGACATCCGCGCCTTCGGCATGACGCCGATCTGCGCCCATATCCTGATGCGCGACAAGGCCGACAAGGCCCGGCTGGCGCGCGAGGTGGTCGAGCTTGGCCTCGCCCCCACCGCGGCGGAGGCCGTAGCATGAGCGCTGCGATCCATACCGGCAAGCGGCTCGTGGTGATCCCGATGAAGGATCCCAGCCGCGCCAAGACCCGGCTGGACCCGACGCTGAGCCCCGAGAGGCGCGCAACGCTGGCGCTGACCCTGTTCCGTGCCAACGTCACCCGTCTGCAAGAGGCGCTGGCTCTGTTGCCCGGCGCGGGGGTGGAGATCGCAGTTGTGACCTCCAGTCAAAAAATCTCCCGGCTGGCGCAGGCGATGGGGCTTCTGCTGATTGACGAGGGGTGCCCGAGCGGCCTGTCGGACGCGTTGGAAACCGCCGCTTGCTGGGCCGCAGAGCGCGGCTACACGGCGATCTGCGTCCTGCCCGGCGATCTGGCCGCGCCGAAACCGGCCGAACTGGCCCGGCTGCTGAGCCATGATCTGGCGGGCGGTAAGATGGTGCTGTGCCCGGCGGATGATCTAGGCACCAATGCGCTGCTGGCGCCGCTGCCCTGCCCGTTCCGCTTTGCCTATGGGGTGAAATCCGTGGTCGCCCACCGCCAGGCCGCCGAGGCCGCAGGCCTGTGCCCGGTGATGCTGCCGCTGGCCAGCCTGCGGGCGGATGTGGACACGGCCGACGACCTGCAGCACCTGCTGGCGCATCAGCCGCAGCTCCTGATGCAGGAGGCCGCACGATGAGCCTGTCCGTATCCATCACCGCCGTGCCCGGCATCCCTGACATCCAGAACGGCGACGATCTGGCCAAGGTGCTGGGCGACTGCATGGAACAGGCCGGCCTGTTCCCGCAGGACGGCGACATCCTGTGCATCGCGCAAAAAGTCTTCTCCAAGGCGGAGGGCTGCATCATCCCGCTGTCCACGGTCACCCCTTCGGATGAGGCGATCAAATACGGCGAGGAGCTGAACAAGGATCCCCGCAAGGTCGAGATCGTGTTGCGCGAAAGCACCCGGGTGGTGCGGTCCTTCCGCCGTCCCGATCAGGAAAGCGGGACGATGATCTGCGAACACCGGCTGGGGTTCATTTCGGCCAATGCGGCGGTGGATGAATCGAACTTCGGCGAGGAAGACGCCGCCATGGTGCTGCCCGCCGACCCGGACGCGAGCTGCGCGCGCATTCAGCAGGCCTTTGCCGAGCGCTTTGGCGTGCAGACCGGCGTGGTGATGACCGACACCTTCGGCCGTCCGTGGCGGCTGGGCCAGATCAACGTGGCGATCGGCCTGTCGAAGGTGCCCGCCACCATTCAGGAACAGGGCAACCTCGACGCCTGGGGGCGGCCGCTGATGGTCACCGAACCGGCGCTGGCGGATGAGATCTCCGCCGCTTCCGGGCTGGTGGTGCGCAAGAACGGGAAAACACCGGCGGTGCTGCTGCGGGGGCTGGACTGGCAGCCCGCGGACAGCCGCGGCGCCGACATAATACGGAAAAAACAGGAGGATATGTTCAGATGAAAATCGCAATCATTGGCGGCACCGGGCCGCAAGGCCAAGGGCTGGCCCTGCGCTTTGCCCGCGCCGGGATCGCCGTGGCACTGGGCTCGCGCGACGGTGCGCGCAGTGCCGGCATCGCAGCCGACCTGATGGCAAAACTGCCCGAAGGCACCGCCCAGATCGAAGGGCTGGACAATGAGGCCGCCACTAAGGCCGCCGATGAAATGGTGGTTCTGGCGGTGCCGTTTTCGGCCCACAACGCCACGCTGGAAGCGCTGAAACCGCATCTGGCCGGCAAGATCCTGGTCGACATCGTGGTGCCGCTGAAAGAAGGCGACCCCAAGAAGGTCGAGATGCCGCCGGAAGGTTCCGCTACCGAGGCCGCGCAGGCGCTGCTGGGCGACGGTATCCCGGTGATCGGCGCGCTGCACAACGTCTCGGCCACCACGCTGAACAACCTGGACTGGCCGATCAACTGCGACATTCTGATCTGCGGCGACAGTCTGCCCGCCCGTAAAAAGGTGATTGAGCTGGTCCGCGTGCTGGACGTCGAAGCCTACAACGCCGGCGACGCCGAAGCGGCCCGCTGCATCGAGGCGATCACCCCGATCCTGATCCGCCAGAACATTTCCAAGGCAGTGCCGTTTACCCATGCCGGTATCCGCATCTGCCCGCCCGCACACTAAAATTCCAACGAGGAGGAAAACACACATGGAATTCGGTATTTGCTTCAAAGGGTTCGTTGAACCCGACCGCGCCCGCGCCCTGGTCCGCCAGGCGGAAAACGCAGGTTTCACCTACTGCTGGTTCTACGACAGCCACATCCTGTGGCGCGAAAGCTTCGTCGCCATGGCGATGTGCATGGAACACACCAAGAAGATGCGCTTCGGCCCGCTGGTGACCAACCCCAATTCGCGCGAGTGGTCGGTGGCGGCGTCGCTGTTCGGCTCGCTGGCGAAACAGTCGAACGGCCGCTTCGACATCGGCCTCGGCCGCGGCGACAGCGCGGTGCGGGTGATGGGCAAGAAACCCTCCACCATCAAGCGGATGGAAGAGTTCACCCATGTGGTGAAGGATCTCATCCGTGGCGAGGAAGTCCAGTACGGCGAATGCCCCGAGCCGGTGAAATTCCCCTGGGCCAACGGCTATGAGCTGCCGGTCTGGATCGGCGCATACGGTCCCAAGGCGCTGGCCTCGGCCGGCAAGGTCGGCGACGGTGTGGTGCTGCAAATCGCCGAGCCCAAAATCATCAAATGGCTGGCGGATCAGGCAAAGGCCGGTGGTGAAGCCGCAGGCCGTGACATGTCGAACTATCGCGTGATGGCCGCCGCCCCCGCCCATACCGGTTCGATTGAGGAAGGTATCGAGAAGACCAAATGGTTCCCCGCCATGGTCGGTAACCACGTCGCCGACATCGTCGAGAAATACGGCAGCGACAGCGATCAGGTGCCCTCCAGCCTGACCTCTTATATCGAGAACCGCAAAGGCTACGACTATTCCAAGCATGGCCAGAGCGATAACCCCTATCTCGATTTTATCACCGAGGACATCGTCAAGAGCTTCTGCGTGCTGGGCACCCCGGACGAGCATATCGCCAAGATCCGCGACCTTGAGGCGGCCGGCACCACCCAGTTCAACATCTACCTGGACAGCGGCGACGAGGAAAAAATCATCGCCGATTACGGTGACAAGATCATCCCGGCATTCAGGGAACAGGCTGGTGCGTCTTCCCCGATGCTGGCTGCATCCTGACCCGTCTCTTTTGACGTCATAACCTGCCGGCGGACAGTCCCCTTTGTCCGCCGGCGCCTTGATATGCGCGGCTTCCCGGATTGGAGCCTCAGCCTGCGCCTGCTGGTCTTAGCCTTTGAATTATGACATGACGGCGCCAATTCATATTAGAACGAAGTGGCAATTTCCGTATGGCGCGCATGTCGGCAGAGAAACCAAAAACAAAAATTCAACGGCAAAAGACTGAGCAGATCATGGCTGCCGCGCTTGAGGTCTTCTCCCGGCACGGTTCGTCAGGCGCGTCGATCAATCTGATTGCCAAGACCGCCGGGCTGACCACGCCCAACTTGCTGTATTACTTTGAAAGCAAGGATGCGATCCGCCGGGAACTTCTGGCCCGCACGCTTCAGTTGTGGATGGCGCCGTTGAACATGCTGAGCCCGCGCGGCGAACCGATTGACGAAATCTGCGAGTACATCCGGCGCAAGTTGGAGATGTCGCGGAGTTTCCCCAAGGAAAGCAAGTTCTTCGCAAATGAGGTCCTGAGCGGCCTGCCGCGATCCCGCAGCGAGATTTTCGGACCGTTGAAAGACCTGTTCAACACCAAGATCGTGATGCTTGAAGACTGGATGCACGACGGGAAAATTGCGGCCGTCGACCCGCACCACCTTCTGTTTTCGATTTGGGCGACCACTCAGCATTATGCCGACTTCGACGTTCAAATCGAAGAGATCGCCCCAGCGAAAGCGGAAGACCGTTATGCCGAAGCCGAAGTATTTCTCCTGGAGATGTATAGAAAGCTGCTCACAGTCTGACGTGCCAGCCCCGTTTCTTGTTTCGGCAGGCTTCCTGAAATCCGTGCTTGCTTCGAAACGTCGGCGTGGCGCAGGTGCCCAGGCCGGACAATCGGGGGGACGGGGCGGACAGCAGGGGGAAACTCAAAGTATTGCCGAATTTCCACTTATGCACATGCGAGTTTCATTTCTTGGCTTTCTGCATGGGCAGCCGCTGCTATGGCAGGGGAAACGCGTTTGGGACCTGACCTGATCCGAGGAGGGGCACCATGTCCGAAGCCGGGTCGAGGCACCAATGAACGGCCTGAAGCTCTTCGGCGGAAGGGTCATGTCACGAGACCCCGGCCGCCAAACCGCCGAGATCCAGATCCGCATTGCCATCATGAACCGCTGCCCGGCCCTCTGCAGGGCCCAAATCGAAGCTGCCGCCTGACTTCAGGCGGGAAAGGGCGCAATCAACCTTCAGGCCTCTTTGTGCAACATCGCCATTCTGGAACATGCAAAATTCCGTCCCGCCCTCAACGACCTTGACCTATCGAAAGTCTAATCCACTGTTCCAGGACACATCACCATCTCACAAAACCGGTTCAAGATCAGCATACGCATTGATGGTGTCGACAAGTATTCAAACTCGGATACGCTGTGTGTTTCGCCCGACAGATATCGTCAGAGCAGGCGTTTCTACTTGATAAACACCTATAGGAATCAAACACCGAACTATCTGGCCACTGATAAACAGATGCTCATGGGGGCAGCGAGGCTGGAAACCTTGTAGCAAGGCGGGTCGATGTTCGGAAATCAGAAGAACCGAACGCAAGATAGGACTTCTTCCATCAGCTTCGTCTCGCACCGTGGAGCTAGCTGACAGAAAATGCTGCGCAAAGCGAGAACGGCAGATTTGCCCGGCTGTACCGCAGTATCGAGGTCCGCCGGTGAAAGTTTCCTGTGGCCCGTCACCCATCACCCCTGTCCCAATTAGGGCGACGCGACCTACTGGCTTGTGGCGGCGCTGGGTCGCCCTCACCGACGCGTGCCCAGAACCCTGATTTTCGGGGGTGCGCTGTCTTAAGCTTGGCAAGATAGGCTGCGTGGCCGGCCTGTTCGTTGGGGCGGGTGGTGTCCGTCGCTTCGGCCAGCAGCGCCAGTTTCCCGAGGTATTCCGCGCCGTGCCTATAGGCCTTGGAGCGCGCGCGATCCAGAATGTCGTCCAGAAGTGCGCGGTAGAGTATCGTCGCCGCCAGCGGATAATCGTGTTCCAGAAGGGCCGCGGCTTTCGGCAAGCTGTGCCAATCACCACCGTTCCAGCGGTGCGGATGCATCACAATCAGCTTTGCCGCCAGATCGAGTCGCGGCCAGTCGAGGAAAAATTGCAGTGCCGCCTCGGGCTTTGCCTTTTCCAACGCGAGGGCATGGGCGCGGTCTTCAGTTTCGATATCCTCAAAATCCGGCAGCTGCTTAAGGTGCTCCCGCAGGATATCGGCGGACAGCGTCGCCTCGAAACAACACCAGCGCAGGGCCTGCGCGGCAGGTCTTTCGTCCGTGGCTTCCAGGATACGCGCCTCCAGGCTGACCCGTGCCGGTGACAGGTCACTACCGGTCTCGCCTAACGCGCGCCGCCCCGGTTTGCGCACCCAATCCAGCGCCTCGGCGCTGCGGCCCGCCTCCAGAAGCTGCGCAGCGATCCCCAGATAGTCCTGCATATGCGGCTGCTTTTTCGCCTCAAGCGCGATGAGCAGATCGAGATCCCCCCGCGCCGAGGCTATGGTCTGGCGCATCGCGGCCCATTGCGAGGTCATGGAGTAGAACCAGCCATCCGGTTTGCGCGCCGCTTCCTCGGCCTGCCTCTCAGCGATGGCATCTTGCAGATCGGCATCCCAGCGCGCCAGACTGTCTTGCGGCAGATGCGGCGCAACCGCTTCGGTTACCTCAGCCAGATAGCCGTGAGTGCTTTCGCCAAGGGCGGTCATGATCTTCCCGGGCAGCAGATCCGCTTCGAGTGCAGCCAGGTTCTGCGCCAGATCACCGGTCGCGGTGATTGCCTGATAATAAACGTCCTGAACACGGCCCGAAGAATCGTCGACGCGTTCGAACACCTGTTCATGGGTGGCGATGAAACGCAGCAGCCGGTCTATGGTGAGCCCCGGCGCAGCGGCACCCAGCTCGGAGGTGAGGGTATCAGTCAGACTGCGCAGATCGTCGGCAAAGGCGCGGGCTTTGCCCCACTCGATGAAACTCTTTGCCCGCGCCAGCCCGGACAGCCGCCGGTCGATCAGCTTGGCAATGACCTCGGGGCCGGATTTCCCGGCCAGCGCCGCCTTGACCTGCCGCCGGAACCCCGCATTGCGCTCGGCTTCTTCCAGCACCAGCTGCGCGAGCTTGCCGGCACCGAGGTCTTTCAGCTTGTCAGTGGTGAGGGCAGGTTTGCGGGCCATGGGCAGGTCTCGATTGTGGGCTGTTACCCCAATAGGTGCCTCGACCAGATCGTGGGGGCAAGTATCGGATGTCCGGCCGACAAAATACTGCAGGAAGACCCAATGGCGGCAATGTGAAAGCTGCGATGCCGCATGCGGCTGACAGGGAAAAATCCCGGACTGATAAAGGATTTTCGATGCGGGTCTTGGCGTTAAGGTTGGGCTTGCTGCCCGGCCGGCCCGAATTGGATATCCTCCCAAGGTGGAGACCGCGGAGATCTGGGCGGTGTCCATGGGGATTTGTGTGCCAAGGCCTGTTGCGGTGGTGATAGCCGGATGTCTACCGGGGAGACCATGGCACTTGCCAAGGGCGGCGCGATTGCCCGGGATAATGATGTCCCGGCGCCTGGGGCACCTGCGACGTTCTATTTGAGAGCGGTCCGGATCGTTTAGCACAATGGGAGCGGCCCGGTCTGAGAGCACGCACCGAGGCAATTTCCGTGACGAGGACCGGACACGCCCCGGTGTTCCGTTCACATGGCCCTATCCAGAATAAGCCCTGCTAGTGAGCGGAGGGCCAGCGAACTGGCCCATCGCTGCGGGGGCAGCCCAAGACAACCCGACGCGTCCGCGGGGCGCAGGAACGCGCCATTTGCAAGTCTTGGCCGGGCTGCCGATCAACCGCGCAAATCACCTCCAACATGCTGCGCCGCCACCAAGCCGTTCCGCCTTTATCGCATTGCGCAGTAGCGCGGACCGGTCCCATCGCATCGCGCCGAAGCTGCTCTACGCGGCCTCACCGGCCAGAGACACCAGCAATTCGTCCAGACGTTCGAGTGTTGAGGCCAGGCCGGATTCCATGCCCATGTCGATGACTTTTTGCAGATCCTCAGGAGAATTGTAGGAAACCAGCATTTCCACCATCGTGCGCCCGTCCAGATCGGTAAAGGCCTGATGGATATGCGAGCGCGGCATGTCCGGGTTCACAACGCCGGTTTCGTCGGTGAAGCCGTCATAGGCGGTATAGGCTTCGATCGGAGTGATCGTTTCGTAATCCGTGCGGCTCCAATAATGCGTGCCTTCGGGGTCGATCATGGCGAAATGCCAGTGGCCGCCATCGCGGAAGTCCATGGATTGGGTCTTTGTCGTCAACGGCTTGGGGGCGTACCATTTGTCCAGAAGCTCAGCTTTGGTGTAGCAGTCCCACACCAGTTGCCGCCCGGCGTCGAATTCGCGCCGCACGGTCAGCGTGCTTTTCTGCATGTCGGCAATGAAGTCAAAGCGCAGATCAGGTTTCATTGGTTTCTCCTTTTAGCGTAGTCAGAAGATTGTCGAGATTGTCATAGCGGCTGGCCCATATGGCGCGTTGTTCACCGAACCATTTCTCAGCGGCCTCCAATTGGCCGGGTTTCAGCGTGCAGGTGCGCACGCGGCCCTGTTTCTGCGAGGCAATCAGCCCGGCCGCTTCCAGCACGCTGATATGTTTCATGAAGGAGGGCAGCGCCATCTTGAAAGGGGCCGCCAGCTCCTTGACGGGCGCGGGGCCTTCCACCAGGCGCTGCACCACGGCCCTGCGGGTGGGGTCCGCAAGGGCGTGAAAGACCGAATCGAGATGCGTTACACAGTTATCCATGTGGCTAACTATATGACGCGCCAAACGGTTAGGTCAATGGATAACTATCTTCAATCTGCCGCTGAGCCGCCTTCAAGAATCGACGGCGCTGCAAGGGCAAAGGCACCGCCCGCTCGGGAATTTCCGCGCAGCGCTGCTATTGGTGCAGCACGCAGCATCAACTGTGGCCGCCATAGCTTTCTGAATGCCCGCTTTAAAGAAGATGGCCAACAGCATAGCAGGTCATGGCTTGCCTCCCCTTGCTGAATATTCAAGCGGCGGCGGGATGGTGCTGCGCTGCGCGGCATTCCAGCCCGGTCAGCAGTGCAACCGCAGCAGCCTGGACCAGAAGCAAGGCCCAGCCCAGCCCGTTGGGCGCGATCAGCCCGGCCAGCGGCATTGCAAGGCTGGCCAGCACCCAAAGCGCATTGCCCGCCACAACCGCGATGGCCGCCCAGGCCGGGACGCGGTCTGCCCGGGCGCAGGCTGCCATGAACCCTGCCGCTGGAATGAGCAGAAGACCTGCCCAGAACAGGAATGCTGCGCTGATCTGGGTCAGTTGAGCAACCGGGCCGGAGCCCAGAACAAGCAACCCGCCCATGGCCGCGCAGGCGGCGGCATCAAGCTTCAGGATGGATTGCAGCGGAAATTGCGGAGCGGAATGGCTCATGAGTTTGTTCCTTGGCTCTGGTAATGCCCGCCGGGATGGCCGGGATATGGGCTGATCCTTGCAAAGGGATGTTCTGGCGTCGATTACGTTGGAGGTAATTGCCGGGCAAAAAATGAACGGATAAGTTGCAGCCATGAATGTGATGCAGGAAACCGCCGGCCAATTGCTGCGCCAATGGCGCCAGCATCGGCGGCTGAGCCAGCTTGATCTGTCTGCCGGGGCCGGGATTTCCCAGCGCCACCTGAGCTTTGTGGAATCCGGCCGCTCCCGCCCCAGCCGCGATATGGTGATGCATCTGTCCGAGCATCTGGATGTGCCGCTGCGCGAGCGCAACGCCATCCTGGTGGCGGCCGGACACGCGCCGCACTACCCGCAGCGCCCGCTCGACGCGCCGGAACTCACGGCCGCAAATGCAGTCATCCGGCAGCTCCTGGACGGATACATGCCGCATCCGGCGCTGGCGGTGAACCGGCATTGGGAGCTTCTGGCGGCCAATGCCGCGGTGTATTCCTTGCTGGATGGCGCCGCCCCGCATCTTCTGGAGGGCACGGTGAATGTGCTGCGCCTGAGCCTGCATCCCGACGGGCTGGCGCCCCGCATCCTCAACCTGGCGGAGTGGCGCGGCCATATCCTAACCCGGCTCACCCGCGAGATTGATCATTCCGCCGATCCCAAGCTTGTTGCCCTGCACGGCGAGATTGCCGCCTTTCCGGCCCCCGCGGGTAGCCCGCGCCGCCGCGCCAGTCTGGCTGGTGAATGCCGCATTGCGGTCCCGCTGCGGCTGAAAGGCGGGACCGGGCCGCTGGCCTTCCTCAGCACCACGACGGTATTTGGCACCGCCGTCGATGTGACCCTGTCGGAGGTCACCATCGAAGCCTTCTTCCCGGCAGACCGTGAAACCGCCGCAATGATGGCGAAGATCGCTAAGAAAGGACCTTGAATGACGGTCAAACGTATTGTTGCAAACCTGCCTGCCGCCCGGATTTCCGAGGTGCAGGATTTCTACACCCGCCTGTTTGATCTGGACGTTGTGATGGACCACGGCTGGATCGTGACACTCGCATCGGGCGCCGCCGCCTCTGTCCAGATCAGCATCGCGAGCCACGGCGGGTCCGGGACCCCGGTGCCTGATCTGTCGGTCGAAGTCGATGATGTGGATGCGGTTTTTGCACGGGCCGAAAGCCTCAGTCTCGATATCGTTTACGGCCCCGCGGATGAACCTTGGGGCGTGCGCCGCTTCTATGTCCGCGACCCGGCCGGGAAATTGCTGAATATTCTGGCTCACCCCGGCTGAGGATCTGCCGCATTCCTGCTGCGGTGCAATCAGGAGACGGGAAACCAGATCTCCACGCTGCCGCGCCCGGTTTCAGCCTCAAACCGCGGATCAAAAAGCGCGGGATCCGTCGCTCCCAATAGTTCCAGACCGGCATCAGGCAGGGATATATTCTAGCAGGCCGCTGAATTCGTCAGGCCAGCGGGACGCTGTTCTCCCCGATGGGATGATCCGTCATCGAGCTTCCGGATCGGGCGGCTGGAAGCAGGCCTGTGGCGGCCTTATCCAGCCTCATACCGCCAGAAACCGGGGCAACCGGGCAGGATTTCCAGCGGCGAGTGTCAGGATGCAGCGGGACCGCACCCGCTTGAGGCCGCGATAGACGGTCTGGGACAGGCCGCCGACGGTCTTGGCCCGGCCGAAGGCTTCTTCGATCCGCTTGCGGTGCTTCTGGGGCAGGGCATAGCCTTTGTGCCGGGTTGTGCGCCCGTCGACTGCTGAATGCGCCGCTTTCCTGGCGGCGTGCGGAGTGACGCAGGGCTGGCGGAGATCCGCGACGAATTCGGCCGCATCATATCCCTTGCCGCCCCCCAAGGTCAGCTGCCGGGTAGATCCGGGGAGTGACGGTGCAGCATATCCAGCGCGGCCGGGCGTTCGGCGCGGCCGTCCATTGCCCGGCAGGCGCATGCGCAGCATGCTGCCGGGTGGGCGGGCCGGTGACCGAAGCAAGGGTCGCATGCGAACGCGTCTCGCCCTTGAAGCTGGCCTCGGCATTGCGACTGCGGCGCGTGGAGCGGGGTATTGGAGCGGTCTCGGGTTAATTCTGGGCAGGCTGTGCAGCCGGGGCCATGGATGTCGCGGGCGGGTCATCCGGCCCATCATCGCAGGGCGGCGAGCCCGCCGCCTTCGGCTGGAAACTCTTCATCCGCGCCCAGGCCTTGATGAGCGTGCTATCGGCCGGGAAGCGGCCGTCCCCTCTCGGGACATTGCTGCGCAATGCCCAGCCGGTGACAGATCGGCCGCTCCGGCGCGATCGAGGGGCGGCCGGAATCGGTGTAGAGCGCCTCGAACCCGGCATCCAGGCTGGCCAGAGCGTCATTCACCACCTGCCTGATCTTACGGAGCGGGTGCCGCGCGGGGATGCGCTCTTCCAGACCGGCATAGCTGAAAAGCGATCCGCTCGCTTCGTCCGTCCCGCGCATCATCCCCCCTGCCGAAGTTCTGCTGAGGGTGAATCATGGTCCTCAGACCGCGTCGAGCCCCGACTTCTTCAGCAGCCTGTTAGGGCAAGCGCACAGGCCCGCCGCCGTGCCGCGGGTCTAGGGCCGCGCGGCGGCGGTGCGGCAGCACCGTTCACCCTTGACGCGGAATTCTAAAATACCCTCAGCAAGGCGCTTCAGGGCAGACCCGCCCCTGAAGCGCATCTCAGCATCTTTGTCCGCGCTGCGCAGCAGCGCCCGGCCCAACCGGCCAAGGGCATGTCAATGCCAGCAGGACGGGCGGGAGTTCCCGGCCTTCCCCGCCCTCACCTCAATACGGCATCGGATGCATCCGGTGTGCTGCGTTGATCTCCTCCAGCACCTTCTGGCTCAGCTCCAGCTCCACCGATTTCAGCACATGCTCCAGCTGCGGCAGATGAGTGGCGCCAAAGATTGCCGAGGCCATGAACGGCCGTGTGCGGCACCAGGCCAGCGCCATATGCACCGGGTCCAGCCCATGCCGCTCAGCAATCGCAAGATAGGCCGCCACGGCATCGTAGACCCGCGGCGAATGGCGCCCGCCCAGCTCGGGATTGATCGACTTGCGCGAGCCCTCCGGCACCGCCCCGTCCTGATACTTGCCGGTCAGCAGCCCGGTGCCCAGCGGCGAGAACGCCAGCAGGCCGACGTCCTCGTTAACGCTCAATTCCGCCAGGTCGGTGTCATACATCCGGCACACCAGCGAATATTCGTTCTGGATCGAAGCCACCCGCGGCCCGCCGCGCGCCTCCGCAATCCGCAGCCATTGCGCGGTGCCCCAGGCGCTTTCGTTCGACAGGCCAAAGGCGCGGATGGTGCCGCGCTCCACCTCGCGCTGCAGCGCCTCCAGGCAATCCTCCATATTGGCCAGCGTCTCCGCCCGGTTCTGGGAGGACGGATCATAGCTCCAGTTCTGCCGGAACATGTAGCTGCCCCGGTTCGGCCAGTGGAATTGGTAGAGGTCGATGTAATCGGTCTGCAGCCGCTTCAATGACTCCTCGATGGTTGGTGCGATGGTCCTGGAAGAGATCGGCGCCCCGTCCCGCACATGCCGCATCCCCGCGCCGGAATGCTTGGTGGCCAGAATGTACTCGCCCCGCCGCCCCGTCTGCGCATTCCAGGTGCCGATGATCCGCTCACTGTTGCCCAGGGTTTCGGCACTCACCGGGTTCACCGGATACATCTCGGCGGTATCGACAAAGTTCACGCCGCCCTCCAGCGCGAGGTCGATCTGCGCATGGGCCTCGGCCTCCGCGGTTTGGGTGCCGAATGTCATCGTGCCCAGGCACAGCTCCGACACCATCATGCCGGTGCGTCCCAATGGATTGAGTTTCATGCTGCGTTCCCCTGTCCTGGATTTGGCTGCGACCCTAAGGGCTCATCCGGGAAGTGCAAGCCGCTTGCACATGCACGGCAAACCGGCCAGCCTCTGCTCAGCTTAAGGAAAGGATACCCGATGCCGCAGACCATCACCAAGGGCGTCAAGGCGCTGCTGGCCGAGGCAAACAGCCTCGTCGAAACCATATCTGTCGAGGCGGCCAAACAGAAAGTTCTGGATGAGGAGTACGTCTTCATCGACCTGCGCGACATCCGCGAACTGCAGCGCAGCGGCATGATCCCCGGCGCCTTCTCCTGCCCGCGCGGCATGCTGGAATTCTGGATCGACCCGGACAGCCCCTATCACAAGCCGGTGTTCAATCAGGACAAAACCTACGTGTTCTACTGCGCTAGCGCCTGGCGTTCTGCCCTCAGCGCCAAGGCGGCGCTGGAAATGGGGCTGAAGCCGGTGGTGCATCTGGAGGGCGGGTTTACCGAATGGGCCAAACAGGGCGGCCCGGTTGTCCCCCGCGAGGGCTGAGATCCGCCGCCCGCGCATCGCGCGGCGCCTGTCCAGCGGCGCAGGTCCGCAGCAGTGCGCGGTTGAGAACAAAGAGCGAACATGCTAATCTGACTGCATGCCGACTCACCTGCTCAGCCGCCGCCGCCACAGATCCCGTCCGGCCCTGTCCGTGATGGAGGGGGTTGCGCTGGAGCATGGCCGCGTGCACGAGGCCTGCGGCCCCGCCCGCCACAGTTTTGCGCTGTGGCTGGCCGCCGCCGCGCTGGAGATCGCGCCGGGGCCGGTCCTGTGGCTGTCCCCGGCGCAGGGCGGCAAGCAGCTGAACCCGGACGGGATGGCGGAATTTGCCAGCCCCGCCCGGTTCCTGTTCGTGCAGCCCCCCCGGACCGAGGATCAGCTTTGGGCCATGGAGGAAGCTTTGCGCAGCGGCGCGGCGGCGCTGGTGGTGGCAGAACTGGCTGAGCCGCCCGCCATGACCCCGGTGCGGCGGCTGCATCTGGCGGCAGCGGCCGGCGGACGCTTCGGTCCGGCGCCGCTGGGCCTGCTGCTGACCCCCGGCACAGGCGGCGCCCAGGGCATCGAAAGCCGCTGGCACCTGGCCCCTGCCCATACCCCGTTGCCTGATCCCTTGCCCCATGCCCGGCCGGCACACAGGCCCCCGGCCGGTCCGGCCAGCGATAGCACCGCGAAGACCCGGAACTGCTGGACCTTGAAACGCCTGCGCGCCCGCACCCTGCCGCCTTGCAGCTGGCAGATCACCCGGGCCGCCGGCGGCTGCCCGCACCAATCTGCCCCGCTCCGGCCCGCTCCGCCCTGCCCTGAGCCCCGCGGCATAGCCCCGCCCCCATTCCGGGAGCAGCCGGAACCAGCCCTCCCGTCTTGACGATGCCCTCCCGCGCCCGCAGGCGGACCTGGCTGCGCCGGCACCGCCTTAGCGGCCTTGGGCCCGGCACCGGGCTGCGCCCGGTGCCGGGCCCAACAGGCAGAGGCTTTGCCAAAAGCCGGCGCCTGGCGGGAGCCCGCCGCCGCCTCACAAGCGCCCCCGCGAAAGTGAGCAGCCTGCGGCGGAAAATCCGTCTAAGATCAGGGCGCGGCATCAGAGGCGCCCTGTAAAAGCGCCCTGTAAAACCAGCCTGCGAAACCGCCCTGCAACCGGAGAAGAAGCCCCCCATGAGCGACCACAGGATGCACCGGCGGGCTCTGACCGCCTGCCTTGCCGCCAGCCTGCTGGCCGCGCAGAGGCTGCCCGCAGCGCCCCTGCCTTACCGCCTCATACCGGACGCGACCGAAGTGCGCTTTACCTTCCGCCTCAGCGGCCGGCCGCAGCATGGGCGGATCCCGGTCCGCGCCGCCCGCATCCGCATCGATCCGCAGAACCTGACCCGCAGCCAGGCCGATATCACGCTTGACGCAACCCGGGCCCGGACCGGGCTGATCTTTGCCACCGAGGCGCTGAAAAGCCCCGGCGTGCTCGACACTGCGCGGTTCCCGGAGATCCGCTTCCGTTCCACCCGCGTCCGCCTCGGGCCTGACGGGCGGCTTTCGGGCGGCGCGCGGATTCACGGCGTCCTCACCCTGCGCGGCACCACCCGGCCGCTTACCTTGCATGCCGCGCTCTACCGCCGCCCCGGCACCGCGGCGGATGACCTGCGCGAGCTGGATGTGCATCTCAACGGCAGTCTCAGCCGTGCGGCCTTCGGGGCCGCCGGCTATCCGGATCTGGTTGCCGACCGGGTCACCCTCGCCATCAGGGCCCGCATCCGCCAGGCGGCCTGAACCCCGGGCAAAGCCCCGGGCCGCGCCCGGTGCCGAAAAACACCGCCGCGCAAAAATACGACACAGCCATGACGGAAACCGGCTGGCAATGCCGCCGCAGCCTGTCATGGTCGCAGAATTATGCGCCTGATCATCTCCTTTGCCGCCCTCTTCTTTTCTGTCATCCTGCTGCAGCTCTCGACCGGCGGCGTCGGCCCGCTGGATGCCATTTCGGGCTTGACGCTGAACTTCAGCAAAGAGCAGATCGGCCTCCTCGGCTCGGCGCATTTCTTTGGCTTCTTCATCGGCTGCTGGTGGGCGCCGCGGCTGATGGGCAATGTCGGCCATTCCCGCGCCTTTGCGGTCTGCACCGCGCTGGGGGCGATGGGGCTGTTGGGCCATACGCTGACGGAAAACCCCTATGCCTGGGCGGCGATGCGGATTGCCTCCGGCCTCTGCGTGGCCGGCGCCTATACGGTGATCGAGGCCTGGCTCAACACCAAGGTCACCAATGAAAACCGCGGCCGCGCCATGGGCACTTACCGGATTGCCGATATGAGCGCCTCGCTGGCAGCGCAGCTGATCATCGCGGTGCTGCCGCCGGCCGCCTATGTCTCCTACAACCTGTTGGCGCTGCTGTGCTGTGCGGCGCTGCTGCCGCTGACCCTGACCAAGGCGAGCCAGCCGGAAACCCCGGATGCGCCGCGCCTGCGCCCCAAGCTGGCCTGGCGCTGTTCGCCGCTGGCGGTGGCCGGGGTGATCGTCGCCGCGCTCAGCTCCGCTTCGTTCCGCATGGTCGGCCCGGTCTATGGTCAGGAGGTCGGGCTGGAAATCGGCCAGATCGCCTTTTTCCTTGCCTCCTTCGTGCTGGGCGGGGCGCTGGCGCAATACCCGATGGGCTGGCTGGCCGACAAATACGACCGCCGCTGGGTGCTGATCTGGCTTTCCGTTGCGGCCATCTTCAGCTGCGCTGTCACCATGGCCGCCAGCGGCACCGGCACCCTGGGAGTTATGCTTACGGCGGCGTTCTTCGGCTTCACCACCTTCCCGATCTTCTCGGTCTCCGCTGCGCACGCCAACGACTTTGCAACATCAGAAGAGCGGGTTGAACTGGCAGCAGCGCTGATGTTCTTCTTTGCCCTGGGCGCCATCGCCAGCCCCTATGTCTCCTCAGCGCTGATCAGCTTTTACGGGCCGCCTGCCCTGTTTGCCTATGTGGCCTGCGGCCATGTGCTGCTCATTGCATTTGGTCTCAGCCGGATGAAAGTGCGCCCGACCCCCGAAGAACGCACCAGCTATGTCTATGCGCCGCGCACCTCTTTTACCATCGGCCGCCTTCTGAAACGGTCTCGCGAGAAGCAGTGAAACAGGTCAGTAACCCTGTCCGAATGTTTCGCGCGCGAAACATTCGGACAGCAGATCTGACCCTTTAAGGATCTGTTTACGCTTGCAAAAGCGCTGCGAGCTCCGGCACCGCCAATCCGCCCGCCACGGCAAGGGCGGCGGCGAGGGTGAACGGCGCGCAATCACCATCGGGCAGAAAGCCAAACAGCCATGGCCGGCCCCAGACTGCTTACACCGGCAGGCCATCCGAATGGCAACGCCCCGTGATCTTTCAAAGGCTTACAACAGGTTTCCGCTATCATCGCGCGCGCCAGCCCGCGGTTCAGGTCAAGCCGGGTCCGGCCCTGTATCTCCAATTTTCAGGGAAATCCGCAGCCGGGGTTTCCGCCGCCTGCGCCATGCGGTAGACGGGCCTTTGACACATTACCTGGATGGATAGCATGGCACGCATTCTGATCACTTCCGCGATTCCCTACATCAACGGGATCAAGCATCTGGGCAACCTGGTGGGCTCGCAGCTGCCGGCCGACCTTTACGCCCGGTTCCAGCGCGGACGCGGCAACGAGGTGCTGTTCCTCTGCGCCACCGACGAACACGGCACCCCGGCTGAGCTGGCCGCCGCCAAGGCGGACAAGCCGGTGGCGGAATACTGCGCTGAAATGCACGCCGTCCAGTCGGAAATCGCCAAGGGCTTTGCCCTGTCGTTCGACCATTTCGGCCGGTCCTCCAGCCCGCAGAACCACACGCTGACCCAGCATTTCGCAGGCAAGCTGGCCGAGGCCGGGCTGATCCGCGAAGTGACCGAAAAGCAGGTCTATTCCAATGCCGACGGCCGCTTCCTGCCCGACCGCTATATCGAGGGCACCTGCCCCAACTGCGGCTATGAACGCGCCCGCGGCGACCAATGCGAGGAGTGCACCAAGCAGCTGGACCCGACCGACCTGATCAACCCGCGCTCCGCTGTCTCCGGTTCCACCGACCTGGAAGTGCGCGAGACCAAGCACCTCTACCTGTGCCAGTCGCAGCTGAAAGATGATCTGGACGCCTGGATCGACAGCAAAAAGGACTGGCCGGTCCTGACCACCTCGATCGCCAAGAAGTGGCTGCACGACGGCGACGGGTTGCAGGACCGCGGCATCACCCGCGATCTGGACTGGGGCGTGCCGGTCAAAAAGGGCGGCGCGGACTGGCCCGGCATGGAAGGCAAGGTGTTCTACGTCTGGTTCGACGCGCCGATCGAATACATCGCCTGCGCCGGCGAATGGGCCGAGGCCAATGGCAAGACAGACGCCGACTGGCAGCGCTGGTGGCGCACCGACAAGGGCGCGGAGGACGTCAAATACGTCCAGTTCATGGGCAAGGACAACGTCCCCTTCCACACCCTGTCGTTCCCGGCCACGATTCTGGGTTCGGGCGAGCCGTGGAAAATGGTCGACCACCTGAAGTCGTTCAACTACCTGAACTATGACGGCGGCCAGTTCTCGACCAGCCAGGGCCGCGGCGTGTTCATGGACCAGGCACTGGAAATCCTGCCGGCGGATTACTGGCGCTGGTGGCTGCTGAGCCATGCCCCGGAAAGCAGCGATTCCGAGTTCACCTGGGAGAACTTCCAGCAGTCGGTGAACAAGGATCTGGCGGATGTGCTGGGCAATTTTGTGTCCCGCATCACCAAGTTCTGCCGCTCCAAGTTCGGCGAGGAAGTGCCCGCGGCCGGCGCGTACGGCGAACAGGAACAGGCGCTGATCGCAGAGCTGACCACCCGTATCCGCGCCTATGAGGGCCATATGGAGGCGATGGAGGTCCGCAAATCGGCGCAGGAGCTGCGGGCGATCTGGGTGGCCGGCAATGAATACCTGCAATCCGCCGCGCCCTGGTCGGTGTTCAAGCAGGACCCTGACCGCGCCGCGGCGCAGGTGCGTCTGGGCCTGAACCTGATCCGCCTCTATGCGGTGCTCTCGGCGCCCTTCATCCCGCAGGCCGCGGACACGCTGATGGCGGCGATGAATTCGGACGACCGCAGCTGGCCCGAAGATGCGGCGGCGGCCCTGTCGGCGCTGCCCGCGGGCCACAGCTTCACCGTGCCCGAAGTACTGTTCGCCAAGATCACCGATGAGCAGCG
The DNA here is from genome assembly GCF_000511355.1 of Leisingera methylohalidivorans DSM 14336. NCBI lineage: Bacteria > Pseudomonadati > Pseudomonadota > Alphaproteobacteria > Rhodobacterales > Roseobacteraceae > Leisingera > Leisingera methylohalidivorans. The sequence continues at coordinate 831,036 of NC_023135.1, read as the reverse complement.
CGAGGACTGGCAGGCGCGTTTCTCCGGCACCCGCGCCTAGGACCGCACACACGGAATTCTGAAAGGCCGCCCATTGGGCGGCCTTTTGCGTTTCACCTAAACTCTGCTGCCACCGTAAAAATTATTCCCTACTAAAAAACTCGGATTGACATAGGTGACTAAATAAATCAGGAATACGGCATTCCAGCCAGCCTGACTCGGATCAGGCGAGCCCGAGCGACCTGTAATCAACCGAGATCGCCCCCATGCCGACCAGAGACAGCCGCCCCCGCGGCCTGCAGACCCAAGAGCTGGAGCCCGAGGACATGCGCCAATTTTGGCCGCAGGTCTTTGCGCCGTCCGGCGCTCTGTCCGGTTTTTGTCTGGAATGGCTTCTGGACAGGGCGGAATTTAGCAATGGGCGAAAGATATGAACCAGATTGCCTCCAAGCCGGTGCCGACCACCGCAACTACCGAAGTTTTCCCCACCTACCACGCCGAGGATCTGACCCGCGGCGGTGCGCAGGCCCGCATTCTGCTGAACGGGCAGATCTATTCGCTGCGCATCACCCGCGCGGGCAAGCTGATCCTGACCAAGTGAGCAGACCGGCATGAGCACTGCGCATTCCTCGCCCCGCGGCGGCGTGACCGTCGGCACCCTCTCCGAACTGCCGCCGCTGGAAGCCGGCGCGGTGATCTACTTGCGGCACTGGTTTTCCGGCGCCGAGACCCGCGAGCAGATGCGCCTGGACTTCGAGGTGAACTTCGGACCGGAAATGGCAGAGGCCGCGTTTGAGGCCTTTGGCTCTCTTTGCAATTTCTGCGCCACCCATGGCCGCCGCCCGCTGGTGCGCCACGGCATGGCCTGCAACTGCCTGGGCGCGGATGAAAACTGCTTTGCCAACCTGCTGGCCTCCGCGGCCGAGGGGCAGCAGGACGATGCGCAGATCCTTGCCGCGCTGATTGTGACGCCGCGCAAAGCCTCCGAGCTGACGCAGCTGGCGTCGGACTGCGGCTTGCTGATGCAACAGGTCATGGGGCCGCGCCCGCCGCTGCAACCGGCCCGGCCCGACACCGCAACGCTTCACTGAATTGAACACAGACCTAAGGACTTAGCTGATGAAATCCCTGTTTCTCACGGGCACTGCCCTTGCCGGTCTCGCCTTTGGCGCCACCGCCGCCGCTGCCTCCGGCAAGACAGACGTGCTGACCAATTACGCCAATATCGCCGAGGCCAAGTACCAGGACAGCCTAGCCACCGCGCAGGTGCTGAAAGCCGCCGTCGATATGCTGATTGCGGATCCGTCGGCTGAAAACCTGGAAGCTGCGCGCACCGCCTGGATCGCCGCCCGGGTGCCCTATCAGCAGTCCGAAGTGTTCCGGTTCGGCAATGCCATCGTGGATGACTGGGAAGGCAAGGTGAACGCCTGGCCGCTGGACGAGGGCCTGATCGATTACGTGGACGCCTCCTATGGCGGGCCGACCGACGAGAACCCCCTGGCGGCGCTGAACGTGATCGCCAACCCCGGTTTTGAACTGTCGGGCAAGGCGGTCGACGCCGCCAAGATCACCCCCGAACTGCTGGAAGGCGCCCTGCACGAGGCTGATGGTGTCGAGGCCAATGTGGCCACCGGTTACCACGCCATCGAATTCCTGCTCTGGGGCCAGGACCTGAACGGCACCGAACATGGCGCCGGCGACCGCCCCTGGACCGACTATGCCGCAGGCGATGCCTGCACCAACGGCAACTGCGGCCGCCGCGGTGAATACCTCCAGGCGGCGACCGGGCTGCTGATCTCCGACCTGGAGTGGATCGCCGCGCAATGGGGGCCCGGGGGCGGCGCCCGCACTGCGCTGCTGGCTGATGAAAACGCCGGCATCACCGCCATGCTGACCGGCATGGGCTCGCTGTCTTATGGCGAACAGGCGGGGGAGCGGATGCGCCTGGGCCTGATGCTGAACGACCCGGAGGAAGAGCATGATTGCTTCTCCGACAACACCCACAACAGCCACTACTATGACGGGCTCGGTGTGCAGAACGTCTATCTGGGCGAATATGTCCGGGTGAACGGCGACCTGGTCTCCGGCGCGTCGCTGTCGGACCTGGTGGCCGCCAAGGACGCCGGTCTGGACGCCGAGATGCGCAGCAAGCTGTCCACCACCATGCGCGCACTTGGCCGCATCAAGACCGCCGCCGAAGCAGGCCTGTCCTATGACCAGATGCTGGCCCAAGGGAACAATGCCGGCGAAGCGCTGGTGATGGGCGGCGTCAACGGGCTGATCGACCAGACCCGCTCGATCGAGCGGGTGGTAACCACCCTGGATCTGGGCGGCGTTGCCATCGAAGGCTCCGACAGCCTCGACAACCCCTCTGCAGTCTTCCAGTAGGAACCACGGTACCTGGCAATGGCGGGCCGCGGTTTCTGCGGCCCCATCTTGCAGGTGTGAGGCTGCCTGACGCCACAATCCCAAGTGTTTTACTCTGGATAACCCTTGAAACCCCAGCAAATCTGTCGGATATATTTCCCAACGGAATCACTTGGCCATTCAGGCCGCCGGGCAAGGACGCGAACCGCATGATCGTTTGCCACTGCACACAGATATCGGACCACGACATCCGCGCCGCCATCAATTGGATGCGAAATGCCGATCCCGAAACGATAATCACTCCGGGCAAGATCTATCACGCCTTGGGGAAAGCCGCCGATTGCGGCGGCTGCATGCCGCTTTTCCTCGACACGATGCGTTCCAGCAGTAAGCTGGAAGTACCTGCGCAGCTTACAAATTTACGCGCAGCATCAATTCGGGAGAAAAGTAATGAAGGGCGACGCCAAGGTCATCGACTATCTCAACAAAGCGCTGCGCCATGAGCTGACCGCGGTCAGCCAGTATTGGCTCCACTACCGGCTGCAGGACGATTGGGGCCTGGGCAGCATGGCCAAAAAAAGCCGCGAGGAAAGCATCGAGGAGATGCAGCACGCGGACAAATTGATCGAAAGGATTCTGTTCCTCGGCGGCCACCCGAACCTGCAGAAGCTTGACCCGCTGCGGATCGGCCAGACGCCGAAAGAAACCCTCGAATGCGACCTTGCCGCCGAAGTGGACGCCCGCGCGCTTTACAAGGAAGCCCGCGAAGCCTGCAACAAAGCGGGGGACTACGTCACGCAAAAGCTGTTTGAAGAGCTGATGGCGGACGAAGAAGGCCATATCGACTTCCTTGAAACCCAGCTTGAACTGCACGACCGGATCGGTGCCGAAAACTATGCCCAGCTCAACGCCACCAAGATGGCCGAGATCGAAGACTAAACTGGCTCTGGCTGCCGCATTTGCGGCGGCCACCCCCGTTGCGGCGCTGGACCTGGCCAGCCAGTACCAGGCCGAGCCGCACCTCTCCCCCCTTCCCCGCACCGACGCCGAACGCACCCGGATAGAGGCCGTGACCGCGCCCGCCGCGGATTTCTCTGCACCCGAACGGTTCGAAGACCTGCCCGCCGGTGCTGCCACCGTGCGTGCGCGGCCGGATGACGAAGCGTTCTCGCAGCATTCCGCCAACCTCAGTTTCGAGCAGGAGCTGGAATTCAAACTGGGTAATGGCCTGTTCAAGAAGATCTGGGTGTTTTCGCCTGCTTCCACCTTGGCCTCTGACGGTCTCGGCCCGCTCTATAACGCCCGGTCCTGCCAGCGCTGCCACCTGAAGGACGGCCGCGGCCATGTGCCAGAGCAGCCGGACTATGCGTCCGCCACCATGTTCCTGCGCGTCTCGATCCCCGGCCCCGTGCCGCCAGAGCTGCGGGCGGTTCATGACTACATCGGCACCGCGCCCGATCCGAACTACGGCAGCCAGCTGCAGGATTTCTCCGCCCCCGGCATCGCGCCGGAATACAAGCTGCAGGTCGCGTACGAGGACTTCGAAGTCGCCCTGAACGGCGGCGAAACAGCAACTTTGCGCCGCCCCGGCTACACCGCTGCAAACCTCGGCTACGGCCCGCTTGCCAAGGGCGCCATGCTCTCCCCCCGGGTCGCGCCGCCGATGATCGGGCTGGGATTGCTGGAGGCCGTCCCCGCCGCCGACATCCTCGCCCACGCGGATGAGGAGGACGCGGATGGCGACGGCATCTCAGGCCGTGCCAACCTTGTCTGGTCGCGCGAATTCAACCGGATCATGCTGGGCCGCTTCGGCCTGAAAGCCGGGATGCCGACAGTGCACGAACAATCCGCCGGCGCCTTCGCCGGCGATATCGGCATTTCCACCCCGCTGTTCCCAGCCCACGCCGGCGAATGCACCGGCCTGCAGACCGCCTGCCAGTCTGCCCCGCACGGCGGCGGTGATTCCCGTGAAACCGAGATCGACCAGCCCAACATGGATCTGGTCGCCTTCTACAGCCGCAACCTGGGCGTGCCCGCCCGCCGGAACGCGGATGACCCGAATGTGCTGCGCGGCAAGCAGCTGTTCTATGACAGCGGCTGCGCCGCCTGCCACGTCCCGAAATATGTGACCCACCGGCTGGCCGGCCGCCCCGAGCAAAGCTTCCAGCTGATCTGGCCCTACTCCGACCTCTTGCTGCATGACATGGGCGAAGGCCTTGCCGACCACCGCCCAGAGGCCCGCGCCACGGGCCGCGAATGGCGCACCGCGCCGCTCTGGGGGATTGGCCTGACGCAGCAAGTCTCGCCCCGCGCCACCTTTTTGCACGACGGCCGCGCCCGCACCCTGCTGGAGGCGGTTCTGTGGCACGGCGGCGAGGCGGAAGCAGCCAAAACCCGGGTGGTGGAGCTGCCGCCGGAAGACCGTGCTGCCCTGATCTCATTCCTGGAGAGCCTCTGATGCGCGCCCTTGCTTTCGCTCTTGCCGTGGCTGCAGCCCCCGCCGCGGCCTCAGACCTGTCCAGCGCCATCACCGATCAGCTGATCCTCCCGGCCTTCCAGACGCTTGCAGAGGAGGCGCAGGCACTGGCGGAGACGGCAAAGGCGGATTGCAACCCGCAGTCCGGATCCCTGCGCGCAGCCTACGGCGCCGCCTTCGACGCCTGGATCGCCGCCAGCCCCTACCGTTTCGGGCCGACGGAAACAGACAGCCGCGCCTTCGCGCTGGCCTTCTGGCCCGACAGCCGCAGCAAAACGCCCAAGGCGCTTGCCAGTCTGATCCGCAGCGAAGACCCCGGCATCTCGGACCCGGCGCAATTCGCCAGCCACTCCATCGCCGCCCGCGGCTTTTATGCTCTGGAATACCTGCTGTATGATCCGCAGCTTTCCAGCACCGGCAGCGCAGGCTACCGCTGTGCCCTGACCCGCGCCATCAGCGCAGACATTGCCGCCACCTCCGCCGCAATCAGCCGGGACTGGACTGAAAACTACGCCGCAGAAATGCGCCGCCCCGCCGGCCGCTATCAAAGCGAAAATGAAATCACCCAGCAATTGCTCAAAGTCCTCTCGACCGGCCTGCAGGTGCTGGACGACATGCGCCTGGGGCGTCCGCTGGGGACATATGACAGGCCCCGCCCGGCCCGCGCCGAGGCCCGCCGCTCCGGCCGCAGCCTGCGCCATGTGCTGCTGTCCCTGAACGCGCTGGAACCGCTGGCGCTGGCTCTGGCGGGCCCCCATGCGGACCTTCAAACCAAAATCACCGCTGGTTTTTCCAAAGCCCGCAAAACGGCCGAGACCCTCGACGACCCCGTCTTTGCCGGCGCGGCCGATCCCGCCGGCCGCTTCCGCATCGAATCCCTGCAGCAGGAGATCAAGGACCTGCGCGCGCTGGTGGCCGGGGAACTGGGCCCGGCCCTGGGTGTTGAGGCAGGCTTCAATTCCCTGGACGGCGATTGATATGGCGTCCCGCCGCGGCTTTTTGGCCGGCCTTCTGGCCACAGGCCTTGCCCCGCAGGCCAGTTGGGCCAGCGCCGGCAGCCCCGCCTTCCTGTCTGCCGGCAAGGACGCCAGCGGCGCCTTCCTGCTTGCGGGCCTCACAGAAGACGGCGAAATCCTGTTCCGCCATCCGCTGCCCGGCCGCGGCCACGCCGCAGCGGCGCATCCCACCCGCCCCGAGGCGGTTGCCTTTGCCCGCCGTCCGGGCCGCTTTGCCGATGTGATCGACTGCCGCACGGGCGCCGCCATCGCCCGGCTGGAACCGCCGGCGGGCCGGCATTTCTATGGCCACGGCACCTTCTCCCCCGACGGCGCCCGCCTGTTCACGACCGAGAACGACTATGAAAACGCCCGCGGCATCATCGGGGTCTGGGATGCCGCGGACGGATACAAGCGCATCGGCGCCTTCGCTTCCGGCGGCATTGGTCCGCACGACATGCTGCTGCGCCGGGACGCGCCGGGGCTGGTCATCGCCAACGGCGGTATTGAAACCCACCCCGGCAGCGGCCGCGCCAAGCTGAACCTTCCGGACATGCGCCCGAATCTCAGCTACTTGGGCTTTGACGGCACCCTGCAGGACCAGATGGAACTGCCGCGCGTGCTGCATCTGAATTCGATCCGCCACCTCGCCATGCGCACCGACGGCACCGTTGGTTTTGCCATGCAATGGCAGGGGGATCCGGGCGAAATCCTGCCCGTCGCGGGGCTGCACAAGCCCGGCAATCCGCCCCGCTTGATGGCCGATGGCGACCCGAGGGTGCTGAACCTCAAGAGCTATGGCGGTTCAGTGGCTTTCTTAGCGGACGGATCGAAGATCGGTGTCACCTCTCCGCGCGGCGGGGTGCTGCAGGTGATGGATACCGGGACCGGAGTTCTGCTGCAGGAACACCGGATGACGGATGTTTGCGGCCTGGCAATGTCCAGGGCGGGCTTCACCGCCAGCACCGGAACCGGGCAGTTCTTCGGGATTTCCGCATCCGGCATGCGCCGGTTGCACCGGTCGGACCTGGCCTGGGACAATCACCTGATCCCGCTGGTCTAATTCGGCAGGAACGGACCCGTGTCTAGGCGCGCCGCCTCCGGCGCGCCCTTTCGTTTTGACGGCCCGAGAAGCCAATACGAAAACAATGGGTGACATTCCGCGCGCGTTTCGCTAAAGATCCGCAGCGAAAGGAAAGCGTATGGATGCCGCCAGCCGTCAAAACGAAATCATCGCCCTGCTGAACCAGCAGGACCGGGTGGAGGTTGACGGCCTGTCCCAGCGCTTTGGCGTGTCGTTGCAGACGGTGCGGGCCGACCTGCGCGACCTGTCTGCGCGCGGCGCCCTGTCCCGAGTGCACGGCGGCGCTGTCCGGGTAAGCTCCGCTGCCAGCCAGGGCTATGAGGACCGGCGCAAGCTGAACGCGGGCAACAAGCTGGCGATGGCGGCACTGGCGGCTGAGCTGATCCCCGACAATTGTTCGCTCACGCTCAACATCGGCACCTCCACCGAGCAGGTGGCGCGGGCGCTGTCCGGCCACAGAGGCCTGACCGTTGTCTCCAACAATATCAATATTATCAACCTTATGATGGGCGGTCAGGCCAAGGAATTGATCCTGGCCGGCGGCACTGTGCGGCAAAGCGACGGCGCCATTGTGGGCGAGGACGCGGTTGAATTCCTGTCCCGCTACAAGGTCGATTTCGCCGTCATCGGCGCTTCGGCGCTGGACCCAGACGGCGCCGTGATGGACCACGACGCCCGCGAGGTTTCGGTCGCCCGCGCGATTCTGAAAAACGCCCGCCAGCGGGTTCTGGTCTGCGACGGCAGCAAGTTCGCCCGCTCCGCCCCGGTGCGGATCTGCAATGTGGCAGAGCTGGACGTGGTGATCACCGACCGCCCGGTGCCGGAAGAATTTGCCGAGGCCGCGCAGGCCGCAGGCACCCGTATCCTCACCGCCGGACAAAACGAAAGCAGCGAAAATGACTGATACGCCTGTCACTGACCTTTTCATCATCGGCGGCGGCATCAACGGCTGCGGCATCGCCCGCGACGCCGCCGGCCGCGGATTGTCGGTCACATTGGCCGAAATGAACGACCTGGCCTCCGCCACCTCTTCGGCCTCGACCAAACTGTTCCACGGCGGCCTGCGTTATCTGGAATATTTCGAGTTCCGCCTGGTCCGCGAGGCGCTGATCGAGCGCGAGGTGCTGCTCAGCGCAATGCCGCATATCTCCTGGCCGATGCGCTTTGTGCTGCCGTTTCACAAGGACATGCGCTTTGACAGCGAAACGCCAACGTCGAAACTGCTGACAACCTTCATGCCCTGGATGAAGGGCCGCCGTCCGGCCTGGCTGATCCGGCTGGGGCTGTTTCTCTACGATTCCCTGGGCAAGCGCGGCATCCTGCCCGGCACCGCCAAGCTGGACCTGTCCCGCGACCCCGCAGGCGGGCCGCTGAAAGACAAGTTTCAGACCGCCTTTGAATATTCCGACTGCTGGATCGAAGACGCCCGGCTGGTGGTGCTGAACGCCCGCGATGCGCAGGCGCGCGGCGCCGGCATCCTGACCCGGACCGAGGTCACTTCAGCCGAACGCCACGCCGGCCACTGGGTGATCCGGACCAAGAACCACGCCACCGGCGCCGAGCAGGAACACCGCGCCAGGATGCTGGTCAACGCGGGCGGCCCCTGGGTCGCCGATGTGCTGCACCAGAAGCTGGGCCTGAGCAGCCGCGAAAACGTCCGCCTGGTGCGCGGCAGCCATATCGTGGTGCCGAAACTGTTCGACCACGGCCGCTGCTATTTCTTCCAGGGCGGTGATGGGCGGATCATCTTTGCCATCCCCTATGAACAGGATTTCACCCTGATCGGCACCACCGATGCCGACCACCCCGACCCGGATACCACGCCCGTCTGCACCGAAGCGGAGCAGGACTATCTGGCTGATTTCGCCTCGCAATACTTCAAGCAGCCGCTAAGCCGCAAAGACGTGGTCTGGACCTATTCCGGCGTCCGGCCGCTCTATGACGACGGCGCCAGCTCCGCCACTGCGGCCACCCGCGAATATGTGCTGACGCTGGATCAGGCGCAGGCGCCGCTGCTCAATGTCTTTGGCGGCAAGATCACCACTTACCGCAAACTGGCCGAGGCCGCTTTGGCGAAAATCGGCGAGGTGTTCCCGCAATTGCCCTCTGACTGGACCGCAGGCGTGGCCCTGCCCGGCGGTGATTTTGCGGTGGCGGACGTGGAGAAACTGACGTCGAAACTGGCGGCGGAATACCCCTTCCTGCCGCCCTATTGGGCGGGACGGCTGATCCGCGCTTACGGGACCGAGGCATGGAACATTCTTGGCGACGCCAAAACTGCCGAGGATCTGGGTCAGGACTTCGGCGCCACCGTCACCGCGCGGGAGCTGGACTGGGCAATTGCCCGCGAATGGGTGCGCGCAGGCGACGACTATCTGTGGCGGCGCACCAAGCTGGGGCTGCGGCTGGATGACGCCCAGCGCGCAGAGGTGGATGCCTATATTCAGGGAAAAGCCGCACAGCTCGCGGCATAACGCTTAGGGCAGCGCCCGAGCCTGGGCGGGTGCGAAGCGCCCTCCCGTTTTGCCGGACGCAAACCTTCGGCTTGACGGGAAGGCCGGGTTCGGCCCGGCCTCCCGGCCGGGCCGAACGTCTTAAAACTCCACGCCCCTCTGCGCCTTCACACCGGCGCGGAACGGATGCTTGATCTGGCCCATCTCGGTTACCAGATCGGCAATCTCGATCAGCTCCTCCTTGGCGTTGCGGCCGGTCAGAACCACATGGGTCATCGGCGGCTTCTGCTCCACCAGGAACTCCAGCACCTCCTCCAGATCCAGATACTCATAGCGCAGCGCGATGTTGATCTCGTCCAGCAGCACCATGGTGTTGCGCTCGTCCAGAATCATCTCCTTGGCCTTTTCCCAGCCTTTCTGGGCGGCGGCAATGTCGCGGGCCTTGTCCTGGGTCTCCCAGGTAAACCCCTCGCCCATCGCATAGAACTGGCACAGATCGCTGAAGTTTTCCTCGATCAGGGTGCGTTCGCCGGTCTGCCAGGCGCCCTTGATGAACTGCACCACCGCCGACGGCATCCCATGCGCAATGCAGCGCATGATCATTCCGAACCCGGAGGACGACTTGCCCTTGCCCGGCCCGGTGTGGACGATGATCAGGCCCTTCTCGCCCTCCTTGGTCTTCATCATCCGGTCGCGCGCGGCCTTCTTCTTGGCCATCTTGGAGGCGTGACGGGCGGCTTCTTCCTCTGAGATGCCGGTTTCAGACTTTTCGCTCATGGGGGCTCTCCAGCTGTTTGACCCATGTCTTGACAAAGAAGGGCACGATAGCGCAAGGGGGTTTCGCTGGTTCCTGCGAAAGCAGGCGAAGAGGGAATGTGAAGGCCATACGGGCCGAAGCACAGCCGCCCCCGCGACCGTGACCGGATGAGGCCGCCATGCCACTGGGTGATCCCCGGGAAGGCAGGATGGCCGGCAAGGCCCCGCGCCTTGGCATCCGCAAGCCGGGAGACCTGCCAGCGAAGGAGAGTTCAACGGGCGGGCGGGGTGTTCCGCGACCGGTTGAGGGGCAGGCACGCACCGCCCCCCTTCTGGCCATGTCCCTGCTTGCCTGACGCGACAGGAGACGCGCCAATGGCAGAAGACAAGGCGGGCACCCCCGCCAGCACCCCGGGACCGGTCACGCTGACCGTTTGCCTTACCTGCCGCCGCGACGGCGCCGATCCGGAGGCCGCCCGCCCCGGCGCCATCCTGCACGCCGCGCTGGAAGAGGCCGGAATGCCCGAAGGCGTCGCCTTGCGCGGTGTCGAATGCCTGTCCTCCTGCAAGCGCGGCTGCGCCGTTGCCCTGATCGGCGGCGCCGAGCGCTGGACCTATGTCTACGGCGACCTCGACCCGGACCAGCATGTCCCAGAAATCCTGGAAGGGGCCGCGGCCTATGCCGGCACCGCCGATGGTCTCGTGCCCTGGCGCCAGCGCCCGCAGACCTTCCGCAAGCAATCCGTTGCCCGCATCCCGCCGGCCAAGTTCTTCTCCGAGGAGTAATCATGAGCGATCTCAACAAGATCCCCGTCACCGTCATCACCGGTTTTCTGGGCGCAGGTAAAACCACGCTGATCCGCCACCTGATGCAGAACCCGCAAGGAAAACGCCTGGCGGTGGTGGTCAACGAGTTCGGCACCGCCGGTGTGGACGGCGACATCCTGAAATCCTGCGCCGATGAAAACTGCCCGGCGGAGAATATCATGGAGCTGGCCAACGGCTGCATCTGCTGCACCGTGGCCGATGACTTCATCCCCACCATAGAGCAGCTGATGGCCTTGCCCGAGCAGCCCGACCACATCGTTATCGAGACCTCCGGCCTGGCGCTGCCGAAACCGCTGCTGAAGGCGTTTGACTGGCCCGCGATCCGCTCCCGCATCACCGTCGACGGCGTAATCGCGCTGGCCGATGCCGAGGCGGTGGCCAAAGGCCAGTTCGCCCCCGATCTGGACGCCGTGCAGGCCCAGCGCGAGGCGGATGACAGCATCGACCATGAAACCCCGCTCAGCGAGGTGTTCGAGGACCAGATCTCCTGCGCCGACATCGTTCTGCTGTCCAAGGCTGACCTGGCCGGCGACGCAGGCGTCGAGAAGGCCCGCGCGGTGATCGAGGCCGAGGCGCCCCGCAAATTGCCGATCCTGCCGATGAGCGAAGGCGTCATCGACCCGCGCATCATCCTGGGCCTGGGCGCCGCTGCCGAGGACGATCTCGACGCCCGCCCCAGCCACCATGACGGCCACCACGACCACGAGCATGACGATTTTGAAAGCATCGTTGTCGAAATGGGCGAAGTATCCGACCCGGAAGCGCTGCAGAATGCGATCGTGAAACTCGCCCGCGAGCGCAACATCCTGCGCGTCAAAGGCTATGTCGCGGTGGAAGGAAAGCCGATGCGGATGCTGGTTCAGGCCGTGGGCGAGCGTCTGCGCGCCCAGTACGACCAGCCCTGGGGCGCGCAGCCGCGCAAAACCGCCCTGGTGGTCATCGCCGAGCACGACAACATCGACGAACAGGCGATCCGCGCCGAGCTGGGGGCGTAAGCTGATGCTGGCTTGGGGCGATGATAGCTGCTGTCTTGACCGGCCCTTGGGCCGGACAGCCCCCGGCCGCCCCCCCGGGCGGGGGCTGTCCCCCCACCCGCAGCCGGGGGCTGTCTTCCGCGCGTCACGGCGCCCATCGCGAAAGGCCTGACCCATGCACGTCGTCTTCCGCGAAAGCCACGGCCTTGACGAGACCGATACCCCGCAAGACCTCGGGCAGACGCCCGCGGACCTTGTGGTGCTGTCCTTCTCCGACAGCGACCTCGGCGCTTTTGCGGCGGGCTGGCACCGCGCGGAAGGCAAGCTGCCCTCCCTGCGCGTCGCCAATCTGGTGGCGCTCAAGCACCCGCTGTCGGTCGACGTCTACGCGGAACAGACACTGGAGGGCGCCAAGGGCGTCCTCGTCCGCCTGATCGGCGGCGAAAGCTACTGGTCCTACGGCCTCGCCACCCTGCAGGATCTGGCCCGGCGCAAGGGCATTGCGCTGGCGATCCTGCCCGCCGACGGGCGCGAGGACGCCCGCCTGGATGAGCTTTCCACCCTGCCCGTCTCCACCCTGCGCCGCCTGCAGGCGCTTTGCGATGCCGGCGGCGCGGTGGCAGCACAGGCTGCCCTGGCCCAGCTGGCCCTCGCGGCCGGCCTTTATGCCGGCCCTGTCCTCGGCCTCAAGACGATGCCCGAGCATGGCTTCTACGATCCGGAAAGGGGCGTGCTGTCCGACCTCCCGGCGCAGAACAAACCGCTGGTGCTGGTCAGCTTTTACCGCTCCTACCTCACCGCCGCTGACACCGCCCCGGCCGATGCGCTGATAGAAGACCTCCGCACCCGCGGCTATGCCGCCTATGGCATTTTTGCCGCCAGCCTCAAGGCCCCTTCCGCCGCAGACTGGCTGCGCGAAAAGCTGCCCGCGCTGAACCCGGCGGCCATCATCAACGCCACCGCATTTTCGGCCCAAGGCACCGACGGCAGCGCCTCGCCACTGTCGATCACAGGCTGCCCGGTGTTCCAGGTCGCGCTCTCTACCGCCCGCAAGAAAGACTGGGCCGAGGCAGACCGCGGGTTGTCGCCTGCCGACCTTGCCATGCATGTGGTCCTGCCCGAGGTTGACGGCCGCATCTTTGCCGGCGTCGTCAGTTTCAAATCGCCGGGCAAGAAAGACCCGGATCTGCAGTATTCCCGGTTTGCCCACCGCGCCGATGCGGGCCGCATCAAAGCCGCGGTCGACCGCGTCGAAGGCTGGCTGCGGCTTGCCAAGCTGGCGAACGCAGACAAACGCCTTGCCCTGATCCTGTCCACCTACCCGGGCCGCGACCACAATCTCGCCCACGCGGTGGGGCTGGACGCGCTGGCCTCCTGCGACGAAATCCTGCGTGAACTGGCAGCGCAGGGCTACGCGGTCGAGGCGCTGGAGAACACCGGCCTGCGGCTGATGGAGGAGACTCTCAGCGTCCCGCTGGAGGAGTACCTCAAGGCCCTCGCCACCCTGCCGCAAGACCTGCAGGACACCCTGGCCGAGGCCTGGGGCAGCCCGGAAGAAGACGCGGACTGCCGCGATGGCGCGTTTCATTTCAAGGCCCTGCGCGCAGGCAATGCCCTGATCGCGCTGCAGCCCGAACGCGGCGAGGTGAAAACCCGCGTCGACGACTACCACGACCTCGACCGCACCCCGCGCCACGCCTATGCCGCCTTTTATCTGTGGCTGCGCGCGCAAACAGACGCCCTCGTCCATATCGGCGCCCACGGCACCCTGGAATGGCTGCCGGGCAAGGCGGTGGCGCTTTCCGGCACCTGCTGGCCCGAAGTTCTGACCGGCCCGCTGCCGGTCGCCTACCCGTTCATCGTCAACGATCCCGGCGAAGCCGCCCAGGCCAAGCGCCGCATCGGCGCCATCACCCTCGGCCATCTGCCGCCGCCTTTGGCGCAGACCAGCCTGCCCGAAGGCATGGCCCGGCTCGAAAGCCTGCTGGATGAATACTCCACCGCCGACGGGCTGGATCCGGCCCGCCGCGACCGGCTGATCGGCGATATCCGCGCCGAGGCGCAAGGCACCGGCGTCGAGGCCGATCTGGGCCTTACCCCCGGCACCTCTCCCGCCGAGGCGATCACCCGCATCGACGCCTTTGTCTGCGACATCAAGGAAAGCCAGTACGGCGAAGGGCTGCATATTTTCGGCACCGGCCAATGCGGGGCGGAAGAACGCGCCGGCCTGATTGCGGCCCTGGGCGGCAAAATCGTCCCCCCCGGCCCGTCCGGCTCGCCGTTCCGGGGCCGCGACGATGTGATCCCGACGGGCCGCAACCTCTTCACCACCGATCCGCGCGCGGTGCCGTCGCGGGCGGCGCATGCGCAAGGGGTCAAACTGGCGGAAGAGCTGCTGCGCCGCCATCTGCAGGACCACGGCGACTGGCCGCGCGGGCTGGTGATCGACCTCTGGGGCTCCGCCACCATGCGCACCGCGGGCGAGGAATTCGCGATGGCGCTGCACCTCGCAGGCCTCGCGCCGAAATGGGACGAAGGCTCCGAACGCGTCTCCGGCTTCGAGGTGCTGCCGCTGTCGATGCTGAACCGCCCCCGCATCGACGTGACCCTCCGGGTCTCCGGACTGTTCCGCGATGTGTTTCCCGGCCTCGCACAGATGTTCGAAACTGCCGCAGCGGCCCTTGCCCAGCGCGAAGAAGCCCAGGCCGACAACCCCTACCTTACCGAGACCCCCCGCGTCTTTGGACCCAAACCGGGCCAGTACGGCCTGTCGATGAACCCGCATCTGGACGACTACACCGACGCAGCCCGCGCCGCGGCTGGCGAGGCCTGGCTCAACGCCTCCTCGCACGCCATCGACGCCAAGGGCGCCATCAGCGATGCCCGCGAAGCCTTGGAATCCCGCCTGCAGGGCGCCGACAGTTTCGTCCACTTGCAGGACCTGCCGGAAACCGACCTGCTGATCGCGTCTGATTACGCCGCGCATGAGGCCGGCTTTGCCGCCGCGATGGCCCGCATCGGCCAGAAGGCGCCTGCGCTCTACCACATGGACGCCACCCGCCCGGACAAGCCGCAGGCGCGCTCCCTGGGCGAGGAAATCGCCCGCGTCACCCGCGCCCGCGCCGCCAATCCGGACTGGGCCACCGCGATGATGAACCACGGCTTCCGCGGCGCGGCAGAAATCGCCGCCACCCTCGACCACATGGCCGCCTTCGCGCATCTGGCGCAGGTGGTGCAGCCGCATCTGTTCGATCTCTATTTCGAGGCCACCCTGGGCCGCGACGATCTGGTGGCGTTCATGGAACGCGAAAACCCCGGCGCATTGCAAGCGATGCGCGACCGCTTCCGCGCGCTGTATGATGCGGGCCTCTGGAGCACCCGGCGCAATTCGATCATGGCCGGGCTGGAGGGCGCCGTATGAGCGGCACTTTGGAACCCAAGGTCTACGGCTGGTGTCCCGGCGCCCTGCGGCCGATGATGTCCGGCGATGGGCTGGTGGTCCGGGTCCGCGCGCCGCTTGGTAAACTTACCGTTAACCAGGCGCGCGGTGTGGCTAGACTTTCGCAGGACTTCGGCAATGGCCTGCTGGATATCTCCGCCCGTGCCAGCCTGCAGATGCGCGGCCTTCGCGAGGACCGCTATGAGGCGCTGATCGAGGGCCTGCGCGACCTTGGCCTCCTCGACCCGGATGCACAGGCCGAAGCCCGCCGCAATGTCCTCCTCGCTCCCTTCTGGCAGGATGGCGACGACAGCCACGCCATCGCCACCGATCTCAGCGCCGCGCTGACGGCCGCAACGGGCCTGTCCCTGCCCGGGAAATTCGGCTTTGCCGTGGACTGCGGCGAAGCCCCTGTGCTGCAAGACACCGCCGCCGACATCCGCATTGAGCGCGCAGGCGGCACCCTGAACCTGCGCGCCGACGGAGCGGAGACCGGCAAACCCGTCACACGTGAATCCGCCGTTGCCGAAGCCCTGGCCCTGGCCCGCTGGTTTCTGCAGCAGGGCGGCGCGCCCGAAGGCCGCGGCAGGATGCACCGTCTGATCGCGCGCCGCGGGCCGCCGACAGCGCATGCCGCACCGATGGCAAACGCCCGCTTCACCGCAAAACCGGGCGCTGTCCCCGCGGGGACACTGGCCGCTATGGAGTTCGGCCAGATGCCCGCCGCCACGTTGGCACGGCTGGCAGATCATGGGGCCCTCCGCCTCACCCCCTGGCGGATGCTGCTGGTGGAAGGTGCCGCTAGCCTGCCGCCTCTGCCGGGCCTGATCCTGGACGCAGCGGACCCGCGCCTGCAGGTCGTCGCCTGCACCGGCGCGCCCGGCTGCCTGCAGGCGCTTTCCTCCACCAGGGCTTTGGCGCGCCAATTAGCGCCGCATGTCCCCGCGGGGACAAAGCTGCATATCTCCGGCTGCGCCAAGGGCTGCGCCTGCCCGGGCACCGCCCCGCTGACCCTGACCGCCACCGGCCAGGATGAATTCTCCCTGATCCGCCGTGGCACTGCCGCGGATCAGCCCGTAAAGACCCGCCTGAGCGCCGCCGCCTTGCGCGCCGCTCCCGAACTTCTGAAAGAGGGCAGCTGACATGCTCCACACCTATGAAACCAACGGCGCGGCGATCTATGCCGAAAGCTTTGCCACCATCCGCCGCGAGGCCGATCTGGCGCGCTTCAACAAGGACGAGGAAAGCGTTGTTGTCCGCATGATCCACGCCGCCGGCATGGTGGGGCTGGAGGAACACGTGCGCTTTTCCGAAGGCATGGCCGAATGTGCCCGTGCAGCACTTGCCAAAGGCGCGCCGATCCTCTGCGACGCCTATATGGTCAGCGAAGGCATCACCCGCCCGCGCCTGCCCGCGGACAACGAGGTGATCTGCACCCTGCGCGACCCCAAGGTGCCGGAGATGGCCAAGGAAATGTCCAACACCCGCTCTGCCGCGGCCCTCGAACTGTGGCGGCCGAAACTGGAGGGGGCCGTGGTTGCCATCGGCAACGCCCCGACCGCGCTGTTCCACTTGCTGAACATGCTCAAGGATCCCGCCTGCCCCCGCCCCGCCGCCATCATCGGCTGCCCGGTGGGTTTTGTCGGCGCGATGGAATCGAAAGACGCGCTGATGGAAGACCTGCCGGTGCCGTCGATGATCGTGAAGGGCCGCCTCGGCGGCTCCGCCATCACCGTCGCTGCGGTAAACGCGCTGGCGAGCTGGAAAGAGTAACCCATGGGTAAAGTCATCTGCGCCGGGCTTGGCCCCGGGGATCCCGACCTGATGAGCGTCCGCTCGCACCGGCTGATCTCCGGCGCGCGCCACATCGCCTATTTCCGCAAAGCGGGCCGTCAGGGACAGGCCCGCGCCATTGTCGAGGGGATGCTGGCCGAGGGCGTCACCGAGCACGCGATGGAATACCCGGTCACCACCGAGATCCATTTCTCGGACCCCGAGTACAACCGGGTGCTGGGTGAGTTCTACGACCGGTGGGCCGACACCCTGGCCGAAATCGCGCAGGACGAAGACGTGGTGGTGCTGTGCGAGGGCGACCCGTTCCTCTATGGCTCTTACATGCATCTTTACACCCGCCTGCAGGGCCGCGCCGCGCAGGAGATCGTGCCCGGCATCACCGGCATGTCCGGCTGCTGGACCGCCTCCGGCCAGCCGATCACCTGGGGCGACGATGTGCTGACCGTGGCGATGGCCACCCTCAGCGAGGATGAGCTGGCCAAACGCGCCGCCGAGACGGACGCGCTGGTGGTGATGAAGATCGGCCGCAACCTGCCCAAGCTGCGCCGGGCGCTGGAGCGGGCGGGCCGCGCCGAAGACGCCTGGCTGGTCGAGCGCGGCACCATGCCGGGGCAGACCGTGCAGAAGCTTTCGGAGATCGACGGCGAAGTGCCTTATTTCTCCATCGTACTGGTTCACGGACAGGGACGCCGGCCATGAAACTATCGCAAAACGGTTGGGTTGTGATTGCCGGGCTTGGCCCCGGAAACGAGGCGCTGGTAACGCAGGAAGTGCGCGACGCCATTGAGGAAGCCACTGATATTGTTGGCTATATCCCCTATGTCAAACGCATCGAACCGCGTCAGGGGCTGACCCTGCATGCCACCGACAACCGGGTCGAGATCGACCGCGCCACCCATGCGCTGGAGATGGCTGCCGAGGGCAAGCGGGTTGTCGTGGTGTCCTCTGGCGATCCGGGCGTCTTTGCCATGGCCTCTGCCGTGTTTGAAGCGCTGGAAAGCAACACCGGAAGTAAACCGGAGTGGCTGGATCTGGAGATTCGCGTGCTGCCGGGCATCACCGCGATGCTCGCCGCCGCCGCTGCCATCGGCGCGCCGCTGGGGCATGATTTCGCGGCGATCAACCTCAGCGACAACCTGAAGCCCTGGAGCCTGATCGAAAAGCGCCTGCAGCTGGTTGGCGAAGCCGGTCTGGCAATGGCGTTCTACAACCCGCGCTCCAAGTCGCGGCCGCATCAGTTTGCCCGCGCGCTGGAAATCCT
The DNA here is from genome assembly GCF_000511355.1 of Leisingera methylohalidivorans DSM 14336. Taxonomy (NCBI): domain Bacteria; kingdom Pseudomonadati; phylum Pseudomonadota; class Alphaproteobacteria; order Rhodobacterales; family Roseobacteraceae; genus Leisingera; species Leisingera methylohalidivorans. The sequence continues at coordinate 812,630 of NC_023135.1, read as the reverse complement.
GCGCGAAGCCTGCGGCGCCGACACGCTGATCACCTTTGCCCGCGACGTGACCAAACCGGGACAGGAACTGCTGACGGTGCCGCTGAAGGACGCAACGCCCGAGATGGCCGACATGCGCACGGTAGTGATTGTCGGCAACCGCGGCACCCGGCGGGTCGGCAACTATGTCTATACCCCCCGCTACGCGGCTGAGGGTTAAGCAGCGGGATGGGACAGCCAGGCCATAACCGCTGCCACGCTGCCCTTGACGGGCCGTGCGGGCACCTGCGGCCTGCCGATCATGATGACCGGCAGGCCAAGGCTGCGCGCGGCAGTGAGTTTGGCCGCAGCGCCCGTGCCGCCGGCGTTCTTGGCAACCACATGGGTGATGCCGTGGCGCTGCATCAGCGCTGTGTCGCCCGCCGCGTCAAACGGGCCGCGGGCAATCTCAACCGTGGTATGCGGCAGCGGCAAATCCGCCTCGGGTTCGTCCACCAGCCGCAGCAGGTAATGGTGCTGGGGCTTGGCCGCGAACTGCGCCAGGCTCTGCTTGCCGATCGCCAGGAACACCCGGGCTGCCGCCCCGGGCAGGGCTTCGGCGGCTTCCTCTATGCTCTCCACATGCACCCATTGGTCGCCCTCCCCGGCCTGCCAGGCCGGGCGTTCAAGGGCGCAAACCGGCACCTCCGCCAATTCGCAGGCATGCACCGCATTGCGGCTCATCCGGGCGGCAAAGGGATGGGTTGCGTCCACCACATGGGTGATGCCCTCGGCTTGCAGGTAAGCGGCCAGTCCCTCGGCACCGCCAAAACCGCCGACGCGGGTGGGCAGCGGCTGACTGACGGGTTTGGCGGTGCGGCCCGCGTAGGAAAACACCGCATCCGCGCCGGTTTCAGCAAGGGTTTTGGCCAGCGCCGAGGCCTCGGTGGTGCCGCCCAGCAAGAGGATGCGTGTCATGTCTGATGGCCTTTCAAAGCACTGGCTGACGATAATCGGTCTGGGCGAAAATGGACTGGAAGGCCTGTGCGATGCAAGCCGGAAGGCATTGGCCGAAGCCGAAGTGATCTTTGGCGGACCGCGGCATCTGGAACTGGTGAATGCAAGCAGCAGGGGGCAGCCCTGGCCGGTGCCGTTTTCCATTGGTCCGGTGCTGGCAATGCGGGGCCGCAAGGTCGCCGTTCTGGCCTCTGGCGATCCGTTCTGGCATGGCGCCGGCGGGTCTCTGTCCCGGCATCTGGAGGCCGGAGAGTGGGTCTCGCACCCGGTGCCCTCCACCTTTGCGCTGGCGGCGAACCATCTGGCCTGGAAGCTGGAGGAAGTGCTGTGCCATGGCCTGCATGCGGCGCCTTATGCGCGGCTGCGCCCCGTTCTGGGCAACGGGACGCGCGCCATCTGCACAATGCGCGACGGGGCGGCGCCGGCGGAGCTGGCGGAATGGCTGGTGGCTGAAGGGTTCGGCCCCTCGCAGCTTACTGTAATGGAATGCCTCGGCGGGCCGCGCCAGCGGGTGCGCTCTGTCTGCGCTGAAGGGTTCAGCCTCCAGGACATTCAGGCGCCGGTTGCCGTGGCCGTTGAGGCTGCGGGCTGCAAGGGCCTGCCGCAAGCCCCGGGTCTGGCGGATGACCTTTTTGCCAGCGACGGGCAGATCACCAAACGGCCCATCCGGGCGCTGACGCTGTCGGCGCTGGCACCGCGCGCAGGCGAGCTGCTGTGGGATATCGGCGGCGGCTCCGGCTCGGTTTCGGTGGAATGGTGCCTTGCGGCCCCCGGCGCAAGGGCGATCGCATTCGAGCCGCGCGAAAGCCGGCTGCAGAACATCCGTGCCAATGCGGCGGGGTTTGGCCTGGATCACCGGATGACGGCGGTTCCGGGCAAGGCGCCGGACGTGCTGGTGGGCCATCCCCTGCCGGATTGCGTGTTCATCGGCGGCGGCGGGTCGAAGGATTTGCTGGACCATCTGTGGGAAATCCTGCCCGCAGGCACGCGGCTGGTTGCCAATGGTGTCACGCTGGAGACCGAGACCCTGCTGATGCAGGCCCATGCGGCGCGCGGCGGCCACCTGCTGAAGGCCGAGATCGCCGAAGCCGGCCCCCTTGGCTCCATGCGCGACTGGCGGCGGGCCCGGCCCGTCATTCAGTGGAGTGTCACCCGATGAAAGTGGCGGGCATCGGATTTCGCGCAGCCGCCACCGCAGCGGATTTGCAAGCGGCGCTGGCGCTGACCGGGGTTGAGGTGGATGCGCTGGCCTCCATCGCGGCGAAAGCGGAAGCGCCCGCGATGCAGGAATTTGCGCATAGCCTAGGCCTGCCGGTAGTTGCGCTGCAGGACCAGGAAATTGCCGGGGAGCAGACCCTCACCTGCTCGCCCCGGATCAAGGCGCGGTTCGGCACCGGGTCGCTGGCGGAAGCCGCGGCGCTGGCCGGAGCGCGGCACGGGGCACCGGGTGCCGGGGCGCGCCTTCTCGCCCCAAGAGTTGTCACCGCGGATGGGCTTGCCACCGCGGCCATAGCAGAAAGACTTGAGCCATGACTGTTCACTTCATTGGCGCCGGACCGGGCGCTGCCGACCTTCTGACTCTGCGCGGGCGCGATATCCTCGCGGCCTGCCCGGTGTGCCTTTATGCCGGCTCGCTGGTGCCGGAGGAAATCCTCAGCCACTGCCCGGCGGACGCCAAAGTGGTGAACACCGCGGCGATGGATCTTGAGGCCATCGTGGGTGAAATCAAGGCGGCGTATGAGGCCGGCCAGGACGTGGCACGGCTGCATTCGGGCGATCTTTCGGTGTGGTCGGCAATGGGCGAGCAGATCCGCCGCCTGAAGGCCGAGGGCATCCCGGTGAGCGTCACCCCCGGCGTTCCTTCCTTTGCTGCTGCTGCGGCTGCGTTGGGGACCGAGCTGACGCTGCCCGGACTGGGGCAATCGGTGGTGCTGACCCGCACGCCGGGGCGCGCGTCCTCGATGCCAGCGGGTGAGTCGCTGGAAAATTTCGCCAAAACCGGCACCACGCTGGCGATCCACCTGTCGATCGGCAATCTGGATCATGTGGTGGACAGCCTGACGCCGCATTACGGCGCCGACTGCCCGGTCGCCGTGGTTTACCGCGCCAGCTGGCCGGATCAGCAGATCATCCGGGCGACTCTGAACACCCTGAAGGCATCGCTGGACGAGAAGATCTCCCGCACCGCGCTGATTCTGGTGGGTCCGGTGCTGAAGGGCGAAGGCTTTGACGAAAGCTGCCTTTATTCGACTGAGTACGACCGCCGCTACCGGCCGCAAAGCGCTGACAGCCCGTGGTCGAGCTGGAGCCATGGGGACGATTGAGGGGAAGATTGAGCTGATGACTGATATGAACCCTCCCGGACTGATGATCTCGGCGCCCTCTTCGGGCACCGGCAAGACCACCGTGATGCTGGGCCTTCTGCGCGCCCTGGCCGAGGACGGGCTGGCGGTGCAGCCCTACAAGAGCGGGCCGGACTACATAGACCCGGCCTTTCACCTGGCCGCTGCCGGGCGTCCGAGCTTCAACCTCGACACCTGGGCGATGGATGCACAGCTGCTGGATGCGGTCACAGGTCAGGCGGCAGGCGCGGAAATCTGCATCGGCGAAGGCTCGATGGGGCTGTATGACGGTGTGGCAACGCGCGGGCAGTCGGGTTTTGGCTCCTCTGCCGAGACCGCCAAACGCATGGGCTGGCCGGTAGTGCTGGTGGTTGACGTGGGCGGTCAGGCGCAATCAGCTGCCGCCACAGCATTGGGGTTCAAGAATTATGACACCGATGTGCCCTTTGCCGGCGTCATCCTGAACCGGGTGGCCAGCCCGCGGCATGAGCGGCTGACCCGGCTGGGAATGGAGAAGGCAGGGATCAAGGTGCTGGGCTCCCTGCCCCGTCGCGGCGACCTGACCCTGCCGGAACGGCATCTGGGCCTGATCCAGGCGGTGGAGCATCCCGATCTGGAAGCCGCGATTGCCGGCTACGCGGCCTTCCTGCGCGAGAATGTGGATCTGGAGGCGATCAAATCCGCGGCGCTGGCGGGGGCTGCCCCGGCCGCGGCAAAGCTGCCCTTGCCCCCGGCCCAGCGGATTGCCTTGGCGCGGGATGCGGCGTTTTCCTTTACCTACCCGCATCTGCTGACCGGCTGGCGCGCGGCGGGGGCAGAGATTCTGCCGTTCTCGCCGCTGGCGGATGAAGCGCCTGCTGCGGATGCCGACCTGGTCTGGCTGCCCGGCGGCTACCCGGAACTGCATGGCGGCGCGCTGGCGGCGGCGGAGAGCTTCCGCGCGGGGCTTCGCAAACATGCCGAGACCAAACCGGTGCATGGCGAATGCGGCGGCTACATGGCCCTGGGCGAAGCGCTGATCGACAAGGACGGCAACCGACACCGGATGGCCGGGCTGCTGGGGCTGGTGACCTCATACGAGAAGCGTAAGTTCCACCTTGGCTACCGCCGCGCCATTCTGCAGGCAAACATGCCTGGGTTTGCGGCCGGCACCGCACTGCGCGGCCATGAGTTCCACTATTCCACCATTCTGGAAGAACCCGACGCGCCCTTGGCCAATGTCATGGACGCCGACGGCGGGCCGGTGCCCGAGACCGGCTCGGTCAAGGGCCATGTGACCGGCACGTTTTTCCATCTGATCACCGGAGAGCAGGCATGAGCGGCTTTGTCAGCTTTGTGTCCTCAGGACCCGGCGACCCGGAGCTGCTGACCGTCAAGGCCGTGAAACGGCTGGAGGCGGCGGATGCGGTGCTGTTTGACGATCTGTCCTCGGGGCCGATCCTGAGCCACGCCCGTGAGGACGCCGATCTGGTCGGCGTCGGCAAGCGGGCGGGCCGCCCCTCGCCCAAGCAGGACCATGTGAGCCGGCTATTGGTGGATTATGCCCGGAGCGGCCTCAATGTGGTGCGGCTGAAGTCGGGCGACTCAGGCGTGTTCGGGCGGCTTGAGGAAGAGATGACAGCCCTGCGCGACGCCGGCATCAAGTTTGAGATCGTCCCCGGTGTGACCGCAGCCTCAGCGGCGGCGGCGGCGGCGAATATTCCGCTGACCCGGCGGCTGACCGCGCGGCGGCTGCAATATATCACCGGCCATGACGTGACCGGCGGCCTGCCGGACAATCTGAACATGGCGGCGCTGGCGGACGCAGATGCAACCACGGTTGTCTACATGGGCAAGCGCACCTTCGCGGGCCTGTCTGAAAAGCTGATGGAGGCCGGCCTGCCGGAGAGCACGCCCGCACTGGTGGCACTGGGGGTTTCAACCCCGGAACAGTCGCTGCACCGCCATACCGTGGGCGAACTGCCCCGCCTGCTGCGGGAGATGGAAACCACCGCGCCGGTGCTGATCCTGTACGGCCCGCTGGCGGAGCCGGACCTGCCCGGCGCATGAGCCTGCCCACCCTCACCCTGTGCCGCACCTGCCGCGACGCGGACCCTGCCCTGTTCGGGCAGGTCCGTGCAGCGCTGGAAGCGGCGGGGGTAAAGGCGCAGCTGCAGCAGGTGGATTGCATGTCCGGCTGCAAACAGCCGCAGACGCTGGCGGTGCGCCAATGCGGTAAGACCGCCTATCTGTTCGGCGGGATCACGGCAGAGGATCTGCCGGATGTACTGACCTTCCTGCGGATGTATGAGGGCAGCCGGGATGGCAATTTCGCCGATGCCCGGCCGCTGGGAAACTTGCGGTTTAAGGCGGTTGCCCGGATCCCGGCGGATCTGGACTAGCCCGCCTGCGGCGGGCCCCGGCAAAATCCCTGCGCGGCACTTTGGCCGGAAAATTTGAACTTTCCGGCTGCGGCTGCGGCAGCTGTCCTGCGCCCTGAATCTTGCCCCGCATGACGCTGCAGAGCGCAAACTTGGCGGTTTCTTCCTTGACCGGGCGCATCCCCGCAGGGCAGAACAATCCAATACGGTGTCTGATAGTGCCTAAGCACTGGGACTGAAACGGGAATGAGGACGGTGGACCAAATCGCGGCACCGAAGCCTCAACCGCCCCCGCGACTGTGAGCGGCGAGCGGCCTTCCAATATCCACTGGCGTGAAGGCGCCGGGAAGGAGGAAGGCAGCAGCGACCCGCGAGTCAGGAGACCGGCCGTGTAACGGACGTAACTTATACCGTCGGGTGTGACGGTAAGGAGGACTACAAATGACGACCAATACGCTTAAGGCTTCTGCCGCCGGCACCAGTGTACTTCCGGCTCTGTTTGCCGTGGTTCTGGGGCTGGGGATCATCACGCTGACCGGCCATGTCCAGGCTTCTGCCCTGCATGACGCCGCGCATGACGTGCGCCACGCCACCGGCTTCCCCTGCCACTAAGGCCATGTTCAGTCGCATTCTGACCAGCGGCTTGTTCGCTGGCGCTGCAGCAGGGTTGATTACCGCCCTGCTGCAGCTTTATTTCGTGCAGCCCGTGCTGCTCCACGCCGAGCTGTATGAGAGCGGCGCGCTGGTGCATTTCGGCGCTGACCCCGTCACCGCCCACCCCGCCCTGCCCGGCCTGTTTGCCGAGCCGGTGCGCGATGGTCTGAGCATCATCTTCACCATGCTGACCTATACCGGCTATGCGCTGGTGATGGCGGCGCTGATGTCTGTGGCTGAGCGCCAGGGGCACGAGATCAACGCGCGCACCGGCCTGTTGTGGGGGCTGGCGGGGTTCATCACCTTCCACTTTGCGCCAGGCCTGTCGCTGGCGCCGGAGGTGCCGGGTGTGGCTGCTGCCGACGTCGGCGTGCGCCAGATCTGGTGGGCAGTGACGGTGGCTGCGGCCGGTGTCGCCATGTGGCTGATTGCCTTTGGCGGCAACGCGGCAAGCTACCTGATCGCAGCCCTGCTGCTGATGGGGCCGCATATCGTCGGCGCGCCCGAGCCGGAGACGTTCTCGGGCCCGGTGCCGACCGAGATCGGCGCGTTGTTTGCCGCCCGCGCCTTTGGCATCGGCATGGCCGCCTGGGTGCTTTTGGGCAGCTTCGCCGGTTATTTCTGGCAGGCCGAAGGCAAGCGCGCAGCCGCCGCAGCCTGATCCCGCCCGATCTGATCCCCGCCGGCCGGAACCGGCGGGGACAGTCTTTTTCCGAGGATAACACGATGCCCCGCTCACTTGCTCTTTTTGCCATCGGCCTGATTTTCGGCGGCGGCGCCGGCTTTGTGACCGCTGCCGGCAACGGGATCACCTTTGACGGCCATGACCACGGCGACCCGGCGCATCACGACGGCGGCCAGGCCGGCGCCATCGGCCATGACCACGCAGCCGCTGTCGACCTGCCCGCAGGCAGCGATGCACCGGCTGTGGCGATCCGGCTGATCAAGGACCCGTTGGCCGGATGGAACCTGCAGGCGACGCCGCAGAATTTCCGCTTTGCGCCGGAACACGCCTCTGCCGCTGACGTGCCCGGCGAGGGCCATGCGCATGTCTACGTGAACGGCGAAAAACTGGGCCGCTTGTATGCGGGCTGGATGCATATCCCGTCGCTGCCCGAAGGCGCCGAAGTGAAAGTGTCGCTGAACACCAACAGCCACAGCCCGCTGCTGGTTGCAGGCGAACCGGTTGAAGCCAAAACCACCGCGCCTGCTGACAGCGAAGGCTCCTGACCGCAACTGCAGGCTTGCAAGAACTCCAGCACGGCCCCATAGGGGGCCGTGTTTTCATGTGAAAGGCCCCGTCATGATTGAGCTTTGCCTGATCGGCATCGGCACCGGAAACCCGCAGCACATGACGCTGCAGGCAATCGAAGCGCTGAACGCGCAGGACCTGATCCTGATCCCCAACAAAGGCGCGGGAAAGGACGATCTGGCCGGCCTCAGGCGCGCGCTCTGCACCCGGGCGATCCAGGGGGACGGCCCGAAGATCGTCGAATTCGCCCTGCCCGTGCGCGACGAGGCCACCAAAAGCTACCGCAAACGGGTGGACGACTGGCACGACGCCATCGCGGAAATCTGGTGGCAGAACATCACCGAAAACCTGCCCGCGGGCGGCAAGGCCGGGTTTCTGGTCTGGGGCGACCCGTCGCTGTACGACAGCACCATGCGGATTGCCGAGCGGCTGAAGAAACTGGCGGAGATCAAGCTGACAGTGATCCCCGGCATCACCTCGGTCCAGGCGCTGACTGCGGCCCACGCGATCCCGATCAATGAAATCGGCGCGCCGTTCACCATCACCACCGGGCGGCGCTTGCGTGAAAACGGCTGGCCGGACAGTGCCGATACGCTGGTGATCATGCTGGACGGGGACTGCTCGTTTCAATGCATTGAGGCGCAGGGGGTCGAGATCTTCTGGACCGCCTATGCAGGCATGGAGAACCAGATTTCCGTAGCAGGCCCGCTGGCGGACGTTACGGACCAGATCATTGAAACCCGCGCCAAGGCACGGGCCGAGCACGGCTGGATCATGGACATCTACCTGCTGCGGCGGCGCTAAAACGACCTGCCGCCGGGAGCGCCTGGCACGCGGATGAACGCGCTGCTAGCCGGAAACGGCGTCATCTCCCGCAATATGATCGACGCTATGGCCTTCTGCCCGCCGCTGGCCGTCAGCCTTGCAGAGATCGACGAAATGACCGGCTTCGTGGCCAAAAGCCTGGATCAGCTGGCAGCGAATGTCTGACCGGGAGCGCCATAAATGACCTTCCAGAACTTCATTGACGGCCAGTGACCGGACGGTCCAGGCCAGTCTGAAAACGTGAACCCACCGGATCCAACCGATATAGTGGGCCACTACGCATCTGCCGATGCGCAGCAAGCCAAAGACGCGATCCAGGCGGCCCGTGCCGACCTGCCCGCCTCGCGGGACGCCCCCCGCAGCAGCGTGCGGATGCGCTGGATTTCATCGGCACCGATTTGCTGGCGCGCCGCGCTGATCTGGGCCGGCGGCTCTCGCGCGAGGAAGGCAAGATCCTGGCCGAGGGCGTCGGCGAGGCCACCCGCGCGGCCCAGGTTTTCAAATTCTACGCCCAGGAGGCCCTGCGCAACGCCGGCAGCCACATCCAGCCGGTGCGTCCCGGTATCCATGTGGATGTCCGCTACAAGCCGGTCGGCGTGGTGGGGTTGATCACGCCGTGGAATTTCCCGGTTGCAATCCCCGCCTGGAAATCCGCCCCGGGCCGTGGCCTATGGCAACACCGTGGTGCTGGATGATGCCGACCTAGAAAACGCGGTGTCCTGCGCAATTGGCGGATCGGTTGTCTCAACCAGCCAGCGCTGCACCTCCAGCACCCGCATCATTGCCACTCCAGGCATTCACGACCAGCTGCTGGAGGCAATGACCGCAAGCTGCCGCGCGCTCCGGGCCGGCCAGGCCCTGGAAGAGACCAGCGATCTTGGCCCGGTGGTCGATGCCCACCAGATGGAGGTCAATCAAAAGTATATCGAGATCGCCCGCCAGGAAGGGGCGGAAATCATGTGCGGCGGCGAGCAGCTGGAGCTGGCGCACAAGGGCCATTACATGGCCCCCGCGGTCGTCGGCCAGGCCAGCAACAGCATGCGCCACCTCCGCGAAGAGATTTTCGGCCCCGTCGTCAGCGTCCTGAAAGCGGAAGGTTATGATCACGCGCTGGCACTGGCCAATGACAGCGATCTGGCGCTGTCTTCGGGCATCTGCAGCAAATCCCTGCGCTACGCGGAAGATTTCAAGAACCGCTCCGAGTCCGGCATGGTCATGGTCAATCTGCCGACTGCTGGCGTGGACTATCATGCCCCTTCGGCGGGCGGAAATCTTCAAGTTTTTACTCGCGGGAACAAGGAACCGCCGCACGGCAGTTCCTTACCTCCAGCAAGACCTTTTACACCTTGCCCTTTTCATAGGCTAGGGTCTGGGCTTCGGTAACGGGGCGCCCCAGTCAAGCGGTTTTTAGCATGTATTTTTATCCGTCAAGGACGTGCTGTCGGTTCTATTCTAGGTCATGCCCCACGGAGAGGCGTAATTCCGGGTAGCGCCCTTGATGGCGCACTCCTTTTTCACGGCCATTCTGGTCATGTTTGATCCCACGGTTTGATGGTGCGATCCTTTCTCAGGCTTGGAAGGAAGCATTACGAGGCCAGTTCGTCACCGGAGCACCACGTACCGTTGACCGACAGGGTATGCCTGCATGCCCGAGAGGGGCGCACGCCGTCAAAGCAGCAATACAGCGATCCCCTGTCCGGCAGGGCATTGCGCAGCAATGTTCCGAGAAGGACATGCTTCGCTCTCGCAGCTGAGCCAAGAGCTGGGCATCAACCCCAAGACAGTGGCCAAGACGGTGGCCAAGACGGTGGCCAAATGGCGCAAGCGTGCGACGGTCGAAAACTTGAAGACCGGGCCGAAGGAGCCGCGTTCGACCGTTCTCACCGAAGCTGAGAAGGCAAGGATCGTCGCAATCCGGCGGCACAGGCCACTGCCGCTGGATGATTGCCTCTATGCCCATAAGCCATCTATTCCGCATCTGACACGGTCGGCGCTCCATCGTTGCCTGCAGCGGCATGGGATCTCGCGTTTTCCGGATGTCGAGGGTGACAAGCCAAAGCGACAGCAGTTCAAACGCTATCCTATCGGTTTTTTTCACGTCGGCATCGCGGAGGTGCGAACCACCGAGGGCAAGCTGTATCTCTTTGCTGGCATTGACCGGCCAGCAAATTTTGCAGTCACGCAACTCGTGAACAAGGCCGATCGTAAGACCGCGTGGGAGTTCCTTGAGCATCGGCTCAAGGCGGTCCCCTATCGCATCCCGGCGGCTTCATGGCTGCCTGCAACTTTGCCCGCAGACTCAAAACTTTCAGCGGCCTGGCGCCCTGCGAATACATCTGCAAAATCCGGACTTCAGAGCCAGATCATTTCATCAGCAATCCGATCCGCCAGATGCCGGGACTGAACACCTAAGCGCTGGCGCCAAGGGGACGATATCTCCTGAAACCGGAGCATTCTCTCTCTCCGCAACATATGACGCGGGAGCAACCCGAGGGCACTTTGGCATTGAAGCCCTGATCGAGTTTACGTTCAGGCTGATGTTGGATAGAGATGCGCCACTTTCAATTGTGCGGCGTCCGAATTTCTAACGGTTCTGTATTCGGATCGCTAGCAGTGCAACCCTGGCTGCGGCCCAAGCCGAACAACTTGCGGCGCACATCTGTTATCTGCAATCCATGCCTGATTTGAATTTTGCGAATGTGTTGAGCGCGGTGATGCATGTTCTTGTTTCTGAATGGTTCTGCAAAGCCTTGCTGTGCGATGGCTCCTATTGCCCGTAGCGTTGCCCGTTCCTGTGATGTTTTCATAAAGTTACTGGTAAGGTTGGGTGCGTTTGGGTAGCGTGCCGGGCAATGAACAGGCCCACCGCACAGCGACCAGCATGGCCGCGAAAAAGGGGGGCCTGGTCGCATGATCGGTCGAACCAAGGGCGGTATGAACACCAAGTTGCATGCCATCTGCGACAGCTAGGGCCGACCTCTCAACCTGTTCGTGACCGCCGGGCAGGTCAGCGATTATATCGGAGCGCGGGCGCTGCTCAGCAGCCTCCCGAACGTCGATTGGTTGCTCGGGGATCGGGGTTATGACGCCGATTGGTTCCGAGAGGCGTTGCAAGACAAAGGAATACGCGCCTGCATCCCCGGCCGAAAGCAACGCAAGATCCCGGTCAAATACGACAAGCGCCGGTACAAGCGGCGAAATCGCATCGAGATCATGTTCGGCAGGCTCAAGGATTGGCGGCGTGTGGCGACCCGCTATGACCGTTGTCCGAAAGTCTTCCTCTCAGCCATCGCCCTCGCAGCAACCGTCATCTACTGGTTATGAATCCTGACCCTACTTCACCTCCCGCCCTCGCAAAAACTTAAAAAATCCACTATAAGAGAGTTTTCACAGTACCAAGAAGAAATATTGGAAATACTATCTGTTACATGATTATCCAGCACCTCTAGATTACCCCCATTCAAGAAATGCAACGCCACCCCCCTATCAAAACCAGAACGCTCATAATCCCCCCTGCAGAAAGAATCAAAGACTTCCAAATTAGTAGTCACATTGAAAAAACCTTCCGTGAAAAACACTCCACCTGAATTTACTTGGTAAGTTTCCGCCCCCCTCGCGGCTTCACTTGGAAGAGCCCCATAGTACCAAGCCATTCCATTTCCAGTTTCGTCGAGCTCAAGAGAATATAGAACACAGGATTCAAAACGATCAAAAACTACTTTCCGCAGAGATCTCACCCAGTTCTCAACATACTCCTGACTTTTCAAAGTCGACACACATGACTCGAATTTTAGCTCCGTGTCATCGATTCGAAAATAACCGCGACGAGGCTCAATGCCCTTCGCGACCATTCGATTGAAGTCAATAAAAAACACCACTAGCCTCCAATCCTCCTCATGTCTTTGTCAAAAGTTCCTATCCGATTCCCCCTTCTATTAAAGCCCTTAAATGCTGCGTTACCGAGATGGTTATCAAGGTCTCTCGAATAGAAATTCCTACCATCTGTGAACATTTCTCTTGCCTTGGTCGCTTTTTCTACTCGGGGCGGAACGCCCTTCACGGGGGTCAAGCCATTTTTCTCAGCGTATTCTCTAGGGTCAGGATGCATTGATTTCCGCCGCACTGCGTGAATCACGGCTCGGAAAATGGAGCTGTGACATGAGTGATCTTTTCTGGCTGACCGACGCGCAGATGACCAAGCTCGCCCCTTTTTTCCCGAAGTCGCATGGCAAGCCTCGGGTCGATGACAAGCGGGTGCTGAGCGGGATTATCTTCATAAATCGCAATGGGTTACGTTGGCGCGATGCTCCGAAGGAATATGGCCATCACAAGACGCTGTAAAACCGCTGGAAGCGGTGGAGCGACAAGGGCATCTTTGCACGGATGATGGCCGGTCTGGCCGCCGACCACGGCGAGCAGAAGACCGTTATGATCGATGCGACATACCTGAAGGCACACCGCACCGCGACCAGCATGGGCGTCAAAAAGGGGGGCGTGGACGCCTGATTGGTCGAACGAAGGGCGGCATGAACACCAAACTGCATGCCATCTGCGACAGCCAGGGCCGACCTCTCAACCTGTTCATCACTGCTGGTCAGCTCAGCGACTATATCGGAGAGCGGGCGCTGCTCAGCGGCCTGCCGAACGTCAATTGGCTGCTCGGGGATCGCGGCTATGACGCTGATTGGTTCAGAGAAGCGTTGCAGGACAAGGGGATACGCGCCTGCATCCCCGGCCGAAAGCAACGCAAGATCCCGGTCAAATACGACAAGCGCCGGTACAAGCGGCGAAATCGCATCGAGATCATGTTCGGCAGACTGAAGGATTGGCGGCGTGTGGCGACCCGATACGACAGATGCCCGAAGGTCTTCCTCTCAGCCATCGCCCTCGCCGCACTCGTCATTTACTGGCTATGAGTCCTGACCCTAGTGAAACTGTAGCCCTAACTGTACCTGCGCTACCTTGTAGCGAAACTGTAATTCCAAATGGCTCAACCCCCGGCAGCTTCCCATCCCCCAACCCGAAGTCCGGCCCACGTGTCCCAGGCACGCCATGAACAGCATCTGCCACAATCTATCCTTTCTTTAAATTTTTTTATAAAATTATGGAGTTTAAAAAAAATCTGAATGCACTTCATACAAGCTTCGCAAGATCTTTACGGGGCAAGAGAACGTATTATCTCTTAGTTGATTTCGGCAAAAAGCCGATACACGCAAGAGTAAAAAGACTTCACTCCTGTCGACAAAGCGTTCAACTTGACCATCTGCCGTCTGACTTGGAAAATCCAACGTAGTTGTTCCGGGGTAAATACCAAATGAGGCCGGGGTCATGAAATCGATACACTCTCGTTGGTGAGCCCGAGAAGCGTTGGTATCAATAACTTGCACAAAAGCAATAATTTCATTTCCATCAGTTGCAACCCAATCCCCAAAGCAACCCACACCTCGCCTCGGAATTCCACTGTTCAATTTTTCACCGATTTCCGGAAGCACATCAGCTGCCTCAAACGGAAGATCATCGAATGAAACACTGCTCTTCTTCCCCAAAGTGTCTCCTCCGATATTATCAAACACAATAAGGAAGTTAGAGTTAGCGTTCAAAGATGTACTGGAAGATGGTTGATTTCTAATACCGTCACTAACGCGCATTTTCACACCCGCACTCTCAGAGAGGATTTTCAGCAAAGAAGTGGCGTAAAACGCACTTCCCTCAGCGCTCTTGCCAATAATGCCTAGTGTGATCTCTCCACCCCAATAGCTCAAAGTTTTGACCTCAGGGTTTTGACGGGTATACCTAGCTGCGGGATTTGAAAGCTCTAACGGGATATCTTCTGCGGCGGCCATCCCTGCCACCAGCCCCAAGCAAAAGGTAACCACTCCTCGCATGGTAGTGTTCATTACTATTACTTCCTGTTTTGAGATGTTGATTGAAGTTTTTCAATCCTGTTGACAGGTAGAAGGTGCCGCCAAAAAGATTGCAAGCCGACTATATGAACTAATTGCGTTCCACAAACTGTGCATAATTTCCGCCGGCGAATTCATAACCGATTCTAACTGCCAGTTTATGCAGTCTCTGCAAGTCTACACCCGATGCCCCATGAAGCGTCACTTCCTGCGCCCCCTGCGCCTTTGCCCAGCGGTGAACCGCTTGCATCAGCCCTAAAGCCACCCTCCCGCCGCCCAAAGCAGATCGCACGCTTCGTGACACACTGATGTTTTGAATGCTGGCAATCCGCACGTCGGTGCCGATGTGGTACTCTCCGACCGAACAGGCAGCCAACCCCACAGGTGCGCGCGCCTTGAAGGCCAACAGCACGATATGCGGCGCGCCCTCCTCAAAGGCACCCATGGCAAGCTTGCGCTCCTTCTCCTCGCTGTAAGGGATGTGCCGGTACCGGCTCTCCTCATGTGCCTCGCGGGCCAGGGCGGTGATGGCGGGGATATCATCTTCGCTGGCGCCACCAGACAGGAGATCGCAGCAGGGGTGTCCGACATTCGGCACTACTGTTAGTTTAGTTCATTCCCCGGCACGCTACCCAAACGCACTCAATCCCACAAGTAACTTTCTGAGAACTCTCCAAGAGCAGCCAGCGCTAGGGTCAGATGGCGTATTCGGCTTGCGCCCGGCGCCGCCGAGATCGTTCGCGTGGCGTGACGTCAGCGGGGAAAGGGGATGTCACGCCCCAAGCATGAGTTCTGCAACAATGCCCACCAACTTGCCCGATGCTCTGAAAAGCAAAAGAACGACATCAATGACGCACTCTCTCTGGCCCAGTTCTGCAGAGCCTTACCAGGACTGGAGCTCGCACCAACATCCGAAAACCACGTTGATTAAAAAATGAACCTCAATTCGTTTGTGCGGTCAGGCAGAAAATGCACCATTTAAATGCAGCATTACCAAAGCATTCGCCCTAAGAGGGTATTTTGATGGAGATTGAGGTCATGAAAGTTTGCATCCTTAACACCG
The DNA here is from genome assembly GCF_000511355.1 of Leisingera methylohalidivorans DSM 14336. Classification (NCBI taxonomy): domain Bacteria; kingdom Pseudomonadati; phylum Pseudomonadota; class Alphaproteobacteria; order Rhodobacterales; family Roseobacteraceae; genus Leisingera; species Leisingera methylohalidivorans. The sequence continues at coordinate 797,256 of NC_023135.1, read as the reverse complement.
GCGGCACGATCAGCTGTGTCGGCGATCCGCTCGCCCCGATGTCAGCTGCGGATTTCGCGGCGGCGGCGCAGACTATTCTCGACCCCGTCCTGGCGGAAGAGTTCCCGGACACCACCCTGGTTTACGAGACCGATCTGGTGTTTCCGGAAAGCTCGACCGGAACACTCGACAGCACCAATCTGCAGCCAAGCGACTGGTGCCTGATGGCAGGCTATATCCTTGATAATTATGCTGATTATGATGGGTTTGTCATTCTGCACGGCACCGATTCGATGGATTTCACCGGCTCTGCCCTGCCGTTTCTGCTGAATGTCTTTGACGCCCAGGGTTTTGGAACCGCCCTGCTGTCCAAACCGGTGATCATCACCGGTTCGCAAGTGCCGATGTTTGCCGAGACCACGCCCGGGGACACGTCAGATCTGACGCTCAACTTCAACACAGATGCCTTTCAGAACTTCTGCGGCGCGGTGGCCTGCGCCCGGCTCGGCATTCCCGAAGTCGGGGTCTATTTCGACAGCTGCCTTTACCGCGGCGACCGGGTGCTGAAAGTGAATGCCAGCGAATTTGTGGCGTTCAACTCGCCCAATTACCCGCCGCTGGCGCAATACGGCATAAGGCTGACGCAATATCCCGGCCGGATGCTGCCCGATCCGGTCAGCACCAGCGTCAGCCTGGACAACGCCACCGCCTTGGCCGCGGCGCAGGCGCAGCTAACCGCCATCTCTGATACCATCGATGATTTCCCGGTGATGCAGTTCAACGCCTTTCCAGCCGCCTACAGCACGAGCAGCAGCACTGCTATCATTGCCAATCTCATCACTGCAGCGGCGGGCACCGGCCTGACGGGGCTGGTGCTGGAATCTTATGGCGAAGGCAATTTCCCCTCCGGCAACCCGGACAACGCTTCCCAAGGCGCAATATACGCTGCGCTGAAAGCCGCTGATAATGCCGATGTCGTGATTGTCGACAGCACCCAGGTGATTGCCGGAACCGTGAATGACTCGGCTTATGCTGCGGGGGCCTGGCTGCCCGAAGTCGGGGCGCTCAGCGCCTCGGACATGACGCCGATGGCGGCTTTTACCAAGACCATGATCCTGCAGGCCGCCGCGGCTGGCAACAGCTGGACGCTGGACCAGGTCAAGGACCTTATCCAGCTCAACCTGTTCGGAGAGATCCAGAATGTCAGCCGCCTGGACAGCCGCAGCAACAGCGAGCTGCTGGCCGGCCAGTCGATCATGGCGCTGGATGGCAGTGCGACCCTCAGCAATGATCCGGTCTCCGGCCCGGTGCTTAGCGCCAGCGACGGGACTTTCCTGTGGGCGCCCTTCGGCAGTCAGGCCGCAGGCCATCCGGGCAGCCTGTTCATGCAGAATGACGGCAATCTGGTGCTGCGCAGCGCCGACAACGAACCCATCTGGGCCACAGATACCGGTGTCAGCGGCGGTGCCTCATCGGTGCTGATGATCTCCGGCTCCTATGGCAGCGGCAACCTCACTCTCAGCGTTTACAATTATTCCGGCCAAACGCTTTCTGCCACGCTTTACTCGCAAAACTGACCTCATAACCCGGGAGAATACCATGACGCCTGCATTCAAATTCAGCGGCCGCGTTGCCAAAGGCGATCTGCGCCACTCCATCAGGGAGGAGGCGCCTGACGGGGCGCTGATTGCACCGAACTACGTCGAGACCGCCTGGGGCAGCGTGCCGCAATATGCCGCCACCGTCCGCGATGCCAATACCGGCTATGACCCGGCAGGCGATTGCCAGGGCTCTTTCATGTCGGCGAAGTATCAGCCCAACAACAACTGCTATGCCTATGGCTGCAATATCGCTTCCAATTCCTTCGCCCAGCCTGGCCGCGCCAGCGGAGCGCCGGCGCTTTCAGAAAACTTCACGGCCGAGCACGTGCGCGACAATGCCGTCAGCGACGGGCTGGTCTATGTCGGCACCACGCTGGCCGATATCGAAAAACATGCGGCCAGCGCCGGCGCAGGCGGGCATTATGTCGCCCTGATGTTCTCGCCGCCGGAAAGCAATATCGGCAGCGACCCAGAGGCCAACTGGCCCGGGGATTATCACTGGGCCCGGTGCGATACGCTGTCGCCGATGTCCTGGTCGCAGAAGGATGGCGGCGATCAGGTGACGAATTTCGACTTTGCCGGCAACCCGATCACCGATCCCTCAACGGCCAATTGGCGGGTCAATCAGGGCCCGATCAAGACCATCGGCACCGGCAAGGATTACAATGAATACGCCGTGACCTACGGCTTTTACTGCTACATGTACGTGCCCGATGGATCTGTGAACATCATCTGACCCGTTCCGGACATTCAGCGAAAGATTTATCCATGTGTACCATTGGAACCGTTTTTGACGGCCAGACCATTCATACCTTCAAGCAATGCGACCTGATCCCGGTCACCGATTTCAACGAACCGCAAACCAGGGCCGGCAGCAATGGCGTTGTCAGCTACACCGCCCTGACGCGGGGAGACGGCAGCGGGCGGCTCTGGGCCGGCAGCAACAGCGCGGGCGTGTCCTTTGTGGCCGCCGATGCCTATACCACATCCGCCAACTACTATGTCACCGATGCGCAGACCGATGCCTTGTTCACGGCCTATGAAAAGAGCATCTCAAGCTTCACCACCGCCGCCGCCGCTGCGGACTTCCTGGCAGGTTTCTACGAGGATATGGGCGGCGGAACCGGTTTTCCGGCGCCCGACATCAGCCTGCTGACCGGATGGGCGGATGAAGCGCAGACCCAGCCGGTTTCGATTTTCCTGGAATATATGCCGCGCCCCTATCTGCACGCGCCGGTGCGCAGGATCATCCGCCATGCCGGGCATTTCGCCTCGACCAACCATTTCCGCATCCAGCCGGAAGCAATCCACTACCCGGCCAACCATTCAACCTATCTGCGGCTGTCGCGGGCTGAGCTTCTGCTGCAGCAGGACCCGACCCATGCCGGGATCATGTCGGTGCTGACCGATCAGTATTATGGCCGGTGCGAGCTTTCGATCTGCCGCGAGACCGACTATCCGAACGAGGAATTCCAGACCCAGGCCACGGCGCTGTTCTCGGCAACGCCCGGGGCCGCACCGGTCTGCGAATATCAGGTCAACGGCAACCCGCTGACCAATCCGCTGCAAACCTACGAGGGGGCCGCCGCATGATACCTGTCACCATAGACCGCAATGACAATCCGCCAGCAGCCAAACCCGGCGGCGATTTCCGCTTTGTCGATCAGGGCAATTACCTGAAATCTGCGCTGGTTCCGGGGCTGACCCTGTATTCGGACAGCGCCACCTCCTGCATCATCACCATCGTTGTTGCGCAGAAGGGCGAGGAAATCTCGGCCACGCTGGCGCATCTCGACAGCCCCGATTGCATCAAGGCCTTTTTCACGGTTGTGACGGCGGAAAATTACGACAGCATTCAGATTTATGCCCAGGGCGCCAACCCGCCGGACAATGAAACCGCAAGGCAGAACGCCGCCCAGCTCAAAGCCTCGGTCGAAAGCCTTGGCAGCACGCTGGCGGCGGCGGACCTTTACCTGCTCGAGGGCAGCCCGCGCGAGGACAACCGCGGCGATTTCGGCATCAGCATCGGCACCGCGGGCGGCATAGCCGTCTCGAACCAGCCCTATGCGCTCGAACTCACTGACCGCGATCCGACATGCGGCGGGCAGACAGTTTACTGCATCATGCGCCGCCAGGAGCATCCGCCGGTCGAGATCCGCAACGCGGCGCTGCCGTTCACCCACGCCGAACTGGTGGAGCTCTCCTCCATCGCGCTCAGCTACCGCAAGACCCCGGATGATCCGGCTTCGGCCTTCACCAATATCGTCAACATGCAGAATGCGGCGATCCGCGAAAGCTGGTCGACGACGCCGCAATATGAGGCGCCGTGGTTTTCGGATCAGCTGAAGCAGGGTGCCTGTTTCGCCCTCTCCATGGCACCGGTCACCACCCTCAGCAACTACTATCTGAGCAAGGAGCACGAGCGCCCGTTCACCCGCCTGCGCCGGGCAATTTTGCCAGTGGATTGATGCCGTTCCGCGGCTTTGTTGCACAAATTTGCTGAGGGGTTCATCTCGCGAAACCAGCACGATAGCTGGGGGTCATCAGCCGTTGGGCCCCTGCAAATTACAAGACCACGAACTGGTCGTCCTGCAACGACGCGCCAAGGCGACGCGGATCTCTTGCAATCGGGTTCGATCCGGAGATGATCTGGACGCCGCCGCCGAGCGGCAAGCGCGGTAGGCAGCAGCGCTTCAGCGACGCCGCGATCCAGACCTGCCTGGCATTGAAGGCCATGTTCGGCATGCCGCTTCGGCAGACGGCGGGGTTCGCCGAGAGCCTCCTGCCGCTGGTTGGGCTGGATTGGGCCGTGCCGGACTGCTGCAGGTGATGCCGCCGCCGGAAGACCCTGAACGTGAGCCTGCCGTACCGGAGCGGCACCGGCCAAATCCCGCCTGAACAGAAGATAGGCAGCGTCACCGCGGACGGCGCATATGGCACCCGGAAATGCCAGGGGGCAATCGCTGCCCGTGGTGCTGCCGCCATCATTCCATCCCGCAGGAACGCCCAACCCTGGAAGCCGGCAAGCGCGGGTGCCATCGCACGGACCGAAGCTCTACGGGCCGCACAATACCTGGGCCGCGTCCTATGGCGACGGTTGACCGGATACCAGCGCCGGCGCCGCGCCGGGATATGAGGAGGGTCTGAAAATGATCGGGGGGATCATTTTCCCGGCGATTGAATGCACTGTATCAAACTGCTCGGCCAAAGCCCCATGGCGCGGGACTTCGATCGGCAGGTCGCAGAGATTCAGGTCCGCATCGCCGTGCTCAACCGCTACTCGGCTCTTGGCATACCGGATACCTTGGCCGCAGGATAAGTCTGTCCGGGGAAAGGGAAGCACGGCCTTCAGCAGATTTATGCAACCAAGCCGACCTTGATCCAACATCGCTCAAGAATGAGTTGTTGCTTTCTCCACCTTTGCCCTGTAGGTGAGGAGCATCGCCGCGTGTGGATGACCAAATCAGCGGCAAAGTATTCTCGCCTGTGATTCCCAGATCGTTGTCTTGAATAGCTCCATGTGAGCACAGAAACGACGGCGGCTATTTCATGCGAGCTTCCCAGAAGATTAGAGAGACCAAGTGCCAAAGGCGATAATGCGCCTGTTTGGCACGATACCAAACGCTTTTGACGACATTTGACAACCTCGGCCTGGCCGAACCCATCCTGAAGGCCATCGCGGCTGAAGGATATTCAACCCCTACGCCCATTCAGGCCAAGGTCATTCCGCTGCTTCTATCTGAACGCGACGTGATTGGCGTTGCCCAGACCGGCACAGGAAAAACCGCCTCATTCGTGTTGCCTTTGCTGCACCGGATTGTGCGTGAGAATTCAAAACCCGCCGCAAAACAATGCAACGCCTTGATCCTGACGCCCACGCGTGAACTTGCGGCGCAGATCGTGGACAATATCCGCGCTTACAGCCGTTTCAGCAATATTTCCACGACGCTTGTCGTCGGTGGTGTGCGCCCCGGCGGGCAGATCAAAGCCCTTAGCGGCGGCGTGGATATTGTGGTGGCGACGCCCGGCCGCCTGCTTGATCACCTTGGCACAGGCGTTATCAACCTGACCGCAACCAAAGCCATTGTGGTTGATGAGGCCGATCAGATGCTGGATCTGGGCTTTCTGCCGAGCATTCGCAAGATCATGGCGAAGCTGCCCAAGCCGCGGATGACGGCGCTTCTTTCGGCAACCATGCCGGGACAGATCAGAAAACTGGCCGATGACTTTCTGAATCATCCGGCAGAAGTGCAGGTGGCAGCAGTTTCCAAGCCGGTCGAACGGATTGCGCAGAGCGTCAGGCATGTGGCCAAGCAGGGCAAACGTCAGGTGCTGGCAGACATTCTGTTGGACCAAGGCGTGCATCGCGCTGTTGTGTTCACGCGCACCAAACGCGGTGCCGACAACGTCTGCAAGCACCTGATTGCTGCCGGGATAAACGCTGCAGCCATTCACGGCAACAAAAGCCAGCCGCAGCGCGATCGCGCCATGGCGGGGTTCCGGTCGGGCGCGGTCACCGTTCTTGTGGCCACCGATATCGCCGCACGGGGCATAGATATTGACGGCGTGTCCCACGTGGTGAATTTCGAGCTTCCAAATGTGCCTGAAACTTATGTGCATCGCATTGGCAGAACGGCCCGTGCAGGCCGAACCGGTATTGCGATTTCACTTTGCGACCGCGAAGAACTGCCTTTGCTGCGGGACATCGAAAAGCTGATCGGCGACCGGCTGCCAGGCGTTGATGATGCAAAAAACGGGCATTTGAAACCCGATCCTGCAGCGGAGGTGCAAACCTCCCCTGCAGGAGAACCGGCATCGGTGCAAAAAATACGTCCAGCCAATCGGGCAAAGCAAAGCCGGAATGGACAACAGCAACACAAGATTGACCCGGCTCAGGCTCAGGACGGTCTTATGCGAATGCTCGCCAATACTGGCGGGTTCACCCAACCTGCTGCCTGAACGCAGCACTCTGCCCAGCCAGCTTTGGCGGGCGCTAATATCTCTGAAAGGATATTCTCATGACTACCGGAACAGTAAAATGGTTCAACGAAACTAAAGGCTACGGCTTCATTGAGCTCGACAATGGCAGCGGCGACGCATTCGTCCATATCAGCGCTGTCCAACGCGCTGGCCTCGACAGCCTCAAAGAAGGCGCAAAAGTCGGATTCGATCTGAAAGAAGACCGGATGCGCGGCAAGTCGTCCGCCGAAAACCTGCAGCTGCAATAAGCACTGCCCATACACCACCCAGCGGCCTTTTTTGTCACTGGGTGGTGTAAAAATGTAAAAATAGGTACGTCCGCTCACTGTAGCAGCGTTTGCGACCAAGGCGTCCACTTGTCTCAGTTACTCTGTCTCATTTCAGACAAGTAAATGGCAAAACCCTCCCTACGGCCAATATAAGGAAAACAATAATGGCTTTGAAAATCAATCAAATCGACGAGCAATCCGTAACCGGCATCCTGGACGGCGTAGCTAGCTTTCAAGTGAACGCTTCGGAAGACGGCGTAACGGCTCGCATCAGCAAATGGACCTGCACGCTTGCTGGCCGGGCGATGTATAGCGTCAGCGGAATGCGCAGCAGTGCTTATGAAGCTCTGGCGCGGTACCGAGAGGAACAGAAACAATCCCTGAACAGTCAGGTGCAATCGGTCTTCTGAATGGACCGGAAGGGAAGAGCATTCCTTACCTGTTCGGTGTCCTTGTCTGAAGGCCGCTGACAAACATTGCTTGTCATGTGATAGCTTTATCTACGCATTTCGCTAGCAGCAAGCCTCTATACCCTACGCGCGATACCCTGCGCGGTTTCGCCCTTCTCCCGCTTGTTTGCCGGTTGACCTGCCCGCGGTGAACGACTGCTTCCCGCCGGTCAAGCTGGATGCTGCATTACGAAGTAGTCATTCAGTAATAACCACCCTTCGGAACGTGTCAGGATAATCGAGCACAAGACCAGCTTCATCAATTTCAAGCTCTGCCGTGAAGGCGCGGAACAAACCCTCGTAGCGATAGCGATGATCTGGCGTCAGACAGGTGTAGCGTTGCTCCGCCCGTTGGGGCAAAAAGTCACCGTCGATCTGATCCGGGAGCGGGACGTAGGCGGCAGTGATGTCCCTGCTCTCCTGCGCCTTGAGCTTCAGGCGCTTGATCGGCAGCGTGTTCGTGGCAGGTGTGATGCCGATATCGACGTCAATACAGCCTACAAGGGCTTGTAGCTCCCTGTTCCCGACCACGTCGCGCCAGCTTCCGGTACCGTCAGCCTCCACATGCAAGCACGGGCCGCCAACATATTGAACACGGACTTCGCGCGTTCTGAAACCAGCGTCGGTTCGCACAAGGTAGCGTCCGCCATATTCTCCATGCCGGGTCCCGGCAACGACACCTTCGAGGAGCAAGCCATCGGCAGTTTCGCGGCATAGGCAATGCTCAAGCCCCCGGCCTTCCCAATCCTGCCATCGCACAACAGCCATCACGTTGCCTTTCATTCTGGAGAACCAATAGTGAACAATATAAAGCGACTGATTGGCAGAAAAGGGCTCAAGCACTAAATCGCTCCGCGATATGGGCGACTGTGGCTGGCGTTTCGGGAAACCGGGATTTGCTTTGCGGATTTCGATGACGGCTGCGTGCTGTCGGGCGCGGTGATTTTGCCTCGGTTGACAGAGGGTTTTCCGATGACCGTTCAGCAGTCCGCACCGGCGGCACCCCTTCGCGCCCGGATGATTGCCGATATGCCGCCGCGCAATCCGGGGCCGGTGTCTCAAACCAGCCTCTTACGGGCCTGCAAGCGGTTTGCAGCCTGGCTCGGACGATCCCCCCGGGACCGCGGCACCCGGTGATATGCGGGGCTTCCAGCGGCATCTGATGGAAAGCGGCACCAAGAGCCGCGCTTGAGGCTTGAGGACCGCCAAGCACAGATGCCTAGGCTCAATTGTTGGGGTTTTACAGCAATCTATGACACCTTTCTTTCGGAGCTGTTTGCCCTGAGTTGCTGCAACTCCCGCCTACCGTTGTTACTTTGAAAGAATGCTGCGCTGAGCACGAATGACAGCTCTGCACGAGCCGATCCACAAGATCCTCCTCCGAGGGCGGTCGCATGCCAGCAGCGGTACAAAAATTGGTGATGACACCAATCAGCGCCTTGCGATCGGAATGCGGCGAGACATCTGCCAACGGCATCCGCCAGTAGCGGCGTGTGACCTGGGCGTCACAGGAAGCTATCTGCCAGAGGCTCTCGATGCCACTCAACACTACACTGACCGCTCCGTCGCCCTGCATCAGGTTGCGGACCGTTTTCAGGAACACATCGATCTTGAATCTGCTACCAGCACCAAAGAGGTCAGCCTCCCCGTCAAAGACACCATCGCCGTCGATATCGAAATAGGAATGCGCGCTCAGACCGTCAGCCGCTTCAACAACCACTTCTTTGTAAGTGTCCCGGCCACCGGTGATCTCAGAAATCTCGGTGACCCGGTCCCCGGCTTTATTTGCAGGCCGCTCCGTACTGAAAGAAGTGCCGATTGCCCCGGCAAGAGGAATGCTCCCATCACCGCTGAAACTGACTTCAACCCGCCGTTCAAAATCTGTACTGCCGTCGCCGTCCTGGTCGAACTCGGCCATCTGAACCATACCACTGGCGGAGGTGCTGGAGCGGACTTCGGCCTCTACGCTGCCATAGCGCCCCAGATCCCGGGAAACACGCGTTGTGGAATTGTCGCTCTCCAGCCGCCACTCCAGGGATTGATCAGCCTGGCCGTCGCCGTCCCGGTCTATCTCTGTGATCTGGCTGCGCTCGTCATCTGCGGTTTCAACCGTCACCTGGCGCTGCAGATCGCCGCCGTTGCTGAACTCCAGAGCCTCCCAGGTTGACCCGCCGCCAGCCCTGTCGCTGCGCAGCTCATGCCGGTCGTCGTGGCTGTCGCCGTCCATGTCAGTCTTTTCGCTGAACAGCAGGCCATTTCCGCTCAGCGTGCTCTCAACACTCGACGTCCGTGTGTGCGTGGAGCCAATAGTTTCCGCAAAGCGGCTTGTGCTGCCATCCGCCCCGTAGCTGGTGGCATCGGTGGAGCGGAACTCGCTGATGCCATCGCCATCCAGGTCCAGTTCGGACCGGCGTTCGTGGCCGTCATCGCTGACCCAGTATTCTTCGCGGCCGATGCTGCTGAAATTGCCTTCACGGTGCTCGGTGACCGTGGTCCGGCTGCCATCCTCCCCCAGCTCGGTTTCACTAGAGGAATGAAGATCGGCAAAGCCGTCGCCGTTGCTGTCAAAGCTGTAGCTGCTTCTCAGCCCGTCGCCGCTGACGCTCTCCTCGGCCTCGGAGATCTGCACGCCGCTGTCAGCATAATAGACCGTCGTCGCGGTGCGGGTGCCATCATCACCTAGCGTTGCAGTGGTCTTGGCATCAAGTTCTCCATTGCCGTCGGCGTCAAAACCGGTGGTGACTGTCTTGCCATCGGCCGTAGTCTTGACCTCTTCGCTCAGAATAGTGGAATTGTTAGCCGCCTCGACCTCGGTGGTCAGTGTAACATCGCCATTGCCAGCCAGTTCCTCGGACACGGTGGTGCGGCGCTCGAATGTGCCGTCGTTGTTGAGATCGGTCTTGGTTGTGATCGTCAGCCCGTCGCCCGAAGTGATGACAACATCCTTGGCAAACCCCTGGCTCGGATCCGCTGCAATGGTGCCGCTGACCGTCGTGGTCTCCGTCGACCCATCAGTATTCAGCTTGGTTTCGGTGCGGTAGACCCTCTCGAAGGCGCCGTCGCCGTCCGCATCGCTTTCGGTTTGCGACACCAGCCCATTTGCGCTGGTTGCGGTGACCGTCCGGCTTTGAATGTCGGCCTCATTGGCGCCAAAACCGGTCACCGTCCGGGTGACCACACCATCATCGGCCTCGACCGCATGCTCGCGCCGGTCGGTGCCCCCGTTACCGTCCAGGTCAAAGTCTGTTGTGACTTCCCGGCCGTCGTCGCTGGTGGTGATTTTCGTTTCGCTGCGCGGGTCGCCGCCCGCGTCGGTCACCGTGACAGTTGAAACCGTTGTGCCATCGTTCCAAATTGCGGTTTCTGTTGTCTCAATGAGGTCGAAATCATTGTCCCCGTCTTCATTGATTTTGACAACTGTTCTCAGGCCATCCGCGTCCACTCTGGTTTGCGTCTTGCTGAGTTTATTGCCTTGGGCATCCTCCAACTGAACGGATGTTACGGATTGCCCATTCGCCAAGAATTCCGTCGTGGTCCGCAGAGCACTCTCAAACTCTCCGTCGCCGTCATCATCCCTTTTGACCAGCATCTCCCGGCCATTGACGCTGACCGTTTCAAACGATTGGCTTCTCAAGCTGCCGTCTGCATTGGAAACTATGGCATCAACTGTACGCCGGCCATCCGAATGCAGCGTGGTGGTGGCCTCCTCCACGGTCTCGTCTGTCCCGTCACCATTGCTATCCGTGGACACCGTCCGGACCAGCCCGTCAGCCGACACTGTTGATACGGTCTTAGATGCAGGGGTTCCATCATTGTAGAAACGTTGATCAGTGACCGTGATGGCCCCGCTCGCATCTTCGGCTTGCGTTACAACCCGGTCAAACTGCGTGCCACCGCCCGCGCTGTCGCCATCATAATCGTACTCAGTGGTCGCCGTCCGGCGGTCAGCGCTTTCCGTGGTGATTGTCTTGGACAGCAGCGTCCCGTCTTCTGAAAACACCCGGATATTGTGCAGCGTGCTGCCATCCGCTTCCGGCGAGATATATTCGATGGTTTTGAAATCTGTGACGCCATCCCCGTCCCGGTCATTCCAGGTGGTGCTGTGGAGGCCAGTGTCCCGGGTTTCCGTCGTTACCTCGCTCAGCGTCGCATTGCTTGCGCTTTTGGTCTGAACAACCCGTTCCGTATTGCCGTTTGCAAGTGTCTTTGTGTGGTCCGACAGCTTCAGATCGGTGTCCCCGTCGCCATCCAGGTCGGTCAGAACATCGGAACGCAACCCGTCTTCACTTGTGGTCGTCTGGCTGTAGGCACTGATTGAGCCATCAGCATTCCGGTCCCAGGTTTCCGTGATCCGGTTCTGTGTCGCCGCATCGACCTGCACATCGCGAACGCGCTCATTAGATGCAAAACTTCCGTCCTGGTTGCCATCGGCCCAGGCCTTCGAGGTGATTTTGTCATCTTCCAGCAGCGTCTTTTCCGCATGCCGCAAAGAGCCGTCCTTGTTGTAGGTGGAAACTGTCTGTGTCCGGACGCCGCTACCGTCCACAGAGGTGTTATCCACCACTTTGGTTTCATAGCCGCCTTCGCCATCCGCATCGATTTCGGTCACCACATGCATGGTGTCCTCGGACTGGGTCTGCCGGTTGCGGGAGATCAGATCGCCATCCCGGTTGAAGCTCTCGCTCAGCGTCACCGTGGTTCCGTCAGCATTCACGGTGGTGTCACTCACCTCCTTGCGGTCAACGGGTCCGTTGCCGTCAAAGTCGGTTTCGGTCTCGCGGTGCCGCCCGTCTGCGCTGACATCCATAGTGACCGAGGAGGCAAGAGTGCCGGGCTTTGTGGTGCTGCTGGGCCCGTAGTTGCCGTTTCCGGTCAGCCAGGTCTCGCTCCGGCTGCCGTCTGCGTGCTCAACAATGTTGTGCTGCTCAACCGCATCGGGATCGCCATCGCCGTCGAGGTCTGCTTTATCCGTGCGGGTCAGCCCATCCGCAGACGTCACCGAAGTGACCGCTTGCAGAACCGAGCCGTCCTCTGCCAGGTCCGACACCGTAATAGTCTGCTTGCCGCTGCCGTTGATCTCCCGCTCTTCGCGCTGATCGAACCAGCCGCCGCCCATGCTGTCGCGCTCGATCACCGTCAGTTTACCATCGGTGCTGACCGTAGTTTTGGTGCGGTTCTCAAATACCCCGCCCGTGACGCTCGCACCGGAGTAGTTCCGCACATCCTCAACCCTGGCACCGCCCGTTCCGGCGGACACTTCAATGACTTGCACCCGGTCCACAATCCCGTCGCCGTCATCGTCATAGCTGTTTTCAGTATGCGAGCCGTCGCCCGCCGCAACCGAGGTCATCGTGAAGGCAATCGAACCATCGGCGTTATAGGCCTCCTGCACCAGCGTGCGGATGCCGTTGGCGTCCGTTGTGTCCTGCTCAACCTCAACCCGGTAGCTCGCTGCATCACCGGCCAATGTGACATCGCCGACCATACCGGTTCCGCCGCCCGCGGCGGCAGTCTTGGTGAACATCGTCTGCCCGGTGATCACCGACCCGTCCGGCAGCTCTATCCGCGTGGTGTCCGCAACCACGTTGATGGTTTCAACTCCCGCCTGATCAAGCGTTCGCACAACCGTCGAGCCGTCGTCCAAGGTGACCATTACCTTGAATTTGCTGAACTCCGGATCATTGGCGTCAAAGACACCATCGCCATTGGCATCAAAGTAGGAGGCCAGCGCCTCGATATCACTTGCCGCGGACGGATCCCATTCGGTGAAGATATACTGCCAGTCTTCCTGGATCTCGTTCCAGCCCTCGGGGTCATAGAACAGTACCCCGTTGCCAGCCGCCGCCCAGGCCGTACGGTTCTTCAGCCCGTCGCCATCGCTGTCAAAGAACACCTGGGATTGGGAGAGTTCGGTGATTTCGACGTTGTTAGTTTCGAGAGCCAGTATGATAGGGTTTGATCTTTCGCCACCAAAGTTCAAACCTCCATCTCTGAAACCTTCCGACAGATAGCCGCGTTCTGCGGGTGTGGCTGGAGCCTGGCCAGCGAGAGATTTTCCAAGCTCAGCCCCAATAGCAGCACCTGTTTTGCTCCTTGTAAGTAAACCACCAATGAGCCCCCCGACTACGGTGCCGACGGTTTCACTTGCAATTCTCCCAATATCTTTGGATGTCAATCCGTCGTCTGTATCAAAAGACTCTCTTGCGACGTCGACAGCCACTCCCACGGTCGCATCCGTAACAGGATTGCTCTTTACAGTGGTCGCTGCAACATCGGTCGCGATACTGACAGCATCACCGTAGGAGATATCTCCATCAATAGCATCCTGCACAGCTCCTATGAAACCGGTGATCCCTTTAGTAACTTTTCCAGCCTTTGTGGGTTTTCCGGTGTCATCAGTTTGATCTACTCCGAGACTGTCTGCTAAGTCGTCTAGGCTCTGGACTCATTGAGTTTCAAAGCCAGTAGATAACGAGGGCTGCAAGCGCGATTGCTGACAGGAAGACTTTTGGGCATCTGTCGTATCGTGTCGCAACCCGCCGCCAGTCCTTCAGCCTGCCGAACATAATCTCAATGCGGTTGCGCCGCTTATATCGGCGTTTGTCGTATCTGATGGCTTTCTTGCGCTGCTTTCGGCCGGGGATGCAGGCGCGTATCCCTTTGTCTTTCAACGCTTCTCTAAACCAATCGGCATCATATCCGCGATCTCCGAGAAGCCACTGGACGTCAGGCAGGCCACTCAGCAGCGCCTTTGCACCGGTGTAATCACTGACCTGCCCGGCAGTCACGAACAGGTTCAGCGGACGGCCCTGGCTGTCACAGATTGCGTGCAGCTTGGTGTTCATGCCGCCCTTAGTGCGCCCGATCAGACGCCCACGCCCCCCTTTTTAACCCCAAGACTGGAGGCTGTACGGTGTGCTTTCAGGTAAGTTGCGTCGATCATCACGGTCTTTTCCTCACCGTGATCAGCAGCCAGACCGGCCATCATCTGGGCAAAGATGCCCTTGTCGCTCCACCGCTTCCAACGGTTGTACAAGGTCTTGTGCGGGCCGTAATCTTTGGGAGCATCACGCCAGCGCAAGCCATTGCGATTGATGAAGATAATTCCGCTCAGAACACGCCGGTCATCAACACGCGGCTTGCCGTGGGACTTCGGAAAATAAGGCTCAAGACGGGCCATCTGCGCGTCCGTCAGCCAGAAAAGATCAGACATATCACCGCTCATTTTTCGAACCGTGAATCACGCCACCCACCGGAAATCAATGGGTCCTGAGCCTAGCGCCCTCCTCTCATCATGTTTGAGACGAGAGTTCACCACGCCTGCTAAAAGCAGCCGCACGGCCTACGCATCGCACCTGATCGTCAACCAGCCACCGCAGTTGCCTTCTCCTCTGGCTGAGTACCGCAATGCTCGCAGGTCTGAGCTGCTTCCATCTGGGCCTGAACTATCCGGTCGGAGTTGCGCTCGCCCCCACTGCGCGTCTAAAATCTCAACCCACCCGGCTTCTATTTGACCTGCTGAGCCCGGAAATGGGTCAGGCCGTTCTCGCTGATGATTGCGGCAAGATCCGAGCTCAGGCGCTCAACCATAGGATTGCCCCCGGCCACAGGTAAAGCCCTACGCCGGGCCTCAGGATGGACGCCCGTACACCTCGGGGAATCGCTCTATGATGCGCAACCCTCACCGGTGATGTAGTGGTCCTGGTCCGGCATATGGGGCTCCTTTTCTATAAGGGGGAGAATGGAGAAATTACGTGCTCAATGATGGATCCCAGCCGCCTCCATGACTTCACCCCGGGTTAACATCCGGATGACATGCCGAAGGTTCAGCTCCGCACCTCGTCCGGCAAGTTCCAGCGTCTCGACCACTGCTTCGACCGATGCCTGCGTTAGTCCGCGCCGGCGACCCTCACGGAGGGCAAATTCGGCCAACTCGGTTGCTGGAACCGGCGGGAGGCGGATAACCTCCAGGCGGCTTAACAGAGGGGCTGGCAAGGTGGTTAAGGTGTTGGTGGTCAAAACCCAGCTGATCCAGGACATGTCGAACCCGACCTGATAATAGGGGCATTGCCATGATGCCGCTGAGGATGGCTCCAGAAGAGACAGCAGTCCCTCGGCGCGTCCAAAGCTGTTCCCCTTGGCCGAAGTTGCGACCCCCGCCTTCTCCACCTCGTCCACAACGACAACCGGGTTCGCGATCAGGTGCTTCAGGATCGTCATCAAAGGGCGTCCCGGCTGTGCGTTGGCCCAGCCGCGCTGGGAGCCCACGATTCCGAACGACGCCTGCTCTGCCGTCGCCTCTACGCCACAGCGGGGCACACCAAGTGCTGTGCTCAGTTGACGGGCCACATGCTTTTGCCGATCCCCGGCGGGCCATCCAGCAGCACCGGAGGCAAGCGAAAGCCCGAATCCCCATTTCGGACGGATCGCCGCATCGACTTCCAAAGGAGATCCGTCGCTGGTGCCATCCAGGGCATGTCGGCATGAATACCTGCGGCGATTTCATCCGCTTGGTCTTCGGTCCCAATCCTGATCAGGCTCACCCCGTTGCGCAGCCCCTCTAGCGCTCTTCGGTCTTCGCGCTTCAGGTGGGCGAGGCCTGCAGCCGCGTCCCGCCGCTCCGCCAGCCTATTCACCCGGCGGTCTATCCGGTCCTGAACTTCGCGCTCGAAACGAACCTGCATCAAGTCTGTTTCCCACCGCAGGGCGTCCTCCGGGTCTTCCGGCTCCGGCGACACGACACCGCGCTCGAGGGCTAGGCGCACTTTCAGGAACCGTTCCAGGCGCTGCCGTATTGCCCGACGATCTTTGTCGGCATCTAGAAACTCTGCTTCGATGAATTTGATTTTGGACATAGCTGGCCCTTTCCCGGCGCACTGCGCCGTCCGGCTCCCGATTGCACAGGGTGTGCTCGGGTAAGTGAAGGAAAGAACCTGGCCAGGTTTGAGCTGCAGTCCTGCTCATAACAGCGGTTTCAGTCAACAGGCAGAGCGGGCTTGTTCAGGCGAACCGGCCTCGTCAGCGGGCAAAGGGCAATCGCAACCTAAGCCATTGTTTTAAAATGAAACCACCGGCCGCGCCGCGGCCGGTGGTCATTAAACCCGTGTCGTAATGGTCAGAAAACCCCCAAAATGGTCACGTTTTCGCGGGTCATACAATTGTGGAAGTCAGTATCGGTTTGCAATTTTCGAGGACTTAGCCTCATTGAAAGTCAAAGACTTAGCTGGCGGCAGATTTTGCACACTGCAACTCCAACCCGCAAAACATTGCAATTTGACAGGGATCACTTTTTGCTGACCGAGCTCCCGCTGGATGGCGGCTGGGAGGAGCTGGACTGACCGCTGCTGGTTGTCGGTTGATAGCCATTTTGAGGATTTACAAGGGGTTGATATCCCTTTTGCTCGATGTTGGGCGAGTTGGTGGTTTTTTCAGTCATCTTGAACCTTTTCGGCTGGAAGTTTGGGGTAGAACTCGATGTATTTGATCTCGCTTGGACGAATTAGAATGCCTTTTCCGGCTTCAGCCTTTTTCCAAGGACCTCCTTCTTCTTGAAATTCGTAGAGCTGTTCAATGAACAAGTCTCGTTCCGTTGGGTCGTTTGAAGCGAAAGAGTTGGATCCATACTCACCTCGTATTTTCAATCCTTCACTTGTGGTTATCAGAAGAAAATGCGTCTCGCCCCTCTGAAACTTCCAGTCCCAGGCGGTCGGAGTAGGGTGCACGAGATTCAGTTTAAGCCTCTGAAAGATCCATGATTTGAGAAGGAATCTTCGAAGAAAGTCTGTGCCTGCACTTACTCCAAGAATGAGACCGAACAGGCCGGGGCCAACGAAGATTGCAAGGAGCGAAAAAATGGGGTCACTGATGATTTGCTTGAGTGTCAGACCGGTGAGCATAATGCTGGCCCAGTAGATCAATGAAATCGTCAGGTATGCAAGAATAGCGTCGGTGTGTTTTTGCATTCGGCCAGTAAGGAACTGGGCACGTAAATATGTCGTGATCAGTCCTGGCACTACCAGGTAGAGGATAATTTGAAACGCCTCCGGGCTTTTTAGGTCGATCAAGCGTTACTCCATGGAATGTTTTCGCGGACTTCAATTTTGAATGTCCAAAAGAAATGCGGGCCCAAAGAGGATGGACCCGCATTGATCTCAGGAAGGTGAAGGCCCGGAATTTGTGGTCAGGATTGCAATCTGAACTGGTCAAATTGCAAACTGATGGTAGCCCTCATAACACTCTGACTGAAGCCCCCTGCCCCTCAGCCGCACTTGGAATGGCCGCAGCTGCGGCAGGTCATGCAGCCCTCGACCATCTGCATGTCGAACTGGCCGCAGCTGGGACAGGCTTTGCCGCGCGGGGCGTTCAGGTTCACCACCTGTGCTTGCGGGTCGGATTTAAGCCCCATGCCCTCGCCTTCCAGAAAGCCGGTCTTGATCATGTGGGTCTCGATCACCCCGCCGATCGCCGCTAGGATCGAGGGGATGTACTTGCCCTGCACCCAGGCGCCGCCGCGCGGGTCGAACACCGCTTTCAGCTCCTCGACGACAAACGACACATCGCCGCCGCGGCGGAACACGGCCGAGATCATCCGGGTCAGCGCCAGCGTCCAGGCGTAATGCTCCATGTTCTTGGAGTTGATGAAGACCTCGAACGGGCGGCGGTGGCCGTTGATGATGATGTCATTGATGGTCAGATAGATCGCATGCTCGCTGTCCGGCCACTTCAGCTTGTAGGTATGGCCCTCCAGCGACTGCGGACGGTCCAGCGGCTCGGACATATAGACGACCTCGGCGCTGTCGCTTTCATGCGGCGCCTGTGCGGTTTCGCCCGGTGCGGTGTCGGCGCTTTCGCTCACCGACAGGACCGAGCCGGTCACGTCGTTGGGGCGGTAGGTGGTGCAGCCTTTGCAGCCCTGGTCCCAAGCCTGCATGTAGACGTCCTTGAAGGCGTCAAAGGAGATGTCTTCCGGGCAGTTGATGGTCTTGGAAATCGACGAGTCGATCCATTTCTGCGCCGCCGCCTGCATCTTGACATGGGCTGCGGGCGGCAGGGTCTGGGCGTTCACGAAATAGCCGGGCAGCTTGGCGTCGGCGCCGAATTTCTCGCGGTACATCTGCACTGCGTAATCGACCACTTCCTCCTCGGTGCGGCTGCCGTCCTTCTGCAGCACCTTGCGGGTATAGGCATAGGCGAACACCGGCTCGATGCCCGAGGACACATTGCCGGCATAGAGCGAAATGGTGCCGGTCGGCGCGATCGAGGTCAGCAGCGCATTGCGGATGCCGTGCTCGCGGATCGCCTCGCGCACGTCTTCGTCCATGTTCAGCATGTTGCCGGAGTTGAGGTACGCCTCGGCGTCGAACAGCGGGAACGCCCCCTTCTCCTTGGCCAGGTCCACCGACGCCAGATAAGCGGCGCGGGCGATCGCGTGCAGCCATTCATCGGTCTGGCGCGCCGCCTCGTCCGAGCCGTATTCCAGCCCCAGCATCAACAGCGCATCGGCCAGGCCGGTGACGCCCAGACCGATCCGGCGCTTGTTCTTGGCTTCCTGCGCCTGCGCCTCCAGCGGGAATTTGGACACATCCACCACATTGTCCATCATCCGCACGGCGGTGGCGACCAGCTCCTGCATCGCCTCCTGGTCCAGATGCGCGTCTTTCTCGAACGGATTGGCCACCAGCCGCGCCATATTGACCGACCCCAGCAGACAGGCGCCATAAGGCGGCAGCGGCTGCTCGCCGCAGGGGTTGGTGGCGCAGATGTTCTCGACGTACGACAGGTTGTTGGCCTTGTTGATGCGGTCGATAAAGATCACCCCCGGCTCGGCGTAATCATAGGTCGCCTGCATGATCTTGTTCCACAGATCGCGCGCCTGCACGGTATGATAGATCTTGCCGTCAAACTGCAGGTCCCAGGAACCGCCGGATTTGACCGCATCCATGAAATCATCGGTGACCAGCACCGACATGTTGAACATGCGCAGCCGGGCAGAGTCGGATTTGGCGGTGATGAACTGCTCGATATCCGGGTGGTCGCAGCGCATGGTCGCCATCATCGCGCCGCGGCGCGACCCCGCCGACATGATGGTGCGGCACATCGCATCCCACACATCCATGAACGACAGCGGGCCGGAGGCATCCGCCGCCACGCCTTTCACATCGGCGCCGCGCGGCCGGATGGTCGAGAAATCATAGCCGATGCCGCCGCCCTGCTGCATGGTCAGCGCAGCCTCTTTCAGCATATCGAAAATCCCCGACATGCTGTCCGGCACGGTGCCCATCACAAAGCAGTTGAACAGGGTCACCTGGCGCGCGGTGCCGGCGCCTGCAGTGATACGGCCTGCGGGCAGGTATTTGAAGTCTTCCAGCGCGGCAAAGAATTTCTCCTCCCACGCATCCGGCGCTTGTTCCGCCCGCGCCAGATCGCGTGCGATTCGCCGCCAGCTGTCCTCGACAGTGACGTCGATCGGCGTGCCATCGGCCTGCTTGAAACGGTATTTCATATCCCAGATCTGCTCGGCGATGGGGGCGGCAAAGCGGCTCATATGGCGGTTCCTTCGAGTCGGTGGCAGCGCAAATGCGACGTTGTGAGTGGCGGCTTCGATACTACAGGCCACGCCATCGCCTCAACGCCCAAAACGCACTTGCTTGAGAAATTATTACCGAGTGTACCACAAGACCTTGCTGGCGCAAACGGCTGAAGCACTATATGAGGGTATCGCTCTGGACGACTCTGTGGATAACCTGTGTGCAAAGACTCTAACGGATATGCGCCAAACTCCCGCAGACGTGTTACGGGAGTTCCTAATCACCGAACGGCAACAGGAATTCTAAGCTGGCGGGTCCGCCAAGCCACTTAAAAAAGTAGAAGACAAAGGCCATAACTAGAAATGACAAAGGTCGACTGAGATAGTGGAGTAAAGCGATCAACAATACCGTGCTTCGGTCTCCTTGAACGCTCAGGGCGCGGCATCGACCGCTCGCCTTTAGCGTAGTATCTTCCTGACACTTATCCATTTCAGCTCCTTGGCTAGGGATCCCGTCTTGGGTGGCAATCTCGATAATACAGGCCACCCCGGTGCCTCAACGCCCAAAACGCACTTGCTTGAGAAATTATTACCGAGTGTACCACAAGACCTTGCAGTTAAGCTGCCTCAAACTACTATATAAGCGGACTGCTCTGGACGACTCTGTGGGGAACCTGTGGATAAGCGTGTGAACCTTGTGAAGCTCTCGGTCGGCACCGAAAGCGTCGAAAGCCTGATGGCCTGGCAGGAGATGCGCCGCCGCGAGCTGCCCGAAGGCCTGCCCCGCCACGTCACCCGCATGTGGCCCAAGCGCGAGGCGGAGATTCTCAACGGCGGCTCGATCTACTGGGTGATCAAAGGGCTGATCCAATGCCGCCAGCGCATCCTGCGCATGGATGAGGCCACCGGCGAAGACGGCATCCGCCGCTGCGCCATCATACTGGACCCGGAACTGCACCGGACCCATACTGCACCGAAACGGCCGTTCCAGGGCTGGCGCTATCTGAACACCGAAGACTCCCCCGCCGATCTGCCCGCCGGCAAAAGCCAGGAAGAGCCGCTGCCGCTGGAGCTTTCGCAGGCGCTGGCGGAAATCGGTGTGATCTGAGGCCACGCCCAGCCCCGTTTCCGGCCGCAGCCGCCAGGGCAGACGGCGATCCGCCTGCCCTGCAGCACCGTCTCAGATCACTTCAGCAGCGCCAGCAACGCCTTGGCGGCGGCCTCAGACGAGGCCGGGTTCTGGCCGGTGACCAGCGTGCCGTCGACCTCCACGTAAGAGGCCCAGTCATCGCCCTTGCGGTAGTCCGCGCCCTTTTCCTTTAGCATGTCCTCGACCAGGAAGGGCACCACATCGGTCAGGCCCACGCCCTCTTCCTCGCCATTGGTAAAGCCGGTCACGCGGCGGCCCTTGACCAGCGGTGCGCCATCGCTGCCGGTCACGTGCCGGAACACGCCCGGGGCATGGCAGACCGCCCCGATCGGCCTGTCCGCGGCGGCAAAGCTTTCCAGGATCTTGCGGCTTTCGGGATCCTCGGCCAGATCCCACAGCGGGCCATGGCCGCCGGGATAGAAGACCGCATCGAACCGGCCGGCATCAACAGCGGACAGTTTCACGGTGCTGGCCAGCGCCTGCTGCGCGTCCGCATCCTGCTTGAAGCGGCGGGTGGCATCGGTCTGGGCATCTTCGGAATCCGATTTCGGATCCAGCGGCGGCTGGCCGCCCTTGGGCGAGGCCAGGATGAGCTCCGCACCGGCATCGCGCAGCACATAGTAGGGCGCGGCGAACTCCTCCAGCCAGAAACCGGTCTTTTCCCCGGTGTCCCCCAGCTGGTCGTGCGACGTCAAAACCATAAGAATTTTCATAGCCTGTCCTTTCAGTTGGAGTGTATCCACCCCAGCTAAGGCTCAGGAACAGAATTGAAACCCGGACGCCCCGAAAAGGACGCCCGGAAAGCTCTTGCTCCGGAGAACCGGCGGTCAGGCGCCTACTTGCGGCCTTCCATCAGATCCAGCAGCGTGTTCAGCGCCGCCTTCTCGTCCGGCCGGTATTTCGCCACCCGGCTGCGCCACAGCGTCGCCTGGGATTTCAGCACCAGCCCGTCTGCCAGCAGCTTCAGGTGGTTGGCCCGCAGCGTCTCGCCGGTCGAGGTGATGTCGGCCACCATCTCGGCGGTCTCGTTCTTCACCGTGCCTTCGGTTGCCCCCTGGCTGTCCACCAGCTGGTAATCCGCAACCCCGGCATCGGTCAGGAATTCCCGCACCAGCCGGTGGTATTTGGTGGCAATCCGCAAACGGTGACCGTGCTGTGCGCGGAAGGCCGAAGCCGCCGCATCCAAATCGTCCAGCGTGTCCACATCAAGCCAGAACTGCGGCACTGCCAGGATCAGGTCGGCATGGCCGAAGCCCAGTTTGGCCAGGCTTTCAACCTGCTGTTCGAACCGCGGCAGCTTCTCCTGCACCAGATCGGTGCCGGTGACGCCCAGATGGATCCGCCCTGCCGCCAGCTCTCGCGGGATTTCCCCCGCCGACAGCAGCACCAGCTCCATGTTCGCAACCCCCTCGACCGCACCGGCATATTCCCGGTCGGAGCCCGTGCGCGACAGCGTCACGCCGCGTTTGGCAAACCAGTCAAAGGTCTTTTCCATCAGCCGCCCCTTGGACGGCACCCCCAGCTTCAGACTCATCCGCGGGCCTCCTCAAGCTGCAGCATCAAATCGGGGCGCAGCACACCGCCCACCGCCGGGATCTCCGCGCCGTCCCCCAGCCGCCGGGTCAGCGCATCATAACGCCCGCCGCTGGCGATCGGCGGCAGATCCGGACGCGCCTCGGCATAGAAGCCGAACACAAACCCATCATAATATTCCATCGACGTGCGCCCGTAGGAGGCCTCGAAATCAAGGTTCTCGACATCCACACCGCGCGCCCTCATCGCCGCGGTGCGTGCATCGAGCCGGTCCAGCGCCGGGTTGATCTGCGGCAGATCCACCGCAATGTCGCGCATCTGTTCGGTGGCAAAATGCACCGTTTCCCGCACCGCCATCAGCGCCTCCAGCGCCAGCAGCTCATGCTCGGCAATCGGCGGCGATTTGGCATCCTCGCGCAGCGCCTCCACCCGCGCCTGCACCTCGGCGGCACGGCGTTTGCCCAGTTCCACCGCCGAGCCGGTCAGGTCGCCCTCGGTTTCCAGCAGCTTCCGGCGGCTCTCCGGCACCGGCACCCGGCCTGCAAACCGGTCCAGCAAAGCCCGGAACCGGCGCGGCCGCCAGATATGGCGCATCAGCGCCGCCTTGCGCTTCTCCGTGGTGTTCAGCCCTTGCACGGCGGCCATCAGAATGCCGATATCGCCGGTTGCCGCCCGCAGGGGCAGCCCGCGCACCTGCAGCGCAAACAGCGCAAACACCTCGGCATCCGCCGCCGCTGCATCATTGCGCTCAAACACCTCGTATCCGACCTGCAGATATTCATTGGGCCGGTCCGGGTCGATCTCCTGCCGCCGGAACACTTCGCCGGAATAGGTATAGCGCGCAGGCTCGGCGCCGTGACGCATATGCGCCTCCACCACCGGCACGGTGAAATCCGGGCGCAGCATCTGCTCGCCGTGCAGCGCATCTGAGGTCACATAGGCACGCGCCCGGATGTCCTCGCCGTAAAGATCCAGCAACGTGCCGGCCGGCTGCAGCAGCGGTGTATCCACCACCTGCGCGCCTGCGGCTTCAAAGCGGACCCGCAGCTGTGCGGCGCGGGCCTGAATTTGCGATTGCGCAGCCATGATCAGCCCTGCCCGTCCAGGATTTCACGCACCTTGGCGACCAGTTCGGTGCGCGGCACTTCAAACTGGCTGGGGCGTTCTTTCCATTCTTCCAATGTGGCGCTTTCGGCAATTCTGGCGCCCAGGATCAGGTCCTTGATCTGCACCACACCGCCCGCCTTCTCGTCGCCGCCTTCGATCACCGCCACCGGCGAATTCCGCTTATCCGCATATTTCAGCTGGTTGCCAAAGTTCTTGGGATTGCCCAGGTAAACCTCGGCCCGGATGCCCGCATTGCGCAGCTCCGCCACCATCGCCTGGTAATCCGCCATCCGGGCGCGGTCCATCACCGTGACCACCACAGGGCCGGCCGCCTCGGCGGTCAGCCGCCCCTTGGCATGCAGCGCCGCCAGCAGACGGTCGACGCCGATCGACACCCCCACCGCAGGCACCTCCTGCCCGGTGAAGCGTTTCACCAGACCGTCATAGCGCCCGCCGCCCGCGACCGAGCCGAACTGCCGCTTGCGGCCCTTCTCATCCAGGATCTCAAAGGTCAGCTCCGCCTCGAACACCGGCCCGGTGTAATAGCCAAGCCCGCGCACCACCGACGGGTCGATCTCGATCCGGTCCTTGCCATAGCCGCCCGCAGTCAGCAGTTCGCCGATCTGCTCCAGCTCGGCGATGCCCTCCTGGCCGACCGCACTGTCGCCCACCGCAGCGCGCAGATTGGCAATGGTGCCCGCCGCCTCCGCCGCCTTGGAGGTCAGGAATGCCAGCACCGGCGCGGCCTGATCGTCGCTGAGGCCCACCCCGTCGATATAGGCGCCGGAGGCATCCAGCCGCCCCTTGGTCAAAAGCTCGCGCACGCCCGCTTCGCCCACCTTGTCGAACTTGTCGATGGTGCGCAGCACGTCGTCGCGCTTGGCATCATCGGCGCCAAGGCCCATGACCTCCAGCACGCCGTTCAGAACCTTGCGGTTGTTGACCCGCACCAGATAGTCGCCGCGCGGAATGCCAACGGTCTCCAGCGTGTCCGACAGCATCGCGCAGATTTCGGCGTCAGCCGCCATCGAGGCGGTGCCCACGGTATCCGCATCACACTGATAAAACTGGCGGAAGCGGCCCGGCCCCGGTTTTTCATTGCGCCAGACCGGCCCCATCGCATAGCGGCGGTAGGGCGTCGGCAGAACATTGCGGTGCTGGGCATAGACCCGCGCCAAAGGCGCGGTCAGGTCATAACGCAGCGCCATCCAGTCGCCGTTCCCGTCGTCCTCGGACTCCTGCCAGGCAAACACGCCCTCATTGGGGCGGTCGACATCGGGCAGGAACTTGCCCAGCGCCTCGACGGTTTCCACCGCCGCCGACTCCAGCGCCTCGAAGCCGTAATGATGATACACACCCGCGATGGCCCGCAGCATCTCGCTGCGCTGGGTCACCTCCGCACCGAAATAGTCACGGAACCCCTTGGGCGTTTGCGCCTTGGGGCGGGGCTGTTTCTTCACTTTGGCCATCTGAGGCCTCCTCACGGGTAGCGGTTTCACTCGCCCGGCGGTCTAGCGGAAGCAGGCCGCAACAGCAAGAAGGAGCCGCGGCGCGGAGTGACGCAAGAGGGAAAACAAAGCCCGCAGGGCAGCGCTTGCCCCGAGGGGCGCGGGACGGGCGTTTCCTTGCAATCTGCGTTAGCTTCTGTATCAGGCAGGCCAGAACCTAGGAGACACCCCATGCAGCATCTGGAAGAGCAAATCGCCCATCTGACCCGCAGCGTGGAGGAGATGAGCGACGTGATCGCCCGCCAGCAGCAGGAGATCGACACTCTGACCCGCCGCGTCGCCATGCTGATGCAGCGCGAGGCCACCCGCGAGCAGGACAGCACCGGCGGCGCGGTCTTCGGCGACGAACGCCCGCCGCATTACTGAAGCCCGGACGGGGTCCGTTCGGGTGTGCGCGCGATCGCGATTACCGGGCCCGCGATTATCGCCGCGCGCGCAGAAAAAACTCGTGCAATTGCCGCAGGGTAATGCACGCTGGAGGGGAATTGGCCTTGGCGTAAGGTTGTGCCCGAATATATTCGTTCGAAAAATGCACGGAATAGGACGGCTGCAGTGACAAGTAACGCAGAGCTGGTACGCTTTTGGTATGAAGAGGTCTGGTATCGCGACAACGATACCATTCTTCAGGACATGTTTTCAGACGGAACCGAGGCCACCGGCCCGGTGTCCAACCTGATGGGCAAGCAGTTCATCGCCGCCGATTTCGTCAGCACGATGAAGGCCTTGCTGGGCGGCGCGCCGGAGTTCACCTTTCGCGTGTTCGAAGAGGCCGGGCCTTGGGTCATCACCTGTTTTGACGTGCATGTCGCCAACCACCCGTATCGCCCGCCCTTCGATTTCGACGGTCAGATGATTTTCAAGGTCGAAGACGGCAAGATTTCCGCGATCCATTCCAGCCTGAACTACATCAAGCTGTTCGAGGGTCTGGGCCAAATGCCGCCCGACACCCTGCCCGTCTGCCTCAGCGGTGCGGAGCTGGTCTGGAAATAACCTGCCGGGAAGCGCGTTTGCCGGAAAGCAAGACCTGAGGGCGACCGCTGCCGCCCGCCCTCAAATCTCCTCGACGTCCAGCACCCCGTCCAGCGACTTCAGCGCGCCCTTGATCTGCGGGTTGATCGGGAACGGCTGGCCCAGATCCATCTCCACATCGCCGGGCAGGCCCGGGTCCTGCAGATACATATAGATTTCGCCGCGCGAGGCATTGCGGGCCGCGGATTTGGCGTCTTCCAGCACCTGCGCCACGGTGCCGACCGCGGCGGCTTCGCTCAGATAAACCCGCAAACTGCTGCGCCCCGCATCAGCAATCGCGCTGTCGACCGGCCCGACCGAGCGCACCAGCAGCTTCAGCTGGTCGCTCTCCATTGTTGCCTCGGCGGTGATCACCACCTTGGCGCCGGTCTCCAGAAATTCGCGGGACTTCTCCAGCACTTCGGAAAACAGCGTCACCTCAAAGGCACCGGACGGATCCGACAGCTGGGCAAAGGCAAACCGGTTGCCGCGGGCTGATTTGCGCTCCTGCCGCCCGGCCACCACGCCCGCCATCTTGGCCATGAACGGCCCGCGTTCGGCCTTGGCGGTGACCTCGTCCAGCGTCAGCACGTCCTTGCGCTTCAGCGCGGGCATGTAGTCGTCCAGCGGATGGCCCGACAGGTAAAAGCCGATCGCCTTGAATTCCTCGCTCAGCCGCTCGGCCGGCAGCCAGTCCGGCACCGAGGGCAGCCGCGGTTCGGGCAGATCATCGCCCGCCTCGCCGAACAGCGACACCTGGCTTGAGTTCTTCTGGTCATGGATCGCGGCAGAGTAGCTGACCAGCGCCTCCAGGCTCTCAAACACCCGGCGGCGGTTGGGGTCCAGCTGATCAAACGCCCCGGCCCGCGCCATCATCTCCAACGGCCGCTTGCCGACGCGCTTCAAATTCACCCGGCGGGCAAAATCGAACAGGTTCACGAAAACCCGCTCATGCCCGCCCTCATTGCGCGCCTCGGTGACCAGCCGCATCACGTCGACACCGACGTTCTTCAGCGCGCCCAGCGCATAGACCAGCTCGCCATTGACCACGTTGAAGGTCGCCATCGACCGGTTGACGCAGGGCGGCACGTATTTCAGCCCCAGCCCCTTTTTCACCTCTTCGAAGTAGATCGCCAGCTTGTCGGTCAGATGGATATCGCAGTTCATGACGCCGCCCATGAACTCCACCGGATGGTTCGCCTTCAGCCAGCCGGTCTGATAGCTGACCACCGCATAGGCCGCCGCGTGCGATTTGTTGAAACCGTAGTTGGCGAATTTCTCCAGCAGGTCGAAGACCTCCGAGGCCTTCTTGGCAGGCACCCCGTTTTCCGCCGCGCCCTTTTCAAACTTCGGGCGCTCGGCGTCCATTGCCTCCTTGATCTTCTTGCCCATCGCCCGGCGCAGCAGGTCGGCGCCGCCCAGGCTGTAGCCGGCCATCACCTGGGCAATCTGCATCACCTGTTCCTGATAGACGATGATGCCTTGGGTTTCCTCCAGGATATGGTCGATCAGCGGATGCACCGACTGGATCTTCTTGAGGCCGTTCTTCACCTCGCAATAGGTCGGGATGTTCTCCATCGGGCCGGGCCGGTACAGCGCCACCAGCGCCACGATGTCCTCGATACAGGTCGGCTTCATGCGCTTCAGCGCATCCATCATGCCGGTGGATTCCACCTGGAACACCGCCACCGTCTTGGCCCGCGAGTAAAGGTCATAGGTGGCCTTGTCGTCCAGCGGGATGGCGTTGATCTCATTCACCGCGCCCTCGGGCGGCTCGTACAATTGCGTGCCGTCCTCGCTGATATGCAGATCGCGGCCCGACTGCTTGATCAGGTCCACCGCGTTCTGAATGACGGTCAGGGTTTTCAGACCGAGGAAGTCGAACTTCACCAGCCCCGCCTGCTCCACCCATTTCATGTTGAACTGAGTGGCCGGCATGTCGGATCGCGGATCCTGATAGAGCGGCACCAGCGCATCCAGAGGCCGGTCGCCGATCACCACGCCGGCGGCGTGGGTCGAGGCGTTGCGCAGCAGCCCCTCCACCTGCTGGCCATAGGTCAGCAGCCGGTCGACCACCGGCTCATTGCGGGCCTCTTCCTTCAGCCGCGGCTCATCCACCAGCGCCTTTTCGATGGAAACCGGCTTCACCCCTTCCACCGGGATCATCTTGCTGAGGCGGTCCACCTGGCCATAGGGCATTTGCAGAACCCGCCCGATGTCGCGCACCGCCGCCTTGGACAAGAGCGCACCGAAGGTGATGATCTGCCCGACTTTGTCGCGGCCGTATTTCTGCTGCACATAACGGATCACCTCTTCGCGGCGGTCCATGCAGAAATCGATGTCGAAGTCGGGCATCGACACCCGCTCCGGGTTCAGGAACCGTTCGAACAGCAGCGAATAGCGCAGCGGGTCAAGGTCGGTAATGGTCAGCGCATAAGCCACCAAAGACCCCGCGCCAGACCCCCGCCCCGGCCCCACCGGGATGCCCTGGTCCTTGCCCCATTGGATAAAGTCCGCAACGATCAGGAAATAGCCGGGGAAGCCCATGCCTTCGATGATGCCCAGCTCAAAATCCAGCCGTGCCTGGTATTCCTCCGGGCTTACCGCATGGGGGATCACCGCCAGCCGTTTCTGCAGGCCCTCATTGGCGATGCGGCGCAGTTCAGACACCTCGTCATCGGCGAATTTGGGCAGGATCGGATCCCGCAAATAGGCCTTGAACGCGCAGCGCTTGGCGATTTCCACCGTATTTTCAACCGCCTCGGGCAGGTCGGCAAACAGCGCAACCATTTCCTCCTGGCTTTTGAAGTAATGCTGCGCGGTCAGGCGGCGGCGCGGTTCCGACTGGTCGACATAGGCGCCCTCGGCGATGCAGATCATCGCATCATGGGCCTCAAACATCTCGGTGTTGGGGAAATAGACGTCGTTGGTCGCAACCAGCGGCAGCTCCATCGCATAGGCCATCTCCACATGGCCGCGCTCGGTCAGCTTCTCGGCCTCCGGCTGGCCGTGTTCGCCCGGGTGGCGCTGCAGCTCCACATACAGCCGGTCCGGAAAGATCCGCTTCAGCTGCTGCATCAGCGCCTGCGCCGCCGGCCGCTGGCCCTGCTGAAGCAGTTTCCCCACCGGTCCGTCCGGCCCGCCGGAAAGGCAGATCAGCCCGGCGCTGTTTGCCTCCAGATCGTCCAAGGTGACCTGCGGCAGCTGCCCGCCCTTGTCCACATAAAGGCAGGACGACAGCCGCATCAGCCCCTCATAGCCCGCTTCGCTCTGCGCCAGCAGCACCAGGGGCGCCGGCAGCTTCGGCTTGCCGCCCGGCTCTGCCTCCTGAAAGGTCAGATCGACCTGGCAGCCCAAAATCGGCTGAATGCCTGCACCGGACAGCGTCACCGAAAACTCCAGCGCCGAGAACATGGCATTGGTATCGGTCACCGCGATCGCGGGCATGCCGTGTTTCTTGCACAGGTCCGGCAGCTTTTTCAGCCGCAAGGCCCCTTCCAGCAAGGAGTATTCGGTATGGGTGCGCAGGTGAATGAATCGGGGAGAGCTTGTCATGCCGCCACGCTATCTTATTGCCGCGACGCGGTAAAAGGGGGAACTGCGCGTCCACCACCCTTAAAAACCGTCATGGTGGCTCCCGCATTTTATCCATTTTGTTGAAACTCTTTCTCCGGCAGAGCAGCGGGTGCTTTGAAGGGCGCAGCTAAAACACAATAAAATGAGCGCCCTGCCCGCGGCCGCCGCAATTTTCTTGCGCTGACAAATACTGCGGTGCGGCGGCGGTTTTTCTTGCTTTGACAAGGGGCTGCTCCCTAGGCTGGTGTCAGCAAGCAATAATCTGCCCGCCTCTCCTTCTACGCCGCATCGAGGGAAGGCACATCGGGTCAACGGGGTAACGCGGCGGGTCTCGGGAAGATGGCACTCACCTTTCGTCTGAATGGTGACGACGTTCTGATCGAAAACGCAGACCCATCGTCCACGCTGCTGGACTGGCTGCGCGACGTAAAGGGTCTCACCGGCACTAAAGAAGGCTGCAACGAAGGCGATTGCGGCGCCTGCACCGTCATGGTCACCGATAAACGCGGATCAAAGGCGCTGAACGCCTGCATCCTGTTCCTGCCGCAACTGCATGGCAAATCCATCCGCACCGTCGAAGGCGCGGCAGGCCCCGGCGGCAGCCTGCATCCCGTGCAGCAGGCGATGGTGGACCATCACGGCAGCCAATGCGGCTTTTGCACCCCCGGCTTCATCATGTCGATGGTGACCGCCCACACCAACGGCGCCACCGATTTTGACGACCAGCTGGCCGGCAACCTCTGCCGCTGCACCGGCTACGCCCCGATCATCCGCGCCGCCGAAGCCGCCAGCAGCGCTCCGGTCCCGGACTGGATCGCGGATGAAACCTCATTCACTTTTCCCGAAACACTCCGGGGGGAGGCCGCAGGCCAGCGGGCGGAGCCCCCGTCCGGCAAACCTGCGGCAGCGCCCCCGCTGCTGCTCCCGGCCTCCGCAGACGAACTGGCAGACCTCTACAGCGCCAACCCGGACGCCACCCTTGTGGCCGGCGCCACCGACGTCGGCCTCTGGGTCACCAAGGATCTCCGCCATCTGCCGCAGATGATCTTCCTTGACGGCTGCACAGACCTGAAAGAGATCGAGGTCACGGACGCCGCCGTCCGTATCGGCGCCATGGCAGACATGAACGCCCTGCGCGCTGCAATGGAACCGCTGCACCCCTCCTTTGCCGAAATGCTGCGCCGTTTCGCGTCGCAGCAGGTGCGCGGCGCCGCCACCGTCGGCGGCAATATCGCCAATGGCTCCCCCATCGG
This sequence comes from Leisingera methylohalidivorans DSM 14336, assembly GCF_000511355.1. Taxonomy (NCBI): domain Bacteria; kingdom Pseudomonadati; phylum Pseudomonadota; class Alphaproteobacteria; order Rhodobacterales; family Roseobacteraceae; genus Leisingera; species Leisingera methylohalidivorans. The sequence goes on along the minus strand of NC_023135.1, from coordinate 766,317 downwards.
CGATACCCCGCCCGCGCTGATCGCGCTGGATGCCACCCTGCATTTGCGCAAGGGCGCGGCCCGCCGCGAGCTGCCGCTGGAGGATTTCTTCCTCGATTACGGCAAACAGGACCGTCAGCCGGGTGAATTTGTGGAGGCCGTCAGCTTCCACCGCCAGCCCGGCGCGCTTCGGGTCTACAAGCTGTCGAAACGGTTCGATCAGGACATTTCCGCCGTGCTGGGCGCTTTTAATATCACCGTCGAAGACGGCACCGTGACAGCCGCCCGCATCGCCTTCGGCGGCATGGCAGGCATCCCGAAACGCGCCGCCCATGCGGAAGCCGCCCTCATTGGCCAACCCTGGACCGGCGCCGCGGTTCAATCGGCCGCTGCCGCCTTCGGCCAGGATTTCACCCCGATGAGCGACATGCGCGCCTCCGCCGGATACCGGCTGGAAACCGCGCGCAATATGCTCTCCCGCTATTTCGCCGAAATGAACGGCGCGGCCGTCTCGGTGCTGGAGGTGCGGCCATGACTGTCACAAAGCCCCTCCCCCATGACGCGGCGCATCTGCATGTGACCGGCGCCGCGCGCTATGTGGACGATATCCCCTCGCCCGCCGGCACCCTGCATCTGGCCTTCGGCACCTCGCCCATCGCCCGCGGCCATATCACCGGCATGTCCCTGACGGATGTGCAGCGCAGCCCCGGCGTGGCCGCGGTGCTGACCGCCAAGGGGCTGCCGTTTTCCAACGACGTCTCCCCTTCGATCCATGACGAGCCGCTGCTGGCTGCGGGCACCGTCAACTATGTCGGCCAGCCGGTGTTTATGGTGGTCGCAGACAGCCACCGCAATGCCCGCATCGCCGCCCGCAAGGGCCGGGTGGATTACACTGCGGAACCCGCCCTGCTGACACTGGACGCGGCCCTTGCCGCCGACAGCCGGTTTGAGGAAGGCCCGCGGATCTATCACAAAGGCGATGCCGCTGCCGCCATCGATGCCGCGCCGCACAGCGTCGAGGGCAGCTTTGAGCTGGGCGGCCAGGAGCATTTCTATCTCGAAGGCCAGGCGGCGCTGGCGCTGCCGCAGGAGGATGGCGGCATGCATGTGCATTCCTCCACCCAGCACCCGACCGAAATCCAGCACAAGGTCGCCGACGCCATCGGCCTGCCGATGCACAGTGTCAGGGTCGAGACCCGCCGCATGGGCGGCGGCTTTGGCGGCAAGGAAAGCCAGGGCAACGCGCTGGCCGTCGCCTGCGCCGTCGCCGCGCGCCTCACCGGGCGCCCTTGCAAGATGCGCTATGACCGCGACGACGACATGGTGATCACCGGCAAGCGCCACGCCTTCCGGATCTCCTACCGGGCCGGTTTCGACGGCGACGGCCGCCTGCTGGGGGTCGAGTTCCTGCATCTGGCCGATTGCGGCTGGGCGCAGGATCTGTCGCTGCCGGTGGCCGACCGCGCCATGCTGCACGCCGACAACGCCTATCTGATCCCCAATATCCGGATTGAGAGCCACCGCCTGCGCACCAACCGGCAAAGCGCCACCGCCTACCGCGGCTTTGGCGGCCCGCAGGGGATGATCGGCATCGAGCGGGTGATGGACCATATCGCCCATGACCTGGGGCTGGACCCGCTGGAGCTGCGCCGCCTGAATTATTACGCGCCGATGCAGACCCCGGAGGCCGCCCCCGGCGCCCCCCGCGACCAGCGCAGCCTGCCTGCCGACGGCGCCGCCGACCTCGCCTCGCGCGGGGCGCCGCCGCAGCCCGCAACGCCGCCCGAGCCGCCTGCCGGCGTGCAGACCACCCCCTACCACATGCCGGTCGAGGATTTCATTCTGCACGGGATGACCGATCAGCTGGTGGAAAGCGCGGACTACGCCCAGCGCCGCGCCGCGGTCCGGGACTGGAACCGGGACCATGAATACATCAAGAAGGGCATCGCCTTCTCGCCGGTGAAATTCGGCATCTCCTTCACCCTCACCCACCTCAATCAGGCGGGCGCGCTGGTGCATGTTTATCAGGACGGCTCGATCCACATGAACCACGGCGGCACCGAAATGGGCCAAGGCCTGTTCCAGAAGGTTGCCCAGGTCGCCGCCAGCCGCTTTGGCGTGCCGCTGGAAATGGTCAAGATCACCGCCACCGACACCGCCAAAGTGCCCAATACCTCGGCCACCGCGGCCTCCTCCGGCTCCGACCTCAACGGCATGGCGGTCAAGGCCGCCTGCGACGAGATCCGCCGCCGGATCGAGGATCTGCTGGCGGAACGCTACCAGACCCGCGACATCCGTTTTGCCGAGGGCGAGGTGCATGCCGGCAGCGAAGTGCTGAGCTTTGCCGAAGCCGCCAAGCTGGCCTATGAAAACCGCGTCAGCCTGTCCGCCACCGGCTTTTACAAAACCCCCAAGGTGGAATGGGACCGGATCAGGGGCTGCGGCCGCCCGTTCTTTTACTTCGCCTATGGCGCTGCCATCACCGAGGTTGCCGTGGACGCGCTGACCGGCGAGAACCGCATCCTGCGCTGCGACATCCTGCATGACGCCGGCGCCTCGCTGAACCCAGGCATCGACATCGGCCAGATCGAAGGCGGCTATGTGCAGGGCGCCGGCTGGCTCACCACCGAGGAACTGGTCTGGGATGATGCCGGGCGGCTGCGCACCCATGCGCCCTCCACCTACAAGATCCCCGCCTGCTCCGACCGGCCGGATGTGTTCAACGTCTCCCTCTACGACGGCAAGAACCGCGAAGACACCATCTACCGTTCCAAGGCGGTGGGGGAGCCGCCCTTCATGCTGGGCATTTCCGCATGGCTGGCGCTGAGCGATGCGGTCTCTGCCTTTGGCACGGATTACCCGGCGCTGAATGCCCCTGCCACCGCCGAGGAAGTCTGGCGCGCCATCCGGAGAGTGCGTGATGGGATTTGACGTTGCAGCTCTGCGTAAGGCGGTCAAGGACCACGGCCGCGTGGTGCGGGTGGTGATTGCCGCCATCCGCGGCTCCTCCCCGCGCGAGCCCGGCACCGCCATGCTGGTCTGGGACGGCGGCCAGAGCGGCACCATCGGCGGCGGCAGCCTGGAGTTTGAGGCCGCAGCGGCCGCCCGCCTGCAGGCGGTTGCCAGAACGCTCAGCACCCATGCGCTGGGGCCGGGCCTGGGGCAATGCTGCGGCGGTGCGGTCACCCTGCTGAGCGAAGTTTTTCACGCCGCTGATCTGGCCGCGCTGGACGAGGAGATCATCGCCCGCCCGGTCAGCCCGGCGCCGGTGCCCCCGTCCATCCCCATGCCGGTGAAACGCATCCTCGCTGCCGCCCGCAGCCAGGGCATTGCCCCCAAGCCTCAGCTGGCGGAGGGCTGGATGATCGAGCCGGTGCACAGGCCCGCTCAGCCAGTCTGGATCTGGGGCGCGGGCCATGTGGGCCGCGCGCTGGCCGGCGTGCTGGCGCCGCTGCCGGATCTGGAAATCACCTGGATCGACACCGCCGCGGACCGGTTCCCGGCGCTGGTTCCGCCCGGCGTCACCACGGTTCCGGCTTCTGATCCTGCGCTTGTGGTGCCGCATGCGCCTGAAAACGCTATGCATTTGGTGCTGACCTATTCCCATGCGCTGGATCTGGCGCTATGCCACGCGCTGTTGGGGCGGGGCTTTGCCTTTGCCGGGCTGATCGGTTCGAAAACCAAATGGGCGCGGTTCCGCTCGCGCCTTGCCGCCCTGGGCCGCAGCCCGGAACAGATATCACGGATCACCTGCCCGATCGGCGATCCGCAGCTTGGTAAACATCCGCAGATGATTGCGGTCGGCGTCGCGGCCCAGCTGCTGCGGCTGAGTGCAGAAGATGAACTGAGAAAGGACCGGCGCGCGTGACCGTACCACTGTTGAGCCTGCAAGGCCTGACCAAGGCCTACCCCGGGGTTGTGGCCAATGACACCGTTTCCTTTGATATCGGCGAGGGCCAGGTGCATGCCCTGCTCGGCGAGAACGGCGCCGGAAAATCGACGCTGGTCAAGATGATCTACGGGCTGGTGAAGCCCGACAGCGGCCAGATGCTTCTGCGCGGGGCGCCCTTTGCCCCGGCCGAGCCGCGCGCCGCCCGCGCCGACGGCATCGCCATGGTGTTCCAGCATTTCTCGCTGTTCGACGCGCTGAACGTGGCCGAGAACATCGCATTGGGGATGGAGAAGCCGCCGGAATTGCGCGACCTTGCCGCCCGGATCCGCGAGGTGTCGGAAACCTACGGGCTGCCGCTGGACCCGTTCCGCACTGTCGGCGATCTGTCCGCCGGTGAACGCCAGAGGGTCGAGATCATCCGCTGCCTGCTGCAGGAGCCGAAGCTGCTGATCATGGATGAACCGACCTCGGTGCTGACCCCGCAGGAGGTGGAAATCCTTTTCAAGACGCTGCGGAAACTGCAGTCCGAGGGCACATCGATCCTCTATATCTCGCACAAGCTGGAGGAAATCCGCACGCTGTGCGACCACGCCACGATCCTCCGCCTGGGCAAGAACGTGGGCGAATGCACCCCGGCCGAAACCTCGGCCCGCGACATGGCGGAAATGATGGTCGGCAGCACCCTGCAGACCCCGGAACGCGGCAGCCGCGAGTTTGGCGGTGTGGCGATGGACATTACCGGCCTCTCGGTTCCCGCCCCCTCGGCCTTTGGCACCGCGCTGAAGAATGTGCATCTGAAAGTCCGCAAGGGCGAGATCCTCGGCATTGGCGGCGTGGCCGGCAACGGCCAGGATGAGCTGCTGGGGGTGTTGTCCGGCGAGACCCTGACCGACGCGGATGCGGTGAAACTGCATGGGCAACCCATCGGCCGGCTTGGCCCCACCGCCCGGCGCAAGCTGGGCGTGCTGGCAGCCCCCGAAGAACGGCTCGGCCACGCCGCCGCCCCGGATATGAGCCTGACCGAAAACGCCATGCTGACCGGATCGGTGCGCGAGGGGCTGGAGAAGAACGGGTTTCTGGATTGGGCCGCAACCAAGGATTTTGCCGAGCGCATCATCAAGGCCTTTGACGTCCGCACGCCGGGGCCCGGCAATGCGGCGCGGTCGCTGTCCGGCGGCAACCTGCAGAAATTCGTGATCGGACGCGAGGTGCTGCAGGACCCGGAGGTGCTGGTGGTCAATCAGCCGACCTGGGGCGTCGATGCCGCCGCAGCCGCCGCCATCCGCCAGTCGCTGCTGGATCTGGCGGCCAAGGGCGCTGCGGTGATCTGCATCAGCCAGGATCTGGATGAGCTGATGGAAATCTCCGACAGCTTTGCAGCGTTGAACGAAGGCCGCCTCAGCGCCCCGCGCGAGGCCGCGGGGCTGACGGTGGACGAGATCGGCCTGATGATGGGCGGCGCCCACGGCATGGAGGTGGCGCATGTCTGAGACAGCGGGACGCCTCCCCTCTCGGCGGCTAAGCCGCCTGCCGGGCAGCGGGCGGGAGTATTTTTGGCAAGATGAAACAGGGGGCCGCTTGCATGATCCGGCTTGAGAAACGGCCGCAGCCGTCCCGCGCGTGGTCGATGGCCACGCCGCTGGTGGCGGTGCTGGCGACGATGGTATTCGGCGGGCTGCTGTTCGCCGCGCTTGGCAAACCGCCGGTGGAGGCGATCCGCATCATTTTCTGGGAACCGCTGTTCGGCGAGTTCTCGTTCTACTACCGGCCGCAGCTGCTGGTCAAAGGCGCGCCGCTGGTGCTGATCGCCATCGGCCTGTCGCTGGGTTTCAGGGCCGGCGTCTGGAACATCGGCGCCGAAGGCCAGTACATCATGGGCGCCATCTTCGGCGCGGGGGCTGGCCTTGCCTTTTATCCGCTGGAGGCTTTTTACATCTTCCCCATCATGGTGATTGCCGGCGCCTTCGGCGGCTGGCTCTGGGCGATGATCCCGGCCATTCTGAAAACCCGTTTCGGCACCAATGAAATCCTGGTCTCGCTGATGCTGGTCTATGTGGCGGAACAGTTCCTTGCCTCGGTCTCGCTGGGCCTGTTGAAGAACCCGGAGGGCTTCGGCTTTCCCGGCTCGCGCAACCTGCAGGCCTGGGACAGCGCCCATAATGCCGAGCTGATTGCCGGCACCGGCATGCACTGGGGCGTGGTGGCGGCGCTGATCGCGGTGATCTTTGCCTATGTGCTGCTGAACCGCCATATGACCGGCTATCACATCCGGCTCACCGGCGAGGCGCCGCGCGCCGCCAAATTCGCCGGCGTGAACCCGGCCCGTCTGGTGCTGTTCTGCCTTGGCACCTCCGGCGCGCTGGCGGGCCTTGCCGGCATGTTCGAGGTCTCCGGCCCCTCCGGCCAGGTCAGCATCGATTTCAATGTGGGCTATGGCTTTACCGCCATCATCGTCGCCTTTCTGGGCCGCCTGCATCCGGTGGGCATCCTGCTGGCGGGTGGTCTGATGGCGCTGACGTATATTGGCGGCGACATCGCGCAGTCCAACCTGCAGCTGCCCGCGGCCGCAATCCAGGTGTTCCAGGGGATGCTGTTGTTCTTCCTGCTGGCCTTTGACCTGCTGACCAATTTCCGCATCGCAATCCCCAAGCCGGAGGTGGCGTAACATGGATCTTTCTGCAATCAATCCAGTGCTGCTGATCGCCTCGCTGATGGTGGCGGCGACCCCGCTGCTGCTGGCGGCCATCGGCGAGCTGGTGGTCGAAAAATCCGGTGTCCTGAACCTCGGGGTCGAGGGGATGATGATCACCGGCGCCATCGCGGGCTTTGCCACCGCGGTGGAAAGCGGCTCGCCTCTCCTCGGCTTCGTTGCTGCCGCCATCGCAGGCGCGGCGCTGTCGATCCTGTTTGCCATCCTCACCCAGTTTGCGCAGGCAAACCAGGTGGCCTCGGGCCTGTCGCTGACGCTGTTCGGGCTGGGCCTGTCGGCGCTGCTGGGCCAATCCTATGTCGGGGTAAAGCCGCCCCGGATGGGCGATATCCATATCCCCCAGCTCAGCGATCTGCCCGTGGTCGGCCCGATCCTGTTCGGCCATGACATCATCCTTTATTTCGGCATTGCCCTGACCGCCGCGGTCTGGTGGGTGCTGAAATATTCCCGCATCGGCCTGGTGCTGCGCGCGGTGGGCGAGAACCACGACGCCGCCCATGCGCTGGGGTACAAGGTGCTGAAGATCCGTCTGATGGCGATCATGTTCGGCGGCGCCTGCGCGGGCCTGGGCGGCGCCTATATCAGCCTGATCCGGGTGCCGCAGTGGACCGAGGGCATGACCGCCGGCATCGGCTGGATCGCCCTGGCCCTGGTGGTCTTTTCCAGCTGGAAACCCTGGCGCGCCTTGCTGGGGGCCTATCTTTTCGGCGGGGTCACTGTTGTGCAGCTCAATCTGCAGGCGGCGGGCGTTGCCATCCCGGTCGAGTATCTGGCAATGTCGCCCTATCTGATTACAATTATTGTGCTTGTTATCCTTTCGGCGGACAAAAGCAGCGCACCTGCCTCGCTTGGCCGCAACTTCCATGCCTCCCGCTGAGGGGGGCTTTTCACTGCCCCGGAGCCGGGGCCAATAGATCCAAACTGGGGAGAATTTGATGAAACTGACCAACCTTCTGACCAGCGCCGCGGTGGCGCTTGGCCTCGCCGCGGGGGCGGCCTGGGCCCAGGACAAGACCAAAGTGGGCTTTGTCTATGTCGGCCCCGTCGGCGACGGCGGCTGGACCTATGAGCACGACCAGGGCCGCAAGGCGGTCGAGGCCGAGTTCGGCGACCAGGTTGAAACCGTCTATGTTGAGAACGTGGCCGAAGGCCCGGACGCCGAACGCGTGATGACCCAGATGGCGCTGGAGGGCGCGGATCTGATCTTCACCACCTCCTTTGGCTACATGGACCCCACCATCAACGTCGCCAAGAAATTCCCCAATGTGAAGTTCGAGCACGCCACCGGCTACAAGCGCGCCGGCAACGTCTCCACCTATTCGGCACGGTTCTACGAGGGCCGCGCGGTGCAGGGCACCATTGCGGGCCACATGACCGAAAGCAACGTGGTGGGCTACATCGGCTCCTACCCGATCCCGGAAGTGATCCGCGGCATCAACTCGGCCTATATCCACGCCAAGAAGGTGAACCCCGACGTCACGTTCAAGGTGGTCTGGGCCTTCACCTGGTTTGATCCGGCAAAAGAGGCGGACGCCGCCAAGGTGCTGATCGAACAGGGCGCCGACGTGATCCTGCAGCACACCGACTCCACTGCGCCGCAGGCCGCCGCACAGGCTGCCGGCAACGTGATCACCTTCGGTCAGGCCTCCGACATGGCGGAATATGCGCCCAAGCCGCGGGTCTCCTCGATCATCGACAACTGGGCGCCCTATTACATCGCCCGCACCAAGGCGGTGATCGACGGCACCTGGGAGTCGGTTGACACCTGGGACGGCATCGGCCCCGGCATGGTTGGCATCGGCGAGATTTCCGACGCGGTTCCGGCTCACGTGAAAGAGGCGGCGCTGGCCATCAAGGCCTCCATCGCGGACGGCAGCTACCACCCGTTCACCGGCCCGCTGAAAAAACAGGACGGCAGCGACTGGCTGGCCGAGGGCGAAGTCGCTGATGACGGCACCCTGGCAGGCATGAACTTTTATGTCGAAGGCCTCGAAGGCGACATCCCGCAGTAAGCTGCGCGTCATTCAGCACTGGAAAGGCCCGCCGATTGGCGGGCCTTTTGCGTCCGGGGTCCGCGGTCCGGTCAGGAACAGCGCACCGGCACCGCCAGCCGCCGCAGCTGCCCGCCGTCGCGTTCAGCCAGCGGCGCACCGGTCACCGTGCAGCCTGAAATCTGCGCGACATAGGCTGTCAGCGCCTGCAGCGGGGCACTGCTGCCGGTCTGCTGCCCGGTCTGCTGCCCGGCCTTGGGCAGGCTGATGGCGAACAGCACTGCAAAACTGCTGCCGTCGACGGTGACGATCCGGAACCGGGTCCGCGCATCCCCCAGATGGGTCTTCGCCGCATAGGGCGTCCTGCGTTCCGACGCCTTGTAGGCAAGCGCAGCCCCGGCGGCCTCGCGGGGCGCCAGCCGTGCGCCGCCTGCCTGGAAACCGGCCGAATGGGCGACCAGCCATGGCGCGCCGGTGCGGGTTTTGTGCAGGCCCGGGCGCATCGCATTATAGCCGCCCAGCTCTGCCTCGGCTGCTGCACGGTAATCTGTGCTGCTTGCCGCGGTCTGCGCCTCGGCATGCCCCGCTGCCTGCGAGCTGTGCCCTGCGCGCGTTGCCGACCAGTAATCGGGCTTCTCCGGCGCTGCACAGGCCGCCAGAAGCGCCGCCGCCCCGATCATCAGAAACTGTTTCACGTTCACTCTCCGTAGCTTTGCCGCACCACTCATGACAAGAAAACCGGGCCGCAATATGGCACCCGGGCCGAACCTGCACGCAGGGTGCAAACCGGCTTTCCCTGCCTGCGCCCCTGTGCCACTCTCCGCGTCATGACCCAGTCCGCCCAGCAGATTCTGACCGCCCCCGACGGCACCCCTGCCAGCCGTTTTGCCTTTGGCTGCATGCAGTTCGGCGGCCGCGCCGATGAGGCGCAATCCGCCCGGATGTACGCTGCCTGCCGTGCCGCCGGCATCACCCATTTCGATACCGCCTGGATCTATACCGGGGGCCGCTCGGAACAGATCCTGGGCCGCCTGATCCGGGCTGAGCGCGACCAGCTGCTGATCGCCACCAAGGCGGGCTATACCGGCGGTGCAGGCGCCGCCAACATCCGCGCGCAGTTTGATGAAAGCCGCCGCCGGCTGGGACTTGACATGGTGGACGTGCTCTATCTGCACCGGTTCGATCCGGAAACCGGCCTGCGCGAAACCATGGACTGCTTTGCCGCGCTCAAGGACGCAGGGCTGATCCGCTATGCAGCACTGTCGAACTTTGCCGCCTGGCAGGTGATGAAGGCGCAGATGGCGGGGCTGGCCTCCGGCATCCGGATCGGCATCCTGCAGCCGATGTATTCGCTGGTGAAACGCCAGGCCGAGGTCGAGATTCTGCCGATGTGCGCCGATCAAGGCATCACCGCGGTGCCCTATTCGCCGCTGGGCGGCGGGCTGCTGACCGGCAAATACGCCGCCGGCGGCAGCGGCCGCATCACCGAAGACGAAGGCTACCGCATCCGCTACGGGCAATCCGTCATGCATGAGACCGCAGGCGCCCTGGCCGCACTGGCAGCAGAGCGCGGCACCGATCCGGCCACCCTGGCCGTGGCCTGGGCCGCGGCGCATCCGGCGGCGCCCGTCCCGATCATCTCCGCCCGCACCGCTGACCAGCTCCGCCCTTCGCTGGCAGCGCTGGACTTCGATATGGAGGCGGAGCTTTACCAAACACTAGAAAGCCTCAGCCCGCGGCCCGCACCCGCGACCGACCGGCTGGAAGAACAGGACTGACCCCATGCAGGATTTCATCGTCATCGGCGGCGGCATGGCCGGCACCAGCACCGCCGCCCGGCTTGCCCATCTGGGCAGCGTCACCCTGCTGGAAATGGAGGATGCGCTTGGCTACCATTCCTCGGGCCGCTCCGCCGCCTTGTTCGAGGAAAACTATGGCCACGGCCCCACTATCGATCTGAACCGCGCCAGCGCCGCGCATCTGCGCGAAAACGGCTATCTGTCGCCGCGCGGGCTGATGCTGGTCGGGGCCAAGGATGATGCCGACGGTTTTGCCCGCGATGTGGACGAACTGCAGATGGCCACGCTGGACCTGGACGAGGCCCGCGCCATGGTTCCCATCCTGAACCCGCAGACCGTGGGCTTTGCCGCCATCAGCGGTGAGGCCGAGGATATCGACACCGACCGGATGCTGCAGGACTTCGCCAAGGCGCTGCGCGCCGCCGGCGGGCAGATCGTGACCAAGGCGCAGGTGACCGCGATCACCCGGATCAGCGGCGGCTGGCAGGTCTCTGCAGGCGGCACCGCCCATGAGGCCCGCCAGCTGGTCAATGCTGCCGGCGCCTGGGCGGATCAGGTGGCGGCGCTGGCCGGGGTCGCCGCCATCGGTCTGCAGCCCAAGCGCCGCTCGATGGCGCGGCTGCCCGCCCCCGGCGGGTATGACGTCCGCGGCTGGCCGATGATGTTCGGCGTCGGCGAAACCTGGTACGCCCGGCCCGATGCCGGCAAGCTGCTGGTCTCTCCCGCCGATGCCGATCCGGTGGAGCCGCATGACGCCTATGCCGACGACATGGTGCTGGCCGAGGGGCTGGCACGCTACGAGGAAATGGTGACCGAGCCGGTCACGCGGGTGGAAAGCAACTTTGCCGGGCTGCGCAGTTTTGTGGCCGACGGCACCCTGGTGCTGGGGCCGGACCCGGACACACCGGATTTCATCTGGTGCGCGGGTCAGGGCGGCTATGGCATCATGACCGCGCCTTCCGCCTCGCAGCTGATTGCCGATCTGGTGGCGGGCCGTACGCCGGTGCTGGAGGCCGCCGCGGTCGCCGCCCTGTCGCCTGCAAGGCTGCGCTGATGCCGGTACGGTCTGTCCCCGGATCAGCCTCGGTCGCAGCGCCTGAGGGCGGCAAACTGTTCGCCCCCGCCGCCGCCCGCAACAGCGGGGTTCTGTGTGATCTGCTGGAGGAGGTGGCGCCGCCGCAGGGCCGTGCGCTGGAACTGGCCAGCGGCACCGGCCAGCATGCGGCGGCCTATGCCGCCCGCCTGCCCGGCCTGACCTGGCAGCCCAGCGAAGCAGACGCGGCCCGGCTTGCCAGTATCCGGGCCTATGCCGGCGGGGCGGGCCTGGCGAACATCGCGCCGCCGGTGGCGCTGGACGCCACCGCCCCCGGCTGGAGCGCGGATCACCCGGGGCAGGATTTGATCGTGCTGGTCAACCTGCTGCATCTGATCAGCGAAGGGGAGGCGGAAACCCTGATCCGCGAGGCCGCCGCCGCCCTTGCCCCCGGCGGCCGCTTCGTCATCTACGGCCCCTTCCTGCGCGGCGGCGAGCTGACCAGCGACGGCGACCGGAGCTTCCACGCCAGCCTCACCGCCCACGACCCGCAGATCGGCTACAAGGATGATTTCGACACCATCGGCTGGCTGCACAGCGCCGGTCTGGAGCTGCTGCAGGCCGTTGAAATGCCCGCCAACAATCTGGCGCTGGTTGCGGAAAAACTATCCCCGTGATCCGGATCAAGGCCGCCCGCCCCCGCCACCGGAACACCTCCGGCGATTAAAAACTATGGCTGAGGCTGCAGCAGACAGGCCGGCACGGGAAACCGGCTGAAACCCTCAAATTCCGACCCAATCCGGCCGCGGCCGAGCCCGGCACCCCGGGGCCCTTGCCCCCCTCTGGCAGAGCGGTGAAACAGGGCGGCAGACCAGTAATGAGGCAGGCGGTCAAGGCGATAAACTGCCTTGATCAGCTGACGCGCAGTCTCCGGCGCTGTAGATTGCCCCTTCTTAACCGCTGCCCCGGACTTCCCGCAGCCCTTGCAGCACCTGGCGGATCTGTTCCAGCGCCGGGTTGTCTGGCAGATACAGCACTTTGCAGCTCAGCAGAATTTCCGGCGCCTCCGCCACCCTGTGGATCTGACCGGCCGCCAGCGCCTCTGCCGCCATATAGGCCGGGAAATACCCCATGCCGCCGCGCTTCATCAGATAGCGCAAGCCCATCGGCGCGTTGCCCAGCACAATATGCTGGCGGCTGCGCCTTGGCAGCACTTGCTGCACCTGCGCCGCATATTCGTTGCCGAACTCCAGATTGATGAACAGCGGCAGCTCGTCCCGTCCCAGCCGCAGCGGCTGATCCGACACCAGAACCAAAGGCTCCGGCGGCAGCGCCTCGACGCCCAGCCGGGTGCCGGCCGGAACCTCGTTCACGATCGCCAGATCCAGCAGCCTGCGCGACACCGCCTCAGCCATGTTCAGCCCGTGGTCATAGTTCAGCGTGAACGGCACCGTGCCCTGCGCCTGTTCCAGCCAGACCGCCACATCCACCAACAGCGGGTCCCAGACCGACAGCTGCGCGCCCAGCCGCAGGGACACCCGCCCCGCCAGGCTGGCCCGCAAATCGCCCGAGACAAACTCCCAGGTGCGCATCATCTGTTCGGCATAGGGCAGAAACTGCCGCCCCGCCGCCGACAGCCGTGTGCCGCCCGGGCCGCGCTCAAACAATGCCGCCCCCAGGCTGTCTTCCAGCCCTTTGATCCGGGCACTGACCGCGGTCTGGGTGATGTGCAGCCGCCGCGCTGCGCCGTGAAAGCTGCCAGCGGCCTCGATCGCCAGAAAGGTCTCAAAAGCGTTGATCTGCATGGTGATCACTATTTCTGATCAGATTGAGCAAATCAATTCGTTTTTCTGCTTACCCAGGGGCCGCTATCGTGTCCTGAGATCAACCAAAGGACCCGCCCTATGCTGGACAAAAGCCACAAACCGACCTGGACCAGTTTCCAGAACGCCACTGCCGAAGACTGGGCCGCAGTCGAAGCCTATGAGGCAGCCTACAACGCCGCCCTGCCCGAGCGGATCCTGGATGCGATCCGTTCGCTGGACGAGGACTGGACCCCCTACCCGGTGAACCGCTACCAGCACAGCCTGCAGGCAGCGACCCGCGCTTACGAAGACGGCGCCGACGACGAAATCATCGTGGCAGCGCTGATCCATGACACCGGCGATATCCTGTCGCCCTACAACCATGGTGAGCTGTCAGCGGCGATGCTGAAGCCCTATGTCAGCGAGAAAACCTATTGGATCCTCAAGCATCACTGCGTGTTCCAGGGGTTCTACTACAACCATCATTTCGGCGGCGACCCGAATGCGCGCGACAAATACCGCGGCAGCCCCCATTGGGAGGACTGCCGCTACTTCTGCGAAAAATATGACCAATGCGCCTTTGATCCGGAGTATCCGACCAAGCCGTTGGAGTTTTTCGAGCCGATCCTGCGCCGGGTGCTGTCGCGCGGCCGGGGCCATTTGGAGCTGGCGGAAACCGCAAAGGATTAAACCCTGGCCGGAAACAGGACCGGACAAAGAAAGAGGGGCCGGATGGCCCCTCTTTGCATAATAAATCTGTGGTCAGTCCCACCAGCCTTCGTCCACCTCGGGCAACTGCTCCAGCTGTTCCTCGGTATAGCGGGTGACGATCACGTAGCGTTTGTCGTCGACCGGGGCCAGACGCATGTCCTCCACCGGGATCATCACGTGTTTATCGCCGATATCCAGAAAACCGCCGACTTCAGCAACAATCCCTTTCATGGCGCCGCTGCGGTCCAGAATGATGTCTTCGATTTCACCGATGTCATTCCAGTCGGGGCCAACGCCCTCGGCCTCCCAATTGCCCCAGGTGTCTTCATCCATCGGGCCGTTCAGGGTATAGATGTCGCCGCCTGTGATATCACGGGTGCGGATCAGGTGGCCTGCGTCCGTCTGCATTTCCGCAACTGCCGGGGCAGCGGCAATACCGGTGGCGAGGGCGATCATGGCTAAGCGTTTCAACGTGCATTCTCCTGTGCTGCTTCGTTCATGAAGAGAACGGCCCAGTCCGCGGGAAGGTTCCAGAAAAGTTGAAAAATCCTTTCTGCCGACTGTGCTGTGCCGTCGTCAGCCATGCAGCGCCTGCCAAGCAACACCGCAGAGCACGAAGCTAGGCTGTGAAAGCCGCAGTGGCCACCAGCCCGGACGGCTGCCAGTCAAATTCGAGCCTGCCGCCGGAAGCCGCCATTAGTTTGCGGATGATGGCGGACCCATGCCGGCGCTTGGGGACCGTGACAGCGGGACCGCCTGTTTCCTGCCACGTCAGCAGCAGGTCAGCGCCCTCTGCTGACCAGGACAGCCGTACCTTGCCCCCGGCACAGCTGACCCCCCCGTGCTTGACCGCGTTGGCAGCCAGCTCATGCAGCACCAATGTCAGCGGCGATACCAAATGCTCGGGCAGAGTGAAGTCAGCGCCGGACAGGCTGACCTGACGGCTGCCCAACGGCGCATAAACTGTAAGCAGCTGCTCTGCCAGCGCGTGCAACCCGGGCCGGCCTCGCGCGGGTTGCACGATGGAATCAATATGCGCCTTGCCCAGCGCCTCCAGGCGGCCGGTCAGGGTTTTGCCAAGTTCGCTGCTGTTGCATTCCTCCTGCGCCGTCATCCGGATGACCACCGACATCACGTTGACAATATTCCCCAGCCGGTTCTGCAATTCGCGGTCGGCCAGAACTAGCGCCCGCCGTTCCGCCGCGCGTTTGGCAGAGATACCCAGCTGCGAGCCGAAGATGTATTCGGCCTTGCCGTCTGCGCCCAGCACCGATCCGGTCTGCAGCGCATTCAGAAACGCCGAGCCGTCCTTGCGGTAGTTGAGGATCTCCACCGTCCCGACCGTCTGCCCGCTCAGCAGCTCCCGGACAGCAGCGACGCTTTCGGGCGTGGTGTCCGGTCCCTGCAGGAACCGGCAGTTTCGGCCGGTCACCTCGTCCAGCGGATACCCCGTCAGCTCGCAGAATGCCGGGTTGGCAAAGATAATCGGGTTGTCCGGCAGATTCGGGTCGGTGATGCACAGCGGCAGACGGGCGTTCCGGATGATGATGTCCGCGATCTCCCTGCCAGAGCTTAAGCTCCACTCAGTTAGGAGCATTTCTGAAACTTCTGGCGCATTCCGCGCAGGTGTCTCAGCCTGGGCGTGAACGCCCTGTGCGGCAATGGGGTTCTCCGTCCCGCCGGCAGGCCGGAGAACAGCGGCAAGCCCTGTTCCGCCCTGCAAGAAAAAAGCCCCGGCACGAAGACCGGGGCTTTTATGACTTGTCCGTCGGGCGTTAGCCGTTCTGGCGGATGGTCTCGTTCTTCGGATCATAGGGGCTGTCGCAGGTGATGACCGCGTCCCACAGCTTGTCCTGGATCTTGACCTTCAGCTTGGTGCCTTCGACCGCCATTTCGGGCTTAACATAGCCCATGCCGATGGATTTCTCGAAGGCCACCGAGTAACCGCCCGAGGTCAGGCGGCCCACACGGGTGCCGTCTTCAGCGTACAGCGCCTCGCGGCCCCAGGGATCAGCGTCTTCCGGACCGTCGATCAGCAGGGTGCAGCATTTCACCCGCACGCCGGTCTCGATCAGCTTGTCCTTGCCGTGGAAGTCTTTTTCCAGGTCGACAAAGCGCGGCAGGTCGGCTTCCAGCGGGGTCGCGTCGCGGCCCAGCTCGTTGCCGAAGGCACGGTAGGATTTCTCCTGGCGCAGCCAGTTCTGGGCGCGCGCGCCGACCAGCTTCATGCCATGCTTTTCACCGGCTTTTTCCAGCAGATCAAAGAGGTAGTTCTGCATCTCCATCGGGTGGTGCAGTTCCCAGCCCAGCTCACCGGTGTAGGCCACGCGGATCGCATTGACCGGGCACATGCCCAGTTCGATCTGACGCGCCGACAGCCAGGGGAACCGCTTGTTCGACAGCGCGGTTTCCGGATCGGCATCAACGATGATCTCTTTCAGCACGTCGCGCGATTTCGGACCGGCAATGGCAAACACGCCCCACTGGGTGGTCACGTCCTGCAGCTCGATACGGCCGAACTCTGCTTCCTTGTCCGCGATCGCCTTCTTCAGGAAGTCGGCGTCGTATTCGGTCCAGGCGCCGGCCGACACCAGGTAATACTCGTCATCCTTCAGGCGGACGATGGTGTATTCGGTGCGGGTGGTGCCGGCAACGGTCAGCGCATAGGTCAGGTTGATACGGCCGACTTTGGGCAGTTTGTTGCAGGTGAACCAGTCCAGGAACTGGGTTGCGCCGGGGCCTTTGACGATGTGCTTGGTAAAGGCGGTTGCATCCACCAGGCCGACGCCTTCGCGGATCGCCTTGGCTTCGTCGACAGCGTGCTGCCACCAGCCGCCGCGGCGGAAGGAGCGGGCTTCCTCGTCAAAGTTGTCAGCTGCGTCCAGCGGACCGAAGTAGTTCGGGCGTTCCCAGCCGTTGACCCAGCCGAACTGTGCGCCGCGGGCCTTCTGGCGGTCATATGCGGGCGCGGTGCGCAGCGGACGGGCTGCCGGGCGCTCTTCGTCCGGGTGGTGCAGAATGTAGACGTGCTCGTAGCACTCTTCGTTCTTGCGGGCCGCGAACTCGGTGGTCATCCAGTTGGAGGAATAGCGTTTCGGGTCGAGCGACGCCATGTCGATCTCGGCCTCGCCGTCCACCATCATCTGCGCCAGGTAGTAGCCGGTGCCGCCCGCGGCGGTGATGCCGAAGGAGAAGCCTTCCGCCAGCCACATGTTGCGCAGGCCCGGTGCCGGGCCGACCAGCGGGTTGCCGTCGGGGGTGTAGCAGATCGGGCCATTGAAGTCGTCCTTGAGGCCGCTCTCGGCACAGGAGGGCACCCGTTCGGCCATCGCCATGTACTGATCGGCAATCCGGTCCAGATCGAGCGGGAACAGGTCGGCGCGGAAGCTGTCCGGCACACCGTGTTCGAACCGCGCAGGGGCGCCGCGCTCATAGATACCGAGGATCCAGCCGCCGCGCTCTTCGCGGGCATAGGATTCATTGTCAGCGTCGCGGACAACCGGGTGCTCGGGGTTGCCTGCTTCGCGCCATTTGACCAGCTCGGGGTCCTTGTCCATGACGATGAAGGTGTGCTCGACCGGGATCGCAGGCATCTTGATGCCCAGCATCTTGGCGGTGCGCTGCGCGTGGTTGCCCGATGCGGTCACGACATGCTCGGCGGTGATCACCACCTTCTCGTCGGACTCGACCAGGTTGCCGCCCTTCTCCACCATCTTGGTGCAGGTGACTTCCCAGTGGGTGCCGGTCCAGTGGAATTCATCGGCCTGCAGCTTGCGGACGATCTCGACGCCGCGCTGACGGGCGCCCTTGGCCATCGCCTGGGTCACGTCGGCGGGGTTAATATAGCCGTCCTCGGTGTGGTAGATCGCGCCCTTCAGGTCGGAGGTTTCGATCAGCGGCCAGCGTGCCTTGATCTCATCCGGGGTCAGCCATTCGTAAGGCACATCGCAGGTTTCCGCGATGGAGGCATAGAGCATGTATTCGTCCATGCGCTCCTGGGTCTGGGCCATGCGCAGGTTGCCGACCACGGCGAAACCTGCGTTCAGGCCGGTTTCCTCTTCCAGGGTCTTGTAGAAGTCGACCGAGTACTTGTGGATGTGGGTGGTCGCATAGGACATGTTGAACAGCGGCAGAAGGCCGGCTGCGTGCCAGGTCGAGCCGGAGGTCAGCTCGTCACGCTCGATCAGCATGACGTCTTCCCAGCCGGCCTTGGCCAGGTGATAGGCAATCGACGTGCCAACGGCGCCGCCGCCGACAACAAGTGCTTTGACTTGGGTTTTCATTCTCCGGCTCTCCAGCTTTGTGAGATTCTTGGATGCGGTTATGCCCGCGCATTGAAATCCGCGCAAAATCCATCCGACGCTAAAGCATCCAAAACCGACCTTGCGCGCCGCAGCACATCGGATTTTGACCGCAGCCCTGCCGGAAATGGTGTTTTTCTGCGCTGCAGAAAGGGCGGCGGCGCCTCTCTGCGGTTCGCTGATCAGGCCGTTCCGCGGCCGTCAGCAGTCCGCAACATTGCCGCGGCGGATGCAGACCGGCTGAGGCGCGTCTTCGCTGTTCTGCGCGTCGGCGACCTGTTCGCCGCCCGAGAGCAAGCTTTTGCCATAGCTGGCCGCCTCGCCCCAAATCGACTGGCCGTCCCCGGCAGCAACCGCGGCGAGGCTGGTTGCCTCCTTGGCGGCACGGGCGCGGGTAAAGCGGTCCTGCAGGATGGTGCTGTAGTCGGTGGCGCTGAGATCGCCCCAATTCAGCCCCGCGTCCCGGGTCTGGATGTAGTAATCATAGCCGATCACCGCCTGGGTGCTGAACACCAGGATGCCCATTGCCTTTTTCAGTCCCATGCCGGTCTCCGGTTCCACGAAATGCTGCGGCTCCATCCCAAAACAGCAGCCGGCGCAGAATTGCGGCAGCTTTCCGGCATTTCGGCGAATAGTGCAGTGCAAGTGCCGCTGCCCGGCCAGGGCCCTGCCCTGCCGGTTGCTGCTGCGTTCTGCCGGTGCTTATCCCTGGGGGCTGTCTGATGCTTTGATCGTCAGCAGTAAGGAATGGCGGCGCCGCCATGGAGGCGGAGGCGGGACGGGAGTTTCCTCCCGCACGCTGAACGTTGTCTCTGCGTGCCCTTGCCAAAGGGCCCTGTTCCTGGAGGCCGGGGATGTCAGTCCCGGCGGTGACCGCGATCAGGAGAGAGAGTGGCATATGGGGTTTAAAATGCGGTGACAGGGGCGTACGCCGGGGGGGCAACACCCTGATGGTGCGTCCCGGCGCCGCCGTTGTGCCAGCCGTTGAGCAGTGCGTATTTCTGAAAAGATGAAGCGCCGGTCCGTGCCACTTCATCTTTTTCCGAAGACTCAGATCCCGCCGCCGGCCCAGTGCGGGCCGCGGGCAGGCGCTTGCGGATCACATCTCCAGGATCTTGCCCGGGTTCATGATGTTGTCCGGATCCAATGCGGCCTTGACCGCCGCCATGTAACGGGTGGTCTCGCCCAGTTCCTTTTGCAGATAGGGCCGTTTGCCCTGGCCGATGCCGTGTTCGCCGGTGCAGGTGCCGTCCATCGAAATTGCCAGGTCGTTCAGCCAGCCGACAAACTCATCCGCCTTCTGCCGCTCATTGCCGCTATCCATATCGATCAGCAGCAGCGCGTGGAAGTTGCCGTCGCCCACATGGCCGACGATCGGCGCCATCAGCCCCATGCCTTCGGCCTTGTCGCGCGCGGCGCCGACGCATTCGGCCAGGCGCGAGATCGGCACGCAAACATCGGTGGAAATCCCCTTGGCACCGGGACGCAGCTGCAGGCTGGCCCAATACATGTCATGGCGCGCCTGCCACAGCTTGCTGCGCTCCTCGGCCGTCGAGGTTGCGGCAAAGTCAAAACCGCTGAATTCCTCGGCGATGGAGGCGAACATGTCCGATTGCTCCACCACGCCCGCGTCCGAGCCGTGGAATTCCAGCAGGAGCAGCGGGGTTTCCGGCAGGTCGAGGCCGGAATAGGCATTGGCTGCCCGCACGCTGAGCGCGTCCAGAAGTTCGATCCGGGCGACGGGGATACCGTATTGGATCGTCATCATCACCGCGCGGCAGGCGTCGTCCACACTGCGGAAGGAGCAGCGGGCGGAGCGCACCGCCTCGGGGATGCCCTGCAGTTTCAGGGTCAGCTCGGTGATCAGGCCCAGGGTGCCTTCGGAGCCGACCAGCAGGCGCGTCATGTCATAGCCGGCCGAGGATTTTCTGGCCCGCTGCGCGGTGCGGATCACACCGCCGTCGGCCATCACCGCTTCCAGTGCCAGCACGTTGTCCTTCATGGTGCCGTAACGCACCGCGTTGGTGCCCGACGCCCGGGTGGCGGCCATGCCGCCGAGCGAGGCATTGGCGCCGGGGTCGATCGGAAAGAACAGGCCCTGGTCGCGCAGGTAAGTGTTGAGCTGCTCGCGGGTGACGCCGGGCTGCACCACCACATCGAGGTCTTCGGCATGGACGGCGATGATCCTGTCCATCCGCATCATGTCGATGCAGATACCGCCGGCGGGGGCGTTCACATGGCCCTCCAGCGAGGTGCCGGTGCCGTACGGGATGACCGGCACGCCGTGCTCGGCGCAGACCTTGACGATCTCGGCAACCTGTTCGGTGGAGGTCGGGAAGGCCACCGCATCCGGCGCCTGGTTGGTGATCCAGGTGGTGGTGTGGCCGTGCTGCTCGCAAATGGCCTGGCCGGTTTGCAGCTGGTCGCCGAACCGCTGTTTCAGCGTCTCGACGGCGGCGGCGATCCCGGTTTCGTTGCGCGGCAGTGAGGTGGCTTGCACCATGGCAGATCTCCTTGGGGTCAGGGCACAGAGCCCGGAACTTCACCTGTTAACCTACGCCCTGCTGCTGCGGTTCTTCAATACCCAGTAGCCGGTAGGATCCCGCAGCCCGGCCCGGCAGCCGGGCGGTGGCTTTATCCGCCCAGGGCAATCCCTTCCCGGCGCGGATCCGCAGCGCCCTTCAGCCGTTCACCGATCTCAATCGCGTGCAGGCCGGAAGTCAGGTCGCGGATATTGACCTCATACCCTAAATCCGTCAGCGCCCCCGCCAGCCCCTCGGCGCTGGTGCCTGCCTCCAGATCATAGGTGCCGAACCGGTTGACCAGATGCGGCAGCGCCAGCGCCGTTTGAATATCCATCCCCCAGTCGGCCCAGGCCACGATGGATTTCGCGACATAGCCGATGATCCGGCTGCCGCCGGGGGAGCCGATGGCCAGCACCGGTGCACCATCCTTCATTACAATGGTCGGCGCCATCGAGGAGCGCGGCCGCTTGCCCGGCTCCAGCCGGTTGGCGATGGGCACGCCGTCCGCATGGGTGCGGAAGGAAAAATCCGTCAGCTCATTATTCAACAGGAACCCGCCCGCCATCAGCCGCGAGCCAAAGGCGTTTTCTATCGTCGTGGTCATCGACAGCACGTTGCCATAGCTGTCCACGATGGAGATATGCGAGGTCGACGGCAGCTCGATCGACTGGTCATCCGCCAGCATCAGCGCATGATCGAATTCCGGCGCGCCCGGCGCCACCTCGGGCAGCGCATCATCGCCCTGCAGCAGCCCGGCCCGGGTGGCGAGATAATCCGCCGCCACCAGCCCGTGGCTGGGCACCGGCACAAAATCCGCGTCGGCCATGTAGCGGCCCCGGTCGGCAAAGGCGAGGCGCGAGGCATCGCCGATCAGCCGCCAGGCCTCGGCGCTTTCGGCCCCCAGTTCCGCCAGATCATAGGAATTCAGCATCCCCAGAATTTGCCCCACGGTCAGCGCCCCCGAGGATGGCGGCCCCATGCCGCAGGCCTCGAAATCGCGGTAGGCGGCGCAGACCGCCGGGCGTTCCTTGACCTGGTAGAGTGCCAGATCCGCAGCGGACAGCACCCCCGGATTACCTTCGGCGGCGGTCACGGCCCGGACGATTTCTGCGGCGATGGGACCGGCGTAGAACGCCCCTGCCCCGCCCTGGGCCAGCGCCCGCAAGGTGGCGGCATACTCCGGGTTCAGGAGGGCCGCGCCCTCGGCAATCGGGTCACCGCCCGGCAGGAAGTAATCCGCTGTGGCCGGGAAGCGCGCCAGCCGTTCGGCGCCGCCCGCCACCAGCGAGGCCAGCCGCGGCGAGACGACAAAGCCCTCCTCCGCCAGCCGGATCGCCGGTTCGAACAGCGACGGCCAGTTGGCGCGGCCCCAGCGGCGGTGCGCCGCCTCCAGCAGGGCCGGGGTGCCGGGAGTGCCGACGGACAGACCGCCGACCACCGCATCAAAGAATTTCAGCGGCGCGCCATCTTCATCCTGGAACAGGGTCGGCGTGGCGGCCAGCGGCGCGGTTTCGCGCCCGTCCAGCGTGGTCAGCTCGCCCGTGGCAGCGTCATACCAGACCAGAAACGCGCCGCCGCCGAGGCCCGAGGATTGCGGCTCCACCAGCCCCAGAACGGTCTGCACCGCCACCATCGCGTCCGCCGCGGTGCCGCCTGCGCGCAGCACGGCGGCGCCGGCTTCAACGGCATGCGGATTGGCAGCAGCGACCATCCAGTTTTCCGCTTCCACAGGCCGGCCTGCCGATTTGGCCTCCAGCGCGGCAGCCACCTCCGCCGAGAGCGCCTGAAACGTGCCGCCGGTTGCCGCTTCGGGCGCAACGGCGTCAGCCGCCTCCTGCGCGGCGGCACTGCCGGCGCAGACGATACAGGCCAGAATCAAGTGCTTCACGGAAAAGTCCTTTCTCGAATTCCGGCCCGGCGTGCGGGCAGTTACAGCATCGACGGCACCACCTGGTCCGGCGGACGATGGCCGTCCTCGAATGTCTTGATATTCAACAGCACCTTCTCGCCCATCTCGATCCGGCCCTCGATGGTGGCGGAGCCCATATGCGGCAGCAGCACCACATTGGACAGCTCGCGCAGGCGCGGGTTGATGTCGGTGCCGTGCTCATAGACATCAAGGCCGGCACCGGCGATCTCATTCGAGCGCAGCATGCGGGTCAGGGCGTGTTCGTCGATCACCTCGCCGCGCGAGGTGTTCACGATCACCGCCGAGGGCTTCATCAGCTTCAGGCGGCGGGCATTCATCAGGTGAAAGGTTGAAGGGGTCGACGGGCAGTTGATCGACAGCACATCCATCCGCGCCACCATCTGATCAAGGCTTTCCCAATAGGTGGCTTCCAGCGTCTCTTCGGTCTCGGGCCGCAGACGGCGGCGGTTGTGGTAATGGATTTGCATGCCAAAGGCGGCGGCGCGCCTGGCCACGGCCTGGCCGATCCGGCCCATGCCGAGAATGCCCAGCCGCCGCCCGGCAATCCGGCCGCCCAAAAGCGCTGTCGGCGCCCAGCCCTGCCAGTCGCCCTTCTGCATCACGGCCAGCCCTTCGGGCATGCGCCGCACCACCGCCATGATCAGCGCCATGGCCATATCGGCAGTATCGTCGGTCAGCACCCCGGGCGTGTTGGACACCAGGATGCCGCGCTGGCGCGCAGTGGCCACATCAATATGGTCGACCCCGGCACCGTAGTTGGCGATCAGCCGCAGCCGCTCCCCCGCCTGGCCCAAAATCCCTGCGTCAATGGTATCGGTGACAGTGGGCACCAGCACATCGGCATTTTTCACTGCCGCGGCCAGCTCGGCCCGGGTCATCGGCTCGTCATCCTCGCGCAGGCGGACATCAAACAGCTCGCTCAGCCGGGTTTCCACAGGCTCCGGCAACCGTCGCGTAACAACAACACTCAGTCGGTCTCTTGGCACTTGCGCTCTCCCTTGGGCTTTTCAATCCGCACGCCTCCATGGCATCGTGGCGCAGGACGCGGACGGGCACAAGAACCCAAGCGCAACTCCCTTGCTGCAGGCCGGAAATTTCACGGCCGCAGCAGGAAAACGGGCAAAAGACCGGAACAGGACGCTGGGCCTGACCCGGCTGGGCAAAAAGAGGCGGCAGACAGTGGAAAAAGCGGCAATGGCATTGCGCCATCTGGCAGCGGCAGCGGTATCCCTGGCGATGGCGGGGGCCGTATGCGCCGCCGAATCCCGCGGCCCCGTCACCAACCTGCCGCTGCCGCGCTATGTCTCGATGAAGGCCGCCAAGGGCAATGTGCGCCGCGGCCCGTCGCTGACCCACAAGATCGACTGGGTGTTCAAACGCCGCGGCATGCCGCTGGAAATCACTGCGGAATACGGCCACTGGCGCCGGGTGCAGGACCGCGAGGGGGCCGGCGGCTGGGTGCATTACGCATTGCTGTCGGGCGTGCGCACGGTGCTGATCGAAGAGGACATGCTGACCGTGCATTCCCGGCCGGACAGCCGCGCGCCGGTTACCGCTGCCTTCGAGCTGGGCGTGGTCGCCCGGCTGGGCGAGTGCGAGACCAGCTGGTGCGAAATCTCGGCCGGCGGCTACAGCGGCTGGGCGCCGAAGAAAAAACTCTGGGGCGTCGCCCCGGATGAGCTGCGCGAATAACGTCCCCTGCCCCTATCCCGCTGCATCCTTGCTGCGCCTTCCTGCTTCTTCCTTGCCGCAGTACTATGGGTGAATTGGGCCGGCGCCCCTGCATTCGCTGGCCTTTCCCTGCTTCACCCCCAAGGGCGCGGCAATCCGCGCGGGGGCGCAGATGCGCCAAACCATTGCACCCGCAGCAATCGTGTTCTACATGGGGGCCACACCATTGGCTGCCAGGCCGGGGTCCGCCCATTTTCAGGGCACCGCCGCGGCAGCACCGGAATACCCGAACTTGGCGCGGCCTGTCTGCGCTGACGTCACAAAAGTCTCCGAGATCGCTGAAAGGTTGTGGAACATGGCAGAAAATCAAACCCCGGACATATTGTATACCATCGTAGACGAAGCGCCCGAGCTGGCCTCGGCATCCTTCCTGCCGATCATCCGCAAGTTCGCCTCGGCCGCTGGTGTCACCGTCGGCACCAAGGATATTTCGCTGGCCGGCCGTATCATTGCAGCGTTCCCGGAAAACCTGACCGAAGACCAGCGCCAGAGCGATGATCTGGCCGAGCTGGGCCAGCTGGTGAAAACCCCGGACGCCAATGTCATCAAGCTGCCCAACGTCTCCGCCTCGGTGCCGCAGCTGGTTGCCGCTGTCACCGAACTGCAGGGTCAGGGCTATGCCATTCCGGACTACCCCGCAGAACCGGCGACCGACGCCGAAAAAGAAATCCGCGCGCGGTATGACGCGATCAAGGGCTCGGCGGTGAACCCGGTCCTGCGCGAGGGCAACTCCGACCGCCGCGCCGCCAAGGCGGTGAAGAACTATGCCCGGAAGAACCCGCATTCGATGGGCGAATGGTCGGCCGGCAGCAAGACCAAAGTGTCGTCGATGCCGGGCAACGACTTTTATGCAAACGAAAAATCCGCGACCATCACCGCCGCGCAGGCAGGGGACGCGAAGATCGAATTTGCCGCCGGGGACGGCTCGGTCACCGTTCTGAAAGACGCCTGGCCGCTGGAAGAGGGCACCGTGGCCGATGCGACCTTCCTGTCCGCCAAGGCCCTGGCCGCCTTTCTGACGGAGGCCATCGCGGACACCAAAGCCGACGGCACCATGTTCTCGCTGCACATGAAAGCGACCATGATGAAGGTCTCCGACCCGATCATCTTCGGCCACGCGGTGAAGGCCTGGCTGGCGCCGGTGTTTGAAAAGTTCGGCCCCCAGATGGAGGCCCTGGGCGTCAACCCGAATTCCGGCATGGGCGACCTGCTGAACCGGGTGAAGGACAACCCGGAGATCATGGCCGAAATCGATGCAGTGCGCGCCGAGCGGCCGGACATGTATATGGTGGACAGCGACAAGGGCATCACCAACCTGCATGTGCCGTCCGATGTGATCATCGACGCCTCGATGCCCGCGGTAATCCGCGCCGGCGGCAAGGGCTGGGACCAGAACGGCAACAAGGGCGACACCAACTGCGTGATCCCCGACCGCTGCTATGCCACGGTCTATGACGAGACCATCAATTTCTTCAAAGCCAATGGCGCGCTGGACGTGACCACCGCCGGTGCCGTCGCCAACGTCGGCCTGATGGCGCAGAAGGCCGAGGAATACGGCTCCCACCCGACCACGTTCGAGGCCCCGGCCGACGGCACCATCCGGGTGGTTCTGGCAAACGGCGAAACGCTGCATTCGCACGACGTCGAGGCGGGTGACATCTGGCGGGCCTGCACTGTCAAGAAGGCACCGATCGAGAACTGGATCGAGCTGGCGATGGACCGCCAGCGCCTGACCGGCTCCGAGGCGATCTTCTGGCTGGACGCAAACCGCGCCCATGACGCCGAGCTGATCAACTATGTGAAACCGGCGCTGGAAGCGGCGGGCGTTGCCGGCAAGTTCCAGATCCTGGCGCCGCGCGAGGCAACCCGCCAGTCGCTGGAAACGATCACCGCGGGCAACGACAGCATCGCCATCACCGGCAACGTGCTGCGCGACTACCTGACCGACCTGTTCCCGATCCTGGAACTGGGCACCTCGGCCAAGATGCTGTCGATCGTCAAGCTGATGCAGGGCGGCGGGCTGTTTGAAACCGGTGCCGGCGGGTCTGCTCCGAAACATGTGCAGCAGCTGGTTGAGGAAAACCACCTGCGCTGGGATTCGATGGGTGAATTCTGCGCCCTGGGGGAAAGCCTGAATTTCCTGGCCGACGCCAAGGGCAACGCCAAGGCCGGCGTGCTGGGCGCTGCGGCCGAGGACGCCACCCAAGGCATTCTGGACCACAACCGCTCTCCCAGCCGCAAGGTGGGCGAGCCCGACAACCGCGACAGCCATTACTGGTTTGCCCGTTACTGGGCGGAAGCCCTGGCGGCCCAGACCGGGGATGCGGAACTGGCGGCGCATTTTGCCCCCATCGCGGAAGAGCTGGCTGCCAAGGAAGAGCAGATCCTGTCCGAGCTGGCCGCAGCCCAGGGCCAGGCGGCAGACATTGGCGGCTACTACCGCCCGAGTGCTGCGCTGAAGGCCAAGGTGATGCGCCCCTCGGCAACGCTGAATGCGATCATCGGCTGATCTGTCCGGACAGTCCGCAACAAAAAACGCCCGGGGAAATCCCCGGGCGTTTTCTGTTTGTCTGTGACGGGTTCGCAGATGGATCAGAAATCCTGCCACAGCTTTTTGGCTGCATTGCCGCCGGCCGCGGCAACGGGCTGCGGCGCGGCCTCCATGTTCCAGTCATCGCTGCCGTGGGCGGTTGGCGCCGGTGCCCTGGCCGCCCGGGCCGGAACGGCCGCGATGCCGCCGCCGGGGATTTTGAAATGCGCCACCAGTTCGCTGAGCTTGGCGGCGTCGGTCTTCAGCAAATGGCCGGCCGCAGTGGCCTGTTCCACCATGGCGGCATTCTGCTGGGTGACCTGATCCAGCTGGGTAACACCGGTGTTGATCTCATGCAGGCCGGTGGATTGCTCGGCGGCGCCTTCGGCAATGCCGGACACCAGCTGCGAGATATGGCTGACCTGCGAAACGATGCTTTGCAGCGCTTCGCCCGCTTTGCCGACCAGATCCACGCCGCGGGCGACCTGCCCGGAGCTGTTGCCGATCAGGGTCTTGATCTCCATCGCCGCGTCCGAGGACCGCTGTGCCAGCGCCCGCACCTCGGAGGCGACCACCGCAAAGCCGCGGCCCGCTTCGCCTGCGCGGGCGGCCTCAACCCCGGCGTTCAGCGCCAGGAGATTGGTCTGAAAGGCGATATCGTCGATCACCGAGATGATCTGCGAGATGTGCGCCGAAGATTCCTCGATCTCGGTCATCGCGGCCACGGCGCTTTGCACCACTTCACCGCTGGTGCGGGCTTCGCCCTTGGCGTCTTCCATGGTGGACTCGACGCTGCGGGCGCCCTCGGCTGCCGATTTGACCGAAGCGGTCAGCTCATCCAGGGCGGCAGCGGTTTCTTCCAGCGTCGCGGCCTGGCTTTCGGTGCGGTGCGACAGATCATCCGAAGCCTGGCTGATTTCAGCCGCACCGCTGCGGATGCTGCTGGCCGCGGCAATCACCTGTTCCACAGTCGCGCTGAGGTTCTGCGCGGTGGTGTTGAAGTCCTGGCGCAGCTGCTCGTAATCCTCGGGGAAGGTTTCGGTGATCTGCGCAGTCAGGTCCCCCTGCGACAGGGCTGACAGTTTGCTGCTGAGCACACTCACGACATTGCTGTGCTTTTCATTGCGTTGCTGCTCGGCCCGCTCCAGATCCTTCTGGCGGATCAGTGCCTGGCGGAAGACATCAAGGCTTTGGGCGATCTCCCCCAGTTCGCTGCGCGCAGTGGCATGGGGGATTTCGCTGTCTGTGTCGCCATCGGCGAGTGTCTGCATGCGCGACTTGAGGCCATTCAGCGGACCGGTGACGCTGCGGGTGATGAAATAGGCGGCAATCGACAGCGCCACCAGGCTGATACCCAGAAGGATCAGCGCGTCATTGCGCATCCGCGCAACGTCAGCCTCGATATCCGAGACATAGGCGCCGGTGCCGACGATCCAGCCCCAGGGTTTATAGGCCTGCACATAGCCGATCTTGGCCTCGACAACCTCGGAATCCGGTTTCTTGAAGTAATATGTAAGCTCCCCTGCCCCTTTGGCAGCAGCGATCTTCTCCAGCTCCCGGAACACTTTGATGCCGGTCACATCCTCATAGGCGCCCTGGTTGGTGCCGTTCCAGGCAGGCACGGTCGGATGCGCCTGCACCACCAGATCGTGGTCAAAGACAAACACGTAACCCGAATCGCCAAAGCGCAGAGCCGTCAGACGCTCGCGGCCGATATCACGGGCTTGTTCTTCGGTGAAGCGGCCGTCCTTGACACCTTGCTCCAGATCGCGCAGCAGGCTGACTGCCGTGTCTGTGACGTTGTGCAGCTCGGTATAGCGCATTTCATAGGCGTTTTTGACGGATTGCGACAGCAGCAGGAATGTCAGAACAGCCATCAGGCTGAGAGCCAGCGCTGCCAGCGCATAGATCCGGACAGGCAGACGGTACAGAAAATCGGGAAGTCGGGGCATCAGTGCGGAACCTTCATTGCGTGCATATTGCCAGCAGGTTTAAACCGCACCCTCTAACAATTCCCTAGCCGGATGCGGATTTCCACCGCATTCAGCAAGGTTCACGCCGCAAACCTGAAGGGGAAAGACCCGCCCTCCCCCTGGAGCTCACTCCGTTTCCGGTCCGGCCTGTCTGCGGCGAAGTCACGATCCAGTGTAAGCGTTGCATCTGACCCCCTCGATGGCATCTAGGGTCAGATGGGGTATTCGGCTTGCGCCCCACTTCCAGCCTCGGTCTCCGGTAGGTGCTGCGTCTCGAGCTGATGATAATACGTGGTCTGTGTGAAGCAGCCACGAGCATCAAGGAAGGAGACGCAGCATGAAGCATTATGCCGGATTGGATGTATCAGTAAAAGAAACCGCCATTTGTGTTGTCGGCGACGACGGCCAAGTCTGCTCAGAAATGAAGATTGCGAGCCACCCCGAGGAGCTCTCTCTGGCTTTGAGCAGCATCGGGGTCCATTTCGAACGGATCGGGTTGGAAGCCGGTCCGCTGTCGCAATGGCTGTTCGAAGGGCTGGCGCGCGCGGGGCTTCCGGTGATTTGTATCGAGACACGCCACGCGAAGGCCTTCCTCAAGGCGCAGGTGAACAAGACCGACCGCAATGATGCGCGTGGGATCGCGCAGATGATGCGGGTCAACCTGTACCGTCCGGTGCATGTGAAGACCCGGGAAAGCCAGCAGCGCCGAGCCCTGCTGCGAGCCCGGAAGCTCCTGCAGGAGAAGGCGATTGCTGTCGAGAATGATATTCGCGGCTTGCTGCGCAACTTCGGGCTCAAGGTCGGCATCGTCGGCAGAGGGAAGTTCGAAGCCCGCGCCTTGGAACTCATCGCGGAACTGCCGGAACTGGAGAAGGTGATCAGCGTCTTGCTCGCGGCAAGGCGCTAGCTCCGTGAGGGCTTCGCCAAACTGCACCGCGAGGTTGTGGAAATCGCGACGGGAGACGCCGTTTGCATGCGCCTGATGACAGTCCCTGGTGTTGGCGCGGTGACTTCTCTTGCCTTCGTCAGCACCATTGATATCCCGGCGCGCTTTCGAAGGTCTCGAGCGGTTGGGCCGGTCTTAGGGCTGACACCGGTCCTAAAACAGTCCGGAGAAAGTCAACGCGTCGGCCGGGTATCCTTGTGTGGCGACGGAATGATGCGAGCCTTGCTGTACGAGACCGCGCAATCCATGCTGACCAGGGTGAAGAAATGGTCATGGCTAGGCTCTGGACTCATTGAGTTTCAAAGCCAGTAGATAACGAGGGCTGCAAGCGCGATTGCTGACAGGAAGACTTTTGGGCATCTGTCGTATCGTGTCGCAACCCGCCGCCAGTCCTTCAGCCTGCCGAACATAATCTCAATGCGGTTGCGCCGCTTATATCGGCGTTTGTCGTATCTGATGGCTTTCTTGCGCTGCTTTCGGCCGGGGATGCAGGCGCGTATCCCTTTGTCTTTCAACGCTTCTCTAAACCAATCGGCATCATATCCGCGATCTCCGAGAAGCCACTGGACGTCAGGCAGGCCACTCAGCAGCGCCTTTGCACCGGTGTAATCACTGACCTGCCCGGCAGTCACGAACAGGTTCAGCGGACGGCCCTGGCTGTCACAGATTGCGTGCAGCTTGGTGTTCATGCCGCCCTTAGTGCGCCCGATCAGACGCCCACGCCCCCCTTTTTAACCCCAAGACTGGAGGCTGTACGGTGTGCTTTCAGGTAAGTTGCGTCGATCATCACGGTCTTTTCCTCACCGTGATCAGCAGCCAGACCGGCCATCATCTGGGCAAAGATGCCCTTGTCGCTCCACCGCTTCCAACGGTTGTACAAGGTCTTGTGCGGGCCGTAATCTTTGGGAGCATCACGCCAGCGCAAGCCATTGCGATTGATGAAGATAATTCCGCTCAGAACACGCCGGTCATCAACACGCGGCTTGCCGTGGGACTTCGGAAAATAAGGCTCAAGACGGGCCATCTGCGCGTCCGTCAGCCAGAAAAGATCAGACATATCACCGCTCATTTTTCGAACCGTGAATCACGCCACCCACCGGAAATCAATGGGTCCTGAGCCTAGAGACCGAGCCTTCTTCCATTACGGCGTGAAAGACTTCCAAATGGCGAAGCTTCAAATGCATGTCCAGAGAATAACGTTTTTGAAAATTATGGAAATCACTTTCCGGTTTTCTTTTATCGCTCGGCAACGCAAGATCTGGCCCTGTACCCAAGCCGGATGAATGTCAGCCTCCAAGTTTTTCTGCTATGCTCGTTTCGCAGGGAGCTTCCGCTTCCTGCACGGCCTTCTGATGTCTTGGCAAATGCAGCAAGGATCGCGCGCCAGCGGCAAAAGGCAGGTTTGCCCGGCACAGTGTGAAGGCGAGGTTTCCGACTTTCGCCACGTATGCAGCATGGACGAAGCCGAGTGGAAGCAATTTACGGGAAGCGGACTATACAAAACTTTCACCGCTCCCCATAGTTGTCTGAATGCCTGCCAAAGGGGTGTTGGCCTGACAGAATCTCGCACTCGATCACAAGCCTGGACGGTCAGAATCTTTTTGCGACACGGGCCGTAACCACAGAAGCTGCAAACTATTTACAGGCTTGTTCTTGCAACCATGCCACCAGCGCTGTGACTTCCGGCCGGAAGCGGTTGCGTGCCGCTGGCAGCACAAGATAGTGCCCTTGGCGCGGAGGCAGGGCCAGATCGCTTGCCTGCACCAGCGTGCCGCTGTCCAGGTAGGGTCGGGCGAAGACCTCAGCGACCAGCGCTATGCCCTGGCCGCGGCTGGCAAGCTCGAGCGCGATCAGAGACTGGTCCACCTTGTACGCAGGCTCCTGAGTTTCGCAATCGGGCTCATGCAGGGCAAAAAAGTGTCGCCAGGTATCGACCACTCCCGCCAGTTCAATCAGCGGGCCGCGGGCCAACGCCTGCGGGCTGCCGCTACCGCGCAGGGCGGGGGCGCAAACGGGAATGACTTCGTTGGTCATAAGCGGCAGCACTTCACCGTCTGCCCAGTTGCCGTCGCCATAACGTATGTCGACGTCAATCTCCTCACCCTCCGCCAGCTCTGCCCAGGAGGCAGAGAGAACCCGGAGGCGGCTGTCCGGGTTCGCCACCTTGAAATGCTCAAGGCGCGGGACCAGCCACAGCAAATTTAACGAGCTGACGCACCGAAGGGCGATCTCGGCCTCTGCGCCCTTGCCAAACAGGTTCGAGGTGGTGGCATCGAGATCGGCAAATGCCTTGGCCACCACCGGCTTGTAGGCCTGTCCCAGCCGGGTCAGGACCAATGCCTTGCGCTCACGCCGGAACAGCTTGTGTCCAAGCTGCGCTTCCAGGCCGCGCACCTGATAGCTGACGGCAGAGGGCGTCAGGCCCAGCTCTTCGGCGGCGAGGGTGAAATTGCCAAGGCGGGCGCTGGCGTCAAACGCGCGCAGCCAGGGCAAGGGGGGGAGCTCCTTGTACATTCTCGCAGAATAGACCATCTGCGAAATTTTTTAAGGCTATTGCGAATTTTTTTTCGTTTTGGATTCGGCGGAGAGGTTTGTAACGGTCGTGCGACAGAAGCAGCATCAGGCAGAGTGCAGTGGCGGACTACGACTACATCATCATCGGAGCAGGGTCCGCCGGCTGTGTGCTGGCGGAACGGCTGAGCGCTTCGGGGCACCACACGGTGCTGGTGCTGGAGGCGGGTGGGCGCGGCTGGTCACCGTGGATTGCGCTGCCGCTGGGCTATGGAAAGACGTTCTTTGACCCCAAGGTGAACTGGAAATACCAGACCGAGCCGGAAGAGTCCCTAGCAGGGCGCAGCGGTTATTGGCCGCGCGGCAAGGTGGTGGGCGGATCAGGTGCCATCAACGCCCTGGTCTATGCGCGGGGGCTGCCGCGGGATTTTGATGACTGGGCAGAGGCCGGCGCTGAGGGCTGGAACTGGAAGACCGTTCGGCAGATCTATGAGGCGATGGAAAGCCGCATCGGCGCCGATGGCACGCAAGATGGCACGGGGCCGCTGAATGTGCAGGATGTGTCGGACCAAATCCATCCCGCGAACCGGCATTTCTTTGCTGCGGCGGAGGAACTGGGCCTGCCGCGTACCGGCGACATCAATAGCAGCGCAAACGAGGGCGCGGCGGCCTACCGGATCAACACCAGCGGCGGCCGCCGGATGCATTCGGCGCGGGCCTTTTTGAAGCCGGCGCTGAAGCGATCCAATGTCACCCTGATGACCGGTGTGCTGGCCGAGCGGATCATCTTCGAAGGCCGGCGCGCCGCTGCCGTTCAGGTGCTGCGCAAAGGCAAGAGTCAGACCCTGCGTGCGGGCCGCGAAATCATCCTGTCCGCAGGCGCGGTGACCTCGCCGCGGCTGCTGCAGCTGTCGGGCATCGGCCCGGCGGAGCTGCTAAAATCCCACGGCATCACGCCGCTTCTGGATGCGGCACATGTGGGCGGCAACCTGCAGGACCATCTGGGCATCAACTATTACTTCCGCGCCACCGAGCCAACGCTGAACAATGCACTGCGCCCGTTCACCGGCAAGGTGCGCGCGGCGCTGCAATACGCGCTGACCCGGCGCGGGCCGCTGGCCCTGTCGGTGAACCAGTGCGGCGGCTATTTCCGCTCTGGCCGGGATCAGGTCCACCCTGACCAGCAGCTGTATTTCAACCCGGTCACCTATACCACGACGCCGAACGGCAAACGTACGGTGGTACAGCCAGATCCGTTCCCGGGCTTCATCATTGGCTTTCAGCCGGCCCGGCCCACCAGCCGCGGCCGTATCGACATCAGCGCCGCAGACCCGGCGGCGCCGCCCCGCATACGCCCCAATTCGCTGGCGACCGAAGAGGATCGCGAGCAGGTCGTGGCGGGCGGCCGCCTGTGCCAGCGGCTGATTACGACCGCCGCGCTCGATAGACTGGTGGACTCAGCGATGGAGCCGGATCTGCGGCGTATGGACGATGCGCAGCTCCTGGCCGATTTCCGCGAGCGCTGCGGCACCGTCTTTCACCCGGTCGGCACCTGCCGGATGGGGCGGGACGCGCAGGACGCGGTGGTCAGCCCGCGGCTGAAGGTGCATGGGGTGCAGGGGCTGCGCGTCGCCGATGCCTCGGTCTTTCCCAATCTGACCTCGGGCAACACCAATGCCCCGACCATGATGCTGGCGCATCGCGCCGCTGATCTCATTCTGGAGGACGCATGAGCACGCCTTATTCCATGTCCGGTGCGGTGCCGGTTGCCAACATCTGCGGCAAGAACGACACCGGGCCGCGGATCCGCCGGATCGAGACCTTCTGCACGCCGCTGGTCGGCTTTGTGCGGGTCACTGCAGAGGACGGCAGCACCGGCTGGGGTCAGGTGTCCACCTACAGCAGCGACCTGACCTGCGAGATTCTGCACCGGCAGGTGGCGCCCTGGGCGCTGGGGCGCGGCATGGACGCGCTGGAGGATGTGATCGCCGAGATCCCGCTGCGCGAGCACAAGTTCCCCGGCACCTATCTGCGCCGGGCCATGGCGGGTCTGGACACCGCGGTCTGGGACTGGCGCGGCAAGGCGGCGGGAAAACCCGTGGCCGAACTGCTGGGCGGTTCGGCAGGGCCGCTGCGGGCCTATGCGTCTTCCATGCGGCGTGACATCACGCCTGAGGATGAGGCCACGCGCATGCAACGCCTGCGCGATGACTATGGCTTTGATGCCTTCAAGGTGCGCGTCGGCGCCGAATGCGGCCAGGATCGGGATGAATGGGAGGGGCGGACCGAGGCGATCATCCCAGCTATCCGCAAGGCCCTGGGCCCGGATGAGGCGCTGCTGGTCGATGGCAACTCGGGCTTTGGCCCTGCCCGCGCGATCGAGGTCGGGCGGAT
Source organism: Leisingera methylohalidivorans DSM 14336 (assembly GCF_000511355.1). NCBI lineage: Bacteria > Pseudomonadati > Pseudomonadota > Alphaproteobacteria > Rhodobacterales > Roseobacteraceae > Leisingera > Leisingera methylohalidivorans. The sequence goes on along the minus strand of NC_023135.1, from coordinate 731,556 downwards.
GCTGGAGGCCAACGGCTACGAGCATTTCGAGGAGCCCTGCCCCTATTGGGAACTGGAGCAGACCGCGGAGGTCACCCGCGAACTGTCCATCGACGTGGCGGGCGGCGAGCAGGACTGGGACCTGCAGCAGTGGAAGCGGATCGTTGCGATGCGCGCGGTGGACATCATCCAGCCCGATATCCTGTATCTGGGCGGCATGGTGCGCAGCATGGAGGTGGCCCGCATGGGCCATGCCGCCGGGCTGCCCTGCACCCCGCATGCGGCCAACCTGTCGCTGGTGACGCTGTTCACCATGCATCTGTTGCGGGCGGTGCCCAATCCGGGCCGCTACCTGGAATTCTCGATCGAGGGCGACGACTACTATCCGTGGCAGCGTGACTTGTTCCTGGACGATCCTTTCGCAATCACGGACGGCCAGGCGGTCGTGACCGATGCACCGGGCTGGGGCGTTGAGATCAACCCCGAGTGGCTGGCCAAATCCACCTACAAATGCAGCGAGCACGCATGATGACCTCCGACCAGATGATTTCCACCTATTTCGAAACCGGCACGCTGCCGGATCTGCCGCGCGATCACTTCATCGATGGCGCGTTCGTTGCCGCCGACAGCGGCAACCGCATGGAAAGCTTTGATGCCGGCACCGGCGAGGCCTTTTCCGATTTCGCCGCTGGCACCGCGGTCGATGTGGACCGGGCCGTGACCTCCGCCGCCGAGGGCTTTGAGGTCTGGCGCAACACGCCGCCCGCCCGTCGCTGCGCCATCCTGAATGAGGCGGCGCGGCTGATGCGCGCTGAGGCAGACAGGCTGGCGGTGGTTGAAAGCCTCGACAGCGGCAAGACCCTGGCTGAAGCGCAGGGCGATGTCGCGGGTTCGGCGCGCCTGTTCGAATACTACGCAGGTGCCGCCGACAAGCTGGACGGGCGCAGCGTCAACCTCGGCAACGGCAACGCCGCCTTCACCCTGCGCGAGCCGGTGGGCCTGACCGCCCATATCGTGCCGTGGAATTACCCGACCTCGACGCTGGTGCGTGGCATTGCCCCAGCGCTGGCGGCGGGTTGCTCGGCGGTGGTGAAGCCGGCGGAAACCACGCCCTTTACTGCGCTGATGATTGCCGAACTGCTGCTGCGCGCGGGCGTGCCAGCGGGCGTCGTCAACGTGGTCACCGGCACCGGCATCGAGGCCGGCGCGCCGCTGGTCACCGACCCTCGGGTGCGTCACGTGACCTTTACCGGCTCGGTCGCAACCGGCGTCGGGGTTATGCAGAACGTGGCCCCGAACGTCACCGGTCTGACGCTGGAACTGGGCGGTAAGTCGCCGCTGATCGCCTTTGCAGATGCCGATCCTGAGGCAGTGGCCGATGGCGCGTTCTGGGCGATTTTCTCCAACTCGGGGCAGATCTGTTCGGCGGGCTCGCGTCTGGTGATCCACAAGGATCTGCATGCCGAGGTGATGGACCTGCTGGTCAGAAAGGCGCAGGCGCTTCGCTTTGGCCATGGGCTGCGCAACCCGGATATGGGGGCTGTCAACTCGGAACGTCACCTGGAGCAGATCGCAGGCCACGTCGAGCGCGCCCGCGCCCGCGGTGTCGAAATCGCCACCGGCGGCAATGTGGCAACGGATCCGGAAACCGGCAAGGGCTGGTTCTTTGAACCAACCATCCTGAACGATCTTGCCGCCAGCGATGAAGCGGTGACGCAGGAAATCTTTGGTCCGGTTCTGGCGGTGCAGACCTTTGCCGATGAGAACGAGGCGCTGGCGCTGGCCAATGGCACCGATTTTGCCCTGGCGGCCGGTATCTACACCAAGGACATGTCCACCGCCCTGCGCATGGCGCAGCGGGTAGATGCCGGTCAGGTCACCGTCAACGACTATTGGGCGGGGGGAATCGAACTGCCCTTTGGCGGCAACCGGAAATCCGGGTTCGGCCGCGAAAAAGGGTTGGAGGGGCTCGACGCCTACACCCGTTCAAAATCCATCACGCTTGCAGTGTAAGGCGCTGCAAGAACACATAATTCCAGGAGGAGGAACATGATGCTAAAGACCACGACCGCCCTGGCGGCGCCGACCCGGCGCGGCTTTTTGGCAGGCGCCGCTGCGGGCGGGCTGGCCCTGGGGCTAGGCCTGAATAACCGCGTCCAGGCGGCAGAGCCGAAGAAGGGCGGAACACTGCGGGTGGGCTATACACAAGGCAGCACCTCGGATTCGCTGGATCCGGCGACCTATGCCAACGATTTCATGTTCGCCACCAGCTATGCGGTGTTCTCGACCCTGGTGGAGATTGCCCCGGACGGCACCGCCCAACCGGACCTCGCCGAGAGCTATGAGGCGACTCCGGATGCGCGCGTCTGGACTTTCCGACTGCGCGATGACGCGACTTTCTCGGACGGCAAGCGGGTTTCGGCAGCTGACGTCGTGTCTTCGATCCGCCACCACATGGGCCCGGAGTCGAAGTCCGGTGTGAAGCCGCTGCTGGCGCAGATCAAGGACATCCGCGCTGACGGCGACAATGTGGTGACCTTTGAGCTGGAAGACGGCAACGCCGATTTCCCGTTCATCTTCAATGACTACCACCTGACCATCCGGCAGGACACAAACGGCGCCATTGATCCCGAAAGCCGGATTGGCACCGGCGGCTACGTGATAGAGGCCTTTGAGCCGGGTGTGCGTATCGAACTGAAGCGCCGTGATGACTACTGGAAGGCGGGCCGTGCCCACTTCGACAAGGTGGTGCTGCTGAAGGTCGGCGATCCCGCAGCGAGGATGAACGCACTGATGACCGGTGAGGTTGACCTGATCGACCGCCCGGACCTGAAGACCATCCACCTGTTGAAGCGCAATTCCAACGTTAAGATCCACACCCAGAACGGCACCCTTCATTACACCATGCCGATGCATGTGACCGCCGCGCCGTTTGACGATGTAAACGTACGCCTGGCGTTGAAGCACGCGATCGACCGCGAGGCCATCGTGCAGAAGGTTCTGAAGGGCTATGGCACCGTGGGCAACGACCACCCGATCGCGTCCTCCATGCCGTTTTACAATGCGGAGCTGGAACAGCACGCTTATGACCCCGATAAAGCCAAGCACTACCTGTCCAAGGCAGGGCTGAGCAGCCTGGATGCGACCCTGCACACCGCGGACGCAGCTTTCAACGGCGCGGTGGATGCGTCGGTGCTGTTCTCCGAGGCAGCCAAGGGCGCGGGCATCAATCTGAAAGTCGCGCGCGAACCCGATGATGGCTACTGGTCCAATGTCTGGCTGCAAAAGCCCTTCTGCTGCAGCTACTGGGGCGGGCGCCCGACCCCGGACCTGATGTTCTCGGCTGGCTATGCCGCCACCGCGGACTGGAACGACACGCTGTGGAAGAACGAGCGCTTCAACCAGCTGCTGGCCGAGGGCCGTTCGCAGCTGGATCAGGCACTGCGCGCCGAGATTTACGGCGAAATGCAGCAGCTGTGTCAGACCGACGGCGGCGCGCTGATCCCGGCCTTCGGCCAGTATGTCTCGGCGATGAACACCAAGATCCAAACCCCTGAGCATGTCTCGGAGATGTGGGATTTGGACAGCGTTCGCTTTATCGAGCGCTGGTGGATGGCCTGATCTAAACCCGCGAACTGCAATTGCACGAGGCGGCCCGGCTGGGGCCGCCTCCCGCAGGTGCGATTCCGTTGCGATTTAAGAGGAGGCTGTGATATGCCCCCATTGATGAAGCTGATCCTCAGCCGACTAGCCCTTGCGGCCGTGACGCTGCTGGCCGTCTCTGCCCTGATGTTTGTCGGCATCGAGCTGCTGCCCGGCGACCTAGCTCAACAGATTCTTGGCCAGTCGGCCACCCCTGAAACCCTGGCCGCCTTCCGCGCCGAACTGGGCCTGGACCAGCCTGCGCATCTGCGCTATCTCGACTGGCTGGCGGCGGCGGCGCAGGGCGACTTTGGCAACTCGATGGCTTCGCACCGGCCGGTTGCCGATCTGCTATCGACGCGTCTGGCCAACACCATGTTCCTGGCCTGCTATGCCGCGGTGATCGCGGTGCCGATGGCGATCCTTTTGGGGCTGCTCAGCGCGCTGTGGCGCAACTCGCTGTTCGACCGCAGCGTCAATGTCGGGGCGCTCGGTGCGATCTCGATGCCGGAATTCTTTGTCGCCTATCTGCTGGTTTTGTTCCTGTCGATCCGCCTGGGCTGGTTTCCGACACTGGCCCGCATTGATGAGGCTGCCTCTTTTGGCGATGCGCTCTACCGCAGCTTCCTGCCTGCGCTGACGCTGATCCTGGTGGTCATCGCCCATATGATGCGGATGACCCGCGCCGCCATCATCAACTTGCTGGCGGCCCCCTACATCGAGATGGCCCGGCTGAAGGGCGTGCCGCGCTGGCGGGTGATCGTGCTGCATGCGCTGCCCAATGCGCTGGCGCCGATCATCAACGTGGTAGCGCTGAACCTCGCCTATCTGATTGTCGGCGTGGTGGTGGTGGAGGTTGTGTTCTCCTACCCCGGCCTGGGCCAGCTGCTGGTTGATGCGGTGGCTAGCCGTGATTTCCCGGTGGTGCAGGCAGTCGGCCTGTTCTTTGCCGGCACTTACATAACCCTGAATGTGCTGGCCGACATCCTGTCGATCCTGTCCAACCCGCGCCTGCGGCACGCACGATAAAGGAGCGCAGACGTGAAAACCCTCAAATCCGCCCCGCCTACCGCGCTGCTGGGAATGCTGATCCTGGCTGCCGTGTTGGTCACTGGGGTGTTTGCCCCGCTATTGGCGCCCTACGGGGAAACCGAAATCGTCGGGGTCGAATACGAACCCTGGAGCGCGGCCTTCCCGCTGGGCACCGACAATCTGGGTCGGGACATGCTGTCGCGGATGATCTACGGCGCCCGCAACACCGTCGGGCTGGCGCTGCTGACCACGGGCATTGCCTTCACCACTGGCGCTGCCCTGGGCATGCTGGCCGCACTGAAGGGCGGCTGGATGGACCAGCTTCTGTCGCGCGTGATCGATGTGCTGATGGCAGTGCCGCCGCTGATCCTTGCGCTGATGCTGCTGGCGATCGTCGGTGCATCGATCCCTAACATGGTGGCGGTGATCGCGGTGATCTATATCGCGCCGGTGTTCCGCCTGTCGCGCGCCGCGGCAATGAATGTGGTTAGCCAGGACTTCATCCAGGCCGCCCAGCTGCGCGGCGAGGGCACGCTGTGGCTGCTCCGCCGTGAGGTGCTGCCGAACATCTCCTCGACCCTGATTGCAGAGTTTGGCTTGCGCTTCTGCTTCGTGTTCCTCTTCATTGCCGCGCTCAGCTTTCTCGGCATCGGCATTCAGCCGCCCACCGCTGACTGGGGCTCGATGGTGAAGGAAAACGCGACGCTGATCACCTTTGGCGACATTACCCCGCTAATCCCGGCGGCGGCCATTGCGCTGCTGACCATTGCCATCAATTTCATTGTCGACTGGATGCTGCACCGCGCCAGCGGCCTGAAGAGCTGAGGACTAGCCAATGAGCAAGCTACTGGATATTCGCGGCCTGCGGCTTGAGGCCGGGCCGAAGAGCAACCGCACCACCATCCTGCATGGGCTGGACCTGACGCTGAACAAGGGTGAGGTCTTGGGGCTGGTGGGCGAAAGCGGAGCGGGCAAGAGCTCAGCCGGGCTGGCGGCGATGGGGTATACCCGCGACGGAGTAGAAATCGTCGGCGGCGAGATCTTATTCGACGGCATCGACTTGGCCCAGGCCGGGACCGCGACGCTGCAGGACCTGCACGGCCGCCGCATCGCCTATGTGGCGCAGTCGGCGGCGGCCAGCTTCAACCCGGCGCATCAGCTGATCGACCAGTTCTGCGAAGCGCCGCTGCTGCATGGTACCGCCGCGCGGGCGGAGGCCGAGGCCGACGCCATCGCACTCTACCGGCAGATGCAGCTGCCGAACCCGGAACAGATCGGTTTTCGCTATCCGCATCAGGTGTCCGGCGGCCAGCTGCAGCGGGCGATGACGGCAATGGCGATGGCCTGTCGGCCCGATCTGATCATCTTTGACGAGCCGACGACGGCGCTGGATGTGACCACCCAGATCGAGGTTCTGGGCGCGATCCGCGATATCGTGGACCGGTATGACACCGCGGCGATCTACATCACCCACGACCTGGCGGTGGTCAGCCAGATGGCCGACCGCATTACGGTGATGAAACACGGCCGCGAGGTGGAGACCGCTGACACCCGGCAGATGCTGGCGGCGCCTCGGGAGGACTATACCAAGTCGCTTTGGGCGGTGCGCGCACTGAAACGGCCGGTGCGGGGCGCCGCTGAAGCCAGGCCGCTGCTGTCACTGCGTGGTATCGAGGCAAGCTATGCCTCTGCCAAGGTGCTGCAGGGCGTCAGCCTCGACCTGCCCAAGGGCCAGACCACAGCGGTTGTCGGCGAAAGCGGCTCGGGCAAATCGACTCTGGCCAAGGTGATTGCCGGCGTGCTGCCGCCCAGCGAGGGCGAGGTCCTGTGGCAGGGCCGCCCGCTGCCGGGCCGCTATCAGAAGCGGGACCGCGCCACCCTCCGCCATATCCAGATGGTCTATCAGATGGCGGATACCGCACTGAACCCGCGCCACACCGTGCGGGAGACGCTGGAGCGGCCGGTGCGCCATTTCATGGGGCTGCGCGGCGCGGCGCTGCGGGAGCGGGTGAATGAGCTAATGGAGCTAATCGAGCTGGAACCGGCGATCTTCCTGGACCGCCGCATTCCCGAGCTGTCGGGCGGCCAGAAACAGCGCATCGGCATTGCCCGCGCGCTGGGGGCAGAGCCGGAGTTCATCATCTGCGACGAAGTCACTAGCGCGTTGGACCAGCTGGTGGCCGAAGGTATCCTGCGGCTCCTGCTGCGGCTGCAGGCGGAGCTGGGGCTGACCTACATGGTCATCACCCATGACCTGGCCACGGTTGAGGCGATCGCCGATCAGGTTGTCATCATGCAGCAGGGCGAGATCGTGGAGATCGGCGAACAGGCGCGGATATTCTCGGCGCCGCAGTCAGATTACACGAAGCGGTTGCTGGCCTCGGTGCCGCAGATGGATACAGGCTGGCTGAGCGGCGTGCGGCAGAAGCTGGCAAGCTGAGCCGGGCGGGCGGTTCCCGTCGCGCGAAAACGACACGGCCCGGTGGTGCTTTCGCCACCGGGCCGTGCTTTTGTCAGAGAGGATGGTCAAACGGCTCAGGCAATTCGGGCGGCGACGCTTTTGGTTTTGCAGTAGGCCTTTAGCCCCTCCAGCCTAACAACGGCGGTACGATTTCCGGCCATAAGGCGGCATAATAACCGGCCATTTCAGGTTTGACTGGCGCCTTAGTTCGACGTGCCGTCGTTTGCACCGCATGAACAGACTTTTGCGCCGCAAGCGGCGCAACCTGGCTGCGTGCCCAAACTGTGAATTCGATTTTCTCGCTGCGCGCGCTCTCAGCACAAATCTTGCTGCCAAGTCGAAAAATGTTGCGCTGCCCAGCAGAGTGAACATTGGTCATTCATGCAACACGCCGAAGTTCCGACACCTTGAATCACAATTGATAAGAGAACCCCCGACTAATCGCCTCTAAGTTTGGCTGACTCGGGTAGCCAGCAAGCCCATTCTTTTCAACAGTTGAGCTCTTTGGCTTGCAGCATGGCCCGCATTCCTTTGTTTGACATGGCCAAAGCCTTTGATCGTTTCAGGAAGCCGTGCCAGCGTGATCGCGTCTGCGATCGTCTCGACCGACAGGGCGCGCATGACCTGTTCGATATCTTGCTCGAATTCACGGATCTGGCCGCGTTCGTGGCGGCGCTCAGCGGTGTAACCAAAGATGTCAAACAGGGTGCCGCGCAGCCGCTTCATTGGCGTGAGCATCCTGAAGACGTGACGGACCCAAGGACCGAATTCCGACTTGACCGGATACTCGCCCAGCCCCTGAAACTCTATTTCGGATTAACTGGTCAAGCCTTGCTGAATCGCTCGACCGGATTGCTGGAGCAAGTCCGACTTGGGGCGCATTATCTGGACCGGCTTCCCAGCCAACTCTCAGGCGGTGAAAAGCAGCGCGTCGCCGTCGCCCGTGCCTTCGCGGCGCAACCTGAGCTGGTTCTGTGCGACGAAATCACTTCAGCGCTTGACGTGTCGGTTCAGGCTGCGGTGCTGGAACTGTTGGACGATCTTCGGCGCGATAATGATACTAGCTACATTTTCGTCAGCCACGACCTTGCCGTGGTCAAGGCATTGTCGGACCGCGTGGCAGTGCTTTATCAAGGGCGCCTGTGCGAACTTGGCCCGACCAAAGATGTCTACGGGCCAATCTTGCACCCTTATACAGAGGTTCTCTTGGGCGCGGTTCTGGAACCAGACCCGGATTTTACGCCGACACTGGAAGCAAGCGATGTTGTCGAGCTCAGCCCTCCGGAACGCGGCTGCCCGTTTCAACGCCGATGTCCCAAACGCATGGGTTCGGTCTGTGAAGAGATTGCACCGCCATGCAGGGAATTTTCAGACGGACATGTCATCTGGTGCCATCGAGAAGATCTCGGTGGCTAGTGTGTGGTGCCTGCACTTAGCGTGCAATTGAAATGATTTTCCGATAATCGCTGTGCAGAACCATGCTTTGTGCCGAATTTTGTGGCTGCAAGGTATTGCTTCTTTACGATTCCGCCGGTGCGCCAAGATTGATGACGTTTGCGAATGGCTGCTTAGACGACCCAGGCTAGGTCACATCAAAGGACGTGCTTCAGGTGCGAAGGGCTTCTGCGTCAGCAAACACTGCATGAGCAAAAGGCGGCTTTGTCCGCACAGCAAACCTTGGTTTGTCACTTAGCGAAAGTCAGCAACCCGTCCTTTTCGGACCGTTTTCTATCCCACCAAGCGAGATCCGCTTCAGCCGCGCATCGTCTTCCGGCTCCCATTCCTGACGCAGGCCGCGAACATAATCCGCGTCATTTTTCAGCTTTTGCCGCTCTTTGGCGAGGACACGCTTAACGGTCCGCGCCACCATTTGCGCAATGCGAGTGACCATCCGCAGTGCAGGGCGGATTTCCCTCAGCTTTTCATCCTGTGCGTCTTTGGTCTTCGGAGCAGCCGCCCCCCAGATCAGCCGCGGCGGCAGATCTGCTGATGCCTCCTGCCAAGCAAGCGCACCATCAGCTACAAGCTCCAGACTGGTTTCTATAGCATCCGAGATTACTTCTGCCTCAGCCACCTTCACCCTGACCTTTTCTTCCGCCTCCTTCAGCCTCGCTTCCTCGGCCTCCCGGGCGGCCTTCTGCTCCCGGTACTTTTCCGCAGCCGCTTCCGCCCTCTCCTCATACCCCTTCACCATCGGCTCCATGGCTACGACCGCGGCTTCAATGGCTTCTTTCCTAGAATTTGCGGCGGCAGCCGCCTCTTCAAACTGCCGCGCCTTGGCCTCTGCCGCGTCGCGGCTGCGTTCGGCCGCAGCAGTTTCCCGCCCGGCCCGCCGCTTGCGGGCCTGCGCCTCCTTGATCGCGCGTTTGCGCGATTTCCTGACCGTGGCCTTGCCCAGGTCCTGGGCGCCCTCGGCGACCGCCCTCGCCTCCATCCGGGCATCGCCCAGGATGCGATTCTTCTCTGCTTGCGCCGCTCGGCGCTCTTCGGCACGCCACTGTGAAGGCGGTACATGATGTCGCGTTTCAGGCTGGAGCGCGCCATCCGCCCGTGCCTTCCGCCGGGCTTCGGCACGGCGCTTCCCCCTAGTAATTCCGATTTTTGCGAACGTCTCTCCAGCAAGGTCCTGGGCATGCTCGTAGTTCTTCAGCAGCGGGTTCGCTGACGGCTGCAGCACGACCTGCCGCCCGCTGTTGGCAGAAATTTTCTCGGACCAGACCGCAACGACAAAGTGAATGTGATAAGCCTCTTCATCGACATGGGCGGAGGCATAGCGCAGCTGGTCATCTGGAAAGTGCTGTCTCAGGAAATTCTTCGCGACCTCCCGAAATTCCGCGACGCGCTCGGGATCCCACTCCAGGATGCCGGGCCCGCCAAACCATTTCTTGTTCACGGTCAGAATACCTTCACGCAAAGGTCCGTTGGCGCTTTCCTTCCAGGGATCTGAAGGCCCCTTGGCGGTTTCTCTCTCGGCTTGGCTGATGCGTGATTTCGCCCGCAATGCGCGAAGGCGCTCTTCAAAATTGTGCTCACGCATCTCTGCAACTTCAGTGCAAATCCGCTCCTTCCACCCCGTTTCTCCGGCAAGCACTTCGTTCAACCCGGACACATCTAGGTCGACATGCGCCAAGTCGCCGCCAGCGCGCTTGTCATGCAGCCGGAATTTCCAGAGCTGATACGGGAACAGGCCGGTGAACCGGAGGACGACAGGAGCCTTGTCAAGTTTGTTGGACTGGTCTTGGCGGAACTTGGCATGTATGGTCATCTGCAACCTCAGATCTGCTTGACTGATCCGAGTGTCTGCGAAGACGACGAAAATCCCGAGAGACTTGTTTGATTTTGTGAGGCTTGTACTCACTAGGCAAGTTGCAATCCCGGGCTGGACCCCGAGATTGCAACTTGCCGTTCGCGAGGGGGATACCCCCTTCGATCCCCTCCTCGTCAGCACATCTGGGCTCCGCCCAGACAAGCTTCCTGCGGCCAGCAGCCTGCTGGACCCGCCCGCCGGGGGCCGTGGTTGCCTTATTGTTTTTCGATGATCTGGTTGAATGTAGCGTTTGTTTCTACCGAAGCAGACTATTCTTCGACGTCTATTCCGCGATCATGACACCACTGTTTGAGCATCCTTCGGATCATGGCTGGCCGTGTCGGAAGGTCTTCTTCACTCCGCCGTTGAGCATCAACAACTTCGATCATCTCGCGCGGCAATCGCAGATTCACAGCTTCCGTATCGACTGCCGGTCGTCCTCTGGTTTTTTTTGCCATGCCAGCGAATCTCGTATTGATTTTTGGTTTTTTGGTACCATATAATGGCGGACGTAGGCAAGGGCTCCACCCCTTGCTTACGCCCTAACCACACTGATCTCGGTTGAGGAGACCAACATGACTGCTGCATCTGTTATCACGCGCTTAAGCGCGGCAAAAGACCTGCGCCCTGCATTGCCCTGCCCGATTTCCGATGAGGGACCAACGCCTATTTACCGGACCTTCACCGGGCTAATCGAAGCTGTAGATGCGGCTATCGGGATGGAGCGCGACCTGTCGCATTCCATGAGCTGGGATCCTGCCACCAGCGGCTTTTTCGAGGCCGCCGAGAACCAGTGGCAGGACTGCCTGCGTCTGGCGTCTGATATTTTCTCCGCCCCAACCGCTTCCGCCGAAGATCAACCGTTGCAGCGTATGGCCATGCTGCTGCACTTCCTCATCGAGGCCACCAGCGCGGATGAGACCCTGCGTTTCCAGCAGCTGATGCATGAACATCGTGATCTCTTCAGCACGGAAGTTCCCGATGTCCGCCAGGCGCTGAACCGCGCGGCGCGGCAAGTCCATACCGTTGTTGAGATGGCCACGGCAGCCCAGGACTTCGCACCGGTCTGATCCCGCCCCTATTCCCTGACAATACCTGACCTGGCCATGCAGCGGGGTTCTCCGCCTGCGCCCGGCCGCGTCCTATCCGTTTCCAGAATTTCTCCGGCAGGCGCACCCCGCGCCCGTCGTCCGTTCCCCTATGCCCGAATGGAGTTTTCAATGACCCAGTCCGCAACTCAGACGTTTCCGCTCACAATCCACGCGCATTGGCGCGACACCGCTGCAAACAAAGGCTTCGACATTTTGAAGCGCATCCGCGACCGCTACCACCTGCTGCTGCGCTGCCGGACCTGCGGGGCAACGCATATGGGTAAAATTTTCGTGGTGATGAACAACCAGCCGCTCTGCCCGCATTGCATCGAGCACCGCTGGCAAGCTGACGCCAAAGCTGCTGGACTGAAGTGGGCAGGCCGCGACCCGCAAAGCCGTCATCATGGCTTCTACATCGCAGACTGCGGCCATCGCCTGCGGCGGCAGCTTGAGCTGGTCAAACGCGCGGCCGCGCGGATCTGCGACGTGCGATGCGAGGCCTGTCACAGCCGGAAAGAGCAAACCGAGGCCGAGGCCCAGGGCTGGACGCTGACCGGGCCCGACCCCGAAAGCGATCCGAACTATCGTCTGTACCGGCATCCATCCTGCGGCCATGTCCAGCGCATTGCCCGGGTCAACATGCAAACCGGAAGGTTTGGCTGCGGCAACTGCGGTGACGACTGGCCCGCCGCGCCAAGCCACCTCTACGCCATGCAATTCAAGCTCCCAAATGGCGCGCTGCTGGTGAAGCTGGGCTTTTCCCGGAACCCGGACTCCCGCCTTCGCCACCAGCTGCTGAAGCACCACGGCCTCGATGCCCAGATCCTGAAGACCGTTCCCATGCCGACCGGGCAGCTGGCCTTGCAGACCGAGAAGCGATTGCATGCCAGGGTGAAGTCCACCTTCCCGGACAGCATCGCGCCGCCCGATCTTTATGCCGGATCCATCAATGTCCGCAGCGAGATCTATTTCGCGGAGGTGACCCGGGAGATCCTTCGGCTGCTCGATGAGATCGATACCGACAGCGCCGCCTGACGCCCCTTCATCCGCCCCTACAGCACCGCCCCATCCAACCCGGAGTCCGGGAGGGCGGCGCCCTTTTGTCTGCATCTTATCCGGAGACGAACTATGCCACAGTTCCCACTTCACTCCCCCAACCCCGCCTGGATCTCCTTTGCCAAACATGTCCTGCGGCGGATGATCTCAGATCAAATCAACGCAGCTGACAAACGCACCGGTGCCACCCCGGACCACCCCAAATCCAAACTCCTAAACGCGCTCAAAGACCTGCCCGGATCGCAGCACCGGGCCAGTGAGGAGCTAGACCAACTCCGGGAAAGCGGCATCGACGGCTGGGCGCTGGACGACCAGGGGCGCAGCCGCCCAGCATCCGTTCTGCCCGCGAGCCGGAGCCTGATCGCGCTTCGGCTCGCGGTCACCTTCATCTCATCCCGGAATGTTCTGGAAACTCTTCTGGCTCCGGGCGCCGTCACCGTACTTTCCGGGTTCCGCACCGCAGACGCAGATCAAATCCTGGCGGCCTGCCGCTACGGTTTTTTGCCCGAAGCCTGGAAGGTCACGACTCTGGGCGACGAACGGCACCACGAGCAGACACTCCGAGTACTTCAAGTTACAACGTCAACCGGCACGTCTCGGACCGGCGATCTCTACCGCCTCGAGCGCAACCTGTGCGAAGCGCTGCAGCTGCCCTGCCCGCTGCTTGTTTTGCTTCCGGACGGTGAAAGCCTCCCGGACAATCTCAGTACGGTCCTGCCCGACCCCGTGAAGTTGGAGCCGCTGAGCCGCGATATCCTCATCACGCAGCTGGAACACAGTCACAGCGCAACCGGCAAAATCGACAGAGAGACCGTGGGACCGGTCCTCCCTGACGACAGTGCGCTGGCCGGTTTGGGCGATCCGGATGTGCTGCTGGCGCTCCGGGCCCCGGATGCCCGCAGCGCAGCAGAGCGCCTCGCTGCGGCGGTTTCCCGGCCCCGGCGGCACGCTGGCGGGGTCCACGGGCTGTCCCTGGAGGACATTAACGGCACCTCTCCCGCGCACAGTGCGGCGGCAGATCTGGTCGCGGACCTCCACAGCTGGCAGCGCGGTGAGATCGAGTGGAGCGCCATGTCGCGCTCGCTGCTGGTCTACGGCGAACCCGGAACCGGCAAAACCGTGCTTGCCAAGGCTATCGCTGCCTCTGCCGGGGTTCCCCTGATCCAGGGCTCTTTCGGCGCCTGGCAGGCCCGGGGTCACTTGGGGGATATGTTGGCGGCAATGCTGGCGTGTTTCCAGAACGCCAAGTCCCGCAAACCTTGCGTGCTGTTCATCGATGAGATCGACAGCTCCGGATGCCGCACTGACACCGGCGACCGCAACCAGGCTTATCGCCAACAGGTGATCAACGAGTTCCTGCGCCAGATCGACCTGTTGCACCAAGAAGAAGGCGTTCTGCTGATCGGCGCCACGAACTTTCCCGGAAAGATCGACCCGGCTATCCTGCGTCCGGGCCGTTTCGACTTGCATCACGAGATGCCGCTTCCAACCCGGCAGCAAATCCAGACCATGCTTGAACTGGCCTTCCCGGACTCCGGGTCAGATCTGCGCCCGCTGTCCCGGAAACTGGCCGGACAAACACCGGCCGTCATCGACGCCCGCATCCGCGAGGCCCGGGCGCGAGCGCGGCGCCAGGGGCGCTGCTTTGAGCCCGGATTTCTTGCGCAGGTCCTCGGCCAGGAACAAGGATACCGGAGGCAGCTGGACCTGCGCATCGCCGTGCATGAATGCGGGCACGTCATCTCCGCCTGGCTGTACGGGGAGGAGATCAAACGTGTCTGCCTCTCTCCCACCGGAGGGTTGACCGAACGCACCGCGCCCCCTTGTGCCGGGCTGGAGGCGGATTTCGACAGGCAGATGTATATCCATCTCGCTGGCCGCGCAGCGGAGCGACTCGTATTCGGCAGCGTGTCCGCCGGAGCAGGCGGCAGCGCGGCATCCGATCTGGCGCAAGCTGCACAACTTGCTTTGTCGATGGACTATGAATTGGGACTGGGCATTCACGGCAATGCCTGGTTCGGACCGCCGGACTTTGCCCGTTTGACGTCAGAAGAACGCAAGCGCCTGCAGGAGCGGCTCGACCATGCCGAAGACTGCGCTCGCGCTCTGCTGTACCCGCACCGGCACCTGCTCCGGGAAATGGCTTCGGTTCTGACGCGTGAACGAGAATTCGACAGCGAGGCCATCAAGTCCTGGCTGCAGGCCTTGCCCCGCAGGAATGGAACGAATGATGGTCCGGATCGCATCGGGGAGGACACTGCAAACTCAGCAACTGCATTCGGCGCAACTTCCGGATAACTCCCTCCCGGAAATAGTTTGCTCCCGGTGACCTTGGGGGAAGCAAACCTCCCGACGCCGCCGCGCGGCGCTAGACAAGACCCTCGCCAGCGGGGTTATCCACATAAACCCGGCCCGGGGCGGCATCGTTCCCGCTTTCACCAGGCCCGTCGCCCTCCCGCTCCCGTTATGATGAAGTCAACAGCCGCCGGGGCAATTCCCGGCCAGATCAGCAGCATCAAGAAAAACGCCCCGGGCACCGGCCTGGGAGCGGCGGGAGACCTCGGCCTATGGCACGGGACCAAAAGAGCTATGTCAATTGTCGGCGGGCACCCGATGCGCTCGCTGACAAAACCACCGTCCGCCCGGCCGATGCACCCGGCACTCAGGCGCAGTTGCACGCGTTGATGCGCGCCCTGGCCCGGGAAGCCGCTCGCGCCGACCACCGGGTTGAGAACAAGCCAGATTAGAAGCAATCCTCGGAGGCACCGATGTCCCAGCCCAGGCTCAGAGCAGCCATCTACGCCCGCTACTCGACAGACCTGCAACGCGACGCCTCTGTCGAGGACCAGATCCGCGACTGCACCGATTACGCCAAGGCCCAGGGGCTGGAGGTCGCGGCCACCTATTCCGACCGCGCCATCTCCGGCGCCAGCCTGATGCGCAGCGGCATGCAGGCCCTGCTGCGCGATGCGCGCGGCGGCACCTTCGATGTGGTTATCTCGGAAGCCCTCGACCGGCTGAGCCGCAACCAGGCCGACATCGCCCATATCTACCAGGAATTCTGTTTCAACCGCATCGCGGTCGAGACCCTCTCGGAAGGGCTGATTTCAGAGATCCATATCGGGCTGAAAGGGACGATGAATGCGCTGCAGCTCAAGGACATCGCGATGAAGACCCATCGCGGTCTCAAAGGACGCGCACTGTTGGGAAAATCCGCTGGCGGCAAAGCTTACGGCTACCGCATGAAGCCGCAACTCACGAGCAATGGCGGCGTGATCCGCGGCGAGCGTGAGATCCACCCGGAAGAGGCAGATGTCGTGCGCCGGATCTGCGCGGACTACGCCAGTGGCCTGTCGCCGAAGAAGATCGCCGAAGCGCTCAACCAAGAAGGTATTCCCGCCCCGTCCGGCCGCTATTGGGGCGCTTCTACCATTCACGGCAACCGCCAACGCGGCACTGGCATCTTGAATAATGAACTCTATATCGGCCGGCAGGTCTGGAACCGGCTGTGCTACGTGAAGGATCCGCAGACCGGCAAGCGCATCTCGCGCCTTAACCCAGAAAGCGAGTGGACAATCACAGAAGTCCCCCATCTGCGGATCGTCGATCAGGAGCTCTGGGACACGGTCCGCGTACGCCAGGGCGCACTGAAGACCGCGGGCACAAATGTTCCGGTCTGGGACCGCCGACGCCCGAAGACCCTGTTTTCCGGGCTGATGGTCTGCGGCTGCTGCGGCGGCGGCTTTGCCAAGATCTCCAAGGACAGCTTCGGCTGCTCCCCGGCGAGGAACAAGGGCGCCGCGGTCTGCAGCAACAAGCGCACCATCAAACAGGCAGACCTGGAGGCCCGGGTGCTGGATGCGCTGGCCAACCACCTGATGGATCCGGACGCGGTGCAGATCTTCTGCGAGGAATATACCGCCGAGCGCAACCGGCTGAAGGCGGCAGCCGCCGGGAACCGCAAGGAAAAGGAACAGGCGCTCGCCCGTGCCAAGCGGGATCATCAGAAGCTGGTGGATGCGATCATCGCGGGCGTGCCCGCGGAGCAGGTCAAGGACCGGATGATCGAGCTCGACACCCGGCGACAGCAGCTGGAACGGGAGCTGGAGCAGACCCCTGCCCCGGACACGGTGGTGTTTCACCCGTCGATGGCGGAGGCCTACCGGGAGCGGGTGTCGCGGCTGATCCGGACCCTTGGCTCCGCCGAAGGCATGGAAGAGGCCAAGGAGGCGCTGCGGTCTCTGGTGGAGCGGATCGTGTTGACGCCCGCGGCGGAAGGCAGCGGCCTGGATCTGACCCTGGAGGGCGATCTGGCGGGGCTGCTGCGTCTTGCGGCGGGTGCGCGGGCCCCGAACACGAAGAAGGCCCCGGACGGTCTATCCGAAGCCTTTGATATGTCAGAGGAAATTGTGTTGGTTGCGGGAGCAGGATTTGAACCTGCGACCTTCAGGTTATGAGCCTGACGAGCTACCTGGCTGCTCCATCCCGCGTCAGGTGTTTTTTTTTGATATCGTTATGAGAGGTTTGGATTTTACTAGGTTTGGCGGTGACCTACTCTCCCAGGGCTTGAGCCCAAGTACCATCGGCGCGACAGTGCTTAACTTCCGGGTTCGGGAAGGGACCGGGTGTTTCACTTGTGCTGTAGCCACCAAACCGAGGAAAATCCAAAAGCCTCCGGCTTTTGGATTTGGCGGCAGGCAGCGTGTTTGCAAAGCAAACATGCGTTGCCGCTGGTCTGTTACGTCACGGGGACGTTTCCAAAAGCGGAAGGCGTTACAATCAAGGTTGTCCAAGTCAGTTTGGGATGTGTTTGCTTTGGTTCGAGTAACACTGTCTGTTACTGGATCAAATCAAGCCTATCGGGCGATTAGTACCGGTCAACTGAATGCATTGCTGCACTTACATCTCCGGCCTATCGGCGTGGTGGTCTTCCACGGCCCTCAGGGATACCTTGTTTTGAGGGGGGCTTCCCGCTTAGATGCCTTCAGCGGTTATCCTGTCCGAACATAGCTACCCTGCACTGCTGCTGGCGCAACAACAGGTCCACCAGTGGTTCGTTCACCCCGGTCCTCTCGTACTAGGGGCAACTCCTCTCAAGTATCCTACACCCACGGCAGATAGGGACCGAACTGTCTCACGACGTTCTAAACCCAGCTCACGTACCTCTTTAAACGGCGAACAGCCGTACCCTTGGGACCTGCTCCAGCCCCAGGATGAGATGAGCCGACATCGAGGTGCCAAACACTGCCGTCGATATGGACTCTTGGGCAGTATCAGCCTGTTATCCCCGGCGTACCTTTTATCCGTTGAGCGATGGCCCTTCCACTCGGGACCACCGGATCACTATGGCCGACTTTCGTCTCTGCTCGACTTGTCAGTCTCGCAGTCAGGCTGGCTTCTGCCATTGCACTCAACGAGCGATTTCCGACCGCTCTGAGCCAACCTTCGCGCGCCTCCGTTACTCTTTAGGAGGCGACCGCCCCAGTCAAACTACCCGCCACGCAGGGTCCCGGATCCGGATAACGGACCGCGGTTAGATATCAAGAGTGCGAAGGGTGGTATCTCAAGGGAGGCTCCACCGCGACTAGCGTCACGGTTTCGATGCCTACCACCTATCCTGCACATCACAATCCTGATACCAGTGCGAAGCTGTAGTAAAGGTGCACGGGGTCTTTCCGTCTAACCGCGGGAAGCCTGCATCTTGACAGGCAATTCAATTTCGCTGAGTCGATGTTGGAGACAGCGGGGAAGTCGTTACGCCATTCGTGCAGGTCGGAACTTACCCGACAAGGAATTTCGCTACCTTAGGACCGTTATAGTTACGGCCGCCGTTTACCTGGGCTTCAATTCGGAGCTCTCACCCCTCCTTTTAACCTTCAGGCACCGGGCAGGCGTCAGACCCTATACGTCGCCTTACGGCTTCGCAGAGCCCTGTGTTTTTAATAAACAGTCGCCACCCCCTGGTTTGTGCCCCCGGATTCCACTTGCGTAGGACCCGGGCCTCCTTCTCGCGAACTTACGGAGGTATTTTGCCGAGTTCCTTCAACATCGTTCTCTCAAGCGCCTTGGTATTCTCTACCAGTCCACCTGTGTCGGTTTAGGGTACGGTCTGACGGAGGGCTATTTCCAGGGACTGATCAGCAGCCCATTCAATCCGATAAGGATGAACTACCTTCACAATCCGTCACATCCTCCTGGCCCACGAATATTAACGTGGTTCCCATCGCCTACGCCTTTCGGCCTCGGCTTAGGGGCCGGCTTACCCTGCTCAGATTAGCTTTAAGCAGGAACCCTTGGACTTTCGGCGAGAGTGTCTCTCACACTCTTTGTCGCTACTCATGTCATCATTCTCACTAGTGATCTCTCCACGGGATCGCTCACGCGCCCGCTTCATCGAAAGCTCCTTGCGTCCAATCTTTCCCGGAGGAAAGTAAGGACGCATGGAACTATGTCACACTACGCTCTGCTACCATGCACTATGTGCATCCTCGGCTTCGGCTCATGGCTTGAGCCCCGTTACATCTTCGCCGCAAGACATCTTGATTAGACCAGTGAGCTGTTACGCTATCTTTAAAGGATGGCTGCTTCTAAGCCAACCTCCTGGTTGTTTTGGACGTCTCACCTGCTTTCCCACTTAGCCATGAATTGGGGGCCTTAGCCGGAGGTCAGGGTTGTTTCCCTCTCCACGACGGACGTTAGCATCCGCCGTGTGTCTGCCATCCAGTACTCCCGGGTATTCGGAGTTTGGTTAGGATCAGTAAGCCTGTGGGGCCCCATTACCCATCCAGTGCTCTACCCCCCGGGGTATTCGGATGACGCTCTACCTAAATAGATTTCGCAGAGAACCAGCTATCTCCGAGTTTGATTGGCCTTTCACCCCTAGGCACAGCTCATCCCGATCCTTTTCAACGGATGTGGGTTCGGTCCTCCAGTGCGTGTTACCGCACCTTCAACCTGGCCATGCCTAGATCACTCGGTTTCGGGTCTGATCCCACGAACTCATGCGCCCTATTAAGACTCGCTTTCGCTGCGCCTACACCTAACGGTTTAAGCTTGCTCGTGAGACCAAGTCGATGACCCATTATACAAAAGGTACGCTGTCAGCCCTCAAGGGGCCTCCAACTGATTGTAGGCGTTCGGTTTCAGGTACTGTTTCACTCCCCTCGCCGGGGTGCTTTTCACCTTTCCCTCACGGTACTGGTTCGCTATCGGTCAGTAAGGAGTACTTAGCCTTCGGAGGTGGTCCTCCGATCTTCGAACAGGATTTCACGTGTCCCGCCCTACTTAATACGTCCCTCAGAGCTTAGAATACGGGGCTGTCACCCGCTATGGCCATGCTTCCCAGCATGTTCTTCTCACTCATCAGGCTCGGCTGGTCCGCGTTCGCTCGCCGCTACTAACGGAGTCTCTATTGATGTCCTTTCCTCCGGGTACTTAGATGTTTCAGTTCCCCGGGTTTGCTCTTATAAACCTATGTATTCAGTCTATAAGTACCTGGTTAAGCCCATTATAAGCAGCCATCCGGAATAAACCGGCGGCTATTATAACAAACTTTCAGGTGGGTTCCCCCATTCAGAGATCTTGGGATCAAAGCCTATTCCCGGCTCCCCCAAGCTTATCGCAGGGTATCACGTCTTTCATCGCCTCTTACTGCCAAGGCATCCACCAAACGCCCTTCTCGCGCTTGATTTGATCCAGAAAAAGAAAGTGTTACCTTCCGCGGCTCCGGAAGCTGGTAAGAAACCGGCGCCTTTATTCTGAACCAAAAAGCAAACTATCCCGCTCCCGGCCACATCTGCGACCAGGAACTTGTTGCATGATCCTCAGATCATGCGGGTTAGTGTACTTGACTTGGACAACACTGTCTTTTCAATCAGGCAGACTTCAGGACGTCTGAGGAAACATGACGTATTCTGAAGCTCGCATCCCGTCCCGAAGGACAGTCAGCACCTGACTGAGACCGGTCCCACACTCGGGCGGCCAACAGTCTTGTTGATTGTATCTCTCTTAACGATGTCAATTTTCGTCTGAAGAACAGACGTTCAAACAGTCAGAAACTGCTTGAAGATATGTTCTTCCTTACGGCGTCCCCGCGGGGGATGGTGGAGCCTAGGAGGATCGAACTCCTGACCTCCTGAATGCAAATCAGGCGCTCTCCCAGCTGAGCTAAGGCCCCAAATATATCCCGAGGGATTATGGTGGGTCGAGGAGGACTTGAACCTCCGACCTCACGCTTATCAGGCGTGCGCTCTAACCACCTGAGCTACCGACCCAGGTTTTCGTTCTGCTCTGCAAAACAAAACCGGTGTGCGACAGGGTATTGCAAGGCAATGCCCGAGAGCAGCACTCAGTGGTTATGTCACCGACAGCTGCCAGTAACGGCTGCTGCCGCGTGTTTTCCTGAAGAGATATGAGGACGGTCCGGTCCAGAGGGCATCTTGCGATGCCCCGATGCGGACAGCTTTGTTTGCTGTCCATGCTAAGTGATGCACGATCAGGAGCAGGCTCCATGATGCTAGCATCATCCTTAGAAAGGAGGTGATCCAGCCGCAGGTTCCCCTACGGCTACCTTGTTACGACTTCACCCCAGTCGCTGAGCTCACCGTGGTCCGCTGCCCCCACCGAAGTGGTTGGCGCACGGCCTTCGGGTAAACCCAACTCCCATGGTGTGACGGGCGGTGTGTACAAGGCCCGGGAACGTATTCACCGCGTCATGCTGTTACGCGATTACTAGCGATTCCGACTTCATGCCGCCGAGTTGCAGACGACAATCCGAACTGAGACAGTTTTTTGGGATTAACCCATTGTCACTGCCATTGTAGCACGTGTGTAGCCCAACCCGTAAGGGCCATGAGGACTTGACGTCATCCACACCTTCCTCCCGCTTATCACGGGCAGTTTCCCTAGAGTGCCCAGCCGAACTGCTGGCAACTAAGGATGTGGGTTGCGCTCGTTGCCGGACTTAACCGAACATCTCACGACACGAGCTGACGACAGCCATGCAGCACCTGTCACTCGGTCACCGAAGTGAAAACCAGATCTCTCTGGCGGTCCGAGGATGTCAAGGGTTGGTAAGGTTCTGCGCGTTGCTTCGAATTAAACCACATGCTCCACCGCTTGTGCGGGCCCCCGTCAATTCCTTTGAGTTTTAATCTTGCGACCGTACTCCCCAGGCGGAATGCTTAATCCGTTAGGTGTGTCACCGAATAGCATGCTACCCGACGACTGGCATTCATCGTTTACGGTGTGGACTACCAGGGTATCTAATCCTGTTTGCTCCCCACACTTTCGCACCTCAGCGTCAGTATCGAGCCAGTGAGCCGCCTTCGCCACTGGTGTTCCTCCGAATATCTACGAATTTCACCTCTACACTCGGAATTCCACTCACCTCTCTCGAACTCAAGACCAGGAGTTTAAGAGGCAGTTCCAGGGTTGAGCCCTGGGATTTCACCCCTTACTTTCTGGTCCGCCTACGCGCGCTTTACGCCCAGTAATTCCGAACAACGCTAACCCCCTCCGTATTACCGCGGCTGCTGGCACGGAGTTAGCCGGGGTTTCTTTACCAGATACTGTCATTATCATCTCTGGCGAAAGAGCTTTACGACCCTAAGGCCTTCATCACTCACGCGGCATGGCTGGATCAGGCTTGCGCCCATTGTCCAAGATTCCCCACTGCTGCCTCCCGTAGGAGTCTGGGCCGTGTCTCAGTCCCAGTGTTGCTGATCATCCTCTAAAACCAGCTATAGATCGTAGACTTGGTAGGCCGTTACCCCACCAACTATCTAATCTAACGCGGGCCGATCCTTCTCCGATAAATCTTTCCCCCGAAGGGCGTATAAGGTATTACTCACCGTTTCCAGTGGCTATTCCTTAGAGAAGGGCACGTTCCCACGCGTTACTAACCCGTCCGCCGCTCCCTCCCGAAGGAGAGCGCTCGACTTGCATGTGTTAGGCCTGCCGCCAGCGTTCGTTCTGAGCCAGGATCAAACTCTCAAGTTGAAACGCCGTTGCCAGCGTATCCTTGACGTTCGAACCTCTGCACATCACTGGTTGCTTTAACAAAACACTCAAACACGGGGGTCTGAAATGCCTTGCGATCCGACCCGGCTAGGAACCGGAACTGCAACCAATTATTCTCTGTCTGTTGTGCTTGGTTTCAAAAGAAACCGAAGCCGAACAAGACAGTGAAGCTGACACTCAATCATCGGAAGCGAACTTCCTAAGAGCGTTGATATACAGACGTTGATCCATCGAAACGAACCAAACCGCCCACATATCTCTTCAGTTATCCATCAATGTCAAAGAGCAAACATCCCGAGGTCAAAAACAGGACCGATGCGCCAGTTCTCCCAGCGCGCCCGCCTGCCAAATCCATCAAAATGCCCCGGTCTCTCCCGGGCGTCCTGCCGTCTCTCCGGCCCGTCCCGGCGTCTCTCCGCCGTGTCTCCCGTCCGTTCCTGCGTCGCCGCCGCCCCGTCCGGTGTGCCCCGCTGCGCCTCAGCGCCGCCGGTGAGGGGGCTTTTACGGTTACCCCCCAGAACCCGCAAGCCCAAAATCGCAAAAAACAAAACTTTCTGCCCGGAAAAACCGCAATGCCAACAAAATCAACGGCTTACGCNGNANTAAACTCNNGCCCCCTGCCCCGCCCGCCNCCCTCAGCAACCGCCGCCGCAACCGCCGGACTCCGCCCCGGACCCCGCCGCCCCGGGATCCGCCGGACTTACCCACAGACCGGCCCGCCTTATCCACAGAACCGTCCCCGGAATCGCTCCAAACAGCCCCAAACAGGAATCCCCCCGCTTCCGTCCGGACAAAAATACCCCCGCCAAGGCCGCCAAAAACAGGATGCGGCCAAAGCCCCGAACAAAAGACGGAAAGAACACCCGCCGGCCAGGCTGCAAAACTGAAAGCTCAGCTCTCAGCCCTGCTCTTCCAGAATCTTGCGGGCGGCGCGGAAGCATTCCAGGGCCTGGGGCACACCGCAGTAAATCCCGATCACATGGATGATCGCGCGGATCTCCTCTTGGGTGACGCCATTATTGATGGCGCCGCGGCAGTGCAGCTCCCACTCATGCATCTTGCCCAGCGCGCCGATCATTGACAGATTCATCATCGAACGGGTCTTGGCATCTATGACATCATCGCCCCAGCCGAAGCCCCAGCACCAGGCGGTCATCGCCTCCTGAAAGGGCCGGGTGAAATCATCCGCCGCGGCCAGGTTCTTCTCGACGTATGCCGCGCCAAGGGTTGCCTTGCGCTGCTCCAGGCCTTTCAGGAACAGGTCTTCATCAAATGCGCTCATCTCAGCCTCTCAATTTCATGGCGATATTCTTGGTCTGCACATAGTTCCACAGCGCCTCGCGGCCCTTTTCGCGGCCGTATCCGGATTTGCCGTAGCCGCCAAAGGGGGTTTCGACCCCGCCTGCGTACCATTCGTTCACAAAGACCTGGCCTGCGCGGAGCTGGCGGGCGCAGCGGGTGGCGCGGTCCAGGTCGCGTGTAAAGACGCCGCCGACCAGCCCGTATTCGGTGCTGTTGGCGATCCCGATCGCCTCGGCATCGGACCGGAATTTAAGCACCGAGAGCACGGGGCCGAAGATTTCCTCGCGAGCGATGCTGTCGTTCGGGCTGATGCCGCAGACCACGGTGGGCGCCAGAAAAGCCCCTGCGTTGCCAACCGGCGTGCCGCCGGTGGCGATCGCGGCACCATCGGACTGCGCCTGCTGAACGATGCCCAAGGCGCGGTCGCGCTGAGGCATCGAGACCATCGCCCCCATGTTGGCGCCGAATTCATTGCGGTCGATGCCGGGGCCGGTGCTGAGGCTGTTGGCGACGTTCACCGCCCGCTCGACCAGTTCGTCGTGGCGGCTTTCATGAACGATGACCCGGCTCATGGCGCTGCAGACCTGGCCTGCGTTGAAATAGATGCCCCAGCGGATGTCATTTTCAAACGCGTCGAGGTCGGCGTCCTCATGCACGATGGCGGCGGATTTGCCGCCAAGCTCCAGCACGCAGGGCACCACGTTCTGCGCCGCCGCGGTGGCGATGCGGATGCCGGTGGGCACCGAGCCGGTGAAAACGATCTGGTTGACCTGCGGGTTCGCCGACAGGGCGGCGCCGGCCTCGTGCCCGTAGCCGCACAGGATGTTGACCGCCCCGCGCGGGAAACCGGCAGCCACGGCTGCGCGGGCGAGCCAGGCGTTGGTCAGCGGGGTGAGTTCCGGCGTCTTGATCACGCAGGCGTTGCCGGTGGCCAGTGCCGCCGCCAGCGAGCGCGCGGTCATTTCCACCGGGTAGTTCCACGGGATGATCTGGGCGGAGACGCCCATCGGCTCATTCTCGGTCCAGTCGAAATAGCCGCCGCCCAGCGGGATCGAACGGCCCTCCACCGTGCTGGCCTGATTGCCGTAGTATTCGAAATAGAGCGCGGCGCCCTCGATCTCAATCCGGGATTCCCAGAGCGGCTTGCCCTGCTCCAGGGTCAGGACGCCGGCGATTTCGCCGATATGGTCGAGCAGGTAGCGGCCCATCTCCTGCACCATGCGCCCGCGCGCAATCGGGCGCAGCGCGGACAGTTCCCCTGACAGGTGCAGCCGGCGGGCGGCCTGCACGGCGCGGTCCACGTCGGCGGCATCGGCCAGCGCCTGGCGGGCCAGAAGTTCGCCGTTGGCAGGGTTGGTGACATCGATCCACCCTGCCCCGCCAGACATCCATTCACCGTCGATATAGTTCAGCCATTCGGCATCAAGCTGTATCATAGCCGTTCAAGTCCCTGCTGCTGCGAGGTCGCGGTCTGCCGCTTCGCGCATCCATTTCTGAAGATGCAGGATGGAGTGTTCCGAGTTCACTCCGCAAGAGGGATCAACCACCAAAGGCCCGGGAACATAGCCGCGGCTTTTGAGACCCCGCTGCACCGATTCCACCAAGTGGATGTCTTCCTCCACCGTGGTTGCGCGGTCCTGTACTGCCAGCCGGCGGACGGTTTCATTGTCCTCGCCCCGGACTGAATACCAGCCGCGCCAGACCACCACATGGCCGGCATCCACCGCCCGCCAATGATAGGTATTGAGGATGTTGCCCGGATAGACCTGAAAAGAGAACATCGGCCACAGGAACCAGCTGGAATATTTGCCGTTGTTTTCGAACCCCGAGTTGATGTCATAGGTCATCTGGTCCAGCGCGTTGCACTCGGTGGTGTGGCGCAGGCAATAGCCCTGGGGCTGGATGTCGTAGGTTTCCGGCTTGATCACCCCGGTGGCGAAGGTCGGGTGGTTGAGGCTGCAGTGGTAGCATTCGGAATAGTTCTCGACCGAGACCTTCCAATTGCAGTTTTCCGGGATCTCCACCCACTCCAGCGGCTTCAGGTCTGCCCAGTTGGGGACGAAGCTTTCCAGCTCGCTGCGGGCACCCGGGAACCAGTCGTCCATCGGCCGGGCTTCGGCATCAAGGTTCACGAAGATGAAGCCGAGGAACACCTCGGTGCGGATCTCGGTCAGGCAGACCTTGGATTTGTCGAAGCCCTGCACCGAGTTGAGGTTCGGCCCGGCGCGCAGCTGGCCGGTCAGCTCATAGGTCCAGGCGTGGTAGGGGCAGACCACGACCCGCGTGGTGCCCTCGCCCGTGACCAGCTGGTGGGCGCGGTGCTGGCAGACATTATAGAAGGTGCGGATCTCGCCGTCGCGCCCTTTGATGCTGAACAGGTTTTCACCCGCCATCTCAAACGCAAAGTAGTCGCCGGGGTTTTCCAGCTGGCTGGCATGGCCTGCAAATTGCCAGCTGCGGGCCAGCAGGCCGTTGCGTTCGGCCTCGAAGACGGCCGGATCGGTGTAATACCGTGCTGCGAGGGAATGGGTCAGAGGGGTGTTCATTCAGGATCCTCCGCATAAAGGCCCAGCTGGTGCCTGCGTTTGTGAAAATGCTCCACCCGCTCGACGATTTCCTCGCTGGAGACGGCAATCACAAAGGAGAGCAGCGTTTCCAGCAGGGCGATGGTCGAGACGGAGGACGGGAAGAATTGCGGCGTGTCCGCCGCGACGACAAACCCGTGATCCGCATTCAGGACCACGGGGCTGGCGGGACTGTCGGAAATGCCGACAATCGTGACCCCTTGCTCCCGCGCAATGCGGATCGCCTCGATCACCTCGGTGCGGTAGGGCTTGCAGGTCATAGCGATCAGCACATCATCGCCGTCTGCCCAGGCCAGATCATCGACGGCGGTGGAGCCGGGCCGCGGGATGGCGTGGAACTGTTTCATGCCGGTGGAGGCGAGATAGGTGAAGTTGCGGGCATTGGCGTTGTTGACGCCGACGCCCAGGGTAAAGACCTGGCGGGACTCCCAGATCGCCTTGGCCGCCGTCTCCAGGCTGGCAGCGTCAATGCCCGCAAAGGTTTCCTCGATATTGCGGATCGCAGCCCCCGCCATGTCAGCATAAAGCCCGCCCAGCCCGCCCGACTTGCCGATGTCCTGCAGCCAGCGCGCGCGGTCCGGAAAGGACACCCCGCCCTTGCGGATAGCCTCGCGGAACGGGGCGCGGAAATCCTCGTAGCCTTCAAAACCCACCTGCCGCGCCATGCGGACAAAGGTATTGGGCTTCACATTTGCCGCCTCGGCAATCTCGCGCACGGTGGAAACCCCCACATCCGCGGGGTTCTCCAGCACATAGCGGGCCGCCTTCTGCGCCTCGGGTGTCAGCGCATCCCATTCTTCGGTGAGGCGCTCCAAAACAGTCGTTGATACATTTGTGTCATTCATGATTGACGATGGTACAAATGTGGAACTAGCCTGTCGAGCAGAAAAGCGACTCTGCAATCAGGAACGGTGAAATGGCAGACAAGGAATTCCCCGCGCAGGCCCGTGTGGTCATCGTGGGCGGCGGCGTGATGGGGGTGGGCCTCGCCTATCACCTGGCGCATGAGGGCTGGGGGTCTGAGGTGGTGCTGCTGGAGAAATCCGAACTCACCTCGGGCTCAACCTGGCACGCGGCGGGGCAGATCACCCATTCCACCAGCTCGTCCGGCCTTGGCAAATGCGTCGATTACAACATCGGCCTCTATTCCGGGAAGCTGGAGGAAGAGACCGGCCATGCGGTGACCTGGCACGGCTGCGGCTCGTTCCGGCTGGCCTATACCGAGGATGAGCTGGACTGGCTGCGCCACACCCTGTCCGTCGGCCGCAGCCTGGGCTTCAACATCGAACTGGTTGGCCGTGAGAAGGTTGCGGAGCTGCACCCCTTCTATAACCTCGAAGGGGTGCAGGGCGCGCTGTACACCCCTGACGACGGTCATGCGGACCCTTCAGGTGTGACCATGGCGATGGCAGCGGGCGCGCGCCAGCTGGGCGCGCGGATCATCCGCCACTGCCGCGCGACCAACATCACGCAAGCCCCGAACAGCGAATGGATCGTCGAAACTGAAAAGGGCACTATAACCTGCGAGCATGTGGTCAACGCCGGCGGCACCTATGCCCGCCAGATGGGCGAATGGTCCGGGCTGCAGCTGCCGATGACCTCGATGACCCACCATTACTTCGTGACCGAGCCGGTGCCGGAGTTTGCAAACCTGGATAAAGAACTGCCGGTGATCCGCGATGACAAAAAGGTCTCCGGCTACATCCGCATGGAGCAGAAGCGCGGGTTGATCGGGATCTACGAGAAGGAAGGCAGCAACTCGGTCTGGCATGACCACTGCCCCTGGGACTACGAGAACTGGCTGTTCGATGCCGATTACGACCGGGTGATGCCGTGGCTGGAGGAAAGCCTGAACCGGATGCCGGTCTTTGCGAACTTGGGCATCCAGCGCGAAGTGCATGGCGCGATCTCGCATCCGCCGGACGGCAACCCGCTGATCGGCCCGGCGCCGGGCGTCAGGAATTACTGGTGCTGCTGCGGCACCCAGATCGGCATCGGCTGGGGGCCCGGCCTTACCCGGGAGCTGGCGCGCTGGATGGTGCATGGCGCCGCCGATATCTCGATGCGCGAGTATGACCCGCGCCGCTTCGGCGCCTATGCCACCAAGGACTGGCAGGTGACCAAGGCGCATGAGGACTACAAGCTGCGCCACGAAATCCCTTTTCCGCATTTCAACCGCCTGGCGGGCCGCCCGGTCAAGCCCTCGCCGCTTTATGACCGGCTGAAGGAAAAGGGCGCGGTCTATGAAGAGGTCTATGGCCACGAGCGTCCGCGCTGGTTTGCCAGGAACGGTGTGGCTCAGTGCGACCACTATTCGTTCAAGCGCAATGCGGTGCACGGCATGGTCGGTCTGGAGGTGAAAGCCGTGCGCGAGGGCGTGGGCATCATGGACATCTCGGCTTTCACCAAGGTTCAGGTCTCCGGCCCCGGCGCCGCTGCGCTCCTCGACCGGCTATCCGCCAACCGCCTGCCGCGGAAGGCGGGCGGCATTACCCTCACCCACATGCTGAACCGCCGCGGCCGGATCGAGCTGGAAACCACCGTGGTGAAGCTGGCGGAAGACAGCTACTATCTGGTCTGTGCCGCCTTCTTTGAACAGCGGCTGCTGGACCACCTGAACCAGAACCGCGCGGATGAAGTGGTGGAGATCACAACCCTCTCCACCGACTGGGCCGCCCTTGCGCTCAACGGCCCGAAAGCCCGCGAGGTGCTCGGTGTCTGCACCAACGCGGACCTGAGCAATACCGGTTTCAAATGGCTGACGGCGCAGCAGATCGACGTGGCGGGCCACAGCCTTTGGGCCTTCCGCATGTCTTACGCGGGCGAGCTGGGCTGGGAGCTGCACATCCCGCGTGCCAGCGCCCTGGCTGTCTATGACGCGCTGTGGGCCGCCGGCGAAGCGCATAGGATTGCCGACTACGGCTCCTTCGCGATGAACGCCATGCGGATGGAGAAAGGCTTCAAGGGTGCTGTCGAGCTCACCAACGAGGTGACCCTGGCGGAGGCGGATATGCTGCGTTTTTCCCGCACGGACAAAGTGTATCTGGGCAAGGACAAGACGCTGAATTCAGACGCCCTGCCCTGGGTTTGCGCCTACTTGGAGATCGAACCGGACGGCGTCACGGATGGCCATGGCGGCGAAGCGGTCCTGCTGGACGGCCAGGTCGTGGGTTCCACCGCCTCGGTCGCCTATGGACACACCGCCGGCAAGATCCTGGCCTTTGCCTATGTGAAACCGCACGCCAATGTGCCGGGCACCGGGATCGAAGTGGTGATCGCAGGCAAGCCCCGGCAAGGCCGGATTCTTGGCGCGCCTGCCTATGACCCCGAAAGCCTGCTGCCCCGCACCGACGCGGCGCGCACCCCTGCGGAATAAGGAAATCCCGCCCCCCCCTTTCATCATTTCAAAAATACTCCGGGGGGGGAGCCGAAGGCGGGGGGCAGCGCGCCCTTCCCCATAGCCAATAGGAAAACACAGGAAATGACCCTGCCCGACACCATGAAAGCGATGGTCCTGACCGGCCACGGCGGTCTGGACAAATACGAATGGCACCAGGACTGGCCGGTGCCGCAGCCCGGCCCGATGGAGGTGCTGATCAAGGTCGGCGCCTGCGGGCTGAACAACACCGATGTGAACACCCGTTCCGGCTGGTATTCCAAATCGGTCAACCAAGCCACCACCGGCGGTGCCTTTGACGAGGCCGGCGCCGAAGACCCGACCTGGGGCGGACGCCCCCTTACCTTCCCGCGCATCCAGGGCGCCGATGCAGTTGGCGCAGTGGTGGCGGCCGGCGAAGGCGCCGATCCCGCCCTCATCGGCAAGCGGGTGATGGCCGGCGGCTGGGTGCGGGACTGGGACGACCCTGAGAACAAGGACAAGGCGGGCTATTTCGGCTCCGAATGCGACGGCGGCTTTGCCGAATACACCAAGGCGGATGTGCGCGGCGTTGCAGTGGTCGACAGCAGCTTCAGTGATGCGGAGCTGGCAACCTTTTCCTGTTCCTATGTCACCGCTGAAGGCATGCTGAGCCGCGCCAATGCTGGTGCCGGCGACACGGTGCTGATCCCCGGCGCCTCGGGCGGGGTTGGCGGCGCGCTGGTCCAGCTGGCCAAACGCCGCGGCGCCCGGGTGATCGCGATGGCCTCCGAGGCCAAACACGCCGAGGTGGCGGCGCTCGGCCCCGACCTGATCCTGCCGCGCGCGCCGGAAAATCTGCGCGCAGCCCTTGGCGAGGAGAAAGTCACCGTGGTTGCCGATGTGGTCGGCGGGGCCCAGTGGCCCAAGCTGATCGAGGTGCTGGAGCGCGGCGGGCGCTATACCTGCTCGGGCGCGATTGCCGGTCCGGTGGTGGAGCTGGATCTCCGCACCTTCTACCTGCGCGATCTGACCTTCACCGGCTCCACCGTAACCCCGCATCATATCTTCACCGATGTGGTCTCCTATATCGAAAATGGTGAGATCAGACCGTCGCTGGCGGCAGCCTATCCGCTGTCGGACCTGAAAGAGGCCCAGGCCGCCTTCATCGCCAAGAAGCACACCGGCAAAATTGTGGTGATCCCATGAGCCGGGCGCTGTTCGAACAAGCACTGGAGGCCGCAAAGGCATTTCACGCGGCCCTGCCCGCAGTGGCGGCGTTCCAGCCTTGGCCCGACGACATCACCTGGGCGGATCGCGAAGCTCATCAAATTCCCGCGGCACCGCTGGTGCAATCGGATCCCGGTTTTGCCGCCGAAAGCATCCCGGCAGAGGCCCAAGTGCGCGCCCTTCAGCAGGCGGTCATGGCGCTGGCGCCGCATGCGGAATGGCGCCTCACCTATACCGAGGAGGAGGTCGGCAGGGATTTCCTGCAGCGTTTCGGCTGGTTTGAGCTGGTTGGCCCCACCGGCCATTTCCACTCAGCCCAATCGCGGATGACCATCGGCTACTGGGGGCCGGGGCTGGACTATCCCTGGCATCAGCACGGGCCGGAGGAACTATATACCATCCTCTCCGGCAGCGCCGATTTCATGGCCAGGGGCGAAGAGGTGCGCCGCCTGGTGCCGGGCGATACCAAGATGCACGGGGCCGACCAGCCGCATGCGATGATCACCAACGAACATCCGATCCTCTGCTTCGTCTTCTGGCGCGGCGATGGGCTGGCGGATGATCCGGCAATGTCCCCCGGCTGAACAACAGGAGCGCCGCCATGAAGATCACCCGCATCACTGTCTGCCAGCTCGATATGCCGCTCACGGAACCCTACTTTCTTTCAGGCGGGCGGCTGAAGTTCGAGAAACTCGACAGCACCTTTGTGCGCATAGATACCGACGAGGGGGTCTCGGGCTGGGGCGAGGGCTGCCCCTGGGGGCATACCTATCTGCCTGCGCACGGGCCGGGAATCCGGGCCGGGATCGAAACGCTGGCGCCTGCCCTCCTTGGCCTCGACCCGCGCAGCCCGGACCATGTGAACCGGGTGATGGATGTGCAGCTGCCGGGGCATCCATATGTGAAGTCTGCGATCGACATCGCCTGCTGGGATATTCTCGGCAAGGCCACGGGCATGCCGTTGTGGCAGCTCATGGGCGGGGCCGAGACGGCGCCGGTGCTGGTCAACTCATCAATCTCCACAGGCAGCCCGGAGCAGATGCTGGCGCTGATCGCCCGCGCTGCGCAAAAGGGCTACACCGTGCATTCGGCCAAGGTGGGCGGCACCGACACCGGCCTCGACATTGACCGGATCGAGGCAATTTCCGAAGGCCTGCCCAAGGGGCACAAGGTAACCTTCGATGTGAACCGCGCCTGGCAGCCGGGCGTGGCGGTTGAGGTTCTGAATTCGGTCAAGGCGCGCGACTGGGTGGAGCAGCCCTGCGAGACGCTGGACCAATGCGCCCATGTGGCGTCCCGCGTCTGCAACCCGATCATGCTGGATGAATGCCTGCACACGTTCGGCGACCACCTGAACGCCTGGCAGCGCGGCGCCTGCGAGGGGGTGAAAGTGAAACCAAACCGTGTTGGCGGCCTGACCAAGGCGCGGCAGATCCGCGACTTCGGAGTCTCGGTCGGCTGGCAGATGCATATCGAAGATGTTGGCGGTTCGGCGCTGGCCGATACGGCAGCAATCCATCTGGCGGCCTCGACGCCCGCGGCAAACCGGCTGGCGAGCTGGCTGTGCCATTATCATCTGGACGTGGACCCGGTGCCCGGCCAGGGCGCGCGCAACGCCGGCGGCGCCGCCGTTCCTCCCTCCTTGCCGGGCCTGGGGGTGGCCCCGGAAGAGGGCGCGCTGGGGGACCCGGTGGCGGTTTATCAACGATAGCGCTGGCAGCAGGAGACGCGCATGAACATCACCCGGATTTCCCTGTGGCATGTGCCGCTGACCAGCCACACCGCCTATTACATGGCCGAGGGCAAGACCTGCGATACGGTCGAAAGCGTGGTGCTGGCGCTGGACACCGACACCGGCCTTACCGGCTGGGGCGAGGTCTGCCCGATCCCGCACTACCTGCCTGCCTATGCCCGCGGCGTGGTCCCCGCAGTCGAGGTGATGGCGCCGGTGCTGCTGGGCGCCGATCCCGTCGGCCCGGAGGCAGTGATGGCCAAGCTGGACCATTGGCTGCAGGGGCACGCATACGCCAAATCCGCCATCGACATCGCCCTATGGGATTTGACCGCACAGGCCGCCGGGTTGCCGCTGCATGCGCTCTTGGGCGGGCAGCGGCAGGTGGATATGCCGCTGTATCACTCGATCACATGCATCGCGCCCTGGGAAATGGCGCGGATCGCCCGCGAAGCACAGGAAACCGGCATCACCCAGTTTCAAGTCAAGCTGGGCGCGGACCGTGACTGGCAGGCGGATGTGGCCCGCTTGCGGATGGTGCGCGAGGCGGTGGGCAATGGCCCGATGGTCTATGGCGACTGGAACTGCGGCGCCACATCGCTGGATGCATTGCGCGTGGGCCGGGCGGTGGCGGATCTCGACATCATGCTGGAGCAGCCCTGCGCCACAATTGAGGATTGCGCCCGGGTGCGCGCGGCCTGCGGGCTGCCGATGAAGCTGGACGAGAACGCTTTTGACACGGCCTCGCTGCTGGCGGGCCACGCCGCGGGGGTGATGGATGCGGTGGCCATCAAGCTGTCGAAATTCGGCGGCCTGTCGGCGTCGCGCCGGGCCCGCGATCTGTGCCTGCACCTCGGGGCCAGGATGTGCATAGAAGACACCTGGGGCTCCGACATCACCACCGCCGCCCTGCTGCATCTGGGTGCGGCCACCGATCCGCTGCGGCTGATGAATGTCTGCGATCTGGCCTCTTACGTCAGCCCGCGGCTGGACCCGTCAGGACCGGCGCGGCGCAATGGCCGCATCGCGCCGCCGGAAGGCTCCGGGCTGGGTGTAAGCCCCGACCGCGAGGGCCTGGGTGCCCCCGCAGCTGTGATCGAATAATTTTGCCTCATCGGTCAAAAAATACCTAACAATGGGCAACCCGCCCGAACAGGAAGAGTGAAATGGAAAAGATCCTCACCCAGGCTGAATGGACCGAACGCGCCCGCGCGGTGCTGCCCGCGGGCGGTTTTGGCAATTTTGATCCTGGTATCGTCATCCGCGAGGGCAACGGCGCGCGGGTGCGGGACGAAGACGGCAAGGAGTACATCGACTATCTGATCGGCTCCGGTCCGATGATGCTGGGCCATGGCCATCCGGAGGTGATGGAGGCTGTGCTGCAGCAGCTGCCCAAGGGCATGACCTTCTTTGCCAGCAACGCCCGCGGCATCGAGCTGGCCGAGGAGATCTGCCGCGCGGTGCCCTGCGCCGAACAGCTGCGCTATGTCTCCACCGGCGGCGAAGCGGACATGTATGCGATCCGGCTGGCCCGCGCCTCTACCGGGCGCACCAAGATCGTGAAGTTCGAGGGCGGCTATCACGGCATGTCGGCAGAGGCGCAGATGAGCCTGGCGCCTTCGGTGCGGGTGAACTTCCCGCAGGCGGTGCCGGACAGCGCGGGCATCCCGCCGTCGGTCGCCGCCGAGGTGCTGGTCGCACCGTTCAATGATTTTGAGTACATCAAGCAGCTGATGGCGGCGCACGGGCACGAGATCGCCGCGATTATCGCCGAGCCGCTGCAGCGCATTGTGCCGCCGCTGCCGGGGTTCCTGGAACTGCTGCGCGAGGAGACGCAGAAACACGGCAGCCTGCTGATCTTTGACGAGGTGGTGACCGGCTTCCGCTCCACCTATGGCGGCGGGCAGGAGCTGTATGGGGTGACCCCGGATCTGGCAACGCTGGGCAAGGTGATCGGCGGCGGCTTCCCCCTGGCAGCGATTGCGGGCCGGGCGGATATCATGCGGCATTTCGACAAGGCGCAGGTCGGCGCCGAGGGCTGGCTGATGCAGCTGGGCACATTGTCGGGCAATCCGGTGGCCGCGGCGGCGGGCCTCAAGACCCTGGAAGTGCTGCGCCGCGAGGGCGCCTATGACCGGCTGAACGGCCACGGCAAGCGGCTGATGCAGGCAACCAGTGCTGCACTGGAAGAAGCCGGGGTGCCGTTCCGGATCGTGGGCGAGCCTGCGCTGTTCGAAGTTGTGTTCACCGATTCCAAGGTCAGGGACTACCGCGATACCCAGGCCGGCAACTTAAAACGCTCCAGACGGTACAATGCGGTGCTGCGCGCGGAGGGCATCTTCAAGTCGCCCGGTAAGACCTACCCAAGCCTGGCACTGACCGGGGAGGACTTGGAACAGACCGAAGCAGCCATCCGCAAAGCGGCAATGGCGCTGGACTGAAAGCAGGCGCTGTTGCACGTGAACCGGGTCCGGTGCCGGGCATTGTCCTGAGGTCCCGAGCCTGTGCTGCGGCGGCACCCGGCAAAGAGAAGGCGGGCCGGTGGCCCGCCAGTTTGCTCCCTCCGCCAGGATCAGGCCTTGGCAGCGGTGACGATCAGCTCGACCAGAAGATCCTCGCGGGCCAGCTTCGCCTCGCCGCAGGCGCGTGCCGGGGCGTGGCCCTCGGGGACCCAGGCGTCCCAAACTGCGTTCATCTCGGCAAAATCCTTCATGTCGGCAAGCCAGATCACTGTCTGGAGGATGCGGGTCTTGCTGCTTCCGGCCTCGGCCAGCAGCGCGTCGATCTTGTCCAGGCAATCCTGGGTCTGCTGCGCAACGCTGGCTCCGGCAGTGCCGACCTGGCCTGCCAGATAGATGGTATCCCCGTGGGTCACGATCTGGCTCATCCGCTGGCCGGTGTGTTTGCGTGTGATGTCAGGCATATCTTCATCTTCCTTGCGCTGATTGAAACGGGTTGTGCTTTTATGGCGGGTTACTGGGGCAACAGCCAGTCAGCCCCTGACGGGCAGAACTTGCGCCGGGCCTGCTAGGGGTCCTGGCTGTCCTTCAGGAAGGCCCGATGCTGCAAGAGCAGGCAAGGGCCCTCCATGCCGGCCATCCGGACCTCGCCATCTGCGCCGCTGTCCGGGTTGGTCCGTTCGGCCCGCCGGCCGGTGCCGCCCTGCACCCCGGCCAGCAGGGGCTGTTCGGCCTTTCGCATGATGTTAGCGTCCTGCGGCGCCAGCCCGGATTTGGCCAGGATGCGGCTGAGCGGGTTGGCCGCGGCGGCTGCGGCGGCAACTGCGGCCTGCGCCTGAATTGCGATTAGCCGCATGTGAATACTCCTGCCTGAAAGAAACCGGCTTGATGCTCAGTAAGGCGCAAGCTGAGGTCAATGTCCATGCAGCAGCCTGCCTTCTGATCAGGAGAACTTGCGGAACAAGCGGGTCATATCAAACAGCTCGTCCAGGCGGTCGTAGCGGTCCTTGGTCTTGTCCCAGCTTTCTTCCTGGGTGGCGGCAATCATCGCTTCCAGCAGCATCATGGTGGAGATGTTGGAGTCCCAGGCCGAGGGGATCTCGACCCAGCAGTTGAAGGTGTGTTCGGCAACCGACGCAATCGGGCTGGCCCATTGGTCCGTGATCAGAACAATCTTCACTCCGCGTTCGGAGGCCAGTTCGGCCAAACGCTGCAGGTTGGTTTCATAGCGGCGCACGTCGAACAACAGCAGGGTATCGCCCTCCACCATGTCCAGCACGTAGTGCGGCCAGGTGGCGGAGGAGGACGTCATATGGGTCACCCGCTGCCGGATCGCCTGGAAATGGGTAAAGGCGTAATCCGCCAGCGCCCGGGTGATGCGGCCGCCAACGACATAAAGACGCCCCTCGGTATTTGAGAGCTGAAGCACGGCCGCATCGAACTGCACGGTGTCGATGTTCGAGAATGTCTGCTGCAGGTTGTCGGTCACCGCCTGTGCAAATCTGTTCAGCAGGTGGCCCTCGGGCGCCTCGGTCGCCCAATTGTCGCGCCGCTTGGTCGGGCCGGAGACCTTGGCCTCCAGCTCCTTCAGCAGCGCCTGGTGGAATTGCGGATAGCCTTTGAAACCCAGTTTCTGCACCATCCGCGCCACCGTCGGCGTCGAAACATCAGCATTGCTGGCCACGATGGTGATCGAAGCCAGCCCCGCCGCAGGATAGTTTTCCAGCAGCAGATTTGCGAACTTGCGTTCGGATTGGGTGAGCGAGGAATAGGTCTCGCGGATCAACTCGCGAACGGTGGCTGGCGGTTTCGTCAACGGGGCAATCCTGCTTTTGAACAGACACTTTCCTATCCGGATCCGGCCTGAAAAGAAAGTTTCAGGAATCCCTGTGCGAAACCGAACATGAAAAGATATTGACACAATTATCTCTTCATGGAAACATTTTTCCAAATCGCAGGGAGGCGGCATATGCGAGAGAGTGATTCTCACGCTCAGGGGGATGCAGTGGAGGTGGTGAACCGTGAGGGCACCAGCCCGGTTCTGCTGTTGTGCGAGCACGCGTCCAACACTATCCCCGCGCGCTATGACGGGCTGGGGCTGCGGGACGAGGACCGGCTCAGCCATGCTGCCTGGGACCCGGGTGCGCGGGCGGTGGCCCTGCATATGTCCCAGGTGCTGGATGCCCCGCTGGTGGCCAGCACCGTGTCGCGGCTGGTTTACGACTGCAACCGCCCGCCCGAGGCGGCCTCGGCAATGCCGGAGAAATCCGAACTGGTGGAGGTGCCCGGCAACAAGGGCCTGACCGCAGCACAGCGGCAGGAGCGTACGGACTCGGTCTATGCCCCGTTCTGCGGCGCTGTCACCAAGGTCATCAAGGCCCGCAAGGATGCCGGGCTGCAAACCGTTCTGGTCACCATGCACAGCTTCACGCCGGTCTATTACGGTGAACGCCGCGCAGTGGAGATCGGCATCCTGCACGACGCCGACAGCCGGCTGGCAGACGCAATGCTGGCCGCAGCCCCTGCCCTGCCGCACCGCAGGGTGGAGCGGAATGAGCCCTATGGCCCGGCGGATGGCGTCACTCATTCACTGAAGATCCACGGGCTGGCGCATGGGCTGGCCAATGTGATGATCGAAATCCGCAATGATCTGGTGACCACGCCGCAAGAAGAAGAGGCCATGGCAGAAGAGATGCTGACATTGCTGCGCCCGGCCCTGACCGCGCTGACGGCAGAGGGAGGGCCAGATGCCTAGAATAATCCGGGCCTATGTCCGCGGCATTGACGCAATGAACCGCTTCATCGGCCGCTTTGCCATGTATCTGATCTTTGCCCTGATCGGGGTTCTGCTGTGGTCGTCGGTGTCCAAGACCTTTTTCGACCCGTCGCACTGGACGCTGGAGACGGCGCAGTTTGTGATGGTGGCCTATTACATTCTGGGCGGGCCTTATTCGATCCAGATGGGATCGAACGTGCGGATGGATCTGTTTTACGGCGCCTGGTCGACGAAAACCAAGGCGATGGTCGATGCGTTCACCGTGCTGTTCCTGATCACCTATCTGGTGATCCTGATGTACGGGGCGCTGAGTTCCACCGCCTATTCCCTGGGCTATTTCGGCGTGGAGCCGGTGCAGTTCTTCTGGGATTTGCTGAAAACGCTCGTGACCCAAGGCCCGGCGGCCGCGGGCGAAGAGATCGGCTATCTGGAGCGTAGCTCCACCGCCTGGCGGCCGTTCCTGTGGCCAGTCAAAACCATCCTCTGCTTCGGCGTCTTTCTGATGCTGCTGCAATGCCTTGCCGAATTGTTCCGGGATATCGGACGCCTGCGCGGAGTTGAAATCTGATGTCCTACGAATGGATTGCCATTGTCATGTTTGCCGGCATGATGCTGATGCTGATGACCGGCCAGCGGGTGTTCGGCGCCATCGGCTTTGTCGGTGCGGTCGCAGGCATGCTCCTGTGGGGCACCGGCGGGGTGGAGATCCCCTTCTCAGCGGCGATGAAACTGATGAAGTGGTATCCGCTGCTGACGCTGCCGATGTTCATCTTCATGGGCTACGTGCTGTCAGAGTCCAAAATCGCCGACGACCTCTACCGGATGTTCCACGTCTGGATGGGGCCGGTGAAAGGCGGTCTGGCGATCGGCACCATCGGTCTGATGGTTCTGATTTCGGCAATGAACGGGTTGTCGGTGGCCGGCATGGCAATCGGTGCCACCATTGCGCTGCCGGAACTGCTGCGGCGCGGCTATGACAAGATTCTTGTGACCGGCACCATTCAGGCAGGGTCCTCGCTTGGGATCCTGGTGCCGCCGTCGGTGGTGCTGGTCCTGTATGCGATGATCGCACGTCAGCCGGTGGGCCAGCTGTGGCTGGCGGGTGTGATCCCCGGCTTGCTGATGGCCACCATGTTCATCATCTACATCTATGTCCGCTCCCGCATGCAGCCGGACCTGGGTCCCGCGATGCACCCCGAGGATCTGGCCGAGTATGAACAGATCACCGACCACCCGCTGCGTCTGAACTATATCGTGCTGGGTGCGCTGGTGCTGGTGCCGCTGCTGATTAAGACCGGCGCGCTGGAGACCGAACCCGCGCTTGGCCTGGCGCTGGCCATGGGTGCTTTGTCCTTCCTGACCCGCAGGAACACCCTGTTCTACAAAGACGTGTTCATGAAGGAGAAATACCGGCTGCTGTTCTCCGGCGTGCTGCCGCTGGCGATCTTTGCCGCGATGATGGTGCCCTTCGTGAACGGCTGGACATCGCTGGTGGAAAGCTCGGCGATCGGCGCCATGACTGCCTTCCTTGCTGCGGTTCTGAAGGGGCGGATGACCAAAGACGTGTTTGAGACCTCGGTGCGCTCGACCCTTGGCATCTCCTGCATGTTCATGTGGATCATCCTGGCCGCCCTTGCCTTTGGGGCGATCTTTGACGGCCTTGGCGCGGTCAAGGCCATCGAAGACCTGTTCACCACCAAGCTGGGCCTTTCCCCCTGGATGATCCTGATCCTGATGCAGCTGAGCTTCATCATCATGGGCACTTTCCTGGATGACACCGCGATGCTGGTGATCGTGGCGCCGCTCTATGTGCCGCTGGTGGGGGCGCTTGGCTTCGATCTGATCTGGTACGGGGTGCTTTACACCATCACCACCCAGATCGCCTATATGACACCGCCCTTCGGCTATAACCTGTTCCTGATGCGGGCCATGGCGCCGCCGGAAATCGGGCTGAAGGACATCTATGTCTCGATCATCCCCTTTGCTGCGGTGATGGTGCTGGCACTGGCCCTGATCATGGTCTTCCCGCAAATCGCCCTGTGGCTGCCGGAATTTGTCTACGGAAAATAACCAAGAAAGAGTCCTGCCAAGGGGCCGGATGTTTCAACAAGGAGTGAGAATTATGACAACAAGACGCAAGTTTCTTAAGACCGCCGGCGTTGGCGCCATGGCGGCACCGCTGGCCACCCCGGCGCTGGCCCAGTCCACCATCAAATGGCGGATGCAGACCTATGCCGGCGCCGCGCTGGGTGAACATGTGATCAAACCCGCCATCGATATGTTCAACAAGATCGCCGGCGACCGGATGCAGATCGAGCTGTACTACGCCGATCAGCTGGTCCCCACCGGCGAGCTGTTCCGCGCCATGCAGCGCGGCACCATCGATGCGGTGCAGTCGGACGACGACTCGATGGCGTCCCCCACCGAAGTCACCGTGTTCGGCGGCTACTTCCCCTTTGCCTCGCGCTATTCGCTGGACGTGCCGGTGCTGTTCAACCAGTACGGCCTGAACGAGATCTGGGACGCTGAGTATTCCAAGGTCGGCGTCAAGCACATCTCGGCCGGCGCCTGGGATCCCTGCCACTTTGCCACCAAGGATCCGATCAATTCGCTGGCCGATCTGAAGGGCAAGCGGGTGTTTACCTTCCCGACCGCGGGCCGCTTCCTGACGCAGTTCGGCGTGGTGCCGGTCACCCTGCCCTGGGAAGACATC